>JAKOTN010000114.1 GCA_029776255.1 Pseudomonadota bacterium
CCGGGCCACTGCCCCACGATCAAGCGGCGCGAACATTACCGGGATTCCGCCACCGACCATGAAGCGCTCTCCGTTCAACGCAACGCCCCTCGCTGGATCAAGGCACTGACCACGTTCGGCTTCATTTCACCAGCCAACGCCTGATCCCCTCAAGTATTCCCTGCATGCCCTTCTCCGGTCAGGCGCGCGATCGTCCCGAACACCACGTCTTTCACGCTAAACCCTCACCAGCAAAGGAAAGTGACCTCGAGAACGCTTGCGTGACCACTAGAGAATACGGAGAACAGAGAGGCGGCGGCGAAAACGCCGCCTTCGCAGGGGTTGCACTCGCGTGCCATGCCCGGAAACCGCGCCAACACCAGGGAAACAGGTAAAAAAAAACCAACCAAGAACGGTTGGTTTTTTAATAGTGGTGGGCCCGCAGGGACTTGAACCCTGGACCAAAGGATTATGCGTGCCACTACGGCTTTCACCGCCCCTTTCGGGTTTGTGGTCTGGACTATACCTTCCCGTTACAGGCTGGCCGTCTAGTCTCTACACCTTCCCCGCGCGACGACGGGGCTTGGCTCGGTATTGGCGTGTCCCTTGGGAGAGAGTTAGCGTTCACCGATTTTGACCAGTTCTACCCGCCGCCAGTACAACATCGCGACATTGCGACGCTACCGGCGGGCAACCCATGAAATCGACCAAGCGGCGAAAGCCGCCGAGGTTGATTTCGCGAAGTCCTCTGCTCTGACCGACTGAGCTACAGGCCCGGGCGGTATTCTACAGACTTGCGGCGCAATAACCAGTCGTCTGGCCGGTCGTTCGCCGCAATTTTCCATGGCGGCGAATTTCTGCGACCGGTATCACCGTCGTCCGTCTGCCGAAGACGCTAAAATGCGCCTTTCGCTTTCCTCCTCCTGCGTCCCCGCATGTTTCCAACCGACTTCTCGTTGACTCTGCACTGCCACCCCGCCACTCCCGCGCCGGTGGTGCGCGCGCTCGACGCGCGCGCCGCGCTGAACGCCGCCGGCGATCTGGAACTGGCGTATTGCCTGCGTGGCGACATGGTCCGGCTGCGGATTCCCGAACCGCGCGCGCCGGAACGTGTGGACGGCCTTTGGGAACACACCTGTTTCGAAGTGTTCGTCGGCGCGACCGGGCACGCGGCGTATCGCGAGTTCAATTTTTCGCCTTCCGGCCAATGGGCGGCTTACGCGTTCTCCGACTACCGGGAGCGCGACCCGGCGCTGGAGGAGGCGCTTGCCCAGGTCGCGGCGCCGCGCATCGTCGCCCGGCTGTCTGCCGGACGGCTGGAACTGGAGGCGCGCATCGCCGCCGCCGCGCTACCGACACCGACGGAAGGGACTTTGCTTTTGGCCGTGGCCGCGGTCGTCGAAGCCGCCGACCTCGTCGACGGATGTCACAGCTACTGGGCGTTGCGCCACCCGGCGGCGCGGCCCGATTTCCACCATCGCGACGGTTTTGTCTTGCCGTTGACGTCGTCGTCCGCCGTCTGAAGGAATCCTCGATGCCCCTCCTTGAGTTCGGACTCGATCGACTGCTCGGCGACCCCGTTTTGCGCAAACCGCTGCACGGCCGCCGTCTGGCCCTGGTCGCCCATCCGGCGTCGGTCACCGCTCAATTGACGCACGCGCTCGATGCCCTGGCCGCGCTGCCCGACCTGAGGATCACCGCCGCCTTCGGTCCGCAGCACGGCCTGCGCGGCGACAAGCAGGACAACATGATCGAGTCGCCGGACTTTCTCGATCCGGTGCATGGCATTCCGGTATTCAGCCTTTACGGCGCGGTGCGGCGTCCGACGGTGGTCATGATGGCGACTTTCGATGTCTTGCTGGTCGATTTGCAGGATTTGGGCTGCCGGATTTACACCTTCATCACCACCTTGCGCTACCTGCTCGAAGCCGCCGCCGCCCACGGCAAGGCGGTGTGGATTCTCGACCGCCCGAACCCGGCCGGTCGGCCGGTCGAGGGCCTGCGGTTGCGAGCCGGGTGGGAGAGCTTCGTCGGCGCCGGGCCGCTGCCGATGCGTCACGGCTTGACGATGGGCGAACTGGCGCGCTGGTTCGTCGCCACATTGAACCTGAATGTCGATTGCACCGTGCTCCGCATGCGTGGCTGGCAAGCGGACGCGGCGCCGGGCCACGGCTGGCCCCTCGGCGAACGCAGCTGGGTCAATCCCAGCCCGAATGCCGCCAACCTGGCCATGGCGCGCTGCTACGCCGGTACTGTATTGCTCGAAGGCTGCACGCTTTCCGAAGGGCGCGGCACCACGCGTCCTCTGGAGATTTTCGGTGCCCCGGACATCGATGCCCGGCGGATTCTGGCTCGTATGGTGGCGCTGGCCCCGCATTGGCTGCAAGGCTGCCGTCTGCGCGAGTGCTGGTTCGAACCGACCTTCCACAAACACGCCGGCACGCTCTGTCATGGCGTGCAGATTCATGTCGACGACCCCGGCTACCGGCACACCGCGTTTCGCCCCTGGCGTCTGCAAAGCCTGGCCTTCAAGGCCTTGCGACAAATTCAGCCGGACTATCCGCTGTGGCGCGATTTCGCCTACGAGTACGAATTCGACCGCCGGGCCATCGACCTGATCAATGGCTCGCCCTTGCTGCGCGAATGGGTGGACGATCCGACGGCGACACCCGCCGACCTGGACGCGCTGGCAGGTGCCGACGAAGCCGCCTGGGAAGAGACGCGCCGCGAGTTTCTGCTGTACTGAGCGCGCCCGTTTGCAGGCGACGATGAACGCACCGCCGCGCCGCATCGCCCATCTCGACATGGACGCCTTCTACGCTTCAGTCGAACTGCTGCGTTACCCGGCGTTGCGCGGCCAGCCCGTGGCGATCGGCGGACGCGGCGAACGGCCCTCGACGAGCGACGACGGCACGCACCGTTTCGCCCGTCTGCGCGACTATGCCGGGCGCGGCGTGCTCACCACCGCCACCTACGAGGCGCGGGCGCTTGGCGTCTGTTCCGGAATGGGGATCATGAAAGCGGCGCGCCTGGCGCCGAACGCGATTTTGCTTCCGGTCGATTTCGTCGCCTACCGCCACTATTCGCGACTGTTCAAGGCCGCCGTGGCGGAGATCGCGCCGGTGATCGAGGATCGGGGCATCGACGAAATCCATATCGATCTCAGCGCGCTGCCGGACGACAGCGCGACGCTGGCGCGGCGCCTCAAGGACGCGGTGCGGCAAGCCACCGGCCTGTCATGCTCGATCGGCGTTGCCGCCAACAAGTTGCTGGCGAAAATCGGCTCCGACCTCGACAAACCCGATGGCATGACGCTGCTTGCCGACGGCGATCTGGCCACCCGCATTTGGCCGCTGCCGGTGCGCAAGATCAACGGCATCGGACCCAAGGCCGGCGCAAAGCTGGCCGCACTGGGCATCGCGACGATCGGCGATCTGGCGGCCACCGCCCCGCAACGCCTGCGGCAACACTTCGGCCCCGGTTACGGCGCCTGGCTGCGCGACGCCGCGCACGGCATCGACACACGGCCAGTGATCACCGACGCCGAGCCGAAATCGATCAGCCGTGAAACGACTTTCGAGCGCGATCTGCACCCGCGCGATGATCGGCTGGCCTTGCGCGGTATTTTCATCGACCTCTGCGCGCGCGTCGCCGACGACCTGCGGCGCAAGGGCTGCCTCGGCCGCACCATTGGCGTCAAGCTGCGCTTTTCCGACTTCGAGACGGTGACCCGCGATTTGACCCTTGCCACCGCCACCGCCGATCCGCAAGCGATTCGACGTGCCGCCGGCGACTGCCTGCGTCGCATCCCGCTGGACCGCAAGTTGCGGTTGCTCGGCGTTCGTGTCAGCGCGCTATCGCCGCCGCCCGCCATGGTCGGCCACACCGCGCCGCGACAAGGCGAATTGGCCTTGAACATCCCGCCGGGCAGCGGCCGGCTTCAGTTGCCGGACTGACGCGCGTAGGACTTGAGCAAAGGCCATTGCCGGCGACTGACCGGCAAACGCTCGGGAATGTCCTGCAGGATGGTCTGCCATTGCGTCTCGGCGTCGTCGGACGCGCTCTTCTCGAAGCCGCAGATCGCGTCCCTGGCCGCGAGAATGCCGCGGTGCAGGCGGATGAACATCGTGCCGAATTCGACTTCAAGTTGCGTCAGCGATTCATCGAGCAAGTATTCGCGGTCGCGAGTGCGTGCGGTGACGTATTTGCGATCGGCCTTGAGATAGACGATCTCCTTGACCGGAACCAACAGCAGACGGCCGCGTTCGTGGCAGGAGAGATGACTGCGCGCGGCCGTTCGCGGCAGAAGCGCATGGGTTTCCGTCGCCGCCGGACGGTTGGCGACGACCTTGCGCAGCGCCAGCAGCAGGCGCTGCGCACGCACCGGTTTGAGCAGATAGTCGACGGCGTTGAGATCGAAGGCTTGCACCGCGTAGGCGTCGTAGGCGGTCACGAATACCACGATCGGTGGCGGACACAGCCGCGCCAGATGGCGGGCCAGTTCGATACCGTCCATGATCGGCATGCGGATGTCGACCAGCGCCACGTCGACCGGCCGCTGGGCGAGCAACGCCAGGGCCTGCGCCCCGTTTTCGGCCTCGGCGACGATGTCGTTGGGCAGTTCCGGCGCGATGTCGGCCAACAAGTCGCGCAAGCGGGCGCGCGCCGGCGCCTCGTCGTCGACGAGAAGAATCGAGAGCGCGGCGGGTGGTTGGCTCATGCTGGCGGAGGCGTGCGGCAGGGCAAAACGATGCGGACCCGGTATTCGCGCCGGCCGTCGGCGAGCGTCACCGCGCCGTTCTCGATGCGCGCTTCCAGATCGTAATACAGCGTCAGGCGCTCGCGGATATTGTCGAGCGCCATGTGATTGCCGTGCTGTTTTCTGGATTCGCCGCAACACGGGTTGGTCAGATCGATATGTAAATCGTCGCCCCGGCGCGTCAGGCGGATACGGATGGTGCCGATGGTCGTTGACGGTTCGACGCCGTGATAAATGGCGTTTTCCAGCAAGGGCTGCACCAGCAGCGGCGGCACTTTCAGGTCGGAAGGCAAGTCGGCGATTTCCCAGCGCACGTCGAGTCGCTCGGCAAGGCGCAATTTTTCGAGGTCCAGATACTGCCGGCACAGGGCCAACTCTTCCGATAACGGCACCAGTTCGCGATGATCGCGCATCAGGGCACGAAACAGATCGGCCAACTCTTCGAGCGCCGTTTCCGCCCGCCGGGGATCGGCGCGGATGAGCGACAACACGGCGTTGAGGCTGTTGAACAGGAAATGCGGCCGAATGCGCGCGGTCAGGGCCTGCAGGCGGGCTTCCACCAGGGCCGGCGACAGCGCGTCGGCGCGCAGAACGAAGTAGGCAAGCATCAGGCCGGCGGCCATGGCGCCGAGCAGGCCGGCGCGAGTCAGGCTTTGCGGACCTCCGTCGGCAAATAACAGCCGCTGCCAGATTTCGCCGAGAACGACCGCGGAAGCGCCGGCCAGCAGTACGACCAGCGCGCGCGCGACCCACGGCGGCAAACGGGCCAACGATTTGCCGACGAGGGCCAGCAGCGCCAGATTGAGCAGCAGCAGCGGCTGCACCCGTGGCGCCATGTCGATGTAGCGTTGCAGGCTATCGCCGACGCCGTCGCTTTGCACCAGCGCCGCCGCCAGCGCCAGCAGGTTAACGCCCAACAAGGCACGCAACATGACACCGGAATTGCGAAAGTCCGGCAGGGATTGGCCCGCATGGTTTTGCTTTATACTTGCCATTGATCGAAGTGGCGCCTGAGCAAGGTTCTACGAGTGATTCTAGCCTAGGAACCTGTTTTTCATGAGTCAATCGGAGTCTTCCCAATACACGTGGGCCGGTCGTTTTTCCGAGCCGATGTCCGAGCTTGTCAAGCGCTACACCGCCTCGGTCGGTTTTGATCGGCGGATGTGGCGACAGGATATCCGCGCCTCCCTGGCCCACGCCACGATGCTGGCCCAACAGCGTATCATCGGCCGCCAGGACCTCGCCGACATCGAACGCGGCATGGCGCAGGTAGCCCGTGAAATCGAGACCGGCGACTTCGTCTGGTCGCTCGATCTGGAAGACGTGCACCTGAACATCGAAAAGCGCCTGACCGCGCTGGTCGGCGATGCCGGCAAGCGCCTGCATACCGGACGCTCGCGCAACGACCAGGTGGCCACCGACATCCGGCTGTATCTGCGCGACGCCATCGACGACATCCTGATTCTGCTGGATACGTTTCAGGATCGCCTGCTGGATCTGGCCGAGAAAGAAGCGGCGACGCCGTTGCCGGGATGCACGCATTTGCAGGTGGCACAACCGGTTACTTTCGGCCATCACCTGCTGGCCTATTGCGAAATGGCGCGGCGCGACGCCGAACGCTTCGCTGATTGCCGCCGCCGCACCAACCGTTTACCGCTCGGCGCCGCCGCGCTGGCTGGAACCACGTACCCGATCGACCGCCATCTGGTGGCGGAACTGCTGGGGTTCGAGGGCGTTTGCGAAAACTCGTTGGACGCCGTTTCGGACCGCGACTTCGCCATCGAATTCTGCGCTGCCAGCGCGCTGACGATGATGCATTTCTCGCGTCTTTCCGAGGAACTGGTGTTGTGGATGAACCCGCGCTTCGGTTTCATCCGGATTGCCGATCGCTTCTGCACCGGCAGTTCGATCATGCCGCAGAAGAAAAACCCTGATGTGCCCGAACTGGCTCGTGGTAAAACCGGGCGGGTCTACGGACACTTGCTGGCCTTGCTGACCCTGATGAAAGGACAGCCGCTGGCCTACAACAAGGACAACCAGGAAGACAAGGAACCGCTTTTCGACGCCGTCGATACGGTCAGCGACACCTTGCGCATTTTCGCCG
This sequence comes from Pseudomonadota bacterium, assembly GCA_029776255.1. Lineage (GTDB taxonomy): Bacteria > Pseudomonadota > Gammaproteobacteria > Burkholderiales > Rhodocyclaceae > Accumulibacter. The sequence goes on from JAKOTN010000114.1 coordinate 6,843, forward strand.
AGATGATTCCTGGCATCGCCTGCAACCCCGAACGGATGCGCGAGGCCTTGCGACAAGGCTTCGCCACCGCCACCGATCTGGCCGATTACCTGACCCGCAAGGGTTTGCCGTTCCGCGACGCGCACGAAGCCGTCGGCCTGGCGGTGCGCCGCGCCGAGGAACTTGGCGTCGACCTGGCGCGGTTGCCACTGAGCGAATTGCGACGATTTTCGGCTTTGGTCGAGGACGATGTGTTCGCTGTCCTGACGATCGACGGCTCGCTGGCCGCGCGCAATCATTTCGGCGGCACCGCGCCGACGCAGGTACTAGCGGCGGTTTCGCGTGCGCGCGCTCGCCGGGCGCCACCGGCAACCGGGTGACAATAGGCAATACGCGCGTGGACAAGATCGGAAAATACGAACTGATCCGTCAAATTGGACGCGGCGCCACCGCCACCGTTTACCTTGGCCGCGACCCCTTCACGCAGCGCGAGGTTGCCGTCAAGGTTGCCTTTCCCGGCATTCTGAAAGACTCGCAGCGAGGGCGGATGTACAAGCATCTGTTCCTCAACGAGGCGGCATTGGTCGGAAAACTGCAGCATCCGCACATCGTGCAAACCTACGATGCCGTCGTCGAAGAGCAGTTATGCTACATCGTCATGGAGTATGTGGCCGGCGGCACGCTGGAAAACGTATGCACGCCGGACAAGCTGCTGTCGGTCGAGCGGGTGGTCGAAATCATTTTCAAATGCACGCGCGCGCTCGATTTCGCCGTCCGCGCCAGCATCATCCATCGCGACATCAAACCGGCGAACATCCTGCTGGTCGACCCCGATGCGGAAAAGGGCGACATCAAACTCTCCGATTTCGGCGCCGCGATCATCGGCTCGCCCGACCGCACCCTGGTGCTTGGCGTCGGCTCACCCGCTTACATGTCGCCGCAGCAGGTAAAGGAAATGACCCTGGATCATCGCACCGACATCTATTCCCTCGGGGTGGTGATGTACCAGTTGCTGACCGGGCAACTCCCTTTCCAGGGACGCAACAGTTACGAGATGATCTATCAGATCGTGAACACCGAGCCTCGCAAACCGTCGACCTTGCGTTGCGATCTCCCGCCGTCGCTCGATGCCATCGTCGCCAAGGCGATGAGCAAGAAGATCAACAAGCGCTATCGAAACTGGTCCGAATTTGGCACCGATCTGGCAAAAGCCTTCGGCGACCGGCGCATCAATGTGCCCGCCAGCAAGATCGCCGACTTCGAAAAATTCGAAACGCTACGTGCTTTTCCCTTCTTCGACGATTTTACCGATGCCGAGATTTGGGAAGTGGTACGCGTTTCCGAGTGGATTGGCGTTGCCGCCGGCGAAAATGTCATCCAGGACGGCAAGCTGGGCGATTGTTTCTATTTTCTGACCGCCGGTGAACTGAAAGTGCTCAAGAACGGCAAGATGCTGGACGTGCTGAACGTCGGCGAATGTTTCGGCGAGATGGCGGTGATCTGCAAAACCTTGCCGAAGCGCGTGGCCGACATCTTCGCCTTGACCGACGCCAAGCTCGTCAAGATTTCCGGCGATGCCTTCCGGACCACATCCGAAGGGTGTCGCATGCACTTCTACCAATCTTTTTTCGTCGTCGTCAGCGACCGCTTGTCGGCGGCGAACACCCGTCTCGTGACATTTTGAAACGCCGCCGTGCGCGCATCGGGTGGCCGGAACACGCGGACCCGGATAACGGTGTCGATGTGTGTTACACGATGACGCAGTTGTCGTTCAAATAAACGAGCGCCTCGTTGAGCGTGCTATCCGATTCGTCGAGCAAATACGTTTCCGCCTCGGGGAAGAATTCCAGCCACAGGGTTTCGAGGTCGTCCCGCATCTGGAAGGGCGCGGATTCGCGCAGGAAAGCCAGCACCGGCGGGCACTGGAAACCGTTGGCGCGAACCTTGCGGATCAGGGCGCGCGCCGCCGCCTTGCTGAGCGACGGTTTTGGCGGCAGATCGGCGGCGAGACAGACAAACACCGTCAGCAAGGACGCGTCGTCACTCTTGCCGCCGGTGATCTTTCGCCACTCCGCCGATGCGGCGATGTCGAACTGGCTGGCGTCCTCCGGCCCGAATTCGCGCACGAAGTACAGAGGCTGGATCTCGGGAGTTAAAAGGTTGATGGGCCGGGTGGTGTCGAGAATGCGCGGCAAGTCCCTGGTTTGCATATCGCTCAGCACCGCGATGGCGATGCGCCGACACCCCGCCGGCGCGGTGTCGAGCCTGTCGTGCAAGTGTTTGAGGCTTTTGGCCGGCACGCCCTTTTTCCGAATTGCCGCCAGGAGGTTCAGGAAATCGCCGCCGTTCGGCAACATCGGCGCCTTGCTCTTGGTCAGCAGCGCCAGCAGCGCGCTTCGGATGACGGTTTCCGCGGCGGCGCCGGCGATATCCGCCCGCACGTTCAGTTGCCCGGCGAACCACCGTGCGGCGTCGATCGTTGCCTGATAGTCCTGCCTTTGCGCCTGCGCCTTTCGATAATCGGCGAGCGAGCGCAGCGACCATTGCGCCAGAAAAGCTTTTTGCGAAGGCTTGCCGAGACCGTCGAGCACACTGTCTTCTGGCAGTGCCCACAGTTGCTTGAGCATTTCCGATCCGCCGCGCGAGTGCGAGAGGAAGGTGTTGTCCCGCAATGAACGGGCGGCATGTGCCAGATCGCCGCCGCCGCTGTGCTCAAGGAATAGGCTGACCAGATTGACAATACGCTGCCGGGCGTCCTCGATGTTTGGGCGCAGATATTGCGTGCCGAAGTACTCGGCGATTTGCACCATTCCCTTCGGGGCGTCGTTGACAATGCTGTCGATCCGCGTCCGGTCGATGATTCCGTGGTCTACGCCGTAAACCAGCGCGCGCTCGAAAAACGGGCGGGCGTCGAATACGGCAAGCGGTTGGTGGCTGGTCGGCATGGGCGTTGCGCGTTTTCTGGCGGGCGCGAGGGGTGAAGACCGGTCCGCTACAGGGCGGACTCCTCCTCGGAATCGGCTGGTCGGGCCGGTCGGCCGGTTGCCGGGCCGGAGGGCCGGCTCTCGCCAACCGGCAGGTTTTCCAGCACTTGAGCATATTCCTCGGCGCGTGCGCGTGCCCGCAGAATCATCAGTACCTCACGGAAAAGTTCCGGATGTTGGTAGCGGAGCGTCCAGCTCAGTTCCATCCAATCGTGATCGTTGACCTCGCTGTGATTGAGAAAGGGACGATGGCTGCCGGTGTCGAGCAGTACTTCCAGCCGCTCCTCGTCGCTCATTTCCATCGACGACTCGCCGCCTTCGCCGAAAAAATCGAAGGTGCCGGTGCGGAAGAAATGCTCGACGCTTTCGGTGCGTTCCCAGAGATAGTCGGCAAGGACGTCAACACCGCCGTCCATTTCGCCAATCGCCACCAGAAATTCGCCCGGATCGCTGTCGGCGCGAAAAATCACCGAATTGATCATGCCGTGCAGGCGCTGATGACTGGGATCGCCGTAACGCCGCTCCAGCAGGATGGCGCGGGCGAACTGTTCCGGCGAAACCAGCAGGCTGACCACCGATTCCTTCGAGGAATCGTAGTCGCGAAGAACCGCCAGCAAATCCTTGGGCGGGAAATCGTCGAGGGCAAGCACCAGCGCATGGTCGCCCTCGGTGTCAACCAGTGAGACCAGCGCGGCTTCCGCCCCGACGATGTCGCCGACGCGCACAAGTTTTTCAGCGCTGACGAGCACGGGATGACGCATGGTCTACCCTCCGTAAAATTGGTCTTTTCTATCGAAACCCTGTTCCGATAACCAGTCCGCGCCGGCCTCCTCCAGATCGCGATCGTCTGGCTCGTCGTCGCTGTCGCGGCTGCCGTCGGGACTGTCTACGTCGCGCGCCGCGTCCGCCAGCGGCTCGTCGTCGATGGCGCCGCTTTTGCCCTGTAGATACTCCAGGCAGGCGGTGATTACCAGAAAATGATCGCCGAACGGGTCTTGCAGCACGATGTCCGCCAGTTCCTTGGCCCACGGCTGCATCTGCACGGCGGCGTGCAGCAGCGCCCACGGCGGCAGATCTTCCGGATTCAGGCCGGCGAGCTGGTTGAAGATGTCCGGCCTTGGAAAGCGCATGCCACCATGAAAGGCGACCGCCACCATCTCCGGATTGCATTCGATCATCGGTAGCAACTGCCTGACTTGTCCACGTTTTTCCTTCAGTCGTTTGGCAAGGATGTCGTGGCCTGCCGAATCGGTCGTCAGATCGTCGAGTTCCGCGCCGTAAGCCGAATTCAACTCTTCAAAAAATGGCGACAGCCTCACTGCAAAACTCCTTTCAGATAGTGTTGCCAGATTTCGCGCGCGGTATCCAGGGGCTTGTCGAGCAGGTTTCGGCGGCGGTTTTCGTCGTACTCCCGTCGGCGTTCGGCGTCGGCGAGCGTGTCATAGGCGTCCTGAACCTCGCGGAATTGCTCCGCGGCGTCCGCGGCGCTATTCCGGTCCGGGTGAAATTTCAGGGCTTTCCGGCGATACGCCTGTGTGACCTCGCTGTGAGTGGCGTCGCTGGCGATTCCCAATACGGCGTAGAAATCCTTCATGTGTTTTCGTCGAGTGGGTCTGGGGTGGCGACGGGTGCCGCCGTTGGACGATGCCCGACTGAGGAGGGCTTGAGCGAATCAGTGCGACGGCGAATTCTATCCTTTACGCAAGGCGAATGGCTAAATTCGCCACCGATGTCGCCACAAGCGGCATGCGGCGCCGCTACCGGTCAGGATAATCCGAGGCGTTGCCATAGCGTGCTGGTCAACGAAACCTGGTTGAGCGTGTAAAAATGCAGACCAGGCGCATTGCCGGCGAGCAGCTTTTCGCAGAGTTGCGTGACCACGTCGAGACCAAACGCGCGAATGGACGCGGTATCGTCGGCATAACTTTCCAGTTTCTTTCTTATCCAGCGCGGAATTTCAGCGCCGCAGTTGTCCGAAAAGCGGGCCAGATTGCTGAAACTCGAAATCGGCATGATGCCCGGAACGATGGGAATCGCGATACCCAGCGACAAACACTCGTCAACGAAGCGTTCATACGCATCGACGTTGTAGAAATACTGCGTGATCGCCGAATCGGCGCCGGCGTCGACCTTGCGTTTGAAGGCCAATAGGTCGTCCCTGGGGCTGCGCGCCTGTGGATGGTATTCCGGATAGGCGGCGACCTCGATATGAAACCAGTCGCCCGTTTGCGCGCGGACGAACTCGACCAGTTCGTTGGCATAACGGAAAGCGCCAGGCTGGGCCATGCCCGAGGGCAGATCGCCGCGCAATACCACCAGATGGCGGATGCCGTGCGAGCGGTACTGTTCGAGGATGCCGCGAATACTTTCGCGGGTCGAGCCGATGCACGACAGATGCGGCGCGGCTTGCTGGCCTTCGGCCTGGATTTCCAGAACGGTATCCAGCGTGCGGTCGCGTGTCGAACCGCCGGCGCCGAAAGTCACCGAGAAGAACTTGGGTTTCAGCAGCGCCATCCGCGCGCGCGCGACGCGCAATTTTTCGGCCCCCTCGGGGGTTTGTGGCGGAAACAGTTCAAGGCTGAAAGCGGGTGGATTTTGTGTCATGTGCAGGTTATTTTCTGCCCTTGCCGGTCGGCAAAAACCAGGACAGGATCGACGAGAAAATGCTGTAAAGAATGGCGCCGAACACCGCCGGCCAGAAACCGCCGACCTCGAACCCTTGCAGCAGCGAACCCGCGAGCCAGAACAGCAGGCCGTTCACGATGAAGATAAAGAGTCCCAGCGTCAGCAGCGTCATCGGCAGCGTCAGCAAAAGCAACAAGGGGCGCAGCAGCGCGTTCACCAACCCGAGCACCAGCGCGGCGATCATCGCCGCGCCAAACGATGCGATCCGTATCGACGATGGCATCAGATAGGCCACCGCCAGCAAGGCGGTGGCGTTCAGCAACCAGTGCAGGAACAGTCGCACTGCCGTCCTCCATGAATCGGCGAAATCTCAATAACGGTAGTGATCCGATTTGTAAGGACCTTCCTTGGCGACGCCAATATAGGCCGCCTGCTGATCGGTCAGTTCGGACAATTGCGCATTGAGCTTTTTGAGTTGCAGACGCGCGACCTTTTCGTCGAGGTGTTTCGGCAGCGTATATACGCCGACCGGGTAAGCGGCGGTGCGCGTAAACAATTCGATCTGGGCAATGGTCTGATTGGCGAAAGACGAACTCATCACGTAAGACGGATGGCCGGTCCCGCAGCCGAGGTTCACCAGACGCCCCTTGGCCAGCAGGATGATGCGCTTGCCGTCAGGGAAAATGATGTGGTCCACTTGCGGCTTGATTTCTTCCCAGGCATAGCCTTCGATCGATGCGACATCGATTTCGTTGTCGAAATGGCCGATGTTGCAGACGATGGCTTGATCTTTCATCTTGCACAGGTGGTCGTGAGTGATCACGTGGTAATTGCCGGTGCAGGTGACGAAGATATCGGCCTTGTCGGCGGCGTAATCCATGGTCACCACGCGGTAGCCCTCCATCGCCGCCTGCAGCGCGCAGATCGGATCGACTTCGGTGACCCACACTTGCGCCGAAAGGGCACGCATGGCCTGTGCCGACCCCTTGCCGACATCGCCGTAGCCGGCGATCAACGCCACCTTGCCGGCGATCATCACGTCGGTGGCGCGCTTGATGCCGTCAACCAGCGACTCACGGCAGCCGTACAGATTGTCGAATTTGGACTTGGTGACCGAGTCATTCACGTTGATCGCCGGGAACTTCAATTCACCGCGAGCATGCATCTGGTACAGGCGATGAACGCCGGTGGTGGTTTCCTCCGTCACGCCCTTGATTGCCGCCAACCGCACCGAGTACCAGGTCTTGTCGCTGGCCAGCTTGGACTTGATGGCGGCGAAGAGGATGGTTTCTTCCTCCGAGGTGGGCGTGGCCAGCACCGACGGGTCGTTTTCGGCTCTGGCGCCAAGGTGCAGCAATAACGTGGCATCGCCGCCGTCGTCGAGGATCATGTTGCTGTAGCCGCCGTCCGGCCATTCGAAAATGCGGTGGGTGTAGTCCCAGTAGTCCTGCAACGATTCGCCCTTGACGGCGAAAACCGCCACGCCGCTGGCGGCGATCGCTGCAGCGGCGTGGTCCTGCGTCGAAAAGATATTGCATGACGCCCAGCGCACTTCCGCGCCGAGGGCGGTCAGGGTTTCGATCAGCACCGCCGTCTGGATGGTCATGTGCAAGGAACCGGTAATGCGTGCGCCAGCAAGCGGCTTGGCGACGGCGAACTCGTCGCGAATCGCCATCAAGCCTGGCATTTCGGTTTCCGCGATGCGAATTTCCTTGCGGCCCCAGGCGGCCAGGCCCAGGTCGGCGACGACGTGATCTTTGGATTGGGAAACGGTGTCCGACACGGTAAGGCTCCTTGAGAACGACGACCGGGGAAGGAGTGCCTTGGCTTGTGGGTACCGCGAACCGCCGACGGCCACCCATCCATGCGCCCACGCCCGGTGCGGGTTGTGGTTGGATGAGCGCCGTTTGTGGAATCCGAGCCTGAAACTGTCGGAAGACAGCCTTGCAGCGCTCCTCGGATTAGTCGGCGATTATAACCCGGCTTCGCCTCGACGCGAGAGTGAGGAAAATCACGCCGGGCCTTTCGCCATCAACGCCTTGCCGACGTTTGTGCCGCCTCAATAGGACAGCGAATCGTAAGGCTGTTTCGCGCCCTGGATTTCGACGCTGATCTGGTTCGGCGCGCAAATGGCGATTTCGCCGGCACGGCTCAACCAGCCTTGGCGGACGCAGTATTGATGCGGTCCCGGATCGGAGGCCACACGCACGCGCCGCCGCTCGACGACCAGCGTGGTGACGCCGAGCGCGCCTTGGATGTCGATGCGGCGGTCGCGCGCCAGACTGAGTTCGGAGACGATTTCGCCGCCGCGTTTGACGATGGCTTTTTCGGCGATGCCGGCGCGCCAGGCCAAGGGAAGCGACGCGGCGCAAATCGCCAGACCGAGCAGGAAGACCAGCCAGTCGCCGGACTTGAGAAGTCCGACCCAGGCGGTCACGTCGTGCCGTCTGGCGGCGGCGCTGGCCGCAGTTCGCGGTGACGCACCAGCACGCGCCCGCAGCAATTGAATTCCCGGCCCAGGCATTCGGCGAGATAGACCGAGCGGTGCTGGCCACCGGTACAGCCGATGCCGACGGTCAGATAATTGCGGCTGTCCTGCACATAACACGGCAACCAGGAGCGGACGAAACCGGCAATATCGTTACGCATGCGCAAGACTTCCGGTTCCGCCTCCAGAAAATCGATCACCGGCTGATCGCGACCGGTCAGCGGCCGCAGATTCATGTCGTAGTGCGGGTTTGGCAGGCAGCGGACATCGAACACCAGGTCGGCGTCGAGCGGGATGCCGTTTTTGAAGCCGAACGACTGAAACAGCAAGGTCAGCCCCTGGCACGGGTCGGAAGACACCTCGGTGGCGACGAATTGTCGAATCCATTCGCGGAGAACGCTGGCCTTGACGCCGCTGGTATCCATGTGATGCCCGAGAACGGCCAGGCTGGCCAAACGCTCGCGCTCTTCGGCGATGGCCTCCGTCAGCGTCAACTGATCGTTGGCCAGCGGGTGGCGGCGACGCGTCTCGGAGTAGCGCTTGATCAGCGTGGCATCCTGTGCATCGAGGAAAAGAAATTGCAGCTCCAGTTCATTGGCGCGCAGGGCATCGAGCTGCATCGGCAGCATCGCCACGCTGGTACCGCCGCGAATATCGATCACTACCCCGACCTTGTCGTAACCCTGCAGGTCGAGCTGTCCGACGAGTTGTTGCAGCAACTGTGACGGAAGGTTGTCGACGCAATAATAGTTGGCGTCTTCAAGCACCTTGAGGGCGATCGATTTTCCTGAGCCGGAGAGGCCGCTGATGAGAACGAGATGCATGAGCGGCAGGATAACGGAAGCACGGCTCCCCGAGCAAGCCACTCTGGAATAAACTGCTTGTTCCACACGACTCGTGCCCGCTGATGACCCTGCCCATTCCCTTTATCGACGAGCTCATCGCCATGCGTCGAGATGTTCACGCGCACCCAGAGTTAGCCTTCGAAGAAATTCGCACGGCGGATCTCGTTGCCCGCGAGTTGGCCCGGTACGGCCTCCGGGTCGAGACGGGTGTGGCGCGTACCGGCGTGATCGGCGTCTTGCGCAAGGGAAGCGGCTCCCGGGCGATCGGTTTACGGGCAGACATGGATGCCCTGCCCTTGCAGGAAAAAAACGACTACCCGCACCGCTCGCAATACAGCGGGCGAATGCACGCCTGCGGTCACGACGGACACACCGCGATGCTGCTCGGCGCCGCGCGTTATATGGCCGAGCATCTTGCCGACCTCGATTTCGATGGGACCGTGTATTTCATTTTCCAGCCGGCGGAGGAATCCGAAGGCGGAGCGGCGGCCATGATCGCCGAAGGCTTGTTCGAACGTTTCCCGATGGAAGCCGTTTTTGGCCTGCACAACTGGCCGGGGATTCCGGTCGGCGAAATGGCGGTCATGCCAGGGGCGGTAATGGCCGGCACCTGTTCGTTCGAAATCACGGTAAGCGGACAGGGGTGCCATGCGGCCATGCCGCACCAGGGGATCGATACCCTGGTGGCGAGCAGCCAACTGGTGCTGGCCTTGCAGACCGTCGTTTCGCGCAATCTGCACCCTTGTGAAGCGGCGGTGGTCAGCGTGACGCAAATTCACGGTGGCGACGCCTGGAACGTCATTCCCGACGACGCCGTGCTGCGCGGTACGATCCGCGGCTTCAACGCCGAGACCGAGCGCGCCGTCGAACAGGCGATCGAGAGGCTGTGCCTCGGCGTCGGCGACACCTTCGGCGCACGAATCGCGGTGCGCTTCGATCACCGCTATCCGCCGACGGTCAACAGCCTTGCGGAAACCGAACTCTGCCGCCGGGTCGCAAGCGGGATCTTGGGGCCAGGAAAGGTGCGTACCGCCGAAACGCCATCGATGGGCGCCGAGGATTTCGCATATTTTCTGCGCGAAAAGCCCGGTTGCTACGTCTGGCTGGGAAATGGGCCGGGGACCGGTGGCCGCACCTTGCACAACCCCCACTACGACTTCAACGATGCGATTCTGCCTCTAGGCATCAGTTACTGGGTGCGTCTGGTCGAAGCGGTGCTGCGAGGGTGTCGCCCGTGACAGCGGACGCCGCGAAAGCCAATGAAAGTGGATAATAAAGGGGTAAACTGGGCGCGAACGACAAGGTGACGCGACGAACGCCCCATTTTTGCTACACTCATGGACTTGGCATGTGCCGGCGCTGCGGAAGCGGGCGCACGGACAAAGGAAATACGGGAGGGTATTTCCGAAAAAATGGCGGGGAGCGCCGGTGCAGTTTTCAGGTGCTCCCCGAGTTCAGGCCTGCGCCGGAACTCCCAAGACCATGAAAAGGAGAACAGCGTGCGCAGCTTAGTTGGCCGGACTTACAAACAGCTTACGCACGCGGAGCAAACAAGCGAAATCCATGCGCATCCTGCTCGCTGAAGACGACAAAATCATTGCCGATGGCCTGTGCCGCTCGCTACGGCAGGCAGGCTACGCGATCGATTGCGCGGATAACGGTGTCGACGCCGACACGGCGTTGATGACCAATGTTTACGACATCCTGATACTCGATCTGGGCTTGCCGCGGCTTTCCGGCCTCGACGTGCTGCGTCGCCTGCGAGCTCGCCAGTCGACCACGCCGGTCCTGATCCTGACGGCGCTGGATGGCATCGACGACCGGGTCAAGGGGCTTGATCTGGGCGCCGACGACTACATGGCCAAGCCGTTTGAGCTGGTCGAGCTCGAAGCGCGCGTGCGTGCGCTCAGCCGCCGCTCGTCGGGCACCTCGCGGACGATTCAGTGCGGCTCGCTGACCTTCGACCAGACCGACCGCTGCGCGCTGGTCAACGGCGAGATGCTCGATTTGTCGGCGCGTGAACTGGGACTGCTCGAAATTCTGTTGTCGCGGGCGAAACGCTTGGTGAGCAAGGATCAACTGGTCGATCATCTCTGCGGCTGGGGCGAAGAGGTCAGCCACAACGCCATCGAAGTGTATATCCATCGTTTGCGGAAGAAGCTCGAATCGACCGGGGTGAACATCATTACGGTGCGCGGGCTCGGCTACTATCTTGAAAAACCCGCGGAAGAAAGAAAACCCTGACAGCCAGCGCTCGCTGTTCGGCGAGATTCTCGACTGGATGCTGGCGCCGCTATTGTTCGTTTGGCCGATCAGCATCGCGTTTACCCATTATTTCGCCAATACGGTTGCCAGCTTTCCCTACGACCAGTCGCTGCGCGAGCATGTCACCGCCTTGTCGCGTCAGATCGATTTCACCGGCGGCAAGCCGCATCTCGCCTTACCCGGCGTGGCGCAATTGTTTCTGCGCTCGGACGAAACCGACAGTGTGTATTTTCATTTACTCGACAGCGACGGTCGCCTGATTGCCGGCGATCCGGAGTTGCCGGTGCCGAAAGACTTCACACCGGCCACCGGCGGCGCCATTCAGTTTCGCGAAGACGAGTTCCGCGGGCAAACCCTGCGCGTGGCCTCCGCGTATGTGACGCCACCGTCGACACAGTCCGTGCGCTGGGTGTTGGTGGAGGTGGGCGAAACGACGGAAAAGCGCTCTCAACTAGCCAACAAGATCATCGCCAGCGTCATTCTGCCGCAGTTCGTGATCATCCCCCTGGCCGTGGTGCTGGTCTGGTTTGGCCTGTCGCAAGGCTTGCGTCCCTTGACCCGCCTGCGCGACCGCATTGCCTCGCGCCGCGAAGCGGATCTGTCGCCGATCGCGCTGGGGCGCGTTCCCGAGGAATTGCGGCCGCTGACCGAAGCCTTCAATTCGGTGCTGGCCCGGATGCGGCAAAACGTCAACGCTCAGCGACGGTTCATCGCCGACGCCGCGCACCAGATGCGAACGCCACTGACCGGCTTGAAAACACAGGCGCAACTGGCCATGCGCGAGAGCGATCCGATCGAATTGCGGCACGCGCTCAGGCAAATCCTGGTCGGCGTCAATCGGGCGTCGCACCTTGTTGACCAATTGCTGGCGCTGGCGCGCGCCGAGGCCAGCGAACAAGCGGAACAGGTGCGGATTCCGCTCGATCTCGATCATCTCCTGCGCGGAGTCGTCGAAGACTGGGTGGTTCGGGCGCTGGAAAAAGGTATCGATCTCGGATATGAACCGGCCGGCACGGTGTTGATTCAAGGCAACGCCTTCCTGCTGCGGGAAATGACCAACAACTTGCTCGACAATGCCCTGCGCCATACCCCCGCCGGTGGTCGCGTCACGGCGCGGGCGGTGGCGCAAGGAGACTTTGTGTTGTTGGAGATCGAGGACAGCGGCGTCGGCATTTCCGACGAAGACGCGCACAAGGTCTTCGATCGCTTCTACCGCGTCGACGGCAGCGACAGTGACGGCAGCGGGCTAGGGCTGGCCATAGTCCGCGAGATTGCCGAAGTCCATCAGGCGGCCGCCAGTCTGCGGCCCAACGCCCGCAATGCCGCGGCGGTGGAATCCCCGGGCTGCACCGCCAGGATCGTTTTCCCCGTCTACCGCCCCGAGGTACCGCCCTTGCCGGAACCGGTGCAGACCGGCTTCGCCTGACGACGTGTGCTTGGCGTCATCCCAGTTTCTTGAGGTAGGCCGGCGCGAATTCGAGAATGAAATCCCAGAACGCGGCAAAGGCGGGCGTGAGATGCTTGCTTTTGTGCCGCACGAGGTGCCACTGGCGAATCACCGGCGTTCCCTCGACCTTGAGGATGCATAGCCGGCCGGCGCTCAGCTCAAGCCCAAGCGTGTGTTGCGAAATGAAACTGATACCGAGTCCGGCGATCACCGCCTGCTTGATGGCTTCGTTGCTGCCCATTTCCATGCCGATGCGCGGCTTGATCGCGTGTTCGAGGAAAAACTCTTCCATTGCCGAACGCGTACCCGAACCCGTTTCACGGACGATCAGCGTCTCGCCGGCCAAATCTTCAAGCGAGATGCTTCCGGCCTGACTCATCGGATGCCCGGTCGCGGCGACGATGACCAGCGGATGCGGTGCGAAAGCCACCGCCGTGGCATCGAGACCCGCCGGCGGTCGGCCCATGATCGCCAGATCCACTTCGTTGCCGATCAGCAGGCGGCTCACCGTGTCGCGGTTGTCGATCGAGAGCCGGATACGCACGTCCGGCTGCGTTTTCCGGAATTCGGCCAGCAATCCCGGCGCGAAGTATTCGGCCGTGCTGGCGACGGCGACCGCGAGGCGGCCACCTCGCAAACCCTTGAGGTTCAAGAGCGCTTCATCGGCTTCCTTCAACGATTGCAGAATCTGGCGCGCATGCGCGAGCAAGGTATCGCCAGCCTCGGTCAAGAAAACGCGCTTGCCGATTCGCTCGAACAACAGCGTGCCGCTGACCTCTTCCAGTTGCTTGATCTGTAGCGAGATCGCGGCGTGTGTCAGGTGTAATTTTTCCGCCGCGCGGGCGAAAGACAGGTGGCTGGCGGCAACCGAAAAAATCTGCAACTGACGGATCGTGGCGTTTCTCATTGTTTAGTTTTTCTTAAATAAAATTAGAAACACGTTTAACTACAGTTTTTCTATCGAATCGATAAAATCGAGGCCGGCCCGAAATCGTCACGGCGTTATTTGCGAGGAGAATCGCCATGTTATGCGGACGTACCAATGTCAATAAATTCTTGATCGAAGAACAGCGCCGCAACACCGCGCTGGTCGGCGATTTTTCGATGCTGGTCAGCGACGTCGTTCGCTCCTGCAAGGCCATCGCACAAGGCGTTTCGCGCGGCTCGCTGGCCGGTGTCCTCGGCGACGAGGGCAGTGAAAATGTCCAGGGCGAGGCACAGAAAAAACTCGACGTGCTGGCCAACGAGGCGTTTCTCCGCCACTGCGAGTGGGGCGGGCACCTCGCCGCCATGGCCTCGGAGGAAATGGAAGATATTTATCCCATCGGCGGAGAACATCCGCGCGGTAAGTACCTGCTGGTTTTCGACCCGCTCGACGGCTCCTCGAATATCGACGTCAATCTTTCCGTGGGCAGCATTTTCTCGGTATTGCGCTGCCCGGAGGATTGTAGTGCCGCGCAGCCGACGGCGGCTGACTTTCTACAGCCCGGCAGCCGGCAGGTTGCCGCCGGTTACGCGCTGTACGGACCTTCGACGATGCTGGTGTTGACCGTCGGCAGCGGCGTTTACGGTTTTACCCTCGATCGCGACATCGGCGAATTCCTGTTGACGCATCCGCATCTGACGATTTCGCCGGAAACCCGGGAGTTCGCGATCAACGCCTCCAACGAACGGTTTTGGGAGCCGCCGGTCCAGCGTTACGTCAGCGAATGCCTGGCCGGCAAGACCGGCGTGCGCGGCAAGGATTTCAACATGCGCTGGGTGGCGTCGATGGTCGCCGAGGTGCACCGCATCTTGATGCGCGGCGGGGTGTTCATGTACCCGCGCGACAGCAAGGACAAAAGCAAACCGGGGCGCTTGCGCCTGATGTACGAAGCGAATCCGATGGCGATGATCGTCGAGCAGGCCGGCGGTCTGGCATCCACCGGCAGCGAGCGCATTCTCGATGTGCGGCCAAAGGGCTTGCACCAGCGCGTGCCGGTGATTCTCGGCTCGCGTGACGAGGTCGAGCGCCTCGAACGTTATCACCACGAACATGTGAATGGCGACGACCAACCGTTCAGGTCGCCGCTGTTCTCGACGCGAACGCTGTTCCGGGACGATTGAACGCGACACCGGACAGCACCCTGGACGTTCCCCATCCGCAACGGAGGTAAACCAGATGTCGATCAAAAACCCGATTATCGCGATCACCGGCTCCTCGGGAGCCGGCACCACCTCGGTAACCAAGGCGTTCCAGCATATATTCCGGCGAGAGAATATCGATGCCGCCATCATCGAAGGCGATAGCTTCCACCGCTACGACCGGCAAGCCATGCGGCAGAACATGGCTGAAAAAAGCGTGGCCGGCGACCACCATTTCAGCCATTTCGGCCCGGAGGCGAACCTGCTGGAAGAATTGGAGACCCTGTTTCGCGAGTATGGCGAAACCGGCGGCGGTCACAGCCGTCACTACGTCCATGACGACGCGGAAGCGCAGCGCTATGGCGCGCCGCCAGGAACCTTCACCGACTGGGCGCCCTTGCCCGCCGGCACCGACCTGCTGTTTTATGAAGGTCTGCACGGCGCCGTGAAAACCGATGCCGTCGACGTGAGCCGTTACGTTGACCTGTGCATCGGCGTGGTGCCGATCATCAACCTTGAATGGATTCAAAAACTGCATCGCGACAAGGCGCAGCGCGGCTATTCGACCGAGGCGGTGATGGATACCATCCTGCGGCGGATGCCCGACTACGTGAACTACATCTGTCCGCAGTTTTCCAAGACGCACGTGAATTTCCAGCGCGTGCCGACCGTAGACACCTCGAATCCGTTTATCGCCAAGGACATTCCGCTGGCCGACGAGAGCATGCTGGTGATTCGCTTTTCCAATCCCCGGGGTATCGATTTCCCTTATCTGCTGAGCATGTTGCACGATTCCTTCATGTCGCGGCCGAATATCATCGTCTGCCCAGGCGGCAAAATGGCGCTGGCGATGCAGATTATCTTCACCCCGATGATCATGCAGTTGATGGACAGAAAGCGCCGTGCGCGCTGAAAGCGGCTGTTTATTGCCGCCGTTTCGCTCCCTGACCCACGTTATCGATTGAAGGAGAATCTCGTGCCCACCGAATCGCGGAAATTCCGCCGCCGCTGCGCCAATGCCTTGCGGATGTTAGCCATCGACGCCGTCCAGGCGGCGAACTCCGGCCACCCGGGAATGCCGATGGGCATGGCCGACATCGCGGAGGTGCTCTGGCGTCGTCACCTCAAACACAACCCAGCCAATCCCGGCTGGGTCGACCGCGACCGTTTCGTACTCTCGAACGGGCATGGCTCGATGCTGATCTACGCCTTGCTGCATCTCTCCGGCTACGATCTGTCGATGGAAGACATCCAGCGCTTCCGGCAATTGCACTCGAAAACACCGGGACACCCGGAAGTCGGAGTCACGCCCGGCGTCGAAACCACCACCGGGCCGCTCGGGCAAGGGCTAGCCAACGCCGTGGGAATGGCGCTCGCCGAACGTTTGCTCGCCGAAACCTTCAACCGCAAGGACCACAAGATCGTCGATCACTACACCTATGCCTTCATCGGCGACGGCTGCCTGATGGAAGGCGTGTCGCACGAAGCCTGTTCGCTGGCCGGGCGGCTGTCGCTGTCCAAATTGATCGTTTTTTACGACGATAACGACATTTCCATCGACGGACATGTGCAGCCGTGGTTCGCCGACGACACGCCGCGACGTTTCGAGTCCTATGGCTGGCGGGTGGTACCGCATTGCGACGGCCACGACGCCGATTCGATCGAAGCAGCGATTCGCCTCGCCAAAACGCCCACCGGCAAGCCGACGCTGATTTGCTGTAAGACGATGATCGGCTTCGGTTCGCCCAACAAGGGCGGTACGCACGATGTTCACGGCGCGCCGCTGGGCGCCGCCGAAATCGGCAACACCCGCCGCCAGCTCGACTGGCCTTACGACGCCTTCGAAATTCCGTCCGACGTTCGTTTCGGCTGGGACGCCCGAGTCAGAGGCGAAGCCGCCGAATACGGCTGGCAGGCGGCGTTCGCCGCCTATCGTGCCGCCTACCCGGAACTGGCGGCCGAATTCGAACGTCGTCAGCAAGGCGATCTGCCCGCCGACTGGCCGTTGCGGGTGAGCGAATTGCTGGCTCGACTGAACGCGCAGAACGGCGGAATCGCCACTCGCAAAGCTTCGCAAAACGTCATCGAAGCCCTCGCGCCCGCGCTGCCCGAACTGCTTGGCGGCTCGGCGGACCTCACCGGCTCCAATCTCACCAACTGGAGCGGCACGCGTCCGGCCAACCGCGAGGCTGGCGGCAACTATGTCAACTACGGCGTTCGCGAATTCGGCATGACCGCGATCGCCAATGGCCTTGCCTTGCATGGCGGCTTCATTCCCTATACCGCCACCTTCCTGGTCTTCTCCGACTATGCGCGCAACGCCATACGTCTGGCGGCGTTGATGAAGCAGCGGCATTTGATGGTCTACACCCACGATTCGATCGGCCTGGGCGAAGACGGCCCCACGCATCAACCGATCGAGCACGCCGCCTCGTTGCGGCTCATTCCCGGGCTTGACGTCTGGCGACCGGCCGACGCCGTCGAAACCGCCGTCGCCTGGGGCACGGCCTTGGAAAGACGTGACGGTCCCTCGTGTTTCCTGCTGTCACGGCAGAACCTGCCGGGGGTGTCGCGTACCGCGGCGCAGATCGACGCCATCGCCCGTGGCGCTTACGTGTTGCGCGAGACCGATGGATCGCCGCCAGCGCTGGTGCTCGTCGGTACCGGCTCCGAGCTGAGCCTGGTGCTCGCCGCGCAAGCCGCGCTCGTTACCGAGGGGGTCACCGCGCGCGTCGTCGCCATGCCATGTACGCAGCGTTTCGACGCGCAGCCACTTGCCTACCGCGAGGAGGTGTTGCCACCCGGCGTGCCAACGCTGGTTGTCGAGGCCGGGCACCCCGATCCGTGGTGGAAATACGCTGGCGCCAAGGGCGCGGTGCTTGGCATCGACCGCTTCGGCGAATCGGCGCCGGCCGGCGAGCTTTATGAGTTCTTCGGTCTCACCGTTGCCAACATTTTGGCCGAGGCGCGCCGTCTGATCGCATGAAGCCGCGTTTACCCGCCCGGCGCGCCGCTCAGCGCGCCGAGGATTCCAAGGCCGATCAACGCGCTGCCGCTGGCGTGACGAGCGTGCGCGAGCGGCAGGCGTGCGACCGGCCCGCACCGCCGTGCCAGGAGCGGTCGTAGCGCCCCGGCACCCAGCACGTAGAGACTGTCGGTCATGGCGGCAATGAGTACGAACAGCACGCCAAGCAGCAGACTCTGCCAGATCGCCGCGACCGCGGGCACGTAGAACTGCGGCAGGAATGCGGCGAAAAACAGAGCCGTTTTCGGATTCAGCGCGGCGACCAGCAGCCCGTCGCGGAAAATCCGCCGCCGCGCGCTGGCCGTCACCGCGTTGGCGCCGGCATCGTTTGCCGACGGCGCGGCGCGAAAGGTTTTCAAACCCAGATAGACCAGGTACAGCGCCCCGGCGTATTTGACGGTGGCGAACACCAGCGGTGACAGCGCCAGCAGCGCGGCAAGACCGATCGATGCAATAATCGCGTTGACCAGATTGCCAGTGGCGACACCGGCCACCGAGCACAGCCCGGCGCGCCGTCCCTGAGCGAAGGTTCGGGCCAGGATATAGGCCACTCCTGGCCCCGGCGTCACCGCCAGCAGCAGGCTGGCGAGTAGAAAAGCCGGCAGCGTCGGCGCGTCGGTCGGCGGAAGAAACATCGGCGGTCCTCGCCGTGCCCCATGCGGAACTCCGGCGGCTGGGAAAAAACAGGAAAAAACGAACCGGAAACGATGTCGGGAAGAAACCGCGTGACGTGCCTGACGGCAACCCTTCCGGCTCGCGAACCGCCGGAGTGTAATGGATAATCCCGCGGGTGTCGCCGCCCCACCCGGCTTGACAATCGATTTTTCCGCGGGTAGATTCGCGCTTCCCACGGGTGTTTCGCCTGCGGTCGCGCCGATTTGACATCAACCACATCAACAGATTGCGGGCGCGTTAAAAATGCCGCTAAAGCGAGGCCCACATCAAGACCCGTCGAGCTTTGCGCCGACGGGTTTTTGTTTTTCCCCGCCGCTTCCGGAAGCGGCCGATATCGAAAGACCCGCATGCAAGCAGACCGCACCGCCGAACTGACCGCCCTTCTCGAACAGCGCATCCTGGTGCTAGACGGCGCCATGGGCACCATGATCCAGCGTTACGCGTTGCAGGAGGCCGATTATCGCGGCAGCCGTTTCGCCGACCATGCGCACGATCTGAAAGGCAACAACGACCTGCTGCTGCTCACCCGGCCGGAGATCATCCAGGCAATTCACGGTGACTATCTGGAGGCCGGCGCCGACATCATCGAAACCAACACCTTCAACGCGACCCGCGTTTCCCAGGCCGACTACCGTCTGGAAAGTATCGTCCATGAGTTGAATGTCGCCGGTGCGCGCTTGGCGCGGGCGGTATGCGACGAATTCACCGCCAGGAACCCGGACAAACCGCGCTTCGTCGCCGGCGTCATCGGCCCGACGTCGCGCACCGCCTCGATCTCGCCGGACGTCAATGACCCTGGCTATCGCAACACCAGTTTCGACGAACTGGTGCGAACCTACGGCGAGGCCGTTCGTGGCTTGTGCGAAGGTGGCGCCGATATTCTGCTGGTTGAAACGGTGTTCGACACACTCAACGCCAAGGCGGCGCTGTTCGCCATCGCACGGCATTTCGCCGCTGCCGGCCGGCGCTGGCCGGTGATGATCTCCGGCACGATCACCGACGCGTCGGGGCGGACGCTGTCCGGCCAGACCGCCGAGGCGTTCTGGAACTCGCTCAACCACGTGCAACCGCTCGGTTTCGGGCTCAACTGCGCGCTTGGCGCCGCCGATTTGCGGCAGCATGTCGAGGAATTGGCGCGGATTTGCGATTGTTTCGTTTCCGCGCACCCCAACGCCGGTCTGCCGAATGCTTTCGGCGGCTACGATGAAACGCCGGCGCAACTGGCCGCCGAAATCGCCGACTGGGCGCGCCAAGGCTTCGTCAATATCGTCGGCGGTTGCTGCGGCACCTCGCCGGCGCACATCGCCGCCATTGCCCAGGCGGTCGCCGGCGTCAAACCGCGCGCCGTGCCGCGAATCGAACGCAAGCTTCGGCTGTCCGGCCTGGAGCCGTTCAATGTCGGCCCCGATTCGCTGTTCGTCAACGTGGGCGAACGGACCAACGTCACCGGCTCCCGGGTTTTCGCGCGCATGATCCTCGAAGGCCGTTTCGACGACGCCCTGGCGGTCGCTCGCCAACAGGTGGAAAACGGCGCCCAGGTGATCGACATCAACATGGACGAGGCGATGCTCGATTCGCAGGCGGCGATGGAACGTTTCCTGAAACTGATCGCCAGCGAGCCGGACATCGCGCGCGTGCCGATCATGCTCGATTCGTCGAAATGGCCGGTCATCGAGGCCGGCCTGAAGTGCATTCAGGGCAAGGGCATCGTCAATTCGATCTCGATGAAGGAAGGCGAGACGGCGTTCCTGGAACAGGCCCGGCTGGCGCGCCGCCACGGCGCGGCGGTGGTGGTGATGGCATTCGACGAGCAAGGGCAGGCCGATACCTTCGCGCGCAAGACCGAAATCTGCGCCCGCGCCTACCGTCTGCTCACCGAACAGGCGGCTTTCCCGCCGGAAGACATCATTTTCGACCCGAACATTTTCGCCATCGCCACCGGCATCGACACGCACGACAACTACGCCGTCGATTTCATCGAGGCGTGCCGCTGGATTCGCGCCAACTTGCCGGGGGCGCAGATTTCCGGCGGCGTGTCCAACGTGTCGTTCTCGTTTCGTGGCAACGACCCGGTGCGCGAAGCCATCCACACCGTTTTCCTGTATCACGCCGTCCGGGCCGGTTTGTCGATGGGCATCGTCAACGCCGGCATGCTCGGGGTATACGACGATCTGGAACCGGTGTTGCGCGATAAAGTCGAGGATGTCGTGCTCAATCGCCGCCCCGATGCCGGCGACGCGCTGGTCGAATTCGCCCAAACGGTTCGCGAGGGCAAGGCGCGGAACAGCGGCCCCGATCTGGCGTGGCGGGAACTGCCGGTGCAGGAGCGCCTGACGCATGCCCTGGTCAAGGGCATCACCGATTTCGTCGTCGCCGACACCGAAGAATGCCGCGCCGCGCTGGCGGCGGCCGGCAAGCCGCCGCTGGCGGTGATCGAGGGGCCGTTGATGAACGGCATGAACGTCGTCGGCGATCTGTTCGGCGCCGGCAAGATGTTCCTGCCGCAGGTGGTCAAGTCGGCGCGCGTGATGAAGCAGGCGGTGGCGCATCTCATTCCGTTCATCGAGGCCGAGAAACTGCGCACCGGCGTCGGCAGCAAGGGCAAGATCGTCATCGCCACGGTCAAGGGCGACGTGCACGATATCGGCAAGAATATCGTCGGCGTCGTTCTCGGCTGCAACGGCTACGAGGTGGTCGACCTGGGGGTGATGGTCTCTTGCGACAAAATCCTGCACGCGGCGCGCGAACACGGCGCCCAGGCGGTGGGCTTGTCCGGCTTGATCACCCCGTCGCTGGAAGAAATGAGTCATGTCGCCGCCGAAATGGCGCGTCTCGGCTTCGCCGCCGGCGATGGCCCGCCGGTGCCGCTGCTGATCGGCGGCGCGACCACCAGCCGCGCGCACACCGCGATCAAGATCGCGCCAAACTACGCCGGTCCGGTGGTCTACGTTCCCGACGCCTCGCGCGCGGTCGGCGTGGTCACCAAGCTGTTGTCGATCGACAATGCCGCGGCTTTCCGGCGCGAGCTGGCGGCCGATCACGAAAAGGTGCGCCAGCAACACGCCAACAAAAAAAGCATTGCCTTGCTGCCGCTGGAGGCGGCACGACAACGGCGCTTCGTCTGGAACGGCGACGCCGCCTATCGCCCGACACCGCCGAACAAGCCCGGCGTGCATGTGCTGCGCGACATCGATCTGGCCGAGATCGCCGAATACATTGACTGGGGACCCTTTTTCCAGACATGGGACCTGGCCGGCAGTTACCCGAAAATCCTCGAAGACGCCGTGGTCGGCGCCACCGCGCGCGCCGTCCATGCCGACGCGCAGGCGATGCTGAAAACCGTCATCGCCGAGAAATGGCTGCGCGCCAACGCGGTTTATGGTCTTTTCCCGGCCAACGCCGTCGGCGACGACATCGAAATCTACACCGATGAAACGCGCGCCCGGGTCGCGATGACCTGGCACAACCTGCGGCAGCAGCAGGAGCGTCCGGCCGGCAAGCCGCACTACTGCCTGAGCGACTTCGTGGCCGACAAGGGCACGCCCGACTGGATCGGCGGTTTCGCCGTCGGCGCCGGTTTCGGCATCGACGACAAGCTCGCCGAATTCGCCGCCAGCCACGACGACTATCGCGTCATTTTGCTGAAATCGTTGGCCGATCGCCTGGCCGAAGCGTGCGCCGAATGGCTGCACGCGCGCGTGCGCCGCGACGACTGGGGCTATGCCGCCGACGAAACCCTCGGACGGGAGGATCTGATCGACGAAGCCTATCGCGGCATCCGGCCAGCGCCCGGTTACCCGGCGTGCCCCGATCACACCGCCAAGGGCGCGTTGTTCGACCTGCTCGACGCGCCGGGCAACGCCGGCGTTTGCCTGACCGAGGCGTTCGCCATGCAGCCGGCGGCGGCGGTGTCCGGTTTTTATCTCGCCCACCCGCGGGCCCGTTATTTCGCGGTCGGCAAGATCGCGGACGATCAACTGGCGGACTGGGCGCGGCGCGCCGGTTTCAGCGGCGCCGACGCCAGCTATTGGCTCGCGCCATTGTTGTGACCTGGGACTGGAAAACGGGCCTGCGCGGCGGCGAACTACCCGATTTTATCGAGCGCAACGTCGATCTTGCCGCGCGGACGACATTGGCCTTGCCCGGACGTGCCGCTTTCCTGGCCACCATTCGCTCGACCGCGCAACTGTTGCAACTCGCACAACTCACGCAGCGGACCGGCGGCGACCCGCCGCGCCGCTTCGTTCTCGGCGCCGGCAGCAATCTGGTGTTGACCGGCGATTTCGACGGCCTGGTGCTGCAAATGGCCATCGCCGGTCGCCAGTTGGTCGGCGAGGATGCCGAGTCCTGGCATGTGCGCGCCGGTGCCGGCGAAAACTGGCACCAACTGGTGAACTGGACGCTGGCCCAGGGCTGGCCGGGGCTCGAAAACCTGTCGCTGATTCCCGGCACCGTCGGCGCCGCGCCGGTGCAAAACATCGGCGCCTACGGGCTGGAAGTCGCCGAACGCATTCTGTCGCTCGACGTTTGCGACACCCTCACCGGTGAAATCTCGCGCCTCACGCCCGCCGACTGCCGTTTCGGCTACCGCGACAGTCTGTTCAAACAGCAAGGCTGGCATCTGGAAGGACGCCGGGCGATCGTCAGTGTCACCTTTCGCCTGCCGAAAGTCTGGCGGGCGCTGACCGCTTACGCCGATCTGGCCACCGAGATCGACCGGCAAGGCGTGCGCCACCCGGACGCCCGACAAATCGCCAGCGCGGTGATCGCCGTGCGCCGGCGCAAATTGCCCGATCCGGCGGCGGTGCCCAATGCCGGCAGCTTTTTCCACAATCCCGTGGTGTCCGCGGCCCTTGCGCAGGCATTGGCCGAACGGTACCCGACTCTGCCGCGCTATCCGCAAGCGGACGGCGCCGTCAAGCTGGCCGCCGGTTGGCTGATCGAACAGAGCGGCTGGAAAGGCCGGAATCTTGGGCGCGTCGGCATGTACGAAAAGCAGGCGCTGGTCCTGGTCAATCGCGGCGGGGCGCATGGCGCGGAGGTGATCGCCCTGGCGGACGCGGTGCGGGCGGCGGTGCGCGAGCGCTTCGGCGTGGAACTGACACCGGAACCGGTGTTCTTGTGAGTCGCCCGGCTCAGGCGTCGTCGTTTTTCCGGTGTTCCTCGCCTTTCTTGTTTTCCGCTCCCCGGACGCCGCTGTCGTCCCAGTCCGCTAACCAATCGCTCAGCGTTCGGCTTTCGCCCAGTCGGGACAATCGATGATCGATCGCCTCCTGGTTGCCCCAGACCACATCGGCCCACCCGCCGGCGGCGACCCGGGATTCGATGTCCCGGCAATACAGCCCTTTGTCGCGTTGCACATAAAAGCCGTGGGTGCGACAGGCGACCGGGCGCTGGAGGTAGACCGGGCAGGTGTCGGTCGCTTCTTCAAGCAGGGGGCAGATCAAGGCCGGCGCCATGGATTCCCGGCGCGCCAGCTCCGCCGTCTTTCGGCGAATTTCCAATCGACGCGCCGGCGACCACCCGGCCAGCGCGTCCCGCAGCGGTTGCCATTCCACCGCCGTCAACCGGGGCATGCCGGCGAGGTGCCGGCAACAGCTCCCGCAACCCCTGCCGCACGGCCAGTCGGCGCGATCGCCACGGATGACCTGGACGCGCGCCGCGATATCGGCATGAAGTTGGCGGAGCAGGAAAAGCGTGTCCATGGCGGTATCGATCGTTACGGAAAACGGAGTCTAGCAGCAAGCGCCGGGCGGGCGCGATCCGGATCTTTCCGGCTTGACCGCGCGGTGCGTAACGGGCTAGATTCCCAAGGCGCGGACACGTCGAAAATAGTTGTGAATTCATGAAAGGTCTTTCTCGAATGTATAAACAGCTCAGAGCCCCGGAGCGCCTGTTTCGTATTGGCCAATGGGCGGTGGCGCTGCTTTTCTCTTATTTTCTCGTTCAAGTCGGGGCGAGCATCATTGCCGATCTGCCCTTGATTTCGAGGATGCCGGTACCGGAGGATTTCTTAGACAAGGCGGGCGTCGAGAAAATCGAAGCCGCCATCAATCCGACGATAAAGAAAATCGACAGCATCGACGAGGAATTACTTGTTCTTGCCGGTCAATCATCCACGGCGAACGCCGATTATCAAAAGTACAAGGCAAGTTTCGAGAACTGGAAACAAACCCGGTCGACAACCGAGCGCTCGGCGCAGAATCCCGAGGTTGTCGCCAGAGCGCGAAAGCTTGATAAGCAACTGAAACTGCAACAGGAAATCGAATCGGCCCTGCAGAAGAAGGAACAACAGAAAAGTGCCGCCGAATCGTCAATCAAGTCGCAACGCGAGGCGATTGCCAAGCTGCGGGAAGACGCCGAGATAAAATATCGGCAGGCGATTCACTGGTATTCGATGAAGGCGTTTTTCATCCGCCTGGCTTTTGTCGCACCGATACTCGTTTCGGCAGTCTGGCTTTTCCGTCGCCATCGTCAGGGACAATACTGGCCGTTCGTATGGGGATACGTGATTTTCGCCTTGTTTGCCTTTTTCTTCGAGCTTGTTCCTTATTTACCCAGCTTTGGCGGCTATATTCGCTACGGCGTCGGCGCAGTGCTGACGTTCATTGGTGGCAGGGCGTTGATTCGTTCCTTGCAGCACTATCTGGAGAAGAAGCGCCTGGAGCAGGCGGCGCCGCAAGAGAAAAGAAAGCTGGATATTCGGTATGAAAAGGCACTGGAGGCGATCGCTCACGGACAATGCCCGAGTTGCGAAAGAATGGTCACAAAAATTGAGGGCACACTGGTCAACTTCTGCATGCACTGCGGCCTGAAAATATTCGGGATTTGCGGTAATTGCGGCTTGCGGCATAACGCCTTCTTTCCTTTCTGCCCCGCGTGCGGACAGCCATCGGTGGCCACCGGTGGCGCCGAACCGGCCGCCGCGGAGCGTCCGGCGCAAACGACCTGAGCCGTGGGCCGTTATCGCGGCCGTTTCGCGCCGTCACCCAGCGGGCCGCTGCACTTCGGTTCGCTGGTCGCGGCGGTCGGCAGCTATCTCGATGCGCGGTCTGCCGGCGGCGAATGGTTATTGCGCATCGAGGATGTCGATAAGCAGCGAACACAGACGGGGGCCGCAGAGGCGATTCGGCGCACGCTCGACGCCTTTGCGTTTGAATGGGATGGCGAGGTGGTGGTGCAAAGCCGGCGCGCACCGCTTTATCGGGAGGCGTTGACGCGGTTGCGGGCACTTGACGCGGTCTATCCCTGTGCCTGTTCGCGGCGCGAGATTGCCGCGCGCGCGCCGGCAACGGCGGTCGATGGCGGCGCGGTCTACCCCGGCACCTGCCGCGACGGGGTGACGGATGGCCGTCCGGCGCGAGCCTGGCGGCTGCGCGTGCCCGACCGTGAAATCGGTTTCGACGATCGGGTGCAAGGCGAGGTGCGGCAGAACCTCGCCCGTGTCGTCGGCGACTTCGTGCTGTTGCGCGCCGACGGACCGTTCGCTTACCAGTTGGCGGTGGTGGTCGACGATGCGGCGCAGGGCATCAACGCGGTGGTGCGCGGCGTCGATCTGCTCGACTCGACACCGCGTCAAATCTGGTTACAGCGCTGCCTGGGGCTGCCGACGCCGAGTTACGCGCATCTGCCGGTGGTGACCAACGACGCCGGAGAGAAATTGTCCAAACAGACCCGGGCGGCGGCGGTCGATCCGGCGGCCGGTAGCGCCGCGCTGGCGGCGGCGCTACGCTTTCTCGGCCACGCGGTGCCGTCGGCGGTTGCTGCCGGGTCCTTGGCCGATTTCTGGCGTTGGGCAATTGCCAATTGGTCAATGGCGCGGGTGCCGGCGCGAGGTGGCGCCGTTCAGGGCTGTCCCTTGCCGCCGTAGCCAGCGATGCCGACCAGTACCCGCACCAGATTGTAACTGCCCCAGCGCAGCAGGCGCGAATGCCAGGGTAGCCGCTTCCAGGAATCCGGCGGCAATTCGCGGGCGCCGGTGTGCATCGCCCGATACAGGCTGGCGCGCAATTCGGCGGCGAAATGGATGTCGCGGACGACCACGTTCGCTTCGCGGGCCAGCAACAGGCTGAATGGATCGATATTCGACGAGCCGACGGTCGCCCACTGCCGGTCGATCACCGCCACCTTGGCATGGAGAAAGCTGTTGCGATATTCGAAAATACGAATGCCGTCGCGCAGCATCTTGCCGTAAAGCGCTTGCGTCGCGTAGTGCAGCAGCCGGTATTCGATTCGCCCTTGCAGCAGGATCGTCACCCGCACGCCGCGTTTCCTGGCTTCGCGCAGGGCGCGCCGAAAGCGGCGACCGGGCAGGAAATAGGCGTTGGCCAGCAGAACGTCCTCCTCCGCCTCGGCGATGGCTTGAAGGTAAGCGTCCTCGATGTCGCGGCGGTGGCGGATATTGTCGCGCACCAGAAAGGCCGCCGTCTGCTCGCCCTGGGCGATCGGCGCGGCCGGCAGCGGCCCGGTCAGCCGGTAGCGACGATTGAGCGTCACCCACAGCACCATCTCCCACAGCCGCTGCAGCGCCTGCTGAATCGGATGCAGCAGGGGACCCTCGATCCGCACGGCGTAGTCGTAGCGTGGTGGGATCTGATGCGGCGTGTTAGTGTCGTCGATGACATTGATGCCGCCGACGAAGGCGATTTTGCCGTCTATGTGCGAGAGTTTGCGGTGCAGGCGCCGCAACCGGTGACGACGCAGCAATAGCCGCGCGACTTCTGGGCGATAGACCATGGCCTGCACACCGGCGGCGACCAATCCCGGTTGCAGGCGCTCGGCGAATTTTTGCGCGCCGAAACCGTCGACCATGACGCGCACCGTCACGCCGCGTCGCGCCGCGTTGGCCATCGCCTCGGCGACGGCGCGCCCGGTATCGTCATCCTCGAAAATGTAGGTTTCGAGGTGAACTTCGTGTTGCGCCTCGTCGATGGCCTTGATCAAGGCTGGAAAATACTCGACGCCGCTATTGAGCAGTGTCAAGCGGTTACCGGGAAGGAATCTGGCGGTCATCGCGGCGCGGTTCGCCCGACCAAGACTGTTTCCGAAGCGTACTCAAACACGAAGGACCGTTCGGGCATTCCGGCAGGCGTTGCAACAAGGGGCATGAAAAGCGTGTTCGGTAAATAACCGTTACGCGTTCGCCAGCAAGATCGCGGGAATTCGAGGTCTTGCCGGCGACCGCGAACGGCCGGCGTCGCGTCGTTTATTGCGGCGGATTGACGAAAACCACCTGTGCCGGCATCGGCGCCGGGAAGCCGCCTTCGCCGAGTGCTTCGCGGATCACCCGGTTGGTGTCGAAATACACTTGCCAGTAATGGTCGTTATGGCAGTACGGACGAACCGCCAACACCGGCCCCACCAGATTGAATTCGAGGATCTCGACATCGACCGCCGGGCTTTCCAGCACGTTGGCGATGGCGGCGATCCGCGTTTTCAGCAGGGCCATTGCGGCCGCATGGTCGGCGGCGCCGGACAATTGCGCCTTGAGATCCACGCGACGGAAAGGATTGGACGAGAAGTTCTGGATGGTGTCCGAAAAAATCTTGTTGTTGCCGACCAGCGTCAACACATTGTCCGGTGTGTTGATTGCCGAGGCGAAGAGGCCGACTTCCTTGACCGTGCCGGTGACGCCGGCGACGGAAACGAAATCGCCCACCTTGATCGGCCGCAGGACAATCAGGAACACGCCACCGGCGAAGTTTGCCAGCAAGCCCGACCACGCCATGCCGATGGCCACGCCGGCGGCGGCGAAGAGGGCGGCGAAGGTCGTGGTCTGAATGCCGAAATAACCCAGGATGCCCACCACCAGCAGGATGTTGAGCGTGACGTTGATTACCGTGCCGAGGTAGCGCATTACCGTGGCGTCGGTCCGCTGGCGCTCCAGGGTGTTCTGCACCAGATTTCCGACCTGACCGATCAGCCAGCGGCCGATGACCCAGAAGGCAATGGCGGCAAGGACTTTGGCGCCCAGTTCCGAACCGTACTGCACGATTACCTCTTGCCACCGCGTAAGGTCTTGGGAATTCATCGTTTTCTCCTAGGGATTAACAGGTGCGGCCAGTGTCCCACTCCACGGAAAAGTGCGCAAGCCCCAAGCGACGGCTCAACCGCGGTTCGGGAAATTTTGGCCAGCGCGCACTGATTATCGGTTGATATCGCGGTGTTTGCCGGTACCGATAACGGTGACGCCCGCCGTGTCGATCCGGTACCATGACCGCTTTGCCGATGGGCATGACCTTTGGGTGCGGTACATGAAGTCAAGGAAGCATCAATTGCTGAAGCGGCATCGGCGCAACAAGCGGCTGTTGCTGGCCATCGCCATGCTGATGATCGTGTTGCTGGGCGCGCTGCTGGCGTGGTGGTTGGTGCCACTGCTGCTGCCGCTGCTCTGGCTGGCACACGAAGCCTGGTTTTCCGATCATCTGTTCTACTCGCGGGAGGAGGATTATCTCCATGCGTTTTCAGCGGGAACCGCGCGACAGAAGGCGACGATCGCCAATGACCGCCTGCAACTAAGCGAACCGCTGGCCGCTGGCGAAACCTTGATCCTGGAGATCAGGCTGCGCGCTACTTGGCTAGGGCGTTGGCGCGATCCGCATGTGTTGGTGGGTGACGACCGGCAGGATTTCGAGCTTGGCGCCCGCGGTCGCCGCTATCTCAATCTTTCCGGGCAAGCGACCGCCATTGCCGACGGCGGGTTGACGATTCGCGGTCGCCACTGCCGCCTGTCTCACGAAGCCACCTTGCATGTTTTCGACAATCCCGATTTTCGCCAGCGCCGGCTGATGATTCTGGCGCCGCATGCCGACGACGCCGAACTGGCGGCCTTTGGCGTCTACAGCGAGGCGAGCGAGGCGGTGATCGTCACGCTGACCCAAGGCGAGGTCGAGGCCGGCGGCTACCGGCGCTTTGGCCTCGACGCGGCGGCGGCGGCGCGTCTGAAAGGCCGTCTGCGCGCCTGGGACAGCCGGGCCATTCCGCTCTGGGGCGGCGTGCCGCAAAGCCGCTGTTTTCAGCTGGGCTACTTTTGCATGCAACTGGCGTCGATGCTGGCCAAGCCCGGTCAAACCTTCCCCTCCCGCGCGTCGGCGGACAGCGACATCCGCCCGGTCCGGGTTCATAACCCCTTTTCGCTGCCGGGCGATGTCGACGGCCTGCCGAATGGCGCCAATCTCCTTGGCGACCTGGTGGCGCTGCTGGAGCATTTCCGTCCCGAGGTGGTCATCGTCCCGCATCCCGAGCTCGATCCGCATCCCGATCACGTCGCCACGGCCGAGGCGCTACAGTCCGCGGCACGGCAATCGTCCTGGAAGCCAGAGATCGCGCTGCTTTACGCCAATCATTTGCACGATAACGACCGTTGGCCCTTGGGGCCGGCGGGCCATGGCGTCGCCCTGCCGCCGGCACTGGCCTACGTCGCCAGCGACGGCCTGTGGAGTCCGTGGCTGAGCGCCGAAAAGCAGCTCGACAAGGCCATGGCGCTGGCGATGCAGCACGATCTGCAAGGCCGGCAGTCGGTCAAACGTCGTCTGCGCCGGCTGGTGCAGCGGGCGCTGGTCGGTCGCCGCTGGCCGGTTACCGGAGATAATCCTTTCTTTCGCAAGGCTATTCGTCGTCATGAAATCTTTTGGGTCCGTCGTTTTCAACACTAGGCACGGTCAGTGCCATGGCCTCCTTTCGAACGGCCGATGAGTGCCGCCGTGCCACCGATGCCGTCCGGCATCCGCTGCCCCTCCTGCCAGTCGCCAATGGCGGCGCACGCTTTCCGTCGACAGGCCGTTGGCGAGGTCACCCTCGATATCTGTTTTTCCTGCCAGGGCATTTGGTTCGACGAGTTCGAAAGCGCGCAAATCGCGCCGGCCGGCGTGCTCGAACTGTTCCGCTTGCTGCACGAACATCGCGCCGAGCCGCCGCAACCGTGGCGCGAGACGCTGCGTTGTCCACGCTGTCGGGAAACGCTGCTGCAATGCCTGGACAGTACGCGTACCGGTCGTTTTGCCTACAGCCGTTGCCCGCAGCGGCACGGACGCTACAGCGCTTTCTCGGCGTTCATGATCGAAAAAGGCTTTGTTCGCCAGCTCAACGGCAGCGAAATCGCCGAACTGGCCGGCAAGGTGCGAAATATCCGCTGCTCCGGATGCGGCGCGCCGGTGGATATTCGCCGCGACCAGATCTGCGGTCATTGCCGTTCGCCGATCGTCGTTCTCGACCCCAACGCCGTGCGCGAAGCGCTTGGCGCCTTCTCCGAGAAAGCCCGCCAGCAACAACAGGTCGATCCCAACGCCGTCGCCGACGCGCTGCTGGCCAACGAGCGCGCCAAATCGCAGCGCATTCGGCAGCAACAAAACGATTTTCTGGATGTCGATCTCGCCGATCTGGTGCTCGACGGGATTCAGTTCATCGGGGATTTACTCCGGCGCTAGTTGCGCGGATTTGCGATATCTTGGCCAACTCGGCCGCCGGAAACCGTTGCCATCCTCTCCGATCGGCAGCCGCCCGGTGCGGGCTGCCACCGTCCGAATGGCGAGAGAACCGGCCGCTTCGCCGGTCGCCGGGTCACCACTGCGCGGACGAGGGCGCGTCCAGTCGAAGCGTTTGCGAGGTCGGGTGTCGGGCCATATGATTTAAATATCCGCAAAACAAACAATGGCTTGCCATTTATTACGCGATGAATTCGAAGGGTTGTTCGCAAATCCGACAAAGTAAAATCAAGCGGTAGGCGCTGTATTCATTCACTGTGTCATCCGACAAGTACGAGTACCCAGATGTTCGAAGTCGTCCTCGTTCACCCTGAAATTCCCCCCAACACTGGCAATGTGATCCGTCTCTGCGCCAACACCGGCGCACGTCTGCATCTCGTCGAGCCACTGGGTTTCGAACTGACGGAAACCCGCTTGCGGCGGGCGGGCATGGACTATGCCGAACTGGCAACGGTGCGCAGACATGCCGACTGGAGCGCCTGCCGCGCGGCGCTGGCCGAATTGTCGCCGTCCGGGCGACTGTTCGCACTCAGCACAAAGGGCACGCGCCATCCATCGGAGGCGGGGTTTCAGGCGGGCGACGTCCTGGTGTTCGGCTGCGAAACAGGCGGTCTGCCGGCCGACATCTTCGCGGCGTTCGATGCCGAACATCGACTACGCCTGCCGATGCGACCGCACAACCGCAGCATCAATCTCTCCAACGCCGTCGCCGTGACCGTGTATGAAGCCTGGCGCCAGATCGGCTATCCCGGCTCGGTATAACCGCCGCCGCGAGCCGACAGCAGCCGGCTAACGCGCCGGAACCAGTTGCCAGCCTTCCGGGCAATGGCGGACGTAGGGGTAATACTGGCCCGCCGACCCGCAGTAATGCCAGTAATTGTTCGGCGCCGGCATGACCGGTGCGGGTTCCGGCGCCCGCGCGGGGTGCGATTGGGAAAAAGCGGCCGCCGCCAGACCGGCGATCGCCAGGATGGCGACCGGCGCCACCCAGCCGCTGCCGCCGCGGTGGTGTTCGTGATGCGGGGGCCGATAACGCTCGTGCGAGTAATGCGGCGGCGGCCCCGAATGGCGTTCGTGGGAATAACCACGATCGGCGAAAGCCGGCGTGGCCGTGCCCAAGGCAAGAGCAAGGGCGATACAGAGGGAGGTGTTTGGCGTTTTCATACGCTGGATAACGGCCGACCGACGTCGGCGATGACATCGCGGCGCGGCGGGTTTGCAACCGACTGTAACGGCGAAAGCATTGGCGCATCGGCCGAAAGCGATTCAGCCCGCCTCGCCGTACATGACGGCGATGTTGCGCATTCCGAGATGTCGCAGGGTTCTCTCGGCGGCGAGCACGCCACGGTATTGCGCTTCCTCGAACAAGGAGAAACCGCTGACGTCGGCGTGCGCGAAGCGCAGGCGCGGACCGTCGGCGGCGAAACGCTGACGGGCGGCACCGAAAATCAGGCCCGGCAGCGGCCGGGCCATGGCATGCGCGTGACGAAAAACGTCGAGCCGGGTCGTCAATTGGCGAATGTCGGGATGCACGCGCTCCAGTTCGGCGAGAATCTCCGCCGCCCAGGCCTCGCGCGGCGTGTCGTGCAAGATCTGGCGGCCCTGTCGCGGATTCACCGTGTCCAGCGAGCGGTAATAGGTCAGCACCGTGGCCCCTGGCCGCAAGCGCATTTGCTGGTGGGTGGCGACGACATAGCCGAGACCGGCCGCGCCGTGCAGCACGTTATCCCAGGCCGGCGGCGCGCCGTGCCGTTCCGTGGGCGGGCCGGACAAGGTCAGGTTGGCGACCAGCCACGGCGCGTGACTGTAGCCGGCGGCGGCGGCCTTCAACGCCGGGTGTCCGTCGAAGACGCGCGGCACCAGAAACAGCGGCGCCGCCCAGATCAGTTGCTCGGTCAACACGCGCACGCCGCGGTTTTCCGCCGGAAGCCACAGATCGACCGTCACGCGCTCGCGAGCACTCTCGCCCCCGGCAACGCGGAACGCCAGCGCGCCCTTGAGCAGGCGATCGCCGACACGCGCCGCGATACCGCGTTGCAAACCCCTCGCCAGCCAGCCATTGCCATCCGGGGCGGTAAGCACGGTGTCGCTGCTGGCGTTCCGCGCCTCGCCGGTGCGGCAGGCGAAGTAGTGAATGCCGGCCCAGGCCGAGACCGCGGCGCTGGCGGTGCCGTAGTCGTCGCGGCAGGCGTAGTCGACGTACCAATGGAGGTGCGGCGCATCGAGTCCTTGCGCCAGAAGCCAGTCGCGCATGCCAAGGCGATCCAGCGCCAACAGCTCGGGATCGCGGCCCGACAGCGCCATCGGCAACGCGAAGGCCCGCCGACCCTGACGGTCGCGGCGCTGCTTGTAGGCGTCCATCGCGTCGGCGAATTGGCGATACTGGCGCCGCTCGGCGGCCGTCGCCCCGGCGGTCGGCAGCAGCCCATCGTGCCAGCGCCCATCGCGATACAGCCGTTCCTGCGGAGTCGCGCACAGATAACGCTCGTCGTAAACCGGTTTCGCGGCGTGCGGATCGCCTTGCAGGACACCGATCTCGGCCAGCAACTCGCGCACCGCCGTCGCCTCGCGTGTCGGCAGGGGCAAATAGTGCGCTCCCCAGGGGTAGGCGCTGACGGCATTGCGCCCGCCGCGCGAATTGCCACCGGCCTCGGCTTCCAGTTCGACCAGCAGAAAATCGCCGAAACCGGCCCTGGCCAGGGTCCAGGCGGCGGAAAGTCCGCCGATGCCGGCGCCGACGATGAGCACCGGCACGTGCCGCGTTTCGCTCGGTGGCGGCAGATCGCCCCGGCGGAGACGATGACCGAGGTCGAGCGAGGTGCCGAGCAGCTCGCCGGGCGGCAAGGGCGGCGCCTCGTTCCGGCAGCCGGCGAGCGATGCCGCGCCGGCGGCGGCCACCGAAAACAGAAAATCGCGGCGATCCATGTCTAGCGGATCACCTGCCGCCACTCCTGCTCGAAGTAGCGCACCAGCACCTGATTATTCAGCCGGTTGACCTCGGCGGGCACGCGCGCCATGTCGGCGGGAAACATGAATAAGGCGGGAGTCGTTTCCGGGGTCAAGAATCGGGTGTCGACCGGGTACGCCGCCGGCGGCCGGTAGGCCCGTCGGCCGGCCAGCACGAACCCCCATTCGCCAAACGACGGCACCAGCGCGTGGTAAGGCGTGGCGATCAGGCCGACGCTTTCGACGGTGCTCACCACGCACCAGAACGATTGCCGGGCGTACAGCGGCGACGTCGATTGAATGACCGCCAAGGCGTCGCCATTGAGGTGCTTTTCCAGCAAGCGATAGAACGAGGCGCTGTAAAGCTTGCCAATGGCGAAGTTCGACGGATCGGGAAAATCGATCACCACGAAATCGAAACTCTCGTCGTTCTCCTCCAGCCATTGCAGGGCGTCGGCGTTCACCACCGTGACCTTGGGCGACTGGAACGCATCGCCATTGAGCTTGCGCAGCGACGGCGCGCTGCCGAACAGCCGGGTCATCGCCGGATCGAGATCGACCAGGGTCACCGTGTCGATCCGCGGATATTTCAGGACCTCGCGCAGCGCCAGACCGTCGCCGCCGCCGAGAATCAACACCCGCCGCGCATTCGGTAGCGTCGCCAGCCCCGGATGCACCAATGCCTCGTGATACCGATACTCGTCGCGCGAGCTGAATTGCAGGTTGTTGTTCAAGTGCAAGCGCAGATCGTCCTTCCAGCGAGTGACGACGATGCGTTGATACGGCGTGCTTTCGGCATGCACGATCTCGTCGGTGTAAAGCTGCGCCTCGGCGAGCGAGGTCATCCGGCCTGCGGCGGCGAACGCGCCCGACAAGGCCAGCGCGGCCAGCACGCCCTGCGCGCGCAGCCGACCGACCTCTGGCAAATGCGGGCGAAACAGCCGGCACGCCCACAGCGCGACGACGACATTGAGCAGACCGAACAGCAGGCCGCTGCGCATCAGCCCCAAATGCGGCACCAGCAACAGCGGAAAGAGAATCGACACCGCGAGCGCACCGAGATAATCGAAGGTCAGCACCTGCGAAACGAGGTCCTTGAACAGCAGATCGCGCTTGAGAATGCGCATGATCAGCGGAATTTCCAGACCGACCAGCACGCCGATCAGCACCACCGCCAGATAGAGCAACAATTTGAACGGCGCCGGCGACCAGGCAAAGACAAAGAACAGACTGGCCGCGGAGAAACCGCCGATCACGCCGACCAGCAGTTCCACCTGGATGAAGCGGGCCACCAGTTGCTGCTCGATATAACGCGACAGCCACGAGCCGATGCCCATGGCGAACAGATAAGCGCCGATCACCGTCGAAAATTGCAGGATCGAGTCGCCGAGAAGATAGCTGGCCAGCGCGCCGGCGATCAGCTCATAGGCCAGACCGCACGAGGCGACAATGAATACCGAGAACAGCAGCGCGTGGTTTATGTTCACAGCGGATCGGCCCTGCACGGTGGGAACGGGCGAAGCGCTGCATTCTAATGGATAGTCGGCGCTCGATCGCCGACCGCGTTCGCCGCGCGGGCCGCATGGGTATTCGCCGGAACGCGTCCACAACGAGCGATGCGCCAACTTGCGCTACCATGGTCCCGCGATGCACGCCATGGCGACCGGCGCGCCGTCGGCCCGGGCGCCGCTCGAGCCGCTCCTCGATTCACTCGACTCGCAGTCGACGATTCCCACCCACCCGGCGATCCGACCATGAACCCGTCCTCCGCTCCAAAAATCGATCTCACGCGCACCACATTGAATCTGTTGATGATTTGCGCGTTACTCGTCACTTCGGCATGGATTTTGAGCCCCTTCCTGCCGGCCCTGCTTTGGGCGACGATGGTCGTCGTCGCCACCTGGCCACTGCTGTTGGAGATACAAAAGCACTTCGGCAACCGCCGCCGCCCGGCGGTCGCGGCGATGACCCTGCTGGTCCTGCTGGTGCTGGTGGTGCCGCTGTCGCTGGCCATCGCCACCTTGGTCGACAACGCCGACCAGATCGTCGAGTGGGGAAAGGATTTGGCCGAACTCAACGTGTCGGCGCCGCCGGATTGGGTCGGCGAACTGCCCTGGATCGGCGATGCGGCCAAAAACGCCTGGTTGCACCTCGTCAATACCGGCCACGCGGAGCTCGCTGGCAAGATCGCGCCCTACGCCGGCAACCTCACCAAATGGTTCGTTCGCGAGATAGGCAATTTCGGGCTGGTTTTCGTGCAGTTCCTGCTGACCGTCGCCCTGGCCGCCGTGCTGTTCCTGGACGGCGAGCGCTACGCCACGAGTGTGCGGCGTTTCGGCCGCCGTCTGGCGGGTGAACGCGGCGACGCCACCGTCGTGCTGGCCGCACGGGCGATCCGGGCCGTGGCGCTCGGCGTCGGCATCACCGCGCTGGTGCAATCGCTGCTCGGCGGCATCGGCCTGGCGATCGCCGGCCTGCCCGCCGTCGCCTTGTTGACCGCGCTGATGTTCATGTTCTGCATCGCGCAACTCGGCCCCGGCCTGGTGTTGATCCCGGCCGTGATCTGGCTGTACTGGAGCGACAGCACGGCCTGGGCCACCTTTCTGCTGATCTGGAGCATCGTCGTCATGTCGCTGGATAATTTTCTGCGGCCTTTCCTGATCAGGCAGGGCGCCGATCTGCCGATGCTGTTGATTCTCGCCGGCGTCATCGGCGGCATGCTGTCCTTC
Organism: Pseudomonadota bacterium; assembly: GCA_029776255.1. Lineage (GTDB taxonomy): Bacteria > Pseudomonadota > Gammaproteobacteria > Burkholderiales > Rhodocyclaceae > Accumulibacter. The sequence goes on from JAKOTN010000114.1 coordinate 43,457, forward strand.
GGCCTGGTCGGCATCTTCATCGGCCCGGTGGTGTTGGCCGTCGGTTACACGCTGCTACAGGCGTGGCTGGCCGACGCGCCACCGGCGGCGGATTAAACTGCGGCAGCGATCCGGACCGGGCGGCGGCAAATCGAATGGCGAGAAGTGTCAGGCGCAACCTGGAGCCGCGTATAATTTCCATTCAAGAATTTATTCACCATTTTATTCAATCGGATGTCAATACACGCTGAACGCATCCGCGCATGTCTATTTTCCAGGCCACTTTCGGCGCGACAACTTGCTGAAATCATTGGCGTTAGCCAGCCGACGGTCTCTCGCGCGCTAAATGAACTCGGCAGCGAGATCGTACGGTTCGGTGCCGCGCGATCCATTCAGTACGCGCTCCGCGACACCCTCCGCGAATTGCCGGACATTCCCATCCACCGCATTGATGCGGCCGGGCGGATTCGACAACTGGGAACGCTGACCCCCGTGCGTCCGGAAGGATTCGTCATGCGCCAGGAGAATGGCGTGACGCTCCATGGCGACGGCTTGCCATGGTGGCTGTCCGACATGCGCCCGCAAGGCTATCTCGGGCGTGCCTACGCGGCTCGCCATGCGGCCGAACTCCGATTGCCGGAACGGCTGACCGCGTGGACCGACGTTCACGCTTTGCGCGCGTTGCTGGCGCATGGCCACGATGCGGTAGGAAATTTATTACTTGGCGACACGGCGAGGGATCGCTTTCTTGCCGACGCCGCTCCCGAACCGATTTCCGAGGAGCAGAAGGCGACGGAATATCCCCGTCTTGCGCTTGAAGCGGCGCGTGGAGACGCGCCAGGCTCCTCCGCGGGGGGCGAGCAGCCGAAATTCACGTGCCATGCCTGGATGCCAAGCGGCACGCGACACGTGCTGGTGAAATTCAGCGAACGCGAGGAAAGTCCGGTCAGCGCGCGCTGGCGCGATCTGTTGCTGGCGGAGCACTTCGCGCTGGAAACCTTGCGCGAGGCCGGCATTCCCGCCGCCGTGTCGCGAATTATCGATCACGGGGGCCAGCGCTTTCTTGAAATCGAGCGCTTCGACCGTATCGGCGAGCGCGGCCGGCGAGCCTTGATTTCCCTGGCAGCGCTGGATGCGGCCTTTGTCGGGGAAGGAAGCGCCCCGTGGCCGGTTCTCACGCGCCGTCTTGTCGCTGGCAAGCAGGTTCGCCGGGAAGCCGTGCAGGGAGTCGATTTGCTGTGGGCCTTTGGAATCCTGATCGCCAATACCGACATGCATGGCGGCAACCTGTCGTTCGTCTCGGAACACGGGCGCCCTTACGAACTGGCGCCTGCCTACGACATGACGCCCATGGCCTTTGCGCCGCGAGTTGGCGGCGGCTTGCCGGATACAGTCGCCGCGGCGGCGATTCACTCCGTGGTGCCCGAGGACACCTGGCGGCGCGCGGAAGAACTGGCCCTTGCCTTCCTCGCTCGCATCGACACCGCCGACGGCTTCAGCGCGCGCTTCGGCGTCTGTCTCGATGCCTTGCGACAACACCTCGCAACGACAGGTGCCAAGATCCGCCGCCTCGGATAAGGTCACCGGGCCGAGTCGTGCCAGATACGTGTCGTATCGCGTCGCAATCCGGCGTTTCCACCCGCCAACCCTGACGCCTGCCCGGAAACGTCTAGTCAACAAACCATAAGAGCACGGTCACGACCAAGGTAACGCCGCTTTCCTTTTGCGCCCGCGAAATATTTTCAGCGGAAATAACCTGTAATTCAAACAGATACCACCGCCGAACATAAAAGAACAAAGCCGCGCTCGCACCGATGGACAAAGGAGAAACAGCGTGGAGGGCAGCGGCGGCGAATCCGCACATCGTGACAAAGAGCACGCAAGCCAAGGCGATGCCGCTACTCCTGGACGAAGGCACGACGCATGGTGCGCCGCAATTCGCGCACCGGGCAGGAAAAGCAGAGCAACCCCACCATTTATGCCAGAGGGAAATCGTGCGCCCGTGGCAGGATGGACAGCGAGACATCAGGCGGTTCGCGAAATTGAAATTCATTTTCAAGCCCTTCCGTCGCCATGGCGGGATTTCTTCGGCACACGCCGGGAACCGTTTTACATCCCCCGGCGACAGTCTGTCAACGAGATTCGGCGGCAACCGAAAATAAGAGGAAGTGCCTGCAATCAATAGCCTGCACCGGTTTTACGAGGCGACCGGACGAGGCTCCGGCATGGCTGGCGTCGTCCCTGGCATGTTAGAATCGTGACCCAATTTTGTTGCTTTCGTTTCTCTCGACTTTTGAGGTCGCGCCATGTTTTCAGGAATCGTCGCCGCCGTTGGCCACCTCACCGACATTGTCGCGCGCAATGACGGCGCCGCTACCGTTCGCCTGCGCATCGACGCCGGGCAACTGGACCTTGGCGACGTTGCCCTCGGCGACTCGATCGCCTGCGGCGGCGTGTGTCTGACCGTGGTGGACAAGGACGACGCTTGTTTTTTCGTCGACGTGTCACCGGAATCGCTGAGTTGTACCGTCGGCCTGGCGGCGCCCGGTCCGCTCAATCTCGAAAAAGCGCTGCGTCTGGCCGATCGCCTCGGCGGACATCTCGTCTCGGGCCACGTGGACGGCGTTGGCGAAGTCCTGCGTTTCGACGCCATCGGCGACAACCGCCTGCTGACCGTCCGCGCCCCGGAAAGTCTCGCCCGCTATATCGCCCGGAAAGGCTCGATCACCGTGGACGGCGTCAGTTTGACCACCAACACGGTCGACGGCGCCGATTTCAGCATCAATCTGATTCCGCACACACTTGGCGCCACCACGCTCGGCGGCCTGTGCCCCGGTCGCCGTGTCAACCTCGAAGTCGATTTGATCGCCCGTTATGTTGAGCGGATTCTTGCAGTCTCCAACGATGCCTAGATCGACTTTGATTTCAAAGAATAAATAGTCATCTTGTGGTCTTTGGTGGGCTAATGTAGTCCACCATAATCTACGGTATTTGACGGTAAGCAATGCGGTATACTGCGTGTACCGCATCTGGTTTACCGTCATGCTCTCCGATACCAAGCTCAGAACGCTCAAGCCCAAAGACAAGGCCTTCAAACTCGCTGACTACGATGGCCTGTACATTTACGTGACACCTACGGGCGGTCGCTCATGGCGGTTTGACTACCGCTATCAAGGGAAGAGATATACCCAGACACTGGGGAAGTATCCTGATGTGTCTCTGGCCGATGCCCGCTCACGCTTGCGTGATGCAAGAAGCGTGTTGGCATCTGGAAAAAATCCCCATCAGGAGAAGCAGAAGGAAAAAATTCTGCAACGAGAGGCTTCTACCAACACCTTTGGGGCAATTGCCGATGAGTGGTATGGAGCTAAAGAAAAGCTTCGATCACATGCTTGGAGGGAAGCAAATGCTTTGTACCTCCGACGAGACCTGAAGCCGGAAATCGGTAGCTTGCCTATCACCGAAGTTAGCGGCCCTCTGTTGCTCTCTGTAATCAAGAAAATAGGTGACAAGCACGGCGTCAAAACCGCAGAACGTGTTCGCCAAACTGCGGGCCAAGTGTTTGAGTATGCAATTCGTCAGTTTAAGGCCACTGCGAATCCGGGACGTGCCCTCGCTCAATGGACAGAGATTCCAGCAGCAGAGCATCGTCGCCCGCTGACACCGAAAGAAATTCCAGGTTTTATTGACGCCGTTGGGCGATACCCAGGACTTCCATCAACGAAAAACGCTGTTCGGTTGATCTTGCTCACCTTTGTCAGGAAATCAGAAGCAACCGATGCAACTTGGGACGAGTTCGATTTCGACAACTCGCTCTGGATTATTCCCAAAGAGAGAATGAAGATGCAAAAGCCGCACATCGTTCCCCTTAGCAGACAGGCAATTCAGATTCTTGAGTCGATGAAGCCCATATCAGGCGAGTCGAAGTATGTATTCCCGAGCAATAGCACCCTCGAAAAGCCAATGAGCGGGTCGTCCATCAATGTCATGTTCCAGAAAATGGGCTACGGCGGGTCGTTCACCCCACACGGTCTGCGTTCAACAGCCAGCACAATCCTGAATGAACTTGGCTTCGGTCGTGATCCAGTAGAGAGGCAACTTGCCCACACTGAGCGCGATGAAATTCGAGCGGCTTATAACCATGCTGACTATCTACCCGAGCGGAAAAAGATGATGCAGGCGTGGGCAGACTACCTCGATAAACTCTGCGGGCTTAAAACGGCCAAGAAAAAGCAACCCTCCCCCTAAACTTGGTTTTGGGGTGAGAGTTGCACTAGATGCAGCGGATGAACTATCTGCAACCAATGGATAGACCTGGCAGCGCCTTCTCAATCTGCTCGGCTACCCACTCAGCAAGCTCCTGGAAGTTCATCGGCTCAGTCATCATCATGCTGTCCTCCATATCGAGGCTGGCAGTGAAGTGTGGATCGTTGGCCGCTTCCCAATACTGCTCGCCCAGCCTTTCCTGAAGCCTCTCGAACAGCGGCAACGGCAGCGACGTATCGTGCCGAATCATCATTTCCAGTTCCAGCCCCTCGGTCCAAGGTGACTGCCGAATCGTGGCTGACGTTGTGCCCGGCACCAATTCCCCGAATAGGGAGCGATCCGGCTGAATGGTCAGGCCCGCTTCACTGAACCGCAGTTTCTCCGGTGAGTCGAGAATGAGTCGCCAGTTGAAGTCCTGCAATACTTCCTCGCGCAGCCGTTCCTCCAGTCCCGCCTTCAACATGTTCCAGGCGATCAGCCGCATTCCCGGTCTATCGTCAGCCATACCCAGGCGTCCCCAAAACCACACGGTCACATCCACGGTCGCCATCGACTGCCCCACCAAGGGTGCGATCTGACTGATGGCATCGACCAGCACCTTTTCCGATACTCGCCTGCCGATCACGCGTTTGCCGAAGTTCAAAACATGCACGTCTGGCTTCACGGAATCGACATGACAACGTATTTGAAGCCAATGGAAAACAGCGATGCCTAGCCCCTTCACGCGATCCTTGAAATCGCGCTCGAACGTGGAGCGAGCAGCCCAAGCATGAAGGCTAGCCTGATCGGTGACGCCGACCGACTCGAAGAAAACCATCAGCTTTCGCAGCAAGGCGATGCGCGTCCACATGAAGTTGCCCCACAGAAACTGGCTGGCAGCTTTGTTACCCTCTTCATCGTCAGGAAATCGAGCCAGTGCCGCCTTCAGGTCATCATGTGTGTAAATTTGGTGCTGTTGCTGGACCTGATCGCGGAAGTAGCCCAGGGAGGACAGCACCACCTCCACGCGAACATGGAAGTTGATGACCGTCTCCATCAAATCGGCCATGTAATCAGCCGGGGCACGGTTCGGTTTCACGAACGGCAGATCAGCGACGGCATTCGCCAGTGCTGAGAAGTCTTTGGGCGACAGTTCGTTCTTTTTCATTTTTCAGGCTCCATAAAATAGAACGGCCAGCACGATGGCTGGCCGGTGTTGCAGGATTTGATTTGGTTGAGTCAGTCAATGTCGAGGTCCATTTCCTCGATGGATGGCAGTAAGCACACCGCATCGGAGAGATGCACCTTCGCCCGACCTGCTGGGGTGTCGTAGTTGTGCCAGCCCCGACGACTGGGGTTGAGGGATAACGTGGCGTTCCACGGCATCATCGAGAAGGGTGGGAAGTTGGGATCGAGCAGCAATAGCTTCTCATCTCCGGGAAAGCCTTCCTGACAACCGATGCCGACCGCCAGGCTCCAGTGATCGAAGCTGTCGTTTTGAACACCGACAATCGCCAATCCATCGGCGTGAAGGGTTTGCCGAATCTCGTCCGGTAAATCCTTGAGGATGACCCGGCTGCTGACAGCATGGCGATACGGTTTGAAAAACGACGCCAGCTTGTTCGGCTTGGTGCCGACGAAGTAATGCGGTCTGGCCGATTTCCAGAATGCTGACAGCGCCTTCTTCGGCTTGCCTTCCAGGTCGTCGCGATTGACTTCGCCAAACAGCATCAGCGCCATCAGTGCTGAGTGCTGACCACATGCGCCATCGAGGTCGGACTGTTGCAGGTGCAAGGGTGACTTCCCCACCATCGGGCCGTCGATCCCTGCGGTGAGTCTGGGATGCCAGCGATACACATGGCTCATCTTGTTTTCTCCAGGCAATGGGAGGCCCCGGCACTGTTCAGCAGTGCCGAAGCTCTCCGTCAGTTGGGATTCAGGCTCAGGAAATTTTCAGGCGTTTGCCTTTTTCCAGATGGCAGCCAGGAATGATTTCGCCGTCGTCGAGCATGGCTCTCCGTAGGGCATCCTTGCGGATCGTGACAACGGTTTCCTCTTCCTTGTAATCGTCCGGGATGGCGTCCTCGTCATCCAGAACGACCTTGGGCGGGTTGTCGCAAACTTTGACCACGAATTCCGGCGAAGCCAGTTCGTTAATGCCGGTGCGAATCATGTTCACCAGCAGGTAATTGCGTAACCAGTCAGCGCGGCCTTCCAGGTTTTTGCGCCGAGCAACGATGCGCTTTTCGACGGTGCGAACCATCTCTGCCTCGCCCTCGAACTGCAACACCATCGCCGCCACGTTCCAGCACTTAGCGTCCAACTCACCCGAATAGGCATCGAGGATTTCGTCGATGATGTTGTTCGGCATGTCCTGCTCGTCTGACAGCACCTTGGCAAGTTCCAAGTACTCGTCGGCCAATGCGAATAACGGCTTACTCATGGCTACCCCCCTCCTGCTGGGCTTGGCCGTTGGCGAATGTTTTTTCGCCTTCCGACCAGATTTCCAAGCGCCGTAAGATCGAGGCACATTGCGCCTGCGTCAGTTGATCGAGCTTGGTGACGCTACCCCCCGTCGTTTTGTAGAGCCACGCCAACACTCGTTTTTCGGTGAAGCCGTACTGACGAATTTCCTGACGTAGAGCTTCAAGTGCTTCCCTGCCGATCTGCTCATCCGTTGCATCGGTTGCAGAAGTTGCACCCGATGCAGGCGTTGCAGACTTTGCTGATCGTCGTGGCTTTGGCTGCAACGATGCAACGGGAGTCTCTTCCTCGACAACGGGACGATCTTCAATGTCCTGCGTGTAGATCTCGGATAGGCCAGCTAATCGCAAAGTGGCGTCGATGTGGGCGCTCTTCTCGGCCATCTTCAGCGTCTTGTTGATGTCGCCGTAGTCTTGGCCGACGCTGCGAGCACCCACCCCTTCGGCAACAGGGCGACCGTGAGCATCTCTGAGTTCGCAACGCAGCATCACAGTGGTCAGTGTGGTGCCATTCAAGACGGCTTGCTCGTAGTCGGGCAACGAGGGGTAATGCACAGTCATCCCCAACATGCCGGTGATTTTTTCTGCGCCAGGCTTGAACAGCGAAGGCTTGGACCAATGATGAGGATCGCTACAATCCTTGACCCGGCCTTGGCGAGCAAACGGGCAGCGTTCCTTGCTGGCAACGTGGATTCTTCCAAAATCGATGCCTTCAACCAAGGCGGATCGCAGCCATTCCATCAATAGCTCGCGGTTTGCCTTCCTGCGATCCAGACCGGCTTTGAACTGGTCGGCAGGTAAATCGAGGGGTGAAACGGTGATCGCGGTGTGAGGCATGGGCACTGGTTGCGGTAGTGGCTGCGGCTGAGTTTCGACCACAGCAGGGACGCTGATCGCGTCCTCCTCGGCGATGCGACGGATGACACGACGCCCATTACGCAAAGCTTGTTGCGTAGTGGCGGCAAGTTCGTGGTTCTCCCGGATTTTCTCTGCGAGTCCCATGCTCAGTACTCCTCAGGCAGTAGAACAGTGGTAATGCTGCGGTCGGCCTCTGTGATGATCCACAGCTTTTGATTGCCGATTTCGTAGGACGACAGCAAGCGGCTGCCGTAATGCAAGGCAGCACGATTTGCCTCAATATCCTCGGGATCGAGATCGCCCCAGTCGCCGGTGTGGTGGCGATGCAGGAACTCATGGGGCGTCAGGGCTTGCTCCTGAAGAAAGGCCATTGAGCCTGGTGTGGCGTAGATTTCGCCCAAGTTGAACAAGGGTGGGCGCTGCCAAAGGGCGAAGTTCGGCGTCGCTGTGCGACTGATTGCAGTCATGGTAGGGTGCTCCTCGTGGTGGATTTAAGAACTCATCACACGGTTCGCACGAAGGACGTCGCCAAACTGAAAATCGTGCGAACCACCAGCACACACTGCCCCCTGCCGATTTGCGGCATACCGTTGAAGCGCGGGAAACACTCAAACCGACTGGCGTGACTCGACCTGAGCGGCAAAGCTCATGGTGATACGGCAGCTATTGGCTTGTTTCGAGGGGATGCCGACAGGTCGGCGAGGGATGGGAAGCGTCTTAGAAAAGGCGTTCGCTGGCAGCAATGTGCTTTTTCAGCTTAGCGCAAAATCGCTGATTTTGTCAAATTTCCAAGCAAAATCAATCTGTTAGCGCCAATTCCCCATCGGTTCGGCTTGAGTCGCCCGAAATCACCCGGATTTCCAGGCCGGAGGGGCTGCCCCTTCCCTTCGATCAGTCCAAAGGATCAGCATCTCCACGTTCTGCCAGCGCCAGCCACCTGTCATTGATACCTTGAAAATTTTGCACTATCCTGTCGAGGTTTGCCCTAAATTGGTCATTACCATGCCTACAAGTCCCAGTGAGGGTGAAATCCTCACCATCAAGCAGGTCGCCGAATACCTGAAGGTTACGGAGCGCACGATTTACCGCCTGGCGGGTGCCAAGAAGATCCCCGCCTTCAAGGTGGGTGGCACTTGGCGCTTCTCCAGAGCGGACATTGACGCCTGGATCAAGCAGCAGTCGATGGAGGGGCTTGATGCGGGGCGAGATGAAGTCGGCACGGTTACGGGCCAGGCCAAACAAGGGGAGCAGAAGTAATGCTGGGACTGACCTTACGAGAAGAATTCCGGGGTAAACGCCTCAAAGGGACCGCCATTGAGCTGTCCAACGACACGAACACTGGCGCGACGCAGATCGCAGCCAAGTCGTTCCTCGAAATCACCTACCCGACGCACGACTTGCTCAAGGGCATCGAAGCAGTTGGTCCCAACCAAGGGCGTCCCGTTGTCGTGATCGGTGAGCGCGGTTTAGGTAAGTCGCACTTGATGGCGGCGCTGTACCACGCTGTCAATGACCCGATATCTACCGGCGCTTGGCTGAATGCCTGGGCAAGCACCTTGGGTGACGACCAGATCGGCAAGATCGCACTGCGCGACGGAATGCAGGTGATCGGCGAAAGCTTGCACCGTCAGCGTTACAAGTTCCTTTGGGACCTGCTGTTTGAACGCCACCCACACGGCACCTACATCAAGGGCAAGTGGGAGGGCATGGGTGCATCCAAGACCGATGTACCGTCTGACAAGTTGATCGTCGAGTTGCTTGAGCACACACCGACCATGCTGCTGCTGGACGAATTCCAGACATGGTTCGACGGTTTGACCAACACCAAGCAATACCCCTGGAAGCACTGGGCGTTCAACTTCATCCAGATTCTGTCTGAGATTGCCAAGGAACGTCCCGACCTGCTGGTGCTGGTCATCTCTGTGCGTAACGGCAGCAGTGATGCCTACCAGCAGGTGCATCGTGTGAATCCGGTAGCCGTTGATTTCAAGGCTGGTGGCAACGCAGAGCGAATTCAGCAGGACCGTCGCCGCATGTTGTTGCACCGCCTGTTCGATAACCGGATGCAGATCGCTCCGAGTGGAGTCGATGCGCTGGTGGCGGAGCACGTTTCGGAATATTTCCGTCTGGCCGAAGTGCCGCCGTCTGAACAGGATCGCAAGCGCAAGGAGTTCGCCGAGTCCTGGCCGTTTGCCCCGCACCTGTTGCGCTTGCTGGAAGAGCAAGTCCTAATCGCCACCGATGCCCAGGATACCCGCGACATGATTCGCATCCTGGCGAACCTATACAAGAGCCGGGGCGAGGTCGTGCCGGTGCTCACGGCTGCCGATTTCCGTTTGGATGACGACGCATCGGGCATTGGCGCACTGCTGGATTCCGTCTCGAACGCGCAGCACCGCACCTTGCGCGAGAAGGCCCAGCAAAACATCATTTCCGTCACCGAGGCGGTCTACAACCACGCCGAACTGGCACCGCATCTGCAAGAAATCATTGGTGCGTTGTGGTTGCGTTCGATTGCGGTTGGCAACATGGCAGGTGCAGAGCCTGCAACGCTACAGGTTGATATAACGAGGGACAAGGCGCTCGATGACAACGCCTTCCAAGTTGAACTGGCAACTGTAGTTGAAAATAGCTTCAACATTCACCAGGACGGCCCTCGTCTGGTGTTCCGTGAAGAAGAAAACCCACGCGCCAAGCTGATGGCTTGCGCCCGTAACGACAAGCTTTTCACCGATGGCTCTGACATGGGCCAGCTTGCCAAACAGGTCCGCTACGTAATCGGCGGAACCGACGAGGTGGCTAAATCCTTCCGTGTCATTGCACTACCCAAATCTTGGCAGACAGACCCTTGGTCCGCACTCGATGAAAAAGAACAGCCCGACCAATGGGATGACCGCCTGCCGATTCTGGTGCTGCCCGAAGAGCCGGAAAACCTCGATCAACGCCTTGGGCGCTGGCTGAAGGACCACCTGCAAAAGCGTCGCAACACCATCCGTTTTCTGCTGCCACGCTCGGGGTCGAGCAATGCCTTCCTGGATCGTGACTTGTTGATTCTGGCCCGTGCAGAAATGAAAGCACAGGAATGGAGCGGCCAAGGCCCCGAGTACAAGAAGCTGCACACTGAGTTTCAAGGGGTGCTGCGCGACATTCTGAAGAAGCGATTCGACCGTTTCGCTGTCTTGTCGCGTTGGAACTTTGCCGACCCCAACCAATGCTTGTTCAGCGTCGAGAGCCTGAAGAAGCAGGGAGCCCAGATTCCTGAAGGCATCGAAGAGGCGCTGGTTAACGATTTGTTCGTGCCTGAAGACTTCGAGGACTTGGTATTGGAAGCTGCCGCCAACAATTCATCGGTCGGCAAGCTGCTGCAGGAACTGCGTGAGCCTCGTCCTGCAGGGCAGGATTGCATCCCCTGGCTCGGTGAAACTTCGATGAAGGAACGCATCCTGCGCTTGTGTGCGCGGGGTAAGTTAGCCATCAACTTGCGTGGCCTGGAATACCTGCAAACCTCACCAGGCGAAGATGAAGAAACGGCCTGGAAGCGTCTGCGTCCCAAGCTGTCGTACACCGGGCGGCAGTTGGACGAAATTTTCCTGATGGAGCCATCGGCAGTGCCGACCACGGGTGGCGCAACCCCACCGGCAGAGCCTCCGGCTGGCGGCAATACAGGCTTGTTCGGTGGTGGCACTACAACCCCCAATCCACCTCCCGGCGTAAGCGAGCCCCCTCCTGGTGGTCAAATTACACCACCTCCTGGTGGCATCTTTGGTGGCAATAACACGGGTGGCAACAGCAAACCGCGAGTGGTACTGCACAACCCACCAACCTCCGGGCTGAATCTCTACTCCAAGCTCGAAGGCTGGGGTATCGGCCCTGCCACATCGGTCAACGAGGTCACCATCAAAGTGACGGCGGCTACAGGTGCCCAACTCTCCAAGCTGCTCAAGAACCTGCCGGACGGCATGACGTTCGAGCTCAATCTTGAGAAGGACGAGTAATGGCACTTGATGCACAGCTCCTGCAGCAACTGACCAAGGGCTCGGCCAAGGATGCCTGGGCCACCATCGTTGCCAATGCAGTCGAAATCGCCTCTTCGCCGCTGGGCGCGTTGTTAGCGACCAGCGAGGTCATCAAACGTGACCGCGAGATTGGCCTGCTTGACCACTTCCTGGCCTCAAGCAGTTGGGACCTGTGGCAAGCCTTCGGCACGGCGGTTGAGCGCAACTCCGAGCGGCTGGTTCGCTGGTGGGCAGAGCCATACAGCGCCAAGGCAGTGTTGATTTTGGACGGCTTGTCGCTGCGTGAAATGCCCTGGTTGCTGCAGGGGGCCAAGGAGCGAGGCTTTACGCTGCACGAAGTGTCGGCCTACGCCTCCGAACTGCCTGGTGAAACCAACGAATTTGCCCAGGCCCTTGGCTTCAACAGCCGTAGCCAGTTGCAAAACAACGGTGGCGGCTTCCTGCACAAGCTGCAATCGACGGCGACTGAATGCGTTGATATGCCCTGGAAGGACTGTGAGGGCCTGATTAATGGCACCCCGAACTGGGTATTCTGGCACCACTGGCCCGATAGCAAGGTGCATGACGGCTCTGGCGCAGGGCAAGGGCTGGACACCCTCACCCGCGATGCCGCTGAACAGCTCGCCAGCGACGACTTTTGGGGCTTTGTCGAACGCTTGGCTACAGGCCGCCGCCTGGTCATCACCTCAGACCATGGCTATGCCGCTACCGGCTACTTCCCGGATGCCGAAGGCGAGGTTGGGCAGTTCCTCAAGCAGACCTTTGCCAGTGGGCGCAGTGCCAAGGGTGAAGGCGATGCAGGCCCCTTTGTGCCGCCGGTTGCACTGAATATTGAAAGCCCCCATGGCACCCATTTGCTGGCTGTTGGTCGCCGCAAGTGGAAGAGCCAAGGAGGCTACCCAACATTGACGCATGGTGGCCTGTCGCTGTTGGAAGTTTTGTCTCCCTTCGTCGAGATCACCAAATAAGAAGGCTAAAAATGGATTACTGGGAACAGAAAAAAGACGCAAAGGCAGAATTGCGTGAGCAAGTTGCCAAGGTTGTAGGAGCCGGGAAGCCTGTCGCACTCGAAACGGTCGATTTCAACGATCCGAACCGCCCCAAGACCTGCTTGGAGGTTGATTTTCCAATCCTGCCGGTCAACCAGGTTGCGATCATTGAAGGCAATGCGGGCAAGCCCATCTACCAAATGTCCAAATGGTGGGCGCGGCGGCGTTCCAGCGTGTTTCGCTCGATGTTGATTGCAGCGGCGACGAAGGCCCCGGAAGACAAATCGCACACAGCCAAGCTGGTGTGGGACAACTACTACGCCAACCACCAGAAGAAAGGTGCATTCAAGCACCTCAAGGTGGCAGACATTTTCATGGGCGGAGGCACCACGCTGGTCGAAGGCTCTCGCCTCGGGATGCAGATGATCGGTAACGACCTGAATCCGGTTGCCTGGTTCGTGGTCAAGCAGGAACTGGCAAATGTTGATCTGGATGAAGTGAAGCGGCTGTTGGCTGACATTGAGGCCGAGGTTAAGCCGCAGATCATGCCTTACTACTATTGCGATGGCCCGGAAGGTGAAAAGGGAACGTGGACAAACCTGCCGACCAAGAAAGTGATGCCCAGCGATTTTGACCCGCTGACCATTCCGCTAAACGAGCGCAAGGACTACCGCTACGAAGGTCCTGAGATCATTTACACCTTCTGGGCGAAGCACGGCCCTTGTCAGGTGACTGGTTGCGGTCACCGCACACCGATCATGAGCAGCCCCGTGATGGCTGTTAAGTCGATCAGCGTAAAGCACTGGGGCCACACATGCGGCAATTGCGGAGGGGAATATCACATCGAAGAGGATGCCGCTCGTATGGCTCCCGATTCACCACTGTTCGTTGCCCCATCTGAGCATCCGTTTGCAGTGCTAGATGGTAATGGTGGAGTTTCCTGCCCACATTGTCGGAACAAAAGCGCCGCGCAGATTCGGCCCAAAGATGGCCTGGTCCTCGAAGGAAAAAACGGTCAAATCAAGCTCGGTAAAGGTAAGAACAAGAAGGTGGAATTGAGCTTGCTGGTGCATCCGCAATGGCTGGCGGGTTCGCCCAAGCAGAATTTAGAAGGCCAGCCCTTAGGCGGCTCGGCTCAGGACGATGGGGCTGCGACCAGGCGATGGGATAGTGAGCGCGCATCCAAGATTCGCCTGCTGGAAGTGCGTGGCGCACTGCCGGAGGAAGTGACGTGCCCGGAAACGAAGGTCACTTTTGCGCCAGAAAACGGCACGGTGCCAAAGAAATCGCACTACGCCTGCGCGGCCTGCGGAACGGTGCAGGATGTGCTGACGACTATCAAGGCGACGGGCAAGACGGGGCCGATGGCTGCTTACGCGGTGCAAGGCTACGCACCAAAGCGTGATGCGGCAGGCAAACCCTACAGCGGTCGCTTCTTCGCAGCCTATGGCTCTGCACATGCCCAGCAATACGACACCGCGTTCGCCGAATGGGAAGCCCGCAAGGAAGATGATCTCAAAGACTATTGGCCTCGATCTGAACTTCCCTATGGCTTCATGACACACATGAACAATGGGGGAATTCCAAATCATGGATTCACTCATTGGTGGACCATGTTCAATCCTAGGCAGATGCTGGTACATACACAGCTTCTGAAGGCTATTTCAACAGTCGGAAGCTATTCTTGGAACGTAAGGGAATATGTTCTCGGGGCATTCCAACAATACCTGCGAAATCAGAGTCTGTTTACGCTTTGGAATGTGAAGGCTGACAAGCTTGAGCCGCAGTTTGCTAACAACAATTACCACCCCAAGGCTACGACGGTCGAGAACTGCGTGTTCGCAACCCTTGGGCGTGGAAATTGGGCATCCTGTGTCGAAGGAATCATTCAAGGTCGTGAGTGGGCTATTGAGCCATGGGAAGCAGCGAGTGTCGAAACGCTGAAAAGAAATGTTCCAGCCTTGGCGGAACAAATAGCTGGCAAAAGTGAAAAGGTCTTTCCTGGTGACGCAGTCGGCGAGGTCGCCGTATTCCGGGCCTCCTCCACTGAATTGACGCACATCGCCTCGTCCTCCCTCGATTTGGTCATCACTGATCCTCCTTTTGGTGGCCTGCTCCATTATTCGGAGCTATCCGATTTCTTTTATGTCTGGCTACGCCTTGTGCTGAAGGATAAATACCCGGACTACTTCAGTACTGAGCACACACCGAAATCGCTCGAAGCCGTTGCTAACCGTGCTCGTGAACCGGAAGATCCAGACGGCTTCTACCAACGCCTTCTTACCCAGTGTTGGTCCGAAGCACATCGCGTACTCAAGCCTAGTGGCATTCTTGCCTTTACCTTCCACCATAGCGAGGACGAGCCTTGGGTAGCTGTGCTGGAATCGCTGTTTGATGCAGGTTACTACCTGGAAGCAACCTATCCGATTCGTTCTGATGAAACGAAGGGTGAGGGGTCGAAACCAGGAACTTTCGGCTCTCAGACTATTGAGTACGACATTATTCATGTTTGCCGCAAACGAACGGAAGAACCAAAGCCGGTTAGCTGGGGCCGTATGCGTCGTGAGGTCATGGCCGATGTACGCCAGTTGCAGGCCATGCTGGAAAACCACGCCAAGGAAGGTCTGCCTGCTGCCGACATTCAGGTCATCCGGCGTGGCAAGGCGCTGGAATACTTCTCACGCCACTATGGCAAGGTCTATGTGGACGAAGGTCGTGCCATTTCTGTGCGCGAAGCCCTGATCGGTATCAACCAACTCATCGACGAGGATGCAGACAAGGGCAAAGAGCCTCCCCCGGTCAATGCCGAGCCCATCTCGCGCCAGTTCCTGCGGACGTTTGGTACGGCCACTGAACTGAAGCGCGACCAGCTTCAGAAATTCCTGAAGGGTTCCATCACCACGCCCGATGAATTCGAGCAACGTGGCTGGTGTACCGAGAAAAGCAAGGTGTTCACTCGCGTGAATCCGCTCGACTTTGCACGTGAATGGTCCGGCAAACACAAGCGCCGTCTGTCCTCCGATCTGGACCAAGCTTTGGTATTGATTGGCTCGTGCTTCGACGGCAGCGGCATTAACGCCTCCGACACGCTGAAGAATGAAAACTTCAAACCGCACGTGGCCCTGAAGCCATTGCTGGAATGGCTGCACCGTAACGGCCCCGACCAGGCCACACGCAATGCGGCCTCTCGTGCCGTCTCGATCTACAACGCCTGGGCTGCCAGCCAGGCGGTCAAGCCTGTACAGGGCTCCTTGTTCGAGGAATATGAGCAATGAAGCAAACCCTCAGCACCGTTTGGCAGCGCAGCGGCACCAGTTGGATTTGGGACGAAGAAGCCCGAAACCAGGTGTGCGCTGCCCATGAAGTCTTGAGCCTGCGGCAGTTTCTGCAATTGGTGGGCCTATGGCCGGACGACTTGCCAAGCAATGGCGACAAAACCATGGTGGTGGCTGGCCTGGAAGGCAGCTTGGACCTGTTGTCGCCCGAGGATGCTGAGGTTTGGCTGGGCGATGCCATCAAGGATGCGATCCTGTCGTTCCAAGATTACTATCAGGGCGAGGCATCGCTGGTTTTCTGGCTGCCATCCGGTCAAGGGCGCATCAAGTTTCACCCCGCTACCGACTCGATTGAGTGGCGCTGTGCAGCCCCGTACAACGAAAGTCTGCTGGCGTTTGGCCGCATCCTGTGGGGTGAGGCAAACGAGTACCCGCAAGAGATTTTGCTGCGTGAAGGCGGCAAGGCTGCGGGACTGTTTCACCTGCGGATTACCTAGGAAATCCGATGAAGACGCTACGCAAAATAACCATTGATGGCTTCAAGTCCATCGAACACGCCGAACTGGAGCTGGGCGACCTGAACGTGGTCATCGGTGCAAACGGTTCGGGCAAGTCCAATTTCATTGGTGTTTTCCGCCTGCTGGAGCGGGTGCTGTCGCACAACCTGCAGGTGTATGTGGGCAGCGAGCCTGATCGCTTGCTGCACCATGGGCGAAAGAAGACCTCTGCCCTGTCGCTCGACTTCAGGTTTGACCAGAATGCCTATGGCTTTGCGCTGAAGGCATCTCAGGACACGCTGATTTTCGAGAATGAGTGCGTGGAGTACAGCGGCCTGTGGAAGTACGCCGAGCCGATTGCAGTGGGCCACAAGGAAAGCAAGCTGGAAGAGGCTGCGGAGTCCTACAAAAACAAGATTCCGAAGCACGTCTTTCCGATGGTGAGGAATCTGGTTGTCTATCACTTCCACGATACCTCGGACAATTCGCCTGCCAAGCAGTCCTGTAACGTCACCGATAACCGTTCCTTCCGCCCCGATGCGGCCAACTTGCCTGCCTACCTGTACTGGCTGCAGGAAAAGCACCCTGTGCAGTTCCGCCACATCGAGGAACACATCCGGCTGGTTGCACCGTTTTTCGACCGTTTCGAGCTGGCACCGTCGCAACTGAACGAGAAAAAAATCAAGCTGGAGTGGCGTCAGAAGGGCTCGGACGCTTACTTTGATGCCTATTCCCTGTCTGACGGTACGCTGCGCTTCATTTGCCTTGCCACACTGCTGCTGCAACCCAACCCGCCTGCGCTGATCCTGCTGGATGAGCCCGAGCTAGGCTTGCATCCCTTCGCCATTCGCATCCTGGCCGAAATGCTGGAATCTGCTTCCGAGCGTGTTCAGGTGATCTTGGCTACGCAATCGGTGACGCTGCTGAACAACTTCGCGCCCAAGGATGTGATCGTTGCCGAAAACGATGGCTTGAAAACCACTTTCAAGCGCCTGGATGAAGACAAGCTGTCGTTGTGGCTGGAAGAATTCAGCATTGGCGACCTGTGGGAGAAGAACGTCCTGGGAGGTCGTCCATGACCCGGCTGCTGATGCTGGTAGAGGGCCAGTCCGAGGAAATTTTCGTCAAACAAACACTCGCACCGCACTTGGCTGACCATGGCGTTTTCGTTCAGCCTATCGTGCTGTGGACCAAGCGTTTGGCTGCTGGCGGTGGTCATCGCGGAGGCGTGTCGAACTGGAATCAAATTCGACGCAGCCTGTTGCCACTGACCTTCGATACCGATGCCTGGATCACGACGCTACTCGATTTTTATGGCTTGCCGGACGATGTTCCCGGCTACCAAGAAGCACTGCTGCCGGGCAATCCTCGTGAGCGTGTGACCGGCCTGGAAGCCTGCCTGGCAGCCGAAATCAACAATCAGCGATTCATTCCCTTCCTGGCGCTGCATGAGTTTGAGGCGTGGGTTTTCTGCAATGCAGAGGTTCTGGCGAAGCACTTTGACCGCGCTGATCTGACAGGTAAGGTGGCTGATGCCATCGCGGTGGCCGGTGAGCCGGAGCTGATTAACCACGGCAAGGACACACACCCGAAGGCCCGACTGCAGGCCATGGCGACCGGGTACAAAGAAACATCGGACGGCCCGACCCTGATGGGCAAGATTGGCATCCCCGCCATACGCGATGCCTGTCCGCACTTTGCAGCTTGGCTCGGTCGTTTGGAAGCTTTGGGCCAGGGAGCGTGAGTGGATAGTACCGATACCGTGTTTGCGCCCGGTGAGCGCATCCATCATGTTGAGTTCGGTCAAGGGGTGGTGCTTGAGCCCCCCCTTGATGGTTACCTGCGCGCTTTTTTCAGTGTTGGCGAGCGTCGAGTACCGCTGGCATCACTCAAACGGCAGCAATCGCGTACTGAGCGCATCCTTCGTGCTGTTCAAGGTGGCTCTGATCGTGCCCGAAAAGCATGGCTGGCCTATGAAGCTCATGCCTTGCCAATCATGGAAAGCGCATCGGCACTGACCTCTGCCAAAATTGATCTGCTGCCGCACCAGGTGGTGCTGACACACCGCATTGCCACTGCATCGCCACGCCGGTATTTGATTGCCGATGAAGTCGGCCTGGGCAAAACCATTGAAACCGCTCTGATCCTGCGGGAGCTGGCAAGTCGAGGTGAGTTGAATCGAGCCTTGATGGTCGTGCCTGCCGGTCTGGTCAATAACTGGCACCGTGAGCTTAACGAGGTCTTCAATCTCGATTTCGAGGTGTTTGGCTCCGAGGGTGACATCACCGACCGGAAAACCAATGCTTTTGCCAAGCACGACCGGCTGATCGCCAGCATCGACACCCTGAAGCGCCCCGCTCGTATCAAACGCCTGCAGGAAGCCCCCCGCTGGGATTTGGTGGTCTTCGATGAAGCGCATCACCTCACGGCCTACCGCACGGGCGGCAAGGTTAGAAAGACTGAAAACTACAAGCTGGCCGAGGCCCTGAAGGACCACGCACGTGATCTGATGCTGTTGTCGGCCACGCCACACCAAGGGAACCACTTCCAGTTCTGGATGCTGGCGCAGCTACTGAATCCAACGCTGTTCGGTAGCCCCGAAGAAATGCTGGAAAACCGGCACCGCCTGAACACCGTCATGTTCCGGCGTACCAAGGCCGATGCTTGCCAGCCGGATGGCTCCCCCTTGTTTGCACGGCGCTGGGTGCATACCGAGTCGTTTTTGATGGGGCACGAGGAGCGCCTGTTCTACGAACGGCTGCGCGAATACCTTGAAGACGGCTTTGATCTGGCACGTCGTCAGGGCAGCAAGGGTAGAGCCCTGGGCTTCTTGATGGCGATCTTCCAGAAGATTGCAGCATCCAGCTTTGCGGCAGTAAGGCGCACGTTGAAGCGGCGTTTGTTGATGCTGACGCTGCATGAAGCCCTGTTGCGCGACCAGGAGCTGGACATTGAGGGGCGCGAACGTTTGGTTGAGGAAGCCCGCGAGCTGATCCACGAAGAGTTCAACTTGCCGCGTGACAATATGGGCCGCAGCGAGGTGGATCGTGTGTTGGCCGACCTCAAGTACCGCTTGGTCAAGAAACTGGATGAAGAAGCCTTGGAAATGGCATCTGACCCGTATGCCAGCGAATATTCGGCCAGTCATGCCGAAGAGGCTGCATCGGCGGTGGTCGAGCTGCATCTGCCCGAGGAACGCCTTCGCATTGGCGACCTGCTGAACGTTTTCCCTCAGCAGCGCGAAACCAAGGTGCAAAAGCTCCTTGATGGGCTTGGAACACTGTGGCGGCAAAACCCCAACGAAAAAATCGTGGTGTTTGCCACCTACCTGGGCACGGTTGATCTGATTGCCAAGGAAATTGATGCCGTATTCCCCGGTCAGGGCGTAGCGGTGCTGCGTGGCGGCGATCATGGTGCCAAGCTGGCGGCTGAACGTCGTTTCAAGCTCAAGGATGGCCCCCGTGTGCTGGTCTGTACCGCTGCTGGCCGTGAAGGGATCAACCTGCAGTTTGCCCGCATCCTGTTCAATTTCGACCTGCCATGGAACCCCATGGACATGGAGCAGCGAATTGGCCGGATTCACCGTTACGGTCAAAACCACACAGCACAGGTCTACAACCTGGTGCTGTCGGACACCATTGAGGGACGCATATTCCTGCTGCTCGACGACAAGCTGACCGAAATTGCTCGTACCGTAGGCAAGGTTGATGACCAGGGCAACGTGGCAGAAGACCTGCGAGCGCAGATTCTCGGGCAGCTCTCCGAACGGCTGAATTACGACAAGCTGTACCAGGAGGCGCTGTCTGACCCCGAACTCAAGCGAACGCAGGTGGAGTTAGAAGCGGCGCTGTCGAATTCACGCGAAGCGCGTCAGGTGGTCTTCGATCTTTTCCAGGACCTGCAAGGCTTTAGCCTCGACGATTACAAGCCTTTCTCCGATGTGTCGTCTAGCCTGCAACGCCTGGTGCACTTCATGTCGGCAGCGGTTGCTGATCGACAGCAAAAGCTGATCCAGATCGACGACGAGACATACGACCTGGTAACGATGGAAGGAACTCGCCGTGCACGGTTCACATTGAACCGTGAGGTCGCCAACGACCAAGACGATCTGCAACTGTTGGGCCTCGATCACCCCATCGTTCAAGAAGAGCTTGGGCGCTGGCGCAGCTTGCCACCGGAAGAGGTCGGCATCTCAGTCGGTGGTGATGTTGGGGAAACGGTCTTGCTATCGCTCTGGATGGTGGAAGCCTCCACCAGTAACGGCGAACGCCGTGTGGTCCTGCAGCCGATTGCGGTCAAGAAGGATGGAACCCGTGTTCCTGCTGTTGAGCGCCAATGCGAACGCTACCTGTCGGCACCGGCAGCTATGCCAACATTTTCTGCTGATGACCGTTTGGAGCTGTTCAAAAAGGCAGTTGAGCCTACTTTGCAGCGCGAACTGAAGCACAAAGGTGCCGCGAATGGCGACGGCAGCTACTCAGCCGAGCTGGTGGGGTATGTGGAGGTTGTGGGGTAGTCCCCATGTATCCATCAAAGATGGATGGGTTGCCCAAAATGACCTACTCGTTACAAGAATCCCTTTTATGAATTTTGCTTTATCATTTTGATGTCATATTGAATTTATTCTTACTATGGAAATTGATGAAGATGACGGGCTCCCTGACGAATTAACGGGCAAATTGGGAGAATGCCTTGAAGATAGCGACGGGCCGATGGGTATGAATCGTGTCTATGATATTGACAAGCGTGATCCGGTATCCGATGTAAAGAGCTTAATCCATCGAAGACAGGTTTCTGGCGACAGTACACCAGTTGTAGATCAATTGAGTCTCATTGCACCTGCGAAGCAATCCTATTGGGTTGAAGTTGCTCAGGAACTGCATTATCAGGGTGAGCACTACGATGCCCTCTATGTTTGGGAACACGCTTCAAGGCTTAGCCCAGATGAGGATAGCGATTTTAGTTTTGAGGACATGGGGTGGGCCCTTTGGAATGCGAGTGATAGTGGGGTAGCGGACAGTTACCTTGCGGAGCGAGCAGCCCGAGCTTTTGCCAAGGACAAAGTCTGGGTGGCGGTAGCTGCAATTAACCAGTCTCTTGGAAAATCGAAAGAGTCAATCGTCGAAATTATTGAGACCGCTCTTCGTACATCTGGGAAATTTGAGCTTGATGATCGCTGGCACATCAATGGTGAAGTTGGAGGTCTTCTTTTCAATGAGCCTTGGACTTGGGAGGATTTAGCATTCGCCTATAAATTCCTTAACAATTTACCGAAGGCATTCGAGGCATGGGCGATGCTCGCCCGGGAAGATGAGGATAAAGCAATCACAACTTCTATTGAATCCCTCATCTACGAAGCCCGCGAGCGTGGCTACTCTGATGATGAAATTATTCCAGCCACTACAAGATAGTCAGGATCATTTAACCATCAGGCAGGGGAAAAAATACATTTCATCCAAATCAATTACCGGGGTGGGTAAATAATGGCTATTAAATGGACAGAAGAAAATTTAAGGTCAGAAGCCTCAAAATTCAAAACTAGGTCAGAATTTAGAAAATTATCTAACTCGGCCTATATAACTGCCTGCAGAAACGGGTTGATTGATATTATTTGTGACCACATGGCTCCTAAAAGGAATTCTTGGACACTTGAAACCATTCAGGAAGAAGCGCGTAAATATAAAACGCCCGCAGAGTTTCAGTCGGGATCTCCAGAGGCGCATCACGCTGCTCGAAACAGGGGGGTCTATGAGGTCGTTACATCTCATATGGTAAGGCGCGATACCGTTGATTGGACTTACGAAGCCTTGGCGGAAGAAGCTGCGAAATTTCAAAATCGGGGTGAGTTCTCTCGGCTAGCGCAGGGGGCATATCAAGCAGCCTATAGAAGAGGAATACTTGACTCGATATGCGCTCACATGGGGGATCCATGGTCGATTCAACGAAAAAAATGAGTACCGCTCGATATTCAAAATGAGACTGCCAGTTCGCTCATTGATTAATCATCTTTTTGGTTATTTTTCGGATCAAGAAATTTTGGGAAGTTGTCTGGGTAAATTTTTCTGTGCGACCGAATCAACACCCGCGGTGGGCCACGCTTTGCAAAAAATTTAGCTACACCACCGTATGTCGATCCTGTCGCAAGATCAAGGGCTTGTAGCGCCGCCTCTGAAAGACGTGCTGAAAAACAATCCCTATCACGGTCGATACGAATCTGTTTAAGTTCCCGCAAGCCAAGGCAAAACTCGAATCTATTGGCAGCCTTTCCAATTTTTTGATGGCGTTCCACAACGTCCCCAAAATTGTTTGCCTCGAATATTGCCAACTGTTCTATGTAGGCAACCCACTGTAGTTCCAATAGGTCAAGCAACGTTGATTTATCGGAGTCAGGGAGCGAATCAATAGCCGCTTCTAACTTATCGAGATAGTCAATGTCCTCACCACAGACTTCAGCGAATGGAAAAGCGATGTGGAACTTCTCGAATTCAAACGGTATGCTCATGATCGTTGGCCACTATCACGGATGCCTGCCAGAGCGTCCAGTGCCTTGGTTCGATTTTCACTTTTAGCACGAAGAATACGGATAGCCTTAGCTTCAATCTGGCGCACACGCTCCCTGGTTACACCCATTAAACTGCCCACTTCTTCAAGGGTCATCCCCTCAAGGTAGCGTAACTCTAATACACGTCGCATCTTCTCGGCAGATGTCATCTTATGTTCGGTGACAGCATCGGGTTTCCATGTTTTTAAGTCTTCAGCCAACTGTTCTGCGCGTGTTTTCATGAAATCACTCCAGCGATTGAGCACGCAGATATTAGGTTAAGACATCCTAATCGAAAAATGACCATCGAATTATGTAAAGTCAGTTTTTGTCACTCGGCAGCATTACAGACAGGAAAGGGTGTCGAATTCCGTGGCTTTGGCTCTTTTTCTCTGAACTACCAACCTCCGCGCACCGGCAGGAACCCGAATACAGGCGAAAAGGTGGCTGTTCCTAGCAAACATGTACCCCATTTCAAGGCGGGCAAGGAGCTTCGGGAACGTGTCGAGCTGCACCCGGGCGCAGTAGGCCTGCAATAATTTGACGCTGGCTGAGCAGCACAACGACACGAAACGACTCAGCCCCCCCCTCCCTGTCTGCACGACGCTAAAGATAAGTTTCACGCAGGGATGTGTCATCACTCTGGCATACAGTATTGCCTCTCTTGTTGTACTGTATAAAAATACAGTCTTAAAAGGAGGCTGCCATGATTCGTATCGTCTGCCCATTCTGCCATTCCCCTCTGAACGCCACCGACCTGGAAACGGCTACGCTCGGTGATCGCGTATGCCTGGTTTGTCCCGAGTGCGAACACGTCCTGCTGATGGACGACGAAGCTCAAGCTGGTCCCGAAGTGCCGGTGTCTGCCGAAGCGGTTGAAGCCCATGCTTGAGGCTGCCAATTCCAGCTTGGACTGGTTGTCTGCTCTCGACCCGCCACGTGTATTCATCCCGCTCGGTGCGGCCAAGGTCTCGGCGGGGTTTCCCAGCCCGGCTGCCGACTACGAAGACAAGCGGCTCGACATTAACGAATATCTGGTTCGCAACCCAGTCAGCACCTTCTTTTTCCCGGTGCAGGGCGACTCAATGCAAGGTGCGGAGATTTTCGACGGCGATATTCTGGTCGTGGATCGCAGCATCAAGGCCATGCACGGTCACATCGTCATTGCCTTTGTCGATGGCGAACGCCTGGTGAAGCGTCTGCATCACCGTGATGGCCGTGTCGGATTGGTTGCTGAAAACCCGGCCTATCCGACCATCGACATACGCGGTGACATGGAATTGGTCATCTGGGGCGTGGTGATCGGCAAGTTTAAGCGTCTGGGGTAGTGATGCCGGTATTCGCGTTGGTCGATTGCAACAACTTCTACGCCAGTTGCGAAAAGCTGTTTGACCCCAAGCTGGCCTCGAAGCCGGTGGTGGTGCTGTCGAACAACGACGGCTGTGTGGTGGCGCGAAGTGCTGAAGTCAAAGCCTTGGGCATTCCGATGGGCATTCCCTGGTTCAAAATCCAGAAGGAAGCCAAGCAGTACGGCATCGTCGCCTTCTCCTCGAATTACGCCCTGTACGCCGACATGAGCAACCGTGTCGTCGAAGTGCTTGGTCAGTTCACCCCAAACCTGGAGGTGTACAGCATCGACGAAAGCTTTCTCGACCTGAGCGGCTTCAATCGTGATTTGGTTGAGTACGGTCAGGAAATCCGGCAGCGTATTCAGCAGTGGCTGGGCCTGGCAGTGTGTGTCGGTATTGCACCGAGCAAGACCTTGGCTAAGCTGGCAAACCACTGTGCGAAGAAAAACCTGGCTGGTTCCGGTGGCGTATGTGATTTCACAACCATGAGCGAATCGCAACTCACCCAACTGTTTGCAGGCATCGACGTTGGCGAGGTTTGGGGCGTTGGCCGAAAGATTGAGGCTCGCCTTGCCAACATGGGCATCACGACCGTGTTGCAGCTTCGGGAGGCCGACCCTGACTTGATTCGCTCGAAATTTTCGGTGGTGCTGGAGAGAACCGTTCGGGAATTACGCGGCGTGACCTGCCTGGACCTGGAAGAGGTTGCCCCGGACAAGCAGCAGATCATGTGCAGCCGATCCTTCGGCCAATACGTTTATGACCGCGATCAACTTGAGGAAGTCCTCGCTTTTTATGTGGCAAGGGCTGCCGAGAAGCTGCGAAAACAAGCCTCACTTGCCGGTGCCTTGATGGTGTTCATTCGCACCAACCCGTTCAATCCCAAGGAGCCGCAATATCAGCGTTCGATGACCATCCCCTTGCCCGAAGCAACTGCCGATACGCGAGTGTTGGTGATGTGGGCGTTGAAAGGTTTGAAGCGAATTTATAGCCCCGGCTTTGCCTATCAGAAGGCTGGGGTGATGCTGAGCGAACTGAGACCGAAGGCGATGGCGCAGGTATCGCTGTTTGCTGATCTGGAGGATGATCGTGGTCAGCGGCTGATGGCGACGCTCGACGTTATCAACCAGCGGTGGGGTCGAGGCACCTTACGGTCAGCGGCTGAGGGGATGGAAAAGCCTTGGCAGATGAAGCGGCAGCGCCTATCGCCGAGTTACACGACCGACTGGCAGGGGCTGCCGATAGTTGTGGCTCACTAAATAAGGCGTGAAAATCTCACACCTATCAAGCGAGTCGTTTTCCTTCGCGATAATGTTTGGGTGAGAGCCTTTTGGTCGAGTCAAATGCAGCCTTGTACTCAGAAACCTCCCAGAGCCAGGCTTCTTGAATTTCGTATCCAGGGTTATAGAGTACCCAGATCAAGAAATCCCATTCGTAATTGGTCGCTTTCGGAACCATGGTCACGAAGCTACCGGGCTTGCCGCTTGGTCGGTTTGCCTTTACTTGGTAGCGATGGCCGTTGAATTTGAAGTCGTAACCCTTTTGAACGGAAGTCATGCCTTGCATGGCAATTGAATATTCCTCCAGCGAACAGCCGAGGAGTAGTGCTGCATCAAGCTCTGACAACGCAGATGTAATTGAGGGAGCATTACCAAAGGATTTCTCCCAGGCAAGCACCGTTTCCACAAGGCGATTACGAAGAGTTTTCATGGGATTGAAATCAGGACTCTGCCGAGTACATCAATTGTCGCTGGTGCTTCAAAGCCAGCAGTACAACGTCAGTGTCAGAGTGGGCGTACAAAACGATGAACTGCTGGCCGACAACGTACTCGCGCAGTGAAGGGAACCCGACTTGCTCAGCCAGTTGCCGAATAGCATTGGCTTTCAGCGTAGCTTGTGCAGATTTTGCAGATAAAAACCGTGCTGGCCGACCGCTGGCTGGCGACCACGCCAAGATGGCGATCATATCCCTGAGGTCAGCCTTCAGCTTGGCTAGTCGGTGATCTGCGCTGTCTGCATCCTGAAGCTGAAAAAACTGGTGAGTGGCATCCAGGTTAGCGAGGAAATTCGGTGCGGCTTCGACCTTGGCGTTTAGGGGTAACGCCATTAAGACAACGCCTTCATCAGGTCAGCGTTCGATACACGATGTCCGGCCAACACTTCACGCAGCCCCGCTTCAGCTTCACCCAGTAGCACTAGGCTGGCGTGTTCTTCTTCGAGCCGATGATAGTAGTCGAGCTTCTTCGCATCGACCAAGGCGACGTAAGCCGCCCCGTTCTTGGTCAGCAGCTTTTCAGCCCCGGAAACCACATCATCAGCCAACTCGGTCAGGCGGGCGCGAGCCTCGCTGATCGGTACGACATCTTGGGCAGTGAAGCTCATAGCAACATCCTTTAACAAAAACGTTAACGTTTAGTGTAGCAGACAGCGATGGCGTTGCAGATGAACTCAGGGATAAATTGCACCCAGGGATGCAAACTGCTTCGGGTAGCCTGTCTTCAACTTGGTCGGCTGAATACGGTTAGCCAGGGTCACGGCGGTATTCACCCGCGAGTGCGGCCAAGCAATGTCCAAGCCGTGCGGCAGAAAAACTTTGCGATAACGGTTAAACGTTTGTCTCGTCCAGTGATCCTGAATCATCGTGCCTGATGCCCACGCACTGTAGATCGCTTTATTTTGCGGACTAAGTGTTGCCAATACCGATGCAGGAAGTCTAGCCACAAGGTTTAAATGCGAGAGGCCAAGCTGCTGAAGGCGATCAGACAACTCCTGACGAACCATCGATAACGACCAGTCATTACTGTTGGCCTTCCCCATCTTCCGCAACTCCGCACCACGATAAACACGCTCGTAGCGCAACAAATTTTGGGCGAACTGAAGCAACTTGCGCCAGTAGGCAGGCTTACCTTTGATGGGCTTGCGGATCATCTCTAGGTACTTGTTGTAAAACTTGTCGGCAGCCCCATCCTGCTGTTTGCCAACGTAGATGGTTTCGATACCGGTCAACTCCTCATGAACGGTAACAGCAAATCCGTCAATCAACAGGCGTTCACGAATGTGTTGCAGGGTTTCCACTACTTCAGCCTGGGAGGAAAGGGGGAATGCGCCATTTATATCGAGGCGTTCAAGCTCAAACCCCTGCTGCATGTAGAACTGTCGATCAGCCTTGGTGAAGGGCACATCGAATCGCTGGTGAACGAAGGGCATTAGGCCAACCATCAAGGCTGTAGCGTTATTGGTTCCGACCAAGTTGTGCCCCTTGAGCAGGGTCATTGGCGAAACTGGGCCTGTCCTCATCGTATTTGCTGCTACAACGAAGGTGGCTTTGAAGCTACCGCAAGGAGTCTGAACCCTTCTCCAGAATTCACTGCCTTTGGCTTTCGGGTCGCTGGCCTTGGCAGCAATCACTGCTTGCAGCAGTTTAGGGCGCATCTGGATGATGCCGTCAGTGGTATCAATCATTGTTGTATTCCTTGACTGCATTCGTACTCAAAACCGATCTGGCTATCGGTTATTGAACATTGATAGTCTTGTTCAATTTGTTGAGTACGCTGCGTATTACCGTGATTTGTACTGGCCGCTTATCTGGCTTGGTGTATTGGCAATTACTGGTCGGCACTGCATCAGTTGCAGCCGATGCAGTGCCAAGCCGCTCATCACACCGTACTCAGAATGAGGGGGTTGATGACGTAGAAACTTTGCTTGCCGCTCTTCGAGCTTGGCATGGCGATCTGCCTCGTCGGGGTGCCTCGGGCTCCAAGCATCAATAGATTGCGACTTTTAAGTGCGGCGATCACGGCTGACTTGCCATGCTGAAGGCAAACTTGCTGCTGGAAAGCTTCTTGGCTCAGCAGGAATGCCGTCACGCCATCCACGGTGTGGGTGAAACCGCATGGCAGGCCCTTAGCTGAACGGTGTTCGACAAGCGGGATGAACGACGCCTGATGGTCGGCGATGTAACCTTTCACTGATGCGAACACGGGATCACGCGCGACCGCCTCAGCCTCGTATTGACGGTTCCATGCCTTGAAGCAGGTACGAGCAGCGCGGATTGCAACACCAGTATCGAAAGGCAAGATCCCAATTTCAATCGCAAGCTCCCCTGCGTATGCAATAGTCGCCAAACGCCGAGCAACATCAAGCTGAAGCCCAATTTCCGGTAGGTCGGCACAGCCACTCATCAGGGTGTCCTGAATTTTCTCGACGCGCGCAGCCGCGGACTGTTCGATTTCGTCCTGATGATCCACGAGATGCTGAATAAACGCAGGCCCAGCGGTGCCGTAATACTTCTGAGCATTCATCGCCATAGCTCCAGCCAATGCAGCATGGTTTTTATAGCCATGAGTATTCTCGAAGACGCCATGTGATGAAAACGGGATCGAGAGCATTCGAGCCAACTGACCAGCGGAAGCTGTTAATCCATACTTGGCGAGGAAAGCAGCGAAGCTCTGTTCCCCTGTCGAAATTGTTACTAACCGGAACTTATGTACCGGCTGGACTTTGCTGTCTGAATTCAAGCGTGATTTCGACGAGCCGTTCATCAGGTCATAGGCAGCCTCACCGGCATCACTGGCTTTGGCTTGCGACAATTCATCAAGTGGAAAAACCAAGTCGTTGCGATCAACTGCAGATTGCAGGAGAGCATTGGCCGTAGCCTTCCAACTCCCCATGATTTCCTCGTCGCCAAAGACCGAGCAAATGGCGGCAAGAGTGGCCGTTTTCCCGGAACGCGAAGCTCCGTGCAGAAGAATGCCAATGTTTGGCTGCTTCACCAAACCAAGTAGTGGCCCGGCAAAGGCGGCGGAGAGCAGTAATAGCTGACGCGAGTTTCCAGCGAAGAACTTGGCGACAAACTGCTTCCACTCCTCCAGCGTTCCCTGCCTTTTGAACGGTGCGGTTCCGTAGAAATACACCACAGGCTTTTCTCCCTTGGGGGCTAGAATTTGGTTTCCATAGATGAAAACCTTTTTCCCACTCTCACCATTGCGGTGCCAGCCGGGCTTTTCTACGCGCATGAGATTTTTCTGGGGGCTGCACCAGGTCAGCAACTCATCGAGGACGAGCAGCACGGTTTTCTTGGGGGAGAAATACTCCCATCCACAATTCAGAAGCCTTGCGATAAGGCTCTTGCTGTCTTTGCATTCAGCTTTTGGAACTTGAAGCTCGTGCCATGCGCCCCGGTCATCCTTGAATTTGAGCAACACCAACACCTTCGGCTCGGTGTCTCCGCGAATATAAGCATCCGCTTTGATAGGGAGACAGACCTTGGTCAGGTTGCCATGTTCCTCCTCAAGTTCCAGGAAGTCTTTTTTGAGCTTGATGGTTCCAAGCGAGCACTGACGTGGCGGCTTGGATTGAGGTTGATCGCGGTCGGCAGTACTGCTGTCAGCATCCTTGAGCAGACAGGAGCGTTTGCCAGTGCGGAGGTCGTCGGCTGTAAGCATAATTACTGCACCTCCGCTTTGATTTGCTGGGCGCGACTGGCGACCCAATCGTCAATATCAGATTCCAGCCAACCAACAGCACGGCCACCTGGGCCGCTCAAACTGAAATTTTTAGGGAAGCGCCCCTCTCCCATGAGCAGATATAACTGGGCGCGTGAGATACCGACACGCAGAAGAACCTGCTTCAGTCTCAAAATACGAAACGAACAGGGCTGTCCGTCGCTACCGGGGATTGCAGGCTGGGCAACCTGACAGGAAGAAATGTGATGCCTCATCTTTAACTCCTTTAGTGGTGACATGCGTGATCGCAGCCATCATTGAATCGGAGCGAGAGGTCTTAGTAAGCACCCGAAAAATGAGACGCTTATCGCCCAAAACAGGGAATTTTGGGCGATAAGTTTGATGCTTAAAGAGGGTTGCTCAAGGGAGCGTACATGCGCTTACCAAACGCTTGGTCGCCGCAAGGTCGAGATAAAGAATATCCACGTATTCAGTGCCACGATCAATGCGGGAGTTAATGTCACCTATCGGGTCGAGTGGAGGAGCGGGTAACTGTGGCAGGATTGCCTTGGCAATCAATTCATATGTGACACCTTTGCCAGAACTGGTCTGCTTGAAAAGCTCAGCATCGTAAGCACGTAATATTTCAATGAACGGAGCTTTAGGCTTTGGAGCTTTCGGTGTGTTGTTTGTAACCTTCAGACGTTCCGCGAGCAATGCCTCCAAGGCTTCTTTGGCATCGTCAATTTGAGCATTGAGGCTTTTTTTGGTCTTCCCCATCGCGTCCAGGTCAAACCGAAGCAAGGCTTGACCTGGTCTCAACTTGGCGGGGAGGATCAGGCTTTCATATTGTTTTTTGTCAATGTTGGCCCAGGCTGAGACTGATTTGCTTGTAAATTTTGGCTGCGGTGTCTTGCCTGAGTCGAAGTCCTCAATGTAATCCTTGAA
Organism: Pseudomonadota bacterium; assembly: GCA_029776255.1. GTDB lineage: Bacteria > Pseudomonadota > Gammaproteobacteria > Burkholderiales > Rhodocyclaceae > Accumulibacter. The sequence continues at coordinate 74,081 of JAKOTN010000114.1, forward strand.
TTTCTTGAGGCCGAAGGCGTGGGCCGTGTTGTTTTTCCACATGCGTTTAAGCGGTGAGTCCGGCCAGTCACGAATCCGGTCACAACGCTCTTGAAAATTTTTGTTTCGCCGCAGGAATTGCCACGCCCAAGCTGCATTGGTCCATGTATCGTGCCCAAGGTAATCAGTGTCACACATACCGTTGGGAAAACTGTAGGCCGACACAACTGGTTTGGTCTTTGTTTTGCGTTTCGGCTTCGGAGCTACTGCTGCTGGTTGTGGATTGACGCTAGAGTTTCCCATTTTGTTGATCTCACTCCCATTAGAGGTTTCTATCGGCTCGCTCAACTCGCCGTCTAGAGAGGGCAAGAGGTACAGAGTTGGCGTAAAATCAGCTTTGAGCGTCGAAGATCGTACTCCATAAAATCTAGTATCGTCTCGTGAAAGCCAGCCATAGTGGCGGTGAGGCTGACGGTATATATGACCAACCCCAAAAATACCCAAATGAAAACATATAGTTGGACGCAAATGGGTCTAATCGCCCGCTATTGCGAACGGCTTCTTGGCGTTTCTGGCAGTGTCGAATAGGTAATCAAATTTCATGCGAATGAGCTTTCCCCGAAATTTCGTTTTCCAAGGGTGACGTAAGATTCAGTCACTTTAGGAGCGAGAAATGAAGATACCGAAGCTGGCTTTCACACCGAAGTTCAGAGATTTGGCGGTAAAGCGGGTAAAAGCAGGCGAGAGTGTCGGAGGGCCAAGGAATTGGGGCTGGTCGAGCAGACCTTGCGCAACTGGGAGAAAGCAGCGGCGTACTTCGCGAGGGATGCCCTGTGAAGTACGCCTGGATTGACGCGGATCGGCGGGAGTTCGCGTTGTCGGAACTGTGCGAGGCATTGAAGGAAAGTATCAGTGGTTACCGAGCCTGGAAGCGAGGCGGGGTTGCGGAGCACAAGGGGCTGACGGACCCGCAGATGCTGGCGCTTCTCCAGGCATTCATGCCGAACCCAAGGGCGCCCATGGCAGCCCACGCATGGTGCGCGAACTGCAAAGCGTGGCTTCTGTGCTGGCAAGGAGCGGGTAGAGCGGTCGATGCGCGCGAACGGGATTCACGCCCGTCACAAGCGCCGCTACAAGGTGACGACGGATTCGCGCCATGCCCTCCAGGTGGCCGAGAATCTGCTGGCCGGCTATTTCACGCCCACGGCACCCAATCAGGTCTGGACCTCGGACATCACGTATTCATGGACGGATGAAGGCTGGCTGTACCTGGCCATCGTGCTGGATTTGTTCAACCGGGAAGTCGTGGGTTGGTCACTCAAGCCCCGGATGACGGCAGACATAGTGACGGACGCCCTGACCATGGCGTGGTTCCGCCGCCGGCCTGCCCCTGGCCTGATGCATCACTCTGATCGCGGCAGCCAGTCCAGTATGCCAGTCGCCCCTGCAAAATTCATCCAAGCGCCCCGACCGGACGAGAAATCTGCTGGCTCGATTTGAATCGGGAATTTTCGCGGCTGAAGATCGAGGTCAGCGGGAGTAAAACGGGGCGCACGAAAGTGGCCTTCAGGTCCAAACGGCGCATGGCCCGGAGCAGCCAGCGCCGGTTGTAACCCGCGGCGCACAGCACGGCATGCAGGGCATCGCCCAACTGCCCTTTGAGCCAGCAACGAGCCATCCGGTGATCCGACGTGAGATGGCCGATGGCCGGTTCCACCGCCTGTCGTCGCTTGAGCCAGCGGCGCTGCTGCTGGCTCAGCGACGGGTACTTGCCGCGAGGAATGATTTCCACCCCGGGATTGTCACGATCCACGCCGCGAAAGCCCAGATCGACCACGACGGCTTTCGGAGATCGCCCACCATCCTCCAAGAGGATGCCCGTCTGCGCCAGCCGCGCCGAGAGCGTGTGACCGTCGTAAGGGTTGCCAGGGAAGGTCCGCGCGCCGACGATCAGGCCGCGCTGGTGGGTGACAGCGATACGGGCTTCGACGCCGAATTCGTAGGGCTTCCGGGCTTTGCCCTGGCCGATGCATTCGACTTCCGGCGCATGCCGGGCGTAAAGCGTGTTTTTGTCCTTCGGCTGTTGCTTTTGGATGCGTTCGGCCCGTTCGAGCAGGGTGTTCAGATGGATGATGGCGCTCGGCGATTCACGGGTCGCGGTCGCCAGTTTGCGTTTGATTTCGCGCCGGATGCTGCCGAGCAGCGTCCGCGGGCGCTTGACGATTCGGCGCGGGTGCTTGAATTGTTTGGCATGGGCGTGGCCGCCGGCTTCGCGGCGCCGTGCCTTGCTTTCTTTCACGAAAGTCTGCTTCAGGCAATGCCGGCGCGCTTCGCGGCCTGAACGACCTTGGCGCGCGCGATCTCCAGCAAGCGGCTATCGACGGGATGGGCAAGCGCTTTCTCCTGAACCGTCGTCTCGACGATGACCCGTTCGAACTCCGCTGGACGCACGGCTTGGGTCCGCACGGCCGTGTCGATGGTTGTCTTGAGCAACTCCTCAACGCCGGCTTCGCCGATGGCGGTGCGAAAACGCCCAATCTGGGTGGCATCGCAGGGCGGCGTCGGCGTGTGGTAGTCCTGTCCGCTGACGTATTGCCACACCACGTTCTCCGACCAGCGTGCGACCCGTTCCTCGTCGCTC
>JAKOTN010000135.1 GCA_029776255.1 Pseudomonadota bacterium
GTGCTTGTCGATGGAGTGGTTTCGGAATCGCGTCGAAGCGAAAACCGTCATTGATCAATGGCGGCACCACTACAATTACATCCGGCCTCATTCGAGTCTGGGCAACCAGACGCCGATGGCCTTCAAGAAGTTGTGTCTTTCAACCACGAAACCGGAAGCCATTTTCCAGGAATGAGTGGTCCGAAAAAATCCGGCAGGTCAGTGCCGCATCGGGTGCGGGTGCTGGTCGACTATCTGGCCGAGCGGATTGGTGCCCGGCCGTAATGGAAAGTGCCTGAGCATCGCCGCCTCCACGAATGACGGCGAAGAGGCGTTTGCGTTGGGCATTCGTCGCTTAAAATGCGGTTGGTGCCACCGCGCCATGCGGCGCAAGACGTTCGGGTGCGGGCACCTATCGGCCGGGGCGATTGGCACCGGACTAAAAAGTCGGGTGTCCAAGCCATGGCGTTTTGCCATGGCGAATGAGCAAGGAGAAGTGGATGCGTGTCGGTGTCTGGTGGTTGCTTCTTTCATGTTGGACGGGTGGGGCGCTGGCCGAGGAACCGCCACAACCGCTGACGAGGAAGCCGGAAACGATGGAGGAAGCAAAGGTGGTGCGGGCGCAGGCGGAGAGCATGCGCGCCGAGGCCGAGCGCGTACTGACGGCGGAGCAGGCGCAGTGCTACCGGAAATTCCTGGTGAGTTCCTGTTTGGTCGATGCCAACAAACGCTACACGGCGGTGATCGTCCAGGCGCGGAAAGTCGATCAGGTGGCGCGCGATTTCGAGCAGGAGGAACGGCGGCGGGATCTCGCGGAAAAGGAGGCCACGCGCGCGGAGGATCTGGCGACGCGGGCCAGCGAAGACAAGGCCAATGCCGAGGCGTATCGCGCCGAGGAAGCGGCGAAAGCCGCGGAGCGCGAAAGAAAACTGGCCGAGAAAGCGCAACAGGCGGAGGCCGGACGCCAGAAGCTGGCGGCCGAACAAGCCAAGCGGCAGGCAAAAATGGAGAAGCGGGCGCGCAAGGACGCCGCGCGTGCGGCAAAGAAAGCGTCCCGCGAGCAGAAAGCGTCGCCGGCGACCCAGCCGGCGGGCTGACGCCGCCTGGCGCGCCCGTTCAGGCGAGTCCCTGGCTGGCGAGGTATTCCTCGTAGGTGCCGGGGTAATTGACCACCTTGCCGTCGGGGCGGATTTCGAGAATGCGGGTGGCCAGCGACGAGACGAATTCGCGGTCGTGCGAGACGAAGATCAGCGTGCCCTTGAATTTCTCCAGCGCCGTGTTGAGCGACTCGATCGATTCCATGTCCAGGTGGTTGGTCGGCTCGTCCATGATCAGCACGTTCGGCTTCATCAGCATCAGCTTGCCGAAAATCATTCGGCCCTGTTCACCGCCGGAAATGACCTTCACCGCTTTCTGCACTTCGTTACCCGAAAACAGCAGGCGGCCGAGAGTGCCGCGAATCAGCGTCGCCAGATCGTCGCCTTCGCCGGCATTGCTGCGCGCGTAGCCGGAGATCCAGTCGGTCAGGCTGATGTCGCTGTTGAAGTCGCTGGCATGATCTTGCGCGTAATAACCCGGCCGTGCTTTCTCCGCCCATTTGATGGTGCCGCGTTTCGCTTGTAGTTCGCCCATCAGCAGCTTCAGCACGGTGGTCTTGCCGACGCCGTTTTCACCGATGATCGCCAGACGGTCGCCGCCGTTGAGGCTGAGGCTGAAGTCGTTGAGAATCTTCCGCGTGCTGTCGGCGTAGGCAAAACTAAGATTCTCGATTTCAACCGCTTGGCGATGGAGTTTTTCCTTGTCGTCGAATTCGAAGCGAATCCAGGGATACTGCCGCGACGAGGGCTTGACGTCTTCCGGTTTCAGCTTGTCGATCAATTTCAGCCGTGACGTGGCTTGTTTGGCCTTCGAGGCGTTGGCCGAGAAGCGGCGGACGAAGTTTTGCAATTCGGCGATTCGTTCCTTGGCCTTGGTGTTGGCGGCTTGCTGGCGTTCGCGCGCTTGCGTCGACGCTTCCATGAAGTCGTCGTAGTTACCCGGATAGACGGTGATCTTGCCGTAATCCAGATCGGCCATGTGCGTGCACACCTGATTCAGGAAGTGGCGGTCGTGCGAGATGATGACCATCGTGCTGTTGCGCTCGTTGATCACGTTCTCCAACCAGCGGATGGTCGAGATGTCGAGGTTGTTGGTCGGTTCGTCAAGCAGCAGGATGTCCGGATCGGCGAACAGCGCCTGGATCAGCAGCACGCGCAGTTTCCAGCCTGGCGCGACGTCGCGCATCGGCCCGAAATGCTGTTCTGTGGGGATGCCGACACCAAGCAGCAGTTCCCCGGCGCGCGCCTCGGCGGTGTAGCCGCCGTATTCCGCGAAACGGGCTTCCAGATCGGCGGCGTGCAGATAATCGTCCTCGGTCGATTCCGGGTTGGCGTAGATCGCGTCCTTCTCGACCATGCACGCCCACATTTCTTCGTGGCCCATCATCACCACGTCGATCACGCGCTGATCCTCGTAGGCAAACTGATCCTGGCGCAGATAGGCCATGCGCTCGTGGGCATCCTTGGCGACATTGCCGGCGGTCGGCTCGAGTTCGCCGGCGAGAATCTTCATGAATGTGGACTTGCCGGACCCGTTGGCGCCGATCAGGCCGTAGCGGTAGCCCTCGCCGAACTTGAGGGAGACGTTTTCGAAAAGGGGCTTGGCCCCGAACTGGATGGTGATGTTATTGGCGACGAGCACGAATAAACCTCGGGAAAATCATCGGGTTGCGAAAAGGGCGTTATTGTACCCCAGCGGCGCGCGCGCCACCTAACCGTGGGCGAAGAGTCGGGAGAAATGCCGGAATCGCAGGCTTATTTCTTTGTCGGAACTCCTGGGTGCGTTCTCCAGGATAACTCCGCCAACGCGTTTAGCGACACAGGCCCGTCACACGATCCTGAGGACTGCATCCGCTGGGCTTCGCCACCGTCGCCGCACCGGTGGAAGCGCAAGTCGTCAGCTTCTGCTTGACCTTGTCCGAATACTGCCACCCCGCCGCCAGCGGCGGCAGGTTCGACCCCGGTCGCCAGTTCAGCGACGTCCATTTGGCGTGACCACGTTCCTGCAGCGTTCCGAAATTCGTACAGAACCGGTCGGCAAAATCCTTGATGAACTGGTTTCGTTGCGGGTCGGCAAAATTGGCGGTAATCAAATAAGAATCCACGCTGAGCGAGGGCATTTCGTTACCAACGATATTGAGTAGCGGGTAGCTGCTTTTATTGATCATTGCTTTTTGATAATCCTGCAGCACCTTGGCGGATCCCGGTTGGGTCGGATCGAATTTCAACAGTTTGAGGTTGGGCGAAATGTTTTTCTCCAACAGGTTTAGTGGCTGCCCACCCACCAGTACCAAAACGTCAATCCGGGGGTAAGCCTTGTAATACGCCGGGTCGCCGAGGGCCATCAAGGCCGAGCGGCGACGCCTGGTACCTTCGTCGTCTCCCGTGGCCGCTGGGTTGATGAAGGGTTCCACAATATTCGGCCGCTCCTGGAACAGCTTGCTGTAGATGTTCAGCGCGGTAAGATAGGTTCCGCTTTTCTCGACATCCATCCACAACGGCTTGCCCTTGATCTGGTGGATGAACTCGATGGGTTCGTCCTTGCGCACCAGGAAGTGGATTTCCTCCTTGTACAGCGGCATGAACACGCGCAGGTTGGCGAGAAGTTGCGCGTATTCGCGCCGCGTTGCTTCCGGAACGTCTTTTGAATCGCGGAGTTGGACGAAAGAGGAATAGACATCGGACTGCACGATGGCCAGCGTCACACCCTTGGTTCGACTCATGTCTTCCACATTGGCCCAGGACCCGCGCGAATCCTTGACCTCCAGCGCCGGGTTGACGAAGTCGCGCAGGTTGGTGCCGATGGCGTAATACGTGCCGGTTTTGCCGCCCGTGACGATGCTTTCGGCGCTGGCGTCGAGAGAAATAGCGGTGGCGCAGATGACGGCCAGAACGCGCCGGCAGCACGTTGATTTCTTCGATGACTGGTTCATCGTTCTTTATCCCCTGGAGAAAAATAGACGAATTTAATTTGCCGGACGACGGCACAAACCAACGCGTTCATCGGCTTCCGAGCAGTTGCCGGTGGTCGGCGGCAGTGGAGTTGCCGGCTTGGTCACGGCCGGTGGCTCCGGCTCCGGCCCCGGGGATGCCGGCTTTTTGCCCGCTATCAGTGGCCAGCCGATGCTGACCGCGGCTAACAGAAGCAACACCAGCAGCGCACCGACGACCAGCGTTTTTTTATTGCCGGGGCCTGGCCCGGAGTCTGTCAGTAGTAGCGGCTTGTTGCATTCGGTGCATACAAAGTCTTGCCCACCGGGAACTTCGATCATGCTGCGGGCGTCGGCCAGGGAACAATTGCCAAAGTTCGAACATTTGCCTGATTTTCCGCTTAGCGATGCCATCGGGACGTTCCTCCTGTTGTTGAGAAAGATTCAAGAAAGCAAGCCGAAGCGCGGCGAATTAGCCGGCCTCGCCTTTCAGGATCGCCACGGCGCGCCGCCCGGCGTCCAGGAATCGACGATAGGTTTCGTCCTGGATATTGCCACCGCGCGCGGACTTGACTGCCTCGACTTCACTCAGGATGGCGCGCCGCACCTCGTCGCGACGGTCCTGGTGGATATGGCCGGGGCTGGACAGCGTCTCGGTGCACACGGACTTGATATTGTGCAATGTTTCAAGGTTGATGCTGTCGGCGCTGGCCGTGAAGCTTTTGCCTAGCGCGACCGGATCGTTGTCGAAGCCGTCGGCATCCTTCGTCACCAGCAGCACTTCGTCCGCACCGGTCGCCGGGTTTTTGCCTTCATGGATGAAGCCCAGCACCTTGGCCAGTAACAGGTAAGGGAGTGCCTGCTCCCTGATCTCAGCGCTGGAGGCAACGAAAAGACGGGGCCAGGCCGTGCCGTCACCCTCGGTGTGCAGTTCGAGTAGGGCGCGTGCGCCGCCCGTGTCGATGCGGCGCCGGAATTTTTCTTCAAGAAACTTCAATGGTTGCAGATAACGCAAGGGCAGGAGATTGGTAATCGACACCAGCGTGATTTCATTTGGCCGTCCATCGGACTCGATGATCTCCACATCGCCGGTCCTGGCTTCGCGAATAGCTTCCTTCAGCACTTTGGAAAAATCGGCCTGTTCCGGCGCTCGCGGCAGAATGACGGTGAACTTGCCAATTGCCGTCGGCACGCCCACCGGAATGCCGGGAGCGGCGCGGTGGATTTCCAGCGGTTCCAGTGCGACGAAGTTGCCGGCACGGCTGACCAGTTCGCTCACATAGCTCTTGAGCTCCTGCGTATCGGCGCCGTAGCGGTCGCGCAGCTTGTCGATGATCGACATGCCCAGCAGCCGCTCCTTTGGGTTTTGCACCAGGTTCTGGTGTGCGATGCGCGCATTGTCCTCGCATACCGTTTCCAGCACATCCAGAAAGGTCGATTCCGGCACGCGCTGGTTGAATTGCGCAAAGCCACCGTCCGTTCCCATTTTTTCGACCAGCGCGGCGCGCACTCGCCCGGTCTGCGTTTTTTGCTCGGCCTCGTCGAGCACCAGCCGGCGGTTGACGGCCTTGACTTGCAACGGGTCGTAAAAGCGGATCAGATGCTGGCGCAAGTCGCTCGAACCACCGTCGTTGAGCCGCGCCTGAATGCCAATCTCGAATTTTTTCAGCGCTTGCTGCAAGGTATTCGCTGTACGATCGACTTCGCCTTTCAAGTCGGTGATCTCGGCGATCGCTTCTGTCAGCAACGCCTTGGCGAAGCTCCAGCTTTCGGCGCGGGTGCGGTACACGTACAGTTCCTGCAGGTACACGCCATGCGCATCGAGAAGGCTGTCGGGCGTGCTCAACAAGTGCTTGGACAGCAGGCCCATGCCCGACCACTTCTGGAGATTGCCGAGTACGCGCGACTGTGCCTGCTCCTCGGCGTTACGCGCGCGCACGACATTTTCGTCGCAGGCCCTGAGGCGTTCGTCCAATGTTTCGATCAGGGCAATTAAAAGGCGCGACACGTCCCAGGCGGACTTGGCGCCGACTTTCCATTCGTTCATCAGTTCCTGCTCGATGCGCCCGCGAATCTCGCGTGCCATGTCTTTTCGCGCCTTGAGCTTGGTCCGGTAAAAACCAGGAACACCGAGCGTGCGGTAGTCTTCCTGGAAACGTTTTTCACAAAGCTTCGTTAATTCGTCGAGCCAGACAGCGCGTTCGCGCTCGCGCACCAGCGACTTGAAGTTGGGGATCACCGCTTCCCACTCGCCGGTGAAGGATTTCCAGCGTTTATTCGCCACGTCTTCGGGCAGGATACCCAGCGCCAAGGTCAGGTGGTCATCCGATAGCAGCCATCGTTGTTGCGTTTCCTTTTGCTGTACGAACTCATGGAAATCCTGCTTACGTGGCTCGTCGATGAAGCCCGATGAGGGTTGCCAGTGGTTGAAACGCAGTTGCAACGCCGCCTGCTGGGCAAAGTTATAGGTCAGGTATTCGCCGATCTCCTCCTCGGGGATCGCCAGCCGCTTGATGCCGAAGGTTAAAAAGCGCTTGGAGCGTTCCGGTATCCGGCCTTGCGGTGAGGTTTCCGGTGAGCCGTCGCCGTTTTCGGCATTTTCCATGCGGCCCAAAGACGCCCAATTGACGTTATTGACGGCGACGATCTTCTGATACAGAAAATCGGCGACGATACCGGGCAGATCGCGGTCCACATCGACCGTCAGCCCGTTTTCATTCTCGTTGCTAAAGACGAAGCAGCCGTTGAACGGATCGTTCAGCGTCAACCGTTCCTTCACGCCCGTCACGTCGTAGGGACGGTAGCTACCAACCGACATCGCATTGAGTTCGGTCAGCGCCGCGAAGCCGTTGGCGTGGTAGTTGCCCGTGTCCCAGTTGGGCTGTGGGTAGGTGTCGGGAAGGAGCGCATACACCAGGATGCGAAAGCGACGCGAATCGGGGTAGAGGTCGCGCAGTTGCGCCACGGCGTCGATCACGCTACCGCTGCCTGTGCCGCCGGCAAGTCCCAACACCACGTGAAAAGTGACGTCCGTCTCGCCGTTCTGTTGCAACAGTTTGACCTGCGTTTGCACCTGTTCGCGGTAGGCGCTCGCCTTGCAAGCGAACAAGAAACGCCCCAGCCGCCGCTTTTGACCACCCAGGGTGGCGCCGACGATGCTATTGAGGATATCCCGCCACGCGGCGGGGCTGCCCAGCCAGTGCTTGAGTCCGGGGTAACTGTCGAGATTCTCGAGCCGCGAGCTTAAGTTGGCGTCAGTGATCAGGAGCTGACTGGCCTTGGACAGTTGAACGGAAGTACCCAACGTCTTCCAGCTCGGATCGTCCATGGACATCATTTCGCTGGACGAATCGACATACAGGTAGCCGATAGCGACCTCGGGCGTCTGGCAGCCGCGGAATTCCTGATATGAATTCTTGCGCAGTGCCCGGATGATCTTGCCTCCCGTGCCGCCCAGTCCGATGATGAAGTGATTCATGCTCCTCCCAATTGCGCATTGATTTATCTGTAAAATTTAAAACTATAACTTGGTCGATCATCGTGTTTCGCGTGGCGATCAAAATAGTCGGCGCGATTTTAACGCGCATGGCCACCAAGCCATTTGATAGTCAAAGGTTCCCGTGCCTCTTTCTTCTTTTAGGACTGAGAGTCAAGTATTTGCCGCAAGAGAGTAAAAAAGTAAAAAAACTTGCGTGGGCTAAACCACAAATCAAACCAGGGCTCCGATTAAATAAATAATGCGCAAAGGTAAATCGGGCAATCGGATATCGGGACGGAGCGAGGCGCAACGGATAGTCTAACCAGTTCTCGAATTTAATTCGAGCCTGGCGCTTTCGGATAAGTGTTCAGAGGATAAAACGGGTTGAAAATCGGTTCAGGAGGTTCGAGGAATGCTGCTCGAAGACTCGTCTCGCGCATGTCCTTCAGCGCGTGTGCTGCCATGGGCGGGCGCGAATTTTCCTCGATGGGCGATCCGCGGTCTAAAGCGACGGCGCTACTTTGGGATTCGCGGCGTGGCGGGTGTCGTTGTGGTCGCCGTCAGGAAGTCGAAGGCCGTGCTGCCGGCATGCCATTCGAGGTTGATGCCGTCGACGACGATCTTGATCGGTATGTCGTGCTTTTTGCCGGCGTGCGAGACCGTGGCGATGGCGTCGTGGGTCTTGTCGGCGCTACCGACGACGCGCACCGCGATCACCTCGATTCCCGTGCCGCTGTATCGCGGATCGCTGCGAAAGCGTTGCTGCATCGAGGTCTTGGTCAGTTCGCCGATTTTTTCCGGCGACGGGAAACAGCCGGCGAGCAGCAGCGCCAGGGTCGTTAGCCAGACCTTGCCTCGCATCGTCCAGCCGTTGTTCATCGATTGTCGAGGGCCAGTTTGACCCCGAAACCGATCAAGGCCGTGCCAGCGAGGCGGGTGGCCAACTTGCGAGCGAATGGGAAGGTCGCCAGTTGGCGGGCGATAAAATTGCCGATCAATACCAAACCGAGCTGATAAGCAAAACTGAGAACGGTGACGTGCGCCATCATTGCGGCCAGTGTGATCGCCGACGCGTCGGCGCGCAGAAAGAGCGGGAAAAAGGCGACGAAGAACAGGATCACTTTCGGGTTGGTCAGGCTCACCGCCAATGCCTGCCGAAAATAGACCCAGCCGTGTTGCCGACGCGGTGTCTGCCGCTCATCGTCGGTGAGCGGTTTTGTCAGCAGTCGCAGGCCCATCCAGCCGAGGTAGGCGGCGCCAAACCACTGAAAAAAATTGAAAACAAGCGGGTAGGTGTGCATCACCGCCGCCAGTCCGAGGACGGCGGCGATCATGTAAAGCATGTCGCCGACCAGCGTGCCGACGACGGCGCCCAGTCCGGCGGCGATGCCGTCGCGGGCGGTGGCGTTGAGTATGGCCAGGGTGCCGGGTCCGGGAATCAACTGGAAGACGAGAATCGCGACGACGAAGCTGGCGTGATTTTGAATGTCAAACATTGGCCAGCGTTCCGGAATCGACGCGGTTTTCGACCGATTCGGCCTCGGTTGGCGGCGACATTTCCAGCAATACTTCCAGTTCTTCCCACAAGGGGTCGCAGAGTCCGGGTCGGTAAGCGGCTTTTTTGAAGGTCGGTTGTTCCTTGCGGTACACTTCCCACAGGCGGCTTTTACCGTCGGCGACGCAGGTTCTGACGTTGGCCAGCCTGTCGGCGACCTTGACCAGCAGGGCCAATTCGGTCGGGCCGGCGACATTCGCCATCCGGGCGTAGGTGCCCGCCTTGCGCTCGGCGCGGTTGGCGCCGGGGGCGTCGGTCAGCACGGCAACGCAGTCGGCCACCAACGGCCCGAAGCGCTGGCGGATATCTTCGACGGTGATCATGGTGTCTTCGACCACGTCATGCAGATAGCCGATGGCCTGAGCATCTTGTCCGTAAGGCTTGAGCAATTCGGCAACCGCGTCGAGATGAAAAGCGTAGGGCCAGTCGCCATACCTCTGGTTGCCGTGCGCGAGCACGGCAAAAGCGCGGACTTTATCGAGCATGCGTACTCCCGGATGGGCCGTCGTCCTCGCGGCTGTTTGCCGACGGAGGATAGTGGGTTGAAAACGCGTTGCTATCGTGGGAAGCGAGCGGCAGCGCCGGCGAGTGTACCCGATGCGCTGTCACCGTGCGACGATTTCCGTGATTCCGAAGAGCGGCGAGCAAGCCTTGCAGCCCTTCTTTCTGTTGTCGCCAAAAGCCGCTCCGGGCGGATGTTCCAGCCGATCCGTCATCGGCAATGCCGGTTGGCGGCAGCGTTGCGCCGAAATACTGCGTGCCGAAGAGGCGATCCCATAGCGGAAAAAGAATGGCGAAGTTGCTGCCGTTGCGGTAGCGCCGACCGGCGGGCAGTTCGAGAGCGTGGTGCCAGCGGTGATAGCGTGGATCGACCAGCAGGTGTTTGCCGAGCGGGCCGAACGACAAGCGAACGTTGGCGTGCGACAGATTTTCGATCGTTTTCACGACCATCAGCAGGCCGATGAAGTGTCCAGGCGGCACGCCGACCAGCAGCGCGATCACCGCGAACCAGACGCCGCTGATCAGATCGTCGAGCAAATGATTGCGGCTATCGGTCCACATCGACATCTGGCGCTGGCTGTGGTGAATGGCGTGCAACGCCCACCACCAGCGCGCGGTGTGCGAAAGGCGGTGCCGCCAGTATTCGGCGAAATCCAGAATCGCCAGATAAATCAGGAAGCCGAGCAGCGGCCGGGTTTCGAGGGCGGGAAAGAAATCTTCCAACTGCGGTGGAATGATGTCGTTGAGTCGCAACCAGCCGTCGATGAGCAGGAATAACGGTGCCAGCAGCGCGAAGACGGCAAGCGGGATGACGCCCAGACGGTCGAGAAAGGTATACAGCACGTCGACGCGCACCGCCTTGCGGTCCGGCCAGACCTCGGCGGGCCACAGCGCTTCCAGCGGCCGGAGCAGCAGGTAGGCGGTACCGATCTGCAACACGCCCCACAGAAAAAATTCGATACCGTTGAACGCCATTTCCAGGTAACTGCCCAGGCCCAGCGCCAGCAATGGCGCTTGCAACACCCGATCGAGCAGCCAGCCCTGGAGGGTAACCACGGTATCGAGCAGCCCGTCGAACGGGTTCATGGCGCCGTTCGCCGGGTGGCAAAACAGAAGCCTTTTTCCTTTAGCCCGACCAGCAGCGGTTCAAGCATCGGCGCGAAAGGATCCTTGCGCGACCAGATGCCGAGATGCGCCATCACGATGTCGCCATCGCGCAAGCGGGTCAAGGCGCGCTGCAGAAGCGCCGTGTTCGGATGGGTTTCGGACGGGAGCTCGTCACCGAGAAAACCGGCGGGCGCCCAGGCGACATGCCGATAGCCACAGGCGTTCGCCGCCGCCAGCGCGTTTGGCGTCGTGCGTCCGCCCGGCGCGCGCCAAAGCGGGTCCAGCCGGTGGCCGGTGAGTTCCTGGAAGCGTGTGTCAGGGCGCCGGATTTCCTCACAAACGCCCTGCGCGTCCAGCAGCTCGCTACGCCCGTCCGACAAGCGGTAACGGACGTGACGACCCGTGTCGTCGCGAAAACTGCCGTGCCGCCACGTATGGCTGCCGAAGGCGTGCCCCTCCGCGACGCGTGCCCGCCAGTACGGCGCCCAAGTGTCGTCGAGGGCCTGGTCGCCTCGCACGGTTTTTTCCTGGGCGACAAAGAAAGTGGCCTTGACGCCGTGTCGGGCCAGAATGTCGGCAATCAGTTCGGCATGACGCATGTTGCCGGTATCGAAGGTCAGATAAAGCGTGCCCTTGCAGGCGACCGGCACGGTGGCCATCGCGCCGGTCCCGGTTGTCAGCAGTAGCAGCAGCCCGCCGGCAAAGCCACCGACGCGTTGGCGAATACGACGCATCGCTATCGCAGACCGGCGTGGTTGAGAAAAAAGACGCCGTGCGGCGAACTGCCGACCGGGATCGACAACTTGAGTTTCTTGGTTGTCAGGTCGACCACTTGCACTCGGCGGGCAAAACGTGCGGTGGCCCACAATTCCTTGCCATCGCCACGCACGATCATGTCGTCCGGTCCGCCGGGAACCTCGTATTTTTCGATCACCGTCAGGGTTTTGCTGTCGAACAGCGCAATGCTGCCATCGATGGCGCGGTTGGAGACATAAAAATGGCGTTTGTCTCCCTTCGGCTGCAGGTTGTGGGTGGCGGTGCCGACCGGCACCGTTTTGACACTTTTCTGTCCACGCCAGTCGATGACCTCGACGACGCCGTCTCCCATGCAGGCGACCAGCAGATAGCGGTTGTCGGGCGACATGACGATGCCGGCCGGCGTCGTGGCCACCGGCATCACCCAGGCGATTTTTTGCGTCGCCAAGTGGATGGCCATCACCTGACTGGAGTCCTGAAGGGTGATGAAAACGAATTCGCTGGCGTCGTCGAAAGCCATGTGCGATGGCGTTTTCGGCGCTGGCAGGCGCGCCCTGAGCCGAAAATCGACCGGGTCGTAGAGGTCGACCCGGTCGAGGCGTAGCGAGGTGGCGACGAACCACTTTTTATCCGGGGAGTAGCCGAGTTGATAGGGGTCGGAGATGTCGCGGATCCGTTTTTGCTCGCGGCCGGTGACCGGATCGAAAAAAACCAGTTGATTGGCGGCGGCGCAGGCGACGATCAGCGACTTTTCGTCCAGCGTCGGCATCAGGTGATGCGGCTCCTTGCAGACCGCCGCCTTGCCGGTCACGGTGTAGGTTTCAGTGTCGATCAGGCTGATCGTGCCGTCCGCCGAATTGAGGGCAATCGCCAGACCGGCATGCCCTACTGGCGGCAGGACGCTGAGGAGTAAAACGGCGAGGCGCGAGAGAATCTTCCAGGGGAGGGCGGTCGGCACGGCGAAACCTGATGGCGAATGATCGGTAAAGGCCGATCCGGCGCGCGCGCCGGACCGGGACGTCGCACGCGATTCTGCCACAGTGGGACGAACAATGCGGTGGCGGTGCGGCGGTTTTCACGCCGCTTGCACCGTGTTGGCGAAATGTCCGCTGCCGAACGGCTGAGTCGCAATCGGTTTGATATCCCCATCTTTCGCAACTACTCTTCATAGAGCGTTCCATCCAATCATCCGAGGGCGCTTCGCCTTTTTCCGATTGGTTTTCAATTCAAAACTCACGAGGGTTCCACCATGTCGCTCACGATCAAGCTGAAGCTACTACTGCTTGTGGTGTTTTTGATAGCCATCGCCGCGGTCGACGGTCTTCTGGGGCTGCATGGCATGAAAAACGGCGTCGATGGGCTGGAAACGGTCTACAACGACCGGGTGGTTCCCCTACGTGACCTGCGGGAGGTGGTCGACGCCTATGCGGTCAATATCGTCGACACCAATCACAAGGTGCGCAACGGCAACCTCACGCCCGCCGATGGCGTCAAATCCATCGAGGCGGCGGAGAAAGTGATTCGCGAGAAGTGGAAGGATTATCTGGCGACTTCTCTGAACGATGACGAAAAGCGTGTCATCGGACAGATCGAACCGCTGATGAAACGAGGCGACGCGGCGACCGCCAAGCTCAAGAGCCTGATGTCGGCGGGCGACACGGAAGGAATCGCCAATTTTTCCGCGAACGAGCTGTATCCGGCGATCGATCCGATCACGAACGAGTTCGGCAAGCTGATCGAGATCCAGTTGACCGTGGCCAAGCAAGTTTTTGACACCAATGCGAGCCAGTACGCCAAGCTCCGGCTGGTGGTCGTGGTTGTCCTACTGGTCGGTTCCGGGCTGGGGGTGGCCGTTTCCTGGCATTTGATCGTGCACTCGGTGGTTCGGCCGTTGACGCAGGCGAGCGACGCGGTCGAGGCGATTTCCCAGGGCGATTTGACTCGACCCTTGCCGGCGGCCCGTGCCGATGAGGTCGGCGCGATCATTGCCAAGCTTGCCCGGATGCAGACCGGTTTGCGGGATCTGATTTCGGGTTTGCGGTCGAGCGTCGAGGTCGTCGGGTCCTCGGCCAACCAATTGGCCAGTTCGGCGTCGGCCAGCGCCAAGGTCAGCCAAAGCCAGTCGGACGCCGCCGCCGGGATGGCGGCCGGCATCGAGGAGCTTTCGGTTTCCATTGACCAGGTCGACGTGCACGCCCGTGAAGCAAAAAATGTCACCGTGGCTTCGGGCACCATGCTTGACGAAAGCGGCCACATCATTCACGCCGCCGCCACCGGCATTCGCAGCATCGCCGACGCGGTCAATGCCACTGCCGGAAGTATTCAAGAACTCGAAGCGCTTTCCGGACAAATTTCGTCGATCGTCAGTGTCATCCGGGAGATCGCCGACCAAACCAACTTGCTGGCGCTGAATGCCGCCATCGAAGCGGCACGCGCCGGCGAACAAGGGCGCGGCTTCGCCGTCGTCGCGGACGAGGTGCGAAAACTTGCCGAACGCACGACGAGTTCGACGCTGGAAATCGCTTCCATGATCGACAAAATCCAGCAGGGTGCCCGACGCGCCGTCACCGAAATGGAATCCGGGGTGGTCAAGGTCAATCAGGGTGTGGATCTGGCCCAGAAAGCCGGCGATTCGGTCGGCAGCATCCGCACGGCGAGCGAGCAAGTGACCCATGTCGTGGACGATATCGGCCAGGCCATTCGGGAGCAGGCCGCCGCGGCTCGCGACATCGCCAAACGGGTCGAACATATCGCTCAAGCGGCGGAGGAAAACAGTGCCACCGTCGCGCAGACCGCCGCCTCGGCACACAATCTGGAAAGTCTGGCGCGAGACCTCGATCGAATGGCCAGTCGTTTCAAGGTGTGAGCCGTTCGTTGTCAGAGGCGCTTCCCGGGTCGCCTCCAGGGAATTGGCGCCCATCGGTGCCTTGGCGACCACCGCAAACCTCAGGAGTCTGAAATCATGGACGTTGCGGCGATTGCCAGTCTGGCGACGGAGATGACTCAAAGCAGGATTGCCAACGCGGTGCAGTTGACGGCGATGAAAAAAAGCCTCGACATTCAGGCGCAAAACGCCATGCGGCTCGTCGCCGCTGCCGCGCAAGCGATTCCGACCGCAACGGACAACCCCGCCAACCTCGGCGCAACGGTCGATACGTTCGCTTAGCGATTCGGCGGCGTCGATCGCCGGACACGTCGATGTGTTTTTCAAACAACGCGCGACCGTCTGCGCAGGGTATTCGCCCGTATCGTTTCTTGGGGTGCCGGCGCTCAGCGCAGCCGGGTGGCGCGCCATGCCATTCCCGGGCAAAGTGTTCCTTGCCGTCGTCGACGCCGTAGAAAAGAAGTTCCTGTTCGGCGGGTAATATGGTCATATAATCGACCACTTGGCAGAGCAACCTGAAGAAGTGCCGGAAGTTGGCGACAATGCCTTTGGCCGGTGAGAAAACATAACCCGATTCGCAAGGATCATGAGAGCGCTTGCCGACCATGTCGCGACAGGATTGGAAATCACGCTACCGGCGTTTTGACGCCCGCTTTGCCGTAAGCGTGGCATCGTGTACGTTCGGTGGGACAAGCGTTCCGTGCGACTTGCTGCGGTGGCCACGTCGGCGCACCGTGTGCGGCGAGGCATGGCGTGGGCGTTTGATGCGTGGCCTGCTACTGGTGCTGTTGGCGACGACGGTGCTGTCGGCGTGGGCCGAGGCGCCGCTGGTTCTCGGCGTGCTGGCCGTCCGGTCGAGAGCGCAAACCTATACGCAGTGGCAGCCGCTGGCGTCCTATATCGAGCGAACGCTCGGCCGGCGTGTGGAACTGAAAGCTTTCGACTACACCGATCTTGACGAGGCGGTGGCGCAAAAAACAGTCGACGTGGTGCTGACCAACCCTGGGCATTTCATTGGCCTGAAACAGCGGAATGCGTTCTCGGTGCCGCTGGCGACCCAGATTACCCAGTACGGTGAGCATCGACTGGCCGTCTTCGGCGGCGTGATTTTCACGCGTGCCGAAAATTCGTCGATCAACTCCCTTGCCGATCTGGCCGACAAACGTATCGCCGCCAACGGTACCACCTCGCTCGGCGATTACGCGATGGCCGCGTTCGAGATGATGGAGGCGGATGTTCCCTTGCCGAGTAATGATCGATTGCTGGTCACCGGCCTGCCCCATGATCGCGCCATCGAGGCGGTGCTCGCCGGCCGCGCCGATGCCGGGTTCGCCCGTACCGGGGTGATCGAAGCCATGGCGCGCGAGGGGAAACTTGATCCTAATCGGCTGAAAATCATCAATCGGCAGCCTATTTCCTCCTTTCCGTATCTCAGTTCGACCCGCTTGTACCCGGAATGGCCGGTGGCGATGATGGCGGATAGCGACCCGCAGCTGGCGCGTCGTCTGGCCATCGCCTTGCTGGCATTGCCGAGCGATAGCGTCGCCGCGCGGGCCGCCGGTATCGCCGGGTTCACGATTCCAGCCGATTACAGCGTCGTCGAGCAGATTCTGCGCCGTTTGCGCATGCCGCCATTCGACGCGCCGGCCGATTTCACACTGTTCGATCTTTGGCGTCGGCACGCGGGGTGGATCGTTACCCTGTTGACCTTGTTGGTGCTTCTGACGCTGATGGGTTTTGGTCTGCTGGTGCAGAATCGCCGGGTGCGGCAGGGGCGGGAACGCTTTGCGACGCTGTTCGAATCGTCGCCGGAACCGATGTGGACACTCGCCGAAGGCCGTTTCGTCGATTGCAATACCGCAACCGCGCAGGCGTTTGGCTGTGCCGACAAGTCCGCCTTGCTCGCGCGCAGTCCGCTCGAATTTTCGCCGGATCTTCAGCCCGATGGCAACGCGTCGGCGGACAAGGCGACCACGTTGTTGGCCGATGCCGCCTCGGGGCGGCCGCGACGTTTCGAATGGCGTTATCGCCGGACCGATGGCAGCGAATTCGACGCCGCCGTCAGCCTGACGCCGATCAAGCTCGACGGACGCGACGTGGTTCTGGTGGTGTGTTATGACATCACCGAACGCAAGCGCGTCGAAGCGCAACTGCGCAAGCTCTCCCTGGCTGTCGAACAGAGTCCGGAAAGCATCATCATCACCAATCTGGCGGCCGATATCGAATATGTGAACGAGGCTTTCGTGCGGGCCACCGGTTTCGGTCGCGAGGAGGTGCTGGGACAAAATCCGCGCATGCTGCATTCGGGCGGCACGCCGCGCTGGGTTTTCGATTCGTTATGGGAGACCTTGCTGCGTGGGGAAACGTGGCGCGGCGAGTTTCGTAACCGACGCAAGGACGGCGCCGAATACGTCGAATTCGCCATCATCAGCCCGTTGCGCCAGGCCGACGGCCTGATCAGCCACTATGTGGCGGTCAAAGCCGACGTGACGGAACAAAAACGCATGCGCGCCGAACTTGACCGTCATCGCGACCATCTCGAGGATCTGGTCGCCCAGCGGACTCGCGAACTGGTGGTGGCGCGTCAGCAATCGGAAACCGCCAATCATGCCAAGAGCGCGTTTCTCGCCAACATGAGCCATGAGATTCGCACGCCGATGAATGCCATCGTCGGCCTGACTTATCTGTTGCGGCGCGACGGTGTCAGCCCGCAGCAGGCGGAGCGTCTCAACCGGATCGACAGCGCCAGTCAGCATCTGTTGGCCTTGATCAACGACGTACTCGACCTGTCGAAAATCGAAGCCGGGCAACTCGGGCTGGAAATCGCCGATTTTCACGTGGCCGCGATTTTCGACAACGTCAGCTCGGTGATCGCGGTTGCGGCGCAAAGCAAGGGCTTGCGCGTCGAAATCGACCCTGACGGCGTACCGTTCTGGTTGCGGGGCGACCCAGCGCGCTTGAGTCAGGCGCTGCTCAATTACGCGCTTAATGCCGTGAAGTTCACCCAGGCGGGATCAATCGCACTGCGCGCGCGGGTGCTGGAAGACGACGGTAGTACCTTGCTGATCCGGTTCGAAGTCGAGGATACCGGCATCGGCATCGCGCCCGAAGACCAGCATCGCCTGTTCCAGGTCTTCGAGCAGGTCGACCCGTCGATCACCAGGCAGTATGGCGGTACCGGGCTTGGTCTGGCGATTACCCGTCGTCTGGTGCGGTTGATGGGTGGCGAAACCGGTGTCGAAAGCATTTTGGGGAAAGGCAGCACGTTCTGGTTTACCACTCGCCTGGAACGGGGCCAGCGGGGCACCCTGCCGGAGCCAGCCGCGCCGGGCGGCGACGCCGAGCAGGAGTTGCGACGCTGCTGCGCCGGCGCGCGCGTGCTGCTGGTCGAGGACAACGAAATCAACATGGAAGTGGCGGTCGACCTGTTGCGAGCCGCCGATCTGCGGGTGGACACGGCGAACGACGGCGTGGAAGCCGTGGCCAAGGCGAAAGAGACGCTCTACGATGCCGTTTTGATGGATGTGCAAATGCCGAACATGGGGGGGAGGGAAGCCACCCGCGCGATCCACAAATTGCCGGGCAGGGAAGCGCTGCCGATTCTGGCCATGACCGCCAATGCCTTCGACGGCGACCGGCGCGCCTGTATTGCCGCGGGGATGAGCGATTTCGTCGGCAAGCCGGCCAAGCCCGCCGATCTCTATGCCACGCTGCTGCGTTGGCTACCTCACCGGGCACCCGATCGGTCAACATAGTCGCAATCGCCGCTCAGTAAATCCCTCCGCTCGTTGGCTGGCGCTGGGAGTCGCCGCGTTCGCCGGACATCACCGATTGCTTCCGGTGCCGAGCGGGGCTACAGTCCAATTAGCGCCTTGTCGATTGTCGGGGCCTTTGCCGAAAAAGACGTATGAGTCCGCTCGAAAGCACCTTGGTCATCGTGCTGCTGATTCTTGCCAGCGCGTTTTTCTCCATTTCTGAAATTTCCCTTGCCGCCGCCCGCAAAATAAAACTCGAGCGGATGCGCGACAGTGGCGACTGGCGGGCGGCGAGAGTGCTGGCCTTGCAGGGACAGCCCGGCCACTTTTTCACCGCCGTCCAGATTGGCTTGAACGCCGTGGCGATTCTGGCGGGCGTGCTGGGAGAGGGGGCTTATGCGCCGGTATTTTCCGTGTGGCTTGCCCCGTTCGTCGACGCCGAACGCGCGGCGGTTCTCGGTTCGCTGGCCTCCTTTCTGCTCGTTACCGCGGCCTTCGTTCTCGTTGCCGATCTGATTCCAAAGCGCATTGCCATCGTGGCGCCGGAAACCATTGCCTTGCGCATCGCCGGCCCGATGCTGTTTTGCCTCAAGTTCATGACGCCGCCGATATGGGCGCTCAACGGGATCGCCAATCGGGTGCTGGCGCTGCTGGGCTTGCCGGGAACCCGTCCTGAAGATGTCACGCCGGAAGACATCGTCGCGCTGACCCATGCCGCCGCCGAAGCCGGGCTGGTCGCCCCGCAAGAGCAACAACTGATTGAAAACGTTTTCGAACTCGAGGTGCGCACCGCGCCGTCGACGATGACGGCGCGTAAAAGCATTGTTTGGCTCGACCGCGACGAAAGTGACGAAAGCATCCGCGCCAAGATTTGCGCCGATCCGCACGCCAAATTTCCGGTCGGCGACGGCAGTCTCGACCGCGTTGTCGGCTACGTTGATTCAAAGGACATTCTCACCCGTCTGCTGCACGGTGAGACGCTGTCGCTGCGCGACGACGGCCTGCTGCGCACGGCGTTGATTCTGCCCGAAACCCTGACCCTGGCGGACATCATCGACCGGTTCAAGATCCACCGCGAGGATTTCGCGCTGATCATCAACGAATACGCACTGATCGTCGGCCTGATCACCTTCAGCGATGTCTCCAACAGCTTGATGGGACACTCGCGGGTGTCCGCGGCGGCGGAACGGATCATTCAGCGCGATGCCGGTTCGTGGCTGGTGGACGGCATGACGCCGGTTGGCGATCTGGAACGGGCGCTCGACATCGAACCGTTTCCCGACGACGAGCACTACGAAACGGTTGCCGGCTTTTTGATGTACACCCTGCGTAAAGTGCCGCGTCCGACCGAAAGCGTCAGTCATGCCGGTTTCACGTTCGAGGTGATGGACGTGGACGACAACAAGATCGATCTGCTGTTGGTGACCCGGGAGCGTTCCTGACGGCCGGCACCGGCGCCGGTAGCGAATAAGCGTCCCACGGCGCGTCCCCGCGCCATCCGGCGGTCGAACGAAACCGCCAATGTTTCCCCGTTGGTCGGCGAGTTTTGCGACTAATTTTTAAGTAATGATAATTGTTCTCATATAAAATGCTCCGCATTGATGCATGCCAGCGCCTGTCGGGTCGGAAGGCAATGGCGACGCGGCGGTCGATTTAAAACCGCTGGTCCGCAAATCGCCAACAGCCCGCGAGCGCTGGCGTGCTGGTGAAAGATGAAAGGAGCCGAGTGCAATGAATTCCATCCCGTTGATTACCTTGTTCGATCTTCCCGTTGGCCAGTCAGGTGTCGTCGGTGGCGGGCCGCTGGTCGCCGAGGGCAATGCCGGCGATCGGGAACTGGCCTTGCGTTTATTCGAGATTGGCTTCATCGAGGGCGAGAAAGTGCGTGTCGTCGCGCGAGGTCGTCCGGGAGGGGAACCGGTGGCCGTGCGGGTCGGCAACACGATGTTCGCCTTGCGCCGGTTCGAGGCCGAGCAGGTGTTGGTGGTGCCGGCGTGTGGGGTGGTGGCATGAGCGCGGGGAGTGGTGAACCGCGCGGCGAACCGCGGCTGGCGCTGCTCGGCAACCCAAACTGCGGTAAAACGGCGCTGTTTAACCTTCTGACCGGTAGCCGGCAAAAAGTCGCCAACTATCCGGGGGTGACGGTCGACCGCAAGGAAGGGTTGTTGACCATGCCGTCGGGCAAACAGCTGCGGATTCTCGATCTGCCGGGAGCCTATAGCCTGAACGCGCTCAGTCTAGACGAGGAAGTGACGCGCGACGCGGTACTGGGCAGGCTCGCCGGTGAACCGCGTCCCGACATGCTGGTCTGCGTCAGCGACGCCACCAATCTCAAACTCAATCTGCGCCTCGTGCTGGAAGTTCGGCGCCTGGGGTTGCCGATGGTTCTGGCGCTCAACATGACCGATTTGGCTAGGAAGCGCGGCATCGAAATCGATGTGCCGGCGTTGGCGCGCGAGTTGGCGATGCCGGTCGTCCGCACCGTTGCCGTTAAACGCGGCGGTGCCGCCGAGTTGCTCGCCGAACTCGAATCTTCCTTGCCGAAGGATGTTGCGCCGGCGCTGGCCTGGCTGCCGCCCTGCGTGGCCGATGTCACCGCCACCCAGCGCGAAGTGCGGCGCATTCTGGCGGCAACGGTACGCGAACCGGTGGTCGACACCCGCCTCGACGAGCGTATCGACCGCGTTGTTCTCCATCCATTCTGGGGAATGGTGGTTCTGGCGTCGACGCTATTCCTGATGTTCCAGGCGGTGTTCAGTTGGGCCAGCTTGCCGATGGAGTGGATCAAGAGCGGCGTCGAGGCGCTGGGCGCCCTGCTTACCGCACAGTTGCCGGACTCCATTCTGCGCAGCCTGCTGGTCGACGGTATCGTCGCCGGTGCCGGCGGTGTGCTGGTGTTTCTGCCGCAGATCCTGATTTTGTTTCTGTTCATTCTCGCCCTCGAGGATTCGGGCTATCTGCCGCGCGCGGCATTCCTGCTCGACCGCGTGATGGGCACCGTCGGGCTGTCGGGCCGCTCGTTCATTCCCTTGCTGTCGAGCTTCGCCTGTGCGATCCCCGGCATCATGGCCGCGCGTACCGTCGCCAATTGGCGCGACCGGCTGGCGACGATCATGATCGCGCCGTTGATGACCTGTTCGGCGCGCTTGCCGGTGTACGCGCTGATCATCGGCGCCTTCATTCCCGCGTCCACGGTGGCGGGTCTGTTCAATTTGCAAGGACTGGTCCTGTTCGGCCTCTATGTGGCTGGCGTGGTCAGCGCCATGGCGGTTGCCGGCGTGCTCAAGTTGGCCGCGGCCAAGGACGCGCGGCATCCGCTGCTGCTCGAATTGCCTGCTTATCGTTTGCCGCATGGCCGCAATCTGCTGCTGGGGTTGTTCGAGCGTGCCAAGATTTTTCTCCTGCGTGTCGGCAACATCATCCTGGCGTTGACCATCGTGCTGTGGTTTCTGTCGTCGTTTCCGGCGCCGCCCGACGGTGCTGCCGGTCCGGCGATTCAATACAGCTACGCCGGTATGCTGGGGCGGGCGCTGGAAACGATTTTCGCGCCGATCGGTTTCAACTGGCAGATTTCGATCGCGCTGGTACCTGGGATGGCGGCGCGGGAAGTCGCCGTCGGGGCGCTTGGTACCGTATATGCGCTGTCGGCCACCGGTAA
The DNA here is from genome assembly GCA_029776255.1 of Pseudomonadota bacterium. Classification (GTDB taxonomy): domain Bacteria; phylum Pseudomonadota; class Gammaproteobacteria; order Burkholderiales; family Rhodocyclaceae; genus Accumulibacter. Next base: position 21,701 of record JAKOTN010000135.1, read on the forward strand.
CGATGTGGCGGAACAACTGGCGCCGATGCTGGCGGCAGGCTGGTCGCTGCCGACGGCCTTCGCGCTGCTGGCGTGGTATGTCTTCTCGCCGCAATGCTTGTCCACGCTGGCGGTGGTCAAGCGCGAAACCAATTCCTGGCGCTACCCGCTGTTGATGGCCGCCTATCTGTTTGCCTTGGCGTATCTGGCGGCGTTTGTCACTTATCGCGTGGCGCTTCACTTCACGGGGGCTTGAAATGGCCGAGGAACTGTTCACCTACGGCATCGTGGTCGTCGCCACGGTCTATTCGGGTTGGCGACTGATGCCGGCGGTATTGCGGGCGGGGTTGATGGAGTGGTGGGCGATTTTTGTGCCTGGGCGTGCCGATCGCGAAACCGTTCGTCGCCAAACCGGCGCAAGCGGTCGCGGCGCCTGCGGTTCCTGCGCCGGATGCGCCAACAACCCAGCATCAAACCGGGTGGCGGTCGTCACCGTCAGAAAGGCGAAGGAGTGATGAGATGCGGCTCCCGCCGCTTATCGATGTCGTTCATCGTGCGACGCAAACCATCACCGAACGCCTGACAAGTGGGTGCGCCGCGAACGAAAGAGATCCCGTCACCTGCTTTCTGCAGGCGACGGAACCTGGAACCAGACGTGGCGTCCCGTCATTCCCAAACGGCGGATTTGTTGATGCCGCGGGTCAGTGCCGTGCCGATTGTTGGCCGCGTGTCGTCAAGCCGATCCCCAGCAAACCGAGCGCCATCAATGCCAGTGCCGTCGGTTCCGGCGTCTGGAAAGGCGGTTCGAAGGTGCCGAACGGTTGCAGCCATGCCGTTTCGCCTCCGCCATTGATGTAGGCCAGTTGCCAGTCGATTTGCATCACGTCGTAGATGCTGTTCGCGTTATGCACTTCGGCATCGAGTTCGGCGTTATAGATGGCGAAGGCGGCATTGTCTTGTCCAAGAGTGCTTTGCGATGTCGGCGACGTCCCGGCCGGGCAACCATTGACGGGGTCGGGGTAACCGGCAAAAACGGCGTTCTGCCCGCTGCCGGTGGTGCAGATCGTGCCATGAACATACGCCCACGGACCGGTGTCGCCATTTCCGGTAACGGTATTGGCCGGCAGTGGATCGGCCAGTGGGTTGTTGTTTAGCGTGCTGCCGCCCGGTTGCAGATAAAACGTTCTGGTTGCGATGACGTTGCCATTGGCGTCAACGTCTTTCAGCGTGACTTTTGCCCAAGTCAATAAATCCGGGCCGCCGTCGAGCAAGGTGGTCCCGGTGCTTCCACCACCTGTTTCATTGAAGGCAAAGAAACCGTAGAACTTGCCGTTGCCGAATTGAGTGCGCAGGGCCGACATGCTTGCTTGCCAACTAAGGCCATCGCCGGTCGTCGGACCGTTGGTGGTGTCGCTGGTCATGGTTGTGAACGTGCTGGTGATATTGGCCGATGGCGTGTTGTATGGATTGTCGATGCCGCTGACGTTGGTCGACGGATTGTTGATACCGACAACGACAAAATCCTTGATCGCGCCAGACGTCGATTTGACCTCGTAAGCGTTGTTGGACTGCAAATTCAACAGGGCCAGTGAATAGACCTGGAAATCGGTGAACTGGCTGCAGTTGGTGACACCGTCGCATGCTCCACCTGGTAGTTCGATGGCGGACCCCCCGAAAGAAGCCGAGGCCAAGGCCGAAGCAATGATCAAGTGACGAAATGTAGTTTTCATGGAAAGCGTCCTTTCTCTCGATTTTGCCGAAAATCGCATCGGTGGCGGTATCGGTGGCGGTGCATCAAAACGACGATATTTTCAGCGTCGACTGCCGCCGTAATCACCGAGCAATAAACGTGCTACTGGACATAACAATCAAAGTTAATTGCAAATTTTTCGTTCTTCTGATTCACGAATTCGTGATTATGTAAAATATTTCGACATTTCCGACCTCGTAAAAGCCGTGATCGCCCCCCTTTTTTGCGGCAACGGCGGCGTTGCCGGGCCGCGCGTCCCGTCGGTTGGTTCGTGGCCACGCCTAGCGATCGAAGTATGTGGAAAAAGGGTTGCGCCGAGCGTGGTACTTGCGTCGGCTGCTGCTTGTCGGCAGTATCGGCGGTTGGCCGAATTGAAGAGTCGTCACGAAAACCAGGGAGTATCGACACCATGCCCATCTATGAATACGCGTGCGCCGCTTGCGGTAAAGAGTTCGAGAAGCTGCTGCGTCAATCCTCGCCAGCGCCGGAATGTCCGGACTGTCACAGCACCGACCTGCGCAAGAAACTTTCCGCTTTCGCCGCCGTGACAGGTGCATCGGCGGGGGCTGGTGAATTTCCCGCCGCTTGCGGGAGTTGCGGCCATCCGGACGGCCCCGGCGCGTGTCAGTTCAAGTAAGCGGGGCGCTGTGGTTGGCGCTGGAAACCCGTCGGGTGTTGATCGCCTTTAGCGGTATCGGCGCTAAATGACGCAGGTGGCGAGCGGTAACCGGTTTGCCTGGCGAATGGTCGAACTATCACCGGTGCGTATTTTGAATTTGCGACCGCCCGGGGCGCCATCGGCCACGAGGCCGTAAACCGTGCCGACTGGCGGAAGGTGCTGAAACGAATGGCGGAACGCCCTGCTCTTTATCGCCAGTCGTCGTTTGATCGGCATGTTTCTCCCAAGCAACTGGAATGCCGGTGCGGGTGATCACGCCGCGTGGCGTGCTGCTTTGGCTGCCGCTTGCGGGGCTTGTGATCGGTGCGCTTGTCTGGGGTTTTCTTGGTTCGGTGCCGACCTTCGTTTCGGGGCAAGCCATTTTAGCGTGAAAGACGTGGTGTTCGGGACGATCGCGCGCCTGACCGGAGAAGGGCATGCAGGGAATACTTGAGGGGATCAGGCGTTGGCTGGTGAAATGAAGCCGAACGTGGTCAGGGCCTTGATCCAGCGAGGGGCGTTGCGTTGAACGGAGAGCGCTTCATGGTCGGTGGCGGAATCCCGGTAATGTTCGCGCCGCTTGATCGTGGGGCAGTGGCCCGGCAATCCTCGCCTTGACCATGGCGCGGGCAGACTTGCCGTGGAGATCGCTGACGACCACGCCAAGGCGAATGCCGCTGTCGGTCAAGACCTTATGCCG
>JAKOTN010000137.1 GCA_029776255.1 Pseudomonadota bacterium
TAGCGTTTCGTTCTGCAATATTCTAAACTACTGTAACACTTCTTACCGAAGGTGGAATTTGAGTAACTGGTACATATCCACTACCATCTAATGATGCATATCCATTTGGAATACCACGATTCTATATATTTTCTGGTATATATCCCAACTAATCTTGTTTTGCATTCCATGTTTGTATTTGATAATCAGTAACAAATCTCAATTCTGGCGTTGTCTCAATTATAGATGCAGGATGAGTTGCTGGATGTACATATTTATTAGCACCATACTCTATTGAGTCCAATTTATTTTTCATAGAAGTATAATTTGTTTCTAAATCATCTAATATGCCAAATACAGTATCGCTATGAGTATGAGAATTTGCTATTGACATTTGAATATCATTAACAGAAAATCCTGATAATTCAGGTATCATGTTTAATGATAAATCTTTGAATATAATTCTATTATTAGGCTCATCAACAACCAATACTTTATTATTATTGGCAACGAATGTATTAGGTGTATCTATAAGATCTTTAAATGATATTGATATCTAAGTATTAATGTTTTTAGGAGTATATTTGTTCTGATTTGTATCCCACATTAACTAATAATTATTAGATGGTGTACCAATATTTATATAATCCAATTTCTGTTTATCCTATTTTGACATATACCCATCTTGAATTGTGCTTGATGGTAATATTGATAATTCACCAGTTTCTATATTATATTGTAGTGGCGATATCTAACTTATCTATTCCCGCTATCTATCTACAGTAAAATATTGATTATTCCCTTCAGTAATATCATCTGTATTATATCCGCTAATTATTTTTTGATATTGATTATATGATAAATGATAGAATTCACTAGTTGTAGAATTTCCGCCTTGTAATTCTGATAATTCATTATGTGATGTAATTGATACAAGAATTGTGCTCCATTCATTTCCAGTATATACATATGCACTATGTTTATTTACTACAAATCTCTATTCCGATATTTGAGGCTATGTAAATTGCCATTGAGTGCCATCATATATCTATATGTAATTCTAATACCCAGCAAATTCCCCTATTGGATTAGATCCAATTATATAACTATCATTTAGATTGGGAGATAATGGAGGCTCATTAATAATATCAATAACTTCGCGTTTCCATATTATTCCATAATTCAAATTCCCAAATGTTGTCTATATCTTATATGAACTCCATAATATATCCTATGACTATGGCTATGTGTCATTTAATGTCTATCCTTTTAAGAATTCAGCATTTAAATTAGATTGTAATTCTCCATTTTTATCCTATTTACTATTCCAATAATCTTTTTCTGATTGTGTTACAAATTGATAATTTGACGTTATAATAATATCCGATGTATTATGTTTATGCGCAAAATCTGATATTTGAGATTTGGTAATTTCCAACTATGATTGATTCACTTTTAAAATATTGTTTTCAGATATAATTGTATTGTCATCAATCATATCCAATATTTCTTGTTTAACGTCAGAAGTTATATCATTCCATTTGTTATTTTTATATATTTTCAATTTATATTGGTTGGGATTTGATATATCAATCCATAAATCATTATCAACTATAACATAACCCAACGTTGGGTCATCTGCGGATTTATAAATATTTTTCTGAAAATATGACTATGGCTTAGAATCTAAAGTATTTGCATTATCTGATAATTTAGATCTATCGACAACGCCATCATTATCACTATCTAATTCCGATTTCAAAAATATTGCTTTATTAACAAATTTACCAGATACTGTATCCCACACTAACTAATGATTCTTAGATATATTAGTAATATTAATATCTATAATATCAGATATTGATGGTTGCCAATTGATTGGTTTATATAATGTATCCTAAGTTTGTTTGGATATAGCTCCTGCCTCTATAGATGACAACTTTGTCTATAACTATGACGTAAATGGTATTTCTATTGCATCTAAAATATTTTTATTTGAATGTGTATGAGATCTAGTAACCTAAGTATCAATTTGCTATGGTGTAGAATTAGGTCTATTTGTTATATTATTCCAATCTACAACAACGTTAATTGTGGATATAATTTCTACCCATTCAGTTCCTGTATATATATATTCTTTATTAGTATCTAATGTGAATGCACGCATACCTTCATATGGAGAATCAATCTGCTACAATTCACTATATGTTGATACAACTTTTGTACTTAATAATGATGCGGGAATAAGAGATGTTGGTATTTTAGCTGTATTGTCTAATTGTGGAACTCCATTTGGTTGATTAAAATCATTTGATGTAAGAATAGTATTAGGATCAATTCCATAATATATTAGCAAATCATCTTGTTTATTTTCTAATCCTGTAATATTTATATCAACTAATTCCCACTATGGAACACCATCTGTTCGGATTCTCAAATATTTTCCTGCATTAATAAGTTCTCCGCTACCAGGAATTGTTTCAGCATAAATATTAGGTGGTGCATCATTTAAATCACTTAACCCAATACTAATATTTGCCCATTCAATACCAGTACCCTATGAATTTACACGCAAATATTTATTTTGGTTTTGTAGATATGATGGAACATCAGCGATATGTTGTAATTTACTACCGCTTAATTTATTATATTCATTTAAAACCAAATCAGACCATACATGAGTATGTGAGATTGGCTAATATAACGTATCATGTCTATGATTAATTACCTAATATAACTAATCTGCCTCATCTATTGTTAAATATTCATCTGGAATTTCTCCAATACCACCAAGAGATAATTCTTCCCAAACATCGTTTTTTAATATATATATCTTATCTTCTGATACTACATAACATAACATTCCATTTTCTCGTCTATCTTCAGGAATATTATCTCTATCGTCAAGTGTATACTATATATGATATCCACCTTTAATTTCATTAGCTATAGCAGATGGAAATGTATCCTCTTCTGATTGTGGCCTTATTGGCTATATAACTAATGTTCCTACATTATTTGCCATTAACAATCACACTCCTAATTAAAATACCTCAATATTAATTCCAGTACCATTTTGAATGGTATTTGTTCTATATACATAATATGGGACAGTGGAATTATCTGGCATACGCATATCAACTACAAATTGTGTCCATGCTGTATTTAATAATCCATTAACTTTAAAACTCTAGTTGCCCCATGATTGAGGATATGCTATATAAATATATTCTCCATTCCCATCAATAATAAATGTTTTAGACTTATTCGATGCAAAATTCCTATTTTGTAATGATAATACTAATTGTTCATCTGGTATATCTAACTATGATATTCCATAATAGAATATATGTGAAAAATTTCTTATTTGAATATTCATCCCTCCCGTTTGTAAATTCCTTGTCTTATATTTTAAGAATATGGATGTATATCCTTGAGAATTTGTGAAATTCATTGTTTCAAACTAAAATGTATTATTATCTGGAATATTATTAATTGTAAAACTTGATTGCCCCCATGTATTAGGATATACATAATAAACATATTGATTATTTGGAGTAACGGATATTGTTTTTACTTGGTTATCTGCTAATTCTGAATTGAAATTAGTTAAAATATAAGTATTATCAATAGTATCAAGATCTGATACTCCCCAATACCGTTTATGTTTAAAATATAATGTCATTGTACGTGTTTTAGTTGTAGTACCATCATAAATTTTTAATTGTATATTTGTATTTGTTGTCTAATTTAATCCTGTTAATATATAACTTCGCAATGTATTGTCAATTTGTATATTATTGATATATTGTTCTAAAACCTATTTATTCAATTGCCAGCTACATTCTACAGTATCAACAACTGCACCTATCTCAACTACATTAGGTGTAATAGTAAATGTTATTATCTCTGGCTCATAATATAACAATATATCTAAAACATCTTTTAAAGTATGTACATTCGGATATGCAGGATTCGTATATTGAATATTTTCTGCATTTACTATAAGATCTTCAAATATAATCTATGTTTCATCCGATGATACTTTTAAGATTTTATTCTACTATCCTTCATATGTATCAGGAGTATCTATTAAATCCTAGAATGATTGTGAAATTGTGATATCTTTAAATTCAATTCCATCTTCTGTATCATTTACAACTACAACCTTTCCACGATTCCCTTCATATGTTTCAGGTGTATCAGTTAATTCTATAAAGGAAACTACTTGTGATATTTCTTTAAACTCTATCTATGTTCCAGTATCATTTACCTATAAAAACTTATTTTCATTATTAGTATATGTTTCTGGTACATCTAGTAAGTTTATAAATTTAAATTCAATTGGAATTAATCTATCAGTTTCTTCATCTATCTATAAAATCTGTTTATCTAATCCTGTGAAATCATTTGGCACATCAGTTAATTCTTTGAATGCAATATTATCAAATATTATGCCATCCTCTGTGTCATTGACTCTTAATAACTTATACTATGAATCAGTATAATCATCGGGAGTATCTAATAATGTATTAAATGTATATGATATTGGAATTAATCTATCATTCTATTCGTCTATCTATAAAATCTGTCTATCTAATCCTGTAAAATCATTTGGAACATCTATTAATTCCTTAAACGCAATATTGTCAAATATTATGCCAGTTTCTGTGTCATTGACTCTTAATAGTTTTTTCTATGCCTCAGTATAATCATCTGGTGTGTCTAATAATGTGTTGAATGTATATGATATTGGAATTAGTCTATTATTCTATTCATCGATTTGTAAAATCTGCTTATCTAATCCTATAAAATCATTTGGGACATCAGTCAATTCTTTAAATGTAATATTGCCAAATATAATGCCATCTTCTGTATCATTGACTTTTAGTATTGTATTCTATTTGCCAGTATACTCATCAGGAGTGTCCAATAATGTGTTGAATGTATATGATATTGGAATTAGTTTATTATTCTATTCATCTATCTGTAAAATCTGTTTATCTAATCCTGTAAAGTCAGTTGGCATTCCTATTATATTTTGAATCTATATATCGTCAAATACAATGCCATCCTCTGTGTCATTGACTCTTAATATCTTTTTCTATGAATCAGTATAATCATTGGGGGTATCAACTAATTCCTTAAATGTAATATTATCAAATACAATGCCATCCTCTGTGTCATTGACTCTCAGTATCTTTTTCTATGAATCAGTATAATCATTAGGAGTATCCGTTAATTCCTTAAATGTAATATTATCAAATACAATACCAGTCTCTGTGTCATTGACTCTTAATAGTTTCTTCTATGCCTCGGTATAATCATCTGGTGTGTCTAATAACGTATTGAATGTATATGATATTGGAATTAATCTATCATTCTATTCGTCTATCTATAGAATCTGTTTATCCAATCCTGTGAAATCATTTGGCACATCAGTTAATTCCTTAAATGTGATATTATCAAATATTATGCCATCTTCTGTAGAATTAACTTTCAATACTGTATTCTATTTGCCAGTATACTCATCAGGAGTATCTAATAATGCATTAAATGTATATGATATTGGAATTAATCGATTGTTCTATTCATCGATTTGTAAAATCTACTTATCCAATCCTGTGAAATCATTAGGAGTATCTATTAATTCCTTAAATGCGATATTGTCAAATATTATGCCAGTCTCTGTGTCATTGACTCTTAATATCTTTTTCTATGAATCAATATAATCATTGGGGGTATCAACTAATTCCTTGAATGCAATATTATCAAATATAATGCCAGTCTCTGTGTCATTGACTCTTAATAGTTTCTTCTATGCCTCGGTATAATCATCTGGTGTGTCTAATAACGTATTGAATGTATATGATATTGGAATTAATCTATCATTCTATTCGTCTATCTATAGAATCTGTTTATCTAATCCTGTAAAATCATTTGGAACATCTATTAATTCCTTAAACGCAATATTGTCAAATATTATGCCAGTTTCTGTGTCATTTATTCTTAATAATTTTTTCTATGCGCCATTATACTCATTAGGAGTATCGGTTAATTCTTTAAATGTGATATTATCAAATATTATGCCATCTTCTGTAGAATTAACTTTCAATACTGTATTCTATTTGCCAGTATACTCATCAGGAGTATCTAATAATGCATTAAATGTATATGATATTGGAATTAATCGATTGTTCTATTCATCGATTTGTAAAATCTACTTATCTAATCCTATGAAATCATTAGGAGTATCTATTAATTCCTTAAATGCGATATTGTCAAATATTATGCCAGTCTCTGTGTCATTGACTCTTAATAGTTTCTTCTAGGAATTAGTATAATCATCTGGAGTATCTAATAATGTGTTGAATGTATATGATATTGGAATTAGTCTATTATTCTATTCATCTATCTATAGAATCTGTTTATCTAATCCTGTAAAATCAGTTGGCATTCCTATTATATTCTGAATCTATATATCGTCAAATATTATGCCATCTTCTGTATCATTGACTCGCAAAATCTTTCCCTATGAATCAATATAATCATTTGGAGTATCAGTTAATTCCTTAAATGTAATATTATCAAATACTATGCCATCCTCTGTGTCATTAACTTTTAATATCTTTTTCTATGAATCGGTATACTCATCAGGAGTATCTAATAATGCATTAAATGTATATGATATTGAAATTAATCTATCATTCTATTCGTCTATCTATAGAATCTGTTTATCTAATCCTGTGAAATCATTAGGAGTATCAGTTAATTCTTTAAATGTAATATTATCAAATATTATGCCATCTTCTGTATCATTGACTTTTAGTAATTTCTTCTATGAATTCAAATAATCATCGGGAGTATCTAATAATGCATTGAATGTATATGATATTGGAATTAATTGATTGTTCTATTCATCTATCTATAGAATCTGTTTATCCAACCCTGAAAAGTCATGCGGAACATCTACTAATTCTTTAAATGTAATATTGTCGAATATTATACCAGTCTCTGTAGAATTAACTTTTAATATTCTATTCTATTTGCCAATGTAATCATCTGGTGTATCCGTTAATTCTTTAAATGCGATATTATCAAATACAATGCCAGTTTCTGTGTCATTGACTCGCAAAATCTTTCTCTATGAATCAACATACTCATTTGGAGTATCAGTTAATTCTTTAAATGCGATATTATCAAATATTATGCCATCTTCTGTAGAATTAACTTTCAATACTGTATTCTATTTGCCAATATACTCATCAGGAGTGTCTAATAATGCATTAAATGTATATGATATTGGAATTAGTCTATTATTCTATTCATCTATCTATAGAATCTGTTTATCCAATCCTGTAAAATCATGTGGAACATCTATTAATTCTTTAAATGTGATATTGTCGAATATTATACCAGTCTCTGTAGAATTAACTTTCAATACTCTATTCTATTTACCAATGTAATCATCTGGTGTATCCGTTAATTCCTTAAATGTGATATTATCAAATACAATGCCTGTCTCTGTGTCATTGACTCTTAACAATTTCTTCTACGAATTTACATAATCATCGGGAGTATCTAATAATGCATTGAATGTATATGATATTGGAATTAATCGATTATTCTATTCATCTATCTATAGAATCTGTTTATCTAATCCTGTGAAATCATTTGGAACATCTATTAATTCCTTAAATGTGATATTATCAAATACAATGCCATCCTCTGTGTCATTGACTCGCAAAATCTTTCTCTATGAATCAATATACTCATCAGGAGTATCAGTTAATTCCTTGAATGTAATAGTATCAAATACTATACCATCCTCTGTGTCATTGACTCTTAATAACTTATGATATGAATCAGTATAATCATCGGGAGTATCTGTCAAATACAGAAAATCAATATTTCTAAAAATTAAACCGGTTTCAGTTTCATTTAACTATAATAATTTATTCTAATTACCTTGATATGAAGGAAAATCAACTAAATATTCAACAGTTAGTTGTTTAAAATCCAATCCATCATGAGTTTCATTAACCTATACAATATATTTATCATCATTTGGATATTCATTAACTGTATCTGCAAGATCTAAAAATCTAACATCATCGAATATTAATCCATGTGCATATTTATCAACTCGTACATATTTCAATTCTGAATCATAATATGTTTCTGGAACATCTATTAAATCTATAAATTGTAATTCGCTTTCTTTTAATATTCTAGTTTCCATACCACCAGTATATTGAATTGAAGTGGGATATAATTTATATTGTATATATTTACCATTACATTTAATTTGTCCCATACCAAATTGTTTATGTGGGACAAATTCAAATGTTATACTTGCATCTTCACTATATTCTATTTTGACAAATTGTTTATTATTAACGGTAAACAATTCAAATTTAACTGGCGCATTTATATTTGTCTATAATAAAGGTGTTATTTTATCATAAAATTCACGAATCCTATCATAATCAGACTATTTCTATATAAAATATCCATATGTCTATAATGTATCGAATTCTGTGTAATCCATAGTAAATATTGAATGAAAGTTAAAACTTTCTATAATAGTTTCAGGTTCATTAGTTGCATATAAATTTTTACTAACCTAGAATATGGTTTCTGCCATTTTATTATAATAAATAGAAATTGGGTTTATTAATTCCGTACTTACAAAATATCTATCAAAAATTTCAATAATATCTTCATTAATTAATTGAATATTATATCCAGATAGTAATACACTGAATTCAATATAATCTTTATTATGATTGTGATATGAAATATTAGTAATTAACTGTACATTTTGGTTATCTATTAATAAATTATCATCATCAATAACAATTTCAATATAATCATTTAAAAATAATAGATTACTTACAGTATTATCTGCTTTAAATCTGAATGATATATTTGGAATATCATTAGTATCAATTAATTGTTCATTCATATAAAAATTTATAATTGGGATTGGCTCACTATCAACCAAATGATTATATTGATGCAAATATAATTCAATTTGTGCCATTTGATTGTCTATA
>JAKOTN010000144.1 GCA_029776255.1 Pseudomonadota bacterium
CAGATAAAAAATCAAAATATTTCTTGCCTTCTACATCCCATACATACACACCTTCGCCTTTTTCTATTACTACTGGCAATGGATGATAATTGTGTGCACCATACTTTGAATCAATTTCGATCAACTGTTTTGAACTGTACTTTTCCATAAATCTTTTTTTGCAAATATAATAAATTTAATTGAAATAGGCAATGAAGAAAAATATTGTAAAAGATGAATTTAAGGGAGAAATTAATACAAATTTTAAATGTTTTAGATTAAATATGTTGATGACATCAGAGCATCAGAGCGCTGTCTTTAGTCAGGGCAAAGACATCTGGTGAAGCGGGACAAGCAGCAGTACGTGCGCGGGTACCTCAGCTACATGAGCTTCGACATCCCACTGGCCTTCCGGATGCTGTTCTCGCGACGAGCCGATCTCTACATCGTCGAACCGCCCCCAACCACGGTGGCGGTCGTTCGGGTGGTCGCGGCAATTCGTCGCACCCCCTACGTCGTTCGCGCGGCGGACTACTGGACAGAGGCCGCCGAACTGGTGACGAAGTCTTCCCTGATCCTGGGCACGCTGAGGCGACTCGAGGCGTGGGGTCTTGGTGGCGCGAAGATACTGTTCGCCGCCCACCAGCCGCTCATCGATCGCTTCCGGGCGCTGGGCATTACCGCACCCGCGGTGCCGATCGGATTCGGCGCCGACACCAAGGACTTCAGGTACGAGGGCCAGGCGCCCCCCGAGCCTCCGGTGTTCGTCTACGCGGGAACGCACTCGGAGTGGCACGGCGCTGGCATCTTCGTAGACGCCATGCCCCAGGTGCTCGAGCAGTACCCCGGTGCCCGGCTGCTCTACTACGGCAACGGTGAGGAACGCGACGGCATGCGCGACCGCGCACGCGAGCTCGGCCTCGAGCGCTCGGTCGAGTTCCACGGCCCCATCTCCCCCGCGACCCTCTCGCCGATCCTGTCGTCGGCCACGGCGACAGTGGCGAGCCTCACCCCGGTTCCCGCCAACGAATATGCGCTCGCCACCAAGGTCTACTCCTCGCTGGCCGCCGCATGCCCCGTGATCTTCGCCGGCGTCGGCCCCAC
>JAKOTN010000145.1 GCA_029776255.1 Pseudomonadota bacterium
TTAGATACCATTGATTACCTATGTCAGAAGTAGACATTAGAGTAAAAGGGGAATTATTAGTTATAATGATTATTGGCTTTGGAGGTATAGGTTTAACTATAATGGCAACGCTAACAGAAGAGCTACAACCATCATTACTATAACCTGTAACAATATATGAGGTAGAACTATGGGGAGAAACGCTAATGATGTCATTATTAGTATTAGAGCTCCAATAATAATGATGAGCCCCAGTAGCTGTAATAATAGCTGTATCACCCTGGCAAATAATTGATGGTTGTGCATTAATGCTAATGTTAGGTGGTTGATTCACAATAATAGATATGCTATCTACATTAGAGCAATTAAAGGAATTAGTAGCAGTAGCGAAATAGGTTGTAGATATCTGTGGCATAATAGTTACCATAGGTTGCGAACCTAGATTATGAGACCATAAATATGAATCTCCACCAGTAGCAAAAATGATAGCAGTATCACCTTTGCATATGGAGTCTTTAGTCGCATAAATAGATAAATTAGGTTTTGGATTTACTGTCACTGATACTGTTGCAGTATTACTACATCCTGCTGCACTTGTCCCTGTTACTGTATATGTAGTTGTACTTGTTGGTGTCACTGTTTTTGAACTTCCTGTGCCTAAATTGTGCGACCAACTGTAAGTGCTCGCTCCACTTGCTGTTAATGTGGATGATGCGCCAGAACATATTGTAGATGGTGACGCTGATGCTGTGATTGTCGGTTTTGGATTTACAGTAATATAATTTGTTTTTGTCATTGTATTGGATCCGCCTGGCCCCGTAGCAATAAGAGTTACACTATAATTACCTGGATTTGTATATATAACAACTGGATTAGCATTAGTACTAGATGAAGGATTTCCACCTGTAAATGTCCAATTATAACTTGTTGCATTTGTACTTAAATTAGTAAATTGAACTGAATTCCCTGCACATATTGATGTTGGATTTGCTTCAAAATTAGCTACAGGGGGAGGATTACTATTACTACACACTCGATAATTAACAGTAGCTATGTAATAGTGATTAACTATCCAATTATAATCTTTACCATTATTAGCCCATCGTTGAGAACCCCATTGACACATACCTCTACCATGGCCACTAGGAGACGTACCGCTACAAATATTATCTGAATAACAAGGATATGCACCACTACCACCTGCATATCCATTAGAACAATTATAACTGCTGCCACCATAATTATTTTCTGCAGAATATTCTGATCTTACAGGAGTAGTCCCAGTAGATGTTGTTAGTATTTTACCAGTAGTTGCTTGCGCAGCACTTTGTGATGCAGTGTATATATCTGAATTCCAAACTTGATTGCAAGTAGATGATGCAATATCAAAATTACTACTGACAGGATGTTGCACGTAATATCCACCATATGTTCTATATGGTATTGAACCAGCCTTCAATGATTCTATGTGCCAGCTAGCTATCCATTCATCATCTAATCCACTTTCACTATAATATTGCAAACTCATTGTAGTTACACCAGTACAACTTAGACAAGAACAATTAGTC
>JAKOTN010000016.1 GCA_029776255.1 Pseudomonadota bacterium
CCCTACGCCACTCATGCCGACATGAAGGCTGTCAGCTTCGAATACATCGAGGTCTTTTACAACCGCAAGCGGCAGCATTCGACCCTCGGTTACAAATCGCCGATTCAGTTCCTGGAAAACTGGATCAGAGAGCAGCATCAGGAAAAACTGATAGCATGAAACTTACCCTTTGGCAGACGAAAAACCGAGGGAACCTCATAAATCTCGTTGACGCTTGTTTGCTTGTGCATCGCGAGCTGTGCGATCAGCTTGGACACATGCTGCGGCGTGAAAAACTCGCCGCCCGACTTGCCTGCGTTGGCTGCGTAGTTGGAGATCAGGAACTCGTAGGCATCGCCGAACAAGTCGATGTGGCTGGCATCGAAACCGCCGAAGTCCAGCTCCGCCACGCGCTTGAGCACTTTGGACAGTCGATCGTTCTTGTCTTTGACGGTGTTGCCAAGGCGGTTGCTGGTGGTGTCGAAATCAGCAAACAGGCCTTTGATGTCGCGCTCGGAGGGGTAGCCGTTGGCGTAAGCTTCGATAGCGGCAAAGATGTTGGCCAGATCGGTATTCAGGCTTTCGTTGGTGTTGGCGTTGGCCGCCACGTTGACGAACAGCTGGCTGGGGTAGATGAAGTAGCCCTTGGTCTTGATGGCGTCATCTTTGGCGGCCGCGATGTTCGGATCACTGTCTGCCATGGCGGCGTAATTGACAGAAGCGTCGCCGCCGGTGATGTAGTCGATGAAGTTCTCGCTGATGAAGCGATAGAACAGGGTGCCCAGCACGTATTGCTTGAAGTCCCACCCATCGACGGCACCGCGGACGTCGTTGGCGATATCCCAGATCTTGCGCTGTAGGGCAGCGCGTTGTTCGTTACTTGTCATCTTAAAAGTCTAGTTTTGATTCGTTGGGTCCGGCTCAGGCTCGATGCTTGAACTGGAGGAAATGGGTTGTTACGGCAAGAGGGCCGCGTTCTATCTCCCTGCTTTTGTCGCCTTGGGTCGATAGAAATCCTTGCGCCTTCAGGCGGTTGCCGACGTATCGCCCAGCGTCTATCACCCATCTATCGACGATAGAGCGCAGGCTGTCCGATAGGCTGTTCATGCCACTGCCCAGTACCGCCGCCAGCGGTTGTTGCCCTCAAAGCGGACGTCCCCACGCTCGATCAGCTCTTCCAGCGCGCGCTTGACTTGCTTGGGATGGATTTCGCCGCCGACGCGCTGGTGGATGTCGCTGATGGCTGATCTGGGGTAGCGCTGAAGGTCTTCCAAGACCAGCGCGGCCAGGCGGTGTGGCTCAATGCGCTTGAGGGTGGTCTCACCGGTGAACTGGAGGCTGCGTAGCAGGCTGGGGTCAACAAAGTAGCGTGTTGCCTGGGTACGCCCAGTGCTTTGCACCAACTGCCAGTCCAGTAGGCGCTTTAGCCAAGGTTGCAATGCTTCAACCGACGGCAGCTCAAGCGACGTTGCCAGCTCGCGTGCCGTCAGCGCATCGTGTTGCGCCAACAGGCCCAATGCGATCCTCTCGCGCTGCGTGAGCTGATAGGTCTGATCTGCCTTCGCAATGAAGTCGATGACCTCGGGCTTAAGGATGCGGCGGCGCACTGTCACCTGCACGCGGTCGTGGGTCTCGAACAATTCGGGAGCCGGGCGGCCCTGTGAGAGCAGCACCTCGAAGATCTTGTCGAAGCCGCTGCCTTCCCGCTCCATCAGTTTCAAGTCATGGAACAGGCGTGCCAGGTGTTCGTTACGGCGTACCGTAGTGTGGAGCACGTTCTGCGGCGAGACGCCCAGCGGTAGCGGTCCAGGGTTGACCACTTCCAGCCGGTCTGGATGCAGGTTCAAAAAGATGTCACCGCGCTGGGTGTAGGGACGATGTACCAATGCGTTGACCAATAACTCGCGCACCACGATTTCATCGAAAGCGGGCACGTTCTGACGGTACAGGCCATCGGGCAGCTCGTAGCGCTCGCGGAAGTCTGGCACCTCCTGCCAGACCGCTTCGATCAACTCCATCGGGCTTTGCGTGTGGTCGTCCCACACCAGCTTGTTGACCTTCTGTCCGTGCTCGTCGTACTTGATGAACTGGATGACCGGAGCGGTGGTTAGTTGAGCGCGATGATGCTGGCGACCGAGACTGAGCACGCCCAGGTTGGTGAGGTTCGCTCCTTGTGCGAGCTGATAGTGATCGAGCAGTTCGTCGTCAGACTTCTCCTTCACGGACGGCTTGACACGATCCGATGCGCGCAAGGCTGCAAGCAGCTTGTCGCGTTTGGCGACATCGATCTCCGCACGTGAAACGTGCAAGGTGGTTTGCGTTTCCCACGGTAATGCGGAACGCTCACTGGCGAGGCGCATCACGTCATCACCCGTCACGGGCTTGCTTTGATCGGCCACGCGCAAGAAGTAGCGGCCGTCCGTGGTAGATGCAACGGCCATGGCGCGCGGAATTCGCAATTCGATGTATTGGCCGCCATTCGGGGCGATGGTGACATCCGGCAGCACCGTCACGTTAATGGTGCGCTCCGCCAGCTTGCGACGTAGTGTGTCTGGCAGGTCTGGAGGGACACGCTGATCGGCGGGAGGCTCGCTCTGGCCATCCTCGATCCCCAGCAGCAGGCGGCCACCGGTTGCATTGGCAAAGGCAATGCAATCCTTAGCGATTTCGTTCCAGTCCGCCGTCTTGCCAGTCACGGCCCGCAAGGACTTCTGGTCAAGGAGTTGCCCTTCCAAGCTCACGCGTCACCTTCCCCTGCTGGATTCATTTTTGTTCGCTCCCATCGCCCGATTCTTCATCGGCACCTCCCGCTCGCACCCACTCATCCACTTCGGACAGCTGAAACTTCCACAGCCGTCCGACCCGATGCGCGGGAAGCCCCTTACGTTCCCTCCAGCGATAAACGGTGTCCTTGGCAACACCCAAGTGCTGGGCAACGTCTTCGGCAGTAACCCAAGGTTCAATGCTCATGTCGATGGCGCTCTGCCTGCGTTAGTGAAAGTCGTTGAAGATCGTTTTAAGTCTACCAGCAGAGCGCTCGCGAAGCACCCTTTCGCCGTTGAGTCACGCGGCAGCGAAGCTGGCGTAGGGGGCACTCCATTCAGGTGGTGTGTGGCTCACTCGACCCGTACTTGGCTTCCAGCGCCAGGACCCGTGCTTCCCTTGCCTCCAGTTCATCCATCAATGCCTTCGCTTCGAGCATCGTCTTCTGTGCAAAGGCGCGAAGCTGGCGATCACGTTCGCCTGTCCCACGTGTGATCTCACGCGCCCGCTGAAGCAACGCGGCCTGCGCGGGCAACCCAAACTTCACTCGCGTCCATTGAGCTCGGCTCATGCGCTGTCGGCCCGGCCCCAAACGAGCGAGTCCAGACGGCCCGGCAACGTGCTCCCAGAATCGGTCCTGAAATGCGCGCATTGCCGTGTTATAGGCAAGGCGTTGCTCCTTCGGTGTTTGAGCGCCCTTTGCCGCGCGGAAGCCGGGGTGCAAGTCCTTGACGTTGCCACCGTCAGGATTGACGACATAGAAGTGGAGGTGCGGGTGCGCCTCATCGGTGTGCTCGACCACGGACCGGATGTGCTCACCGAATTCGGTTTGCAGCCACTCCAACGTGCATTGCTTCCAGTAGCTGTACTCGATGCCACCGCGCGGGTAGGACGCCACACCAGCCAGCAGGACGGACGCATCCTTTCGCAAACGGCGACCAGCTGCGTCAATGCTGCGCGCATGGATGGCGCCAATTTCGGCTTCCAGCTCGGCCAAGCTGGGACCATGCAGCAGGTTGGGTGGCCTCGGTCTCGGCACATGCAAGCAGGCTTGCGGCTCGCGGCTGGCTTCAGCAATCACGTCGCGCACAGCCCATTTTCGATCTGCTCCCCGCGAGGTTTTCTTCGGTGAGTGCAGCGAATAGACAGCGATGTGAACAAACTGGATGCCGCCTGTGATCATGAGGCACCGTCGCTGGAAACATAGTGACCGACTATATTTATCGCCGCTGTCGCAACAATAAATGTCGGCCAGGGGAAAATCCCCTGGACCCCGCCGCCCAATGTGCGAACAGTGTGTTGAAACTGTGCGAACCAATGGGCGAAACTGTGTGAACAACTGGCCGATTTGATGCCAACCATTGCGTGAACAGTGTGGCCACAATGTGGGGGCACTGTGGCGAATATTGTGTAATCAGTGTGTGAGTTGCCCATGGCTTCTCCGCTGATTACCGAAAAACTGGGTGAGCAGACCGTCGTTCGACAGGCTCTTCAACAACTCCGGCGCAACCAAATGGACTGGGGTTGATGAGACCTGCAACAGCCTTTCGATGACAGCATCGAGTGGAAGCCGGGCCACATACTCTCGCAGCACGAAGCCGCTGTCCGTATATTCGATCAACGTAGCCTGACCGAGCGCAATGAGACAAAGTCGCATGCATCGGTCGTTACCGAGATCTGGTTGCTGTACGCATTCAATATTGACCCTGCCCGTCGCCACGGTGCAGGTTTGCATCCATCCCCAGCCAGCCCATTTATCATCCGCCACGACATCTTGCCAAGCGAATCGGTTTTCCAAGTTTTTGTTGTTCATGCTGTGCCTCGTGGCATTACCGGTGTCTGCGCCTTCTTTGCGAGTTCATCGCGCATCTGCTGGAGCCTTTCTCTGACTTGAGCCCTGTCCACCGATGGCCGATCCGTCTCGATTGTTTGAGCGGGCTCAGCTGCGGCTTCCACGGCGCGTTGCCGCCTGATGATTTGCCGAAGGTCCCGTCGCAGCTCTGACCCAGCCGACAAGGTGAACTTGCCCTCGCGAGCTCTGCGCAGCAGGGAGGCAAGGAATTGGGGGACAGTCTTCCGGATGCTGTTTTGGCGCTTGCATTCAAGGACTTCTGCCAAGACATCCAGGGCTACGGAGGTGGAGAGACCCGTGCATTGATCCCGCGTCCTTTGGGGTTCGAGTGATAGCTTTTGGCACAACCACAACCAGCACTCTTCGTCCCCCTCGTCAACGATCAAGGCCGGCGACTCGTCAGTGTCGGGTGGCGTGCCCTCTGGCCCGGTAGTGGTTGTTTTTGATGAATCCAATGTTTCTTTAAACCCAGTGTTTGTAGCCCCTTGATCGCCCTGAACTGGCTGATCCACACGTGGGTTTTCAAGGTGTGGAGCCCAGTCCACAATCGGCTCGTCACTGACAATCCATCTGGATTGAATGAACCGCCCCGATGCCGAACGGTCGCGGACGATTCGCATGTAGTTCAGGCTCTCAAGCTGCTGGATGGCTGTTCGCATGGCCGTCTCCCCCTCCTTGCGTACAGCGCACAGGCCTTCGAGGCTGATGCGATACCCCGGCGGCAGGGACAACAAGTGCACGATCACCCCCAGTGCTTTCAGACTGAGATGCTCGTTGCGGATCAGCGAGTTCGGAATCTGGGTGAAATTCCCCGCATGGCGACGCCGAACGATCAGCAACTGAGAGGCGTTCATGGGCGTCTCCACTGACCTTCATGATCAGCGGTCCACCCGTGCGGTAGCAGCTTGCTGTGCAATCCAAGCCTCTATTTCTTCAGCAAGAAATCCGATGGCCGCGTTGCGAGAGTTGCCCAGGCGGATCGGGCGCGGGAAGGTTGGGTCTGTTCTCGTCCTGCGCCAGATGGTGACGCGGTTCATGCCCAACTGGGTTTCCAGGTCGCTGTACCGGAGGATGCGGTTTTTCATTTGATTGCCCACCATTTCGTGTAATGACAGGCAATTCTTCGTTCTGCGTTGTCGGCGTGTCCAGAGGCTCAGATTTTGGCCATATTCCGCGACTTACATGCCAAGTTCGGATAACTGATGCAATTGTCAAAAACATGCAGCGGCACGTTTTTGCCCGGACTGGGAAACGCGACGACTATCGTCCCCGATGAAACGGACAGTTCAACTTCGCATTAGTCGATTGACCTCCGCTCGCGCACGAATACGAAAGCCGCTTCTTCGAAATTGGCCGACCAACGACCATTCACCGCCGAATGACGGATATGGAATCAGTTGTTTTGACTCAGAAGCTAGAAACCTGAATCGCCATCTTTTGAACTGGAAAATGTCTTTTATCAACAGCCGCTTGCGCGATTCATGGATCGCGAGGGGACAGATGACGGCGCGAGCGAAATAAATCATCGCTTGTTGCATTTACGCAACAATTAATGCCTATTTCTGGCTATCCCGTGCTGCGGAGATCCATTGAGCAATCGCGCTGGGCTCAAACCCATCATGCAGTGCTGCGCGTAGTGCTTGCTCCAGTTTTTGCCAACCGACAGGAGAACTGGTGTTGGTTGAGGCGGTCGGCCAACTGCTATTACCAAGCTGAAACAGCAGACTGTCCAACAGTTCGTCGTCGTCCACGTCATTTGCAGCTTGCTCAGCCAGCGTAAGCAATGCTTCACGCGTGGCTCTGACCGGCTCGACCGGGACCGCAGCAAGAGGCTCAGCCAGCACGATCACACGATGCGGCTGAATGAAGTCGGCCAAGTCTTGTGCTGCCGCAACGCCAGCGGTTAGCTCGATGCGGACAAGTACATCACCAATTTGCAGGAACCGGGTCTTGGTAAGGCCTGGCTGAGCATCCTGGTAAAGCACAACAGCCTCAGAGCCGACGAGGGCGTTCAGCACCAGTCCCAGGTCATCTAAGGCACCAGCGTCCCGCCATTGGTGGAGGATGTCTGCGCGTAGGCTGCTCCCCTCCAACCCTAGGTGGTACATCAAAGTCGCCACGCGCTTGGCAGAAATGACCTGCTCTTTGCCCCTTAGCCAAACGGACAGATTCGCGGGACGGATGCCAGTGGCCATCCCCACAGAGCTAAGCGTATCGCCACGCAGGCGCATGAGTGCGGCTGCTATGGCACGTATTTGTTCGGCCTGAAGTGTCGACATCCGGCAATCTCGTTGCTCTAACAGTAAATCACTATAACAAGGCGACAACCTCCCAGCCAAGGCTTGGCATGCCGACTTTTCGTTGTTATAGTAATTTATAGTTAGATGGAGAATGTCATGCACAGCCTGCGACGACAGTACCGCCCCATGCGACGCCGAGAGTACCAAGAGGCCGTTGGAGATCTGAAGCGACTTCACCCTTGGCTAGAGAAGCAGGTGTTTCAGCCCGCCCCAGGCCATCTCGCTGTGGTTGCCGAGTTGATCGATCAATGCGAGCGGTTGATGCATCGCAGTGACTACCAGCGTCGTCCGCTGTTCTGTGTCACTGCCACCAGGGAGAAGCTGGCTGTTCGAGTCGAGGTCTCCGATGCCAGCATCCAGCGCGAGCGCGCCTTGCTCGACGTGGTGGAACAGGCTCGGCACGCCGCCCAGCAGTGCTGCCCTGTGTGCGGTGCTCCGGTTTTCGGTGGCGATGCCAATGCCCCCCAAGGCGCTCGGTGCGCCGCGCACGAGCAAGTGGTCGGACTGTTCGCAGAGGACATCCAGCGTTTCAAGAGGGCTGCGAAGGCCTTGGAGTTGGCGGATGCCGAGCGTGCGAGCAGCACTACTGATAGCGATGCCCCCACTCACACCGAAGCCGCCAAGAGAGACCTGCCCGACAGCCCCGTCCCCGCACGCGATAGCAGCGGTACTTCGACTGACGACAAGCACGCGCCGTTGATCACCTTTCTGGACGCTTCCGGCCTCAAGCAATTTGTTGACCGCCATCGCGCGAAGGCAGACGAAAAGTTCAAGCGTGCCCAGCAGATCGCGGAGCGCATCCGGTCGGCCGGCCATGAGCGGCGCACACTCGGCATGCTGCCCGACGAGTGGGACGTTCTGATCGAAGAGTTCACCCAAGCCTTCCCGAACTTCAGCGAGCTGGCCGAGCTGCTGCACGATCACTTTGCCCTCAATGCGATGGGCGATGGCCGTGTTGCCTGGTCGCCGCTACTGCTGGTCGGGCCTGCGGGCATCGGCAAAACAGAAGCGGCTCGCTGGCTGGCGGAAAGGCTGGCCTTGCCCTTCCGTGTGTTCGATATGGCGAGCGCCCAATCAGGTTCGCCACTGGCTGGGTCAGAAGCCTTCTGGAGCAATTCCGAGCCGGGCCTCCTGTTCGAACTGCTTGCCTACCAGCCAAAGGCCAACCCCGTCGTGGTCCTGGATGAGCTGGACAAGACCGAGCAGGTGCGCCAGTACGACCCATTGGCGGCGCTGTACACCCTTCTTGAGCCCCGCAGCGCACGGTCCTTCACGGACCTCTCCATTCGTGATTTCACCATTGATGCCAGCCACGTGAACTGGATCGCGACGGCAAACAGTGTGGATGGCCTCCCAAGCCCATTGCTGTCCCGGCTCACGGTGCTGCATGTCCAAGCACCCACGCCAGATCAGATCGCACGAATCGCGCAGAACATCTATGGACGAATGCGTGCCGAAGCCAGCTGGGGTTCTGCCTTCGTACCCTCTCTCGACGGAGCCGTTCTGGCGAAGTTGAAGCACTTGCCGCCACGAAGTCTGGGCCTGGCATTGCGACGGGCGCTTGGTAACCGTCCGGCCACCACCGTCTTTTCGCCGAATCGCGGTTGGCTGATGATTGCCCGTGGATGGGCGCCTCAAATTTGTGCCCACAAAGGGATTTATGGACACA
Source organism: Pseudomonadota bacterium (assembly GCA_029776255.1). GTDB lineage: Bacteria > Pseudomonadota > Gammaproteobacteria > Burkholderiales > Rhodocyclaceae > Accumulibacter. The sequence goes on from JAKOTN010000016.1 coordinate 8,564, forward strand.
AATTCAAAGGCAGTCATTGTCTCGAAACCACGAGGCCCCTACCGGCATCACGAGCTGGCGCTGAAGCGGTTGATTGTTGAGGAAACGCTACAGCCCGGCGCCTCGGTAGCTCGCATTGCCCGCAAACACGGCATCAACGCCAACCAAGTGTTCCTTTGGCGCAAAGCCTACCGAGAAGGCCTTCTACCAGAACCGTCGCCAGCGCTGTTACCGGTCACCCTCGCCTCGTCGGTGGCGACAGATCCATTACCAGAGCCAATATCGGGCAGTCCTGCCAGAGGTTGCCTGACGGTCGAATTTGGACAAATTCGACTACGCATCGAAGGCCACCCAGACCCCGAGGTACTCCGACTGCTTCTCGCAGAGTTGCGTCAGCGATGATCGGCCTGCCCAGCGGCACCCGGATCTGGCTCACCGCCGGCGTGACCGACATGCGTCGTGGCTTTGATGGCCTGGCCAGCATCGTTCAGGAGAAACTCGTCGCCGATCCCTTTGCCGGTCACGTCTTCGTCTTTCGCGGTCGACGTGGCGATCTGGTCAAATTGCTCTGGTGGGATGGGGATGGCCTCCGCCTCTTCGCCAAGCGGCTGGAGCGCGGTCGCTTCATCTGGCCGCAGGCCAGCGAAGGCTCAGTTCATCTCTCTGGCGCTCAGCTTTCGATGCTCCTTGAAGGGATTGACTGGCGTCGGCCCAGTCGCACATGGCAACCCGAACGGGCGGCGTAAAAGGCCTGAAATCCCTTGCTGGCAGGGCTGTTCACCCGTCGACGATTCGCGTAAACTCTCGGCATGAACAGCGCCATACTGCCCCGCGACACCACGACCTTGCAAGCCATGGTCGTCGCCCAGCAGACAGAAATCGAGCATCTCAAGCTGATCATCGCCAAGCTACGTCGGATGCAGTTTGGCCAGAGATCAGAGAAGATCGACGAGATGGTTGGGCAACTCGAACTGGCCCTGGAAGAACTCGAAACCGGCAAGGCGGAACGGGCCGGCCTCCCGGAAATCACACCGGCCGACGAAGCCCCCGGCAAACCTGTCCGCAAACCGCTACCGGATCATTTGCTACGCGACACCGTGCGTCATGCGCCTGAGCAGTCCTGCTGCCCGGACTGCGGCGGTCATCTCAAACCCCTGGGCGAGGATGTTTCTGAAGTGCTCGACTACGTGCCCGCCAGTTTCCGGGTCATTCGCCATGTTCGGCCGAAGCTGGCCTGCGGCCGCTGCGACACCATCGTTCAGGCCCCAGCGGCCGGTCGGCCGATTGCCCGAGGCATGGCCGGTGCCGGATTGCTGGTGCATGTGCTGGTGGCCAAATACTGTGACCATCTGCCGCTCTACCGGCAGAGTGGCATTTATGCCCGGGAAGGCGTTGATCTGGAACGCTCGACCCTGGCCGACTGGGTGGGGCAATGTTCTGTCTTGCTCCGCCCCTTGGTTGAACAACTGCGTCAGCATGTCCTGGGTGGCGAGAAGCTGCATGCCGACGACACACCGGTACCAGTCCTCACCCCGGGCGATGGCAAGACCAAGACCGGGCGGTTGTGGACCTATGTCCGCGATGATCGGTCGGCCGGAATCGAAATACCACCTGCTGTCTGGTTTGCCTATTCGCCGAACCGCAAGGGCGAACATCCGCGGACCCACCTGAAATCCTTCAAGGGCATTCTGCAAGCTGATGCCTTTGCCGGGTTCGATGCCTTGTATGCCAAGGGTGACATTCTGGAAGCTGCCTGCTGGGCCCATGCACGCCGCAAGTTCTTCGAGATTCACCAAGCCCAGGGCTCACCGATCGCGGCCGAGGCGCTCAAGCGGATTGCGGCCTTGTATGCCATTGAGAGCGCCGTTCGTGGCCAACCACCTGACAACCGGCTCAAGGGTCGGGCGCAGACCAAGCCCATCCTCGATGAATTCCACGGCTGGCTGCTCGACACCCGACGACAACTCTCGAAGAAATCCGGCCTCGCCGATGCCATCGGCTATGCCTTGAACCATTGGCAGGCCCTGATCCGCTATGCCTCGGATGGGCGCATCGAGATTGACAATAATGCCGCCGAACGAGCCCTGCGAGCGGTCGCCCTTGGACGCAAGAATTTCCTGTTTGCCGGCTCGGATGCCGGCGGTGATCGTGCCGCCGCAATTTACAGCTTGGTCGGTTCGGCGAAACTCAATGGCCTCGACCCGGAAGCCTATCTGCGTTTCGTCATCGAGCGAATTGCCGACTACCGAATCAGCGAACTCGGCAGCCTGCTGCCTTGGCACGTCGCCGAGCAACTCGCCAAGACCGAAAATCTCGCCGCTGCTGCCTGATTCCGATTAGCTCGGAAAGACGGTAGTGACCGGACGGTTACAGATCAGGTAGTCTCTAGCTGAGATCTCTCCGCACGCCGTTCACTCGGGTTGTCTCTCCGGAAATTGGAAGCACCAGCCAACCAGTCTCCGAAACCCCGAATGAACATCCATAAAATGCCCGATTAACGCCGCACGGTCGAGCCCTTCTTGTGCGTCGCATGCTGGAGACGGGCTACGCCCTGAAGAAGCCGCGCAAACCAACGGCGTCAGCGTCCGCACCGCCTGTAACTGGTTGCGGCACTTCGGTGCCGAGGGCGTGGCCGGATTTCGACGATCGCTCGTCGCGACCGGAAACCCGCCCGCACGCTGTGCCACCGGCCGTTCAGGCGCAGGTGATCGAGCTGCGGCACAGCCGCCAGACTTATCGCCAGATCAGCCAGCAATGCGGCGTCAGTCAAAACACCATTGCCCGCTGGTTCAAACGCGCTGAGCGCTTGTGGGCTGTCGCCGGCGTCACCGGCCCGATGAGGCGGAAACGGGCGATCAACCCCGGCCCCGCCACCACAAGGCGTGAATCTCGGTGCCCAGTCCGCTTCGGGATCGTCCGAGGACTTGGTCCCCCATATTTTTGGTGCGCCGGCCGTATGCTGGTGGGCACGATCAATCATGCTGTCGATGAAAACCACTTCGAAATCCGCATCCTGAGCCAGTTGGACGAAGACACGATGCCATACCTCGCGTCGCGACCAGCTGGCAATGCGCCGATAGACGCTGTTCAAAAGGCCGAACTGGCGGGGTAGATCACGCCACGGACGGTCTGTCCAGGCGATCCAGCGCACCGCTTCCACGAACAATCGATTGTCCGCCGCGTGCGCCCCGGATCGCTGGCTTTCCCTGGCAGCAGCGCCGCTATCCGCTGATATTGGTCGTCACGCAACCTCATCCGTGCCATCCCGACTCCGCGCAAAAGTCAGGACATGTCCACCCAAAAATCACCCTTCGTTAACCGCCCCTAGGCAAACCGCGAAACGTGAACGACTAATTTTCAATGCCACGCCGATGTCATTGGTCAACAAAATCGATTGGGAACCGTATGCGCTCATCGCTCACCGCACTTTCCCCAAAGTGAGCTTCCCCCGAAATTTCGTCTGCCAAGGGTGACCTAAAATTGTCGTCACTTTTGGAAGGCAGGAAATGAAGATACCGAAGCAGGCATACACGACCGAGTTCAAGGAACTGGCGGTCAAGCGCGTCAAGGACGGGCAAAGCGTAGGCATGGTTTGCAGGGAACTCGGGCTGAGCGACCAGACCTTGCGCAACTGGATCA
>JAKOTN010000005.1 GCA_029776255.1 Pseudomonadota bacterium
ATTTATTAGAAGCACAAGGTAATGCTACCTATCCTTTTGCTATAAATGGATTTACAGACCAAGCAAGTGGAGTAGGAGTATATGGTTATAATTCTGCTAGTGGTGGGATAGCTATATTTGGATTAACATCAACTGGATATGGTGTTGCGGGGAGTTCCACGGGTGGTACAGGTGTGTATGCTGAAGATAGCTCGGCAGCAGACATAGGACAGGCTATTTATGCTAAAAACTTCCATACAAAGGGAGCTGGTATATTAGCTGCTGGAAATAATTTAGATCCAGTTTACTTTGCAGATGGTTTAGGTGGTTCTTTTGCAAGTACAAATATAGGTGTTTTTGGTTATGGGAATAATACATCTAAAAGCAAGGGAGTATTGGGAATAAGTGCAGCTGCTAATGGTACAGGCGTTGTAGGTGCTGGTAATAATCAAGCTGCTTCATACCTAACAGATGGTAGTGGTGGTGCTTTCACTGGTTCAAATACAGGCTCATATGGTATAGCAATAAATGCAAAAGGAACTGGTGTAATTGGTGTAGGTAATAATCAAACTGCTAATTTTCTTGTCAAAGGTTCTGGCGGTGCTTTCACTGGTGATTCAATAGGTGTTTATGGTTATGCTACTGGTTCGGGTGATAATACATGGGGTGGATACTTTAAAAATAATAGTACTACTGCATATGCATATGTTGGTGGACGTGGAACAGGAACAGATTATAAAATTAATGGTACAGGTGCTGTATCTACAATAGTAAAAAATACAGCTGGAGAAAGAGTAAATTTATATTGTCCTGAAGCACCAGAAGTTTTATTTCAAGATTATGGAGAGGGACAATTAATAAATGGTAAAGCACATATAGAGCTAGATCCTGATTTTGCAAAAAATGTTACAATAAATGAAAAACATCCATTACGTGTGTTTATTCAATTAGAGGATGACTGCAATGGTGTATATGTAACAAATAAGACAAAAACAGGTTTTGATGTTGTAGAGCTAAATGGTGGCAAGTCAAATGCTAAATTTATGTGGACAGTTACAGCTAATAGAGCTGATGAAGTGGATGAAAATGGTAATATTATTTCTAAATATG
>JAKOTN010000024.1 GCA_029776255.1 Pseudomonadota bacterium
GTATTACCGAAAATCGGATTTTCGGTAGTCGGCGTATTATTGGAATCAGCCATGTGCAACCCTCCTCACTTTTGCGAGCGCATCACGCAGCGCCCGCAGGTACTCCGCGGGTGCGATCGCGCTCACGCGCTCGACCGCACTCGAGAAAAATTTCCTTTTTTTCTCAACCACATACGCGTACTTCGCCGGTTCTTTCGGCCGGCCCGTTCGGGTCCGGCCGAACACCCCTTTTCGAACGCCCGCGTAGAACACCCCGCCGCGGGTCTCGCGCTGGCCGATACTCTTGCGCAGCGCGCCCGTACGCACGGGCGCCAGGGCCTTCGCTTCACGCGCGGCAATGCGCGCGACCTGCCTTGCGGCAGCGCGCATCGCTTTCGGCGCGTCCCGGCCCACGGCCGCGAGCGCGGCCTTGAGATCGTCCACGCCTATTATCTGCACGTTCATATCGAGAAAAATTTCCCTATTCCGCGAGCTCCACGGTGATGCGCGCCACGCTGGTGTCGAGCGATCCGCCCGGGTCGTGCGCAGCGACATCGTGCTCCCACTCCCATGAGAATCCAATCACCGGAATGCCCATCGACAGCATCTGTGTGCAAAGATTCATCGCCGTAATCTCGATCTCATACCCGCGTGGCTCGCGCACGTACAGCGTGAGCCTATCCTCGACCCACGCGCTACCGACAGCGCCCGGGCCCATGTTGGCACGACGCACAGGCACGCGCTGGGTGTCGACGTAAATCTTCTGCGACCCGATGCTCTCCAGGGAGGAGGCCAGCGCGTATCTCTCGCTCTGCGGGCGCCTGTACACCATGCCCGCCTGCACCGCCTGACGCATCAGTGCCGCCCATCTCATACGCCATCCTCCCACAGAGTTTCAAGTTCCAGCACCAGCACGCCGTCAACCACGCGCGAGCTGACGACGTCGTACACGCGCTCCACCGGCCCGACCTGCACGCGCACCCGCACGATGCGGGCTGGGATCACAAGCTGCTGCGTATAGAGCATGCCGCGCGCGCGGCTCACGGCCGTGCCCGGCTCCGTGCTTACGGACGCCCCGGCCATGATGCCGGCGAGCGGAGACCCAAGCGAAAGCCACGTCCTGTCGATGTTATATGGGGGGTAAGGGTTCGCGTCCTGGTATGCGGTGATGCTGACGGGGGTCGCAGCCCCCGTCAGCACCAGAGCGGACAGTGTGGCAAACAGGTTCAATCGAGAAACCTTTCACGATTACGGCGAGGTCGAGGTCTTGATCCCGGTGATCCTGCAGCCCAGTTTCTTCGACACCGTCACCAGCCCAAGGTTCCCGCGCACGCGGACATAGTCGCTGCGGGTGCGCTCGTCATAGTAGGTCTCGACCACCCAGCCGCTCTCGTCCGCGCCCTCGCCGGTCCACACGGCCCGGCGCATGGCGGACGGCTCGCTGGGCGGGTCGCCAGGCAGCGCGCACACGCCGACCCACGCGGTGGTGTCGGGCCAGATCGCTGTAGGCGTAGACCCGCCGACGACGGTTGATTTCACGACGCGCTCCACGCCGAGCAGCGCGCCGAGTGCGCGCTCGACTTCAGCAGGCCCGCGGGTCACGCTCAGCGCCAGCCGGTCGCGCAGTACTGGACTGCCGAGCAGCGTTTCCCACGCCCAGCCGGATACGACCAGCACGTTCGGATACATGCCCGTTGCAGCGCGAATCACAGCCGCCGCC
>JAKOTN010000035.1 GCA_029776255.1 Pseudomonadota bacterium
ATTTGTAACAGTTAGAATTGATGCGGGTTTGAGGCTGTAACATTTTTGTAACAAGTTGTAACAATTGTAACATTAGACTGGATGTGGCTTTGCGGTGTTTTGATACTTTTTATTGATACAAAATGATACTAAATGATACTAAAATTTACGTTTTTTAAAATATGATACACTATCAAATGCTAAATTTTAATGACAAAAAAAATAAAGTAGTTTGTTAACATACTAATTATTAGCAAAATTTTTTGAAATAGAATAAATAGGCGTTTTTTGATATAAACTTAAAGTTTGGCAGTATTTTTTTATAAACAGGTATATTATATTAAAAAACATATAAAATGTCTTAAAAAACGTTTTTTTAGTGTTTTAGCATATGTATCAGAATAAGGACTTTAAAAGTTAACTAAATTAACTACTATAAAAAAACAAAAAAAATAACATACACTAATCTATTAACTATTAACTATTTATAAACGAAATTGATAAATATCAATAACTAAATTGATAAATATCAATAAAAAAGTGTAAATAATAGTATGCTAAAAATTTGGTATTTGAGAATTTTTGATATATTTTTGTAACATAAATAATCGCACCATAAGGAATTGAAATTCGCAAAATACTATTACTGGTATGTTAATAGAGATAAAAGATGATAAAATGGAAAATGCAAATAGTTTATGTAAACTATTAGCAAAACAAGTTTATAACTATTTTTATTTTTTATTAGCAAAAGAAATTGAGGTTGGATTTGAAAAAGAATTTACTATTACCATTGACTTTTTTAGACTTGGATGGGATATAATTTACAATCCTAATAACAATAATGAAATTGACAAGGATTTAAGAAAAATATCTAATCATATTTGCGAGATATATATTAGACCAATGGAGGATTATAACAGCATATTAGTAACTACAGCAATAGGAGATTTTGAAGATAGGATCCAATTAGATGTTAATGATAAAGCAGCTAAAAATATAAACAAGGTAATGAATTCAATTCAAAGTTTGATAGACAGGTATCAACAATAAAAATATATGGTAATCGCACCATAAGGAATTGAAATTTTTAAATATTAAAATATTATGGGAGATAATATTTTCTTTTAATCGCACCATAAGGAATTGAAATTTCAATCACAAGGCGTTTTTTGGAAAATATGGAGAGCCTTTTAATCGCACCATAAGGAATTGAAATAGGTGAAATGGACAAAAAAGAACTAAATAAAGAATTGATAAATTGCTTGGTGAAAAGGAGCAATTTACAGCGTGAAATTAGAGAACTATACGAAGACATTGAAGAGCTAAATGCAGAACTTTACAAAAAAATTTCAAGGGTTGTTGAAGCGAGGGTGGAACTTGAAAATTTAGCAGAAAGGTATATTGAATTAAAATTAAAACAAATGGACTTGGAAAATTAAAAAAATTAGTCTTTTAATCGCACCATAAGGATTTCAAAATTTCAAAAAAAGCTAAAAATTTACAGGAAAATAACATAACAGGAGTTGAAAATTTGCACAATTTTTTTTCTATTTAACATAATGTAAATTATAGGACAAAAAAAGTTTGTAAACGTTTGTAAACGTTTAAGTTTTTTAAAAACGGCTAAACATAAAATTTTGGCAAATAAATATAAAATTAACAAAATACATTTTTTGTATTTTGTTATTTTTTTTATTCATTAAATTTTATTCAAATTCAAAATTTAAAAAAATATGATACATTTATAAGATACATTTTTAAAATAATGTACATTATATGCAATACAAGATACATTCACCAAAGCCTTTACCAGTCGGTTACAAGATACAATATGTACATTTTTATGCAATTTATTCTTTTATTTTATTTTATTTTAATTTTTTTTATATAAAAGTTAATAGGGAAAAATGTACATAATGTATCTTGTAACTTTACTGAAGCGGTTTTAAAGAATGTATCTTATTGTACATATAATGTATCTTAAAAGTGCAATAATGTGCCTTGTAGTCGATTTGGAGCGGGTTTCTGATATATAAAAAGGCAAAAAAATATGTTTTATTGACAAAAAATAGGTGTAAT
>JAKOTN010000058.1 GCA_029776255.1 Pseudomonadota bacterium
GGAGCGCGCGCAAAAGCGTGGGCACCAGCGAGGCCGCAAAAGGCAGACGAAACCACAAGCCGGCCCGAAACCCGCATGGAACGGCGACCTACGGACGTGCCGCCCGGAGAACCAATAAGCATGGGCGTTGCGGAGCAAGGCGCTTTGAGATGGCTGGAAGATTGAGCAAAGAGCGACATGAGTACCCGAAGGGCTAACGCAGAGTTAACCGGACCACGTAGGGCCGCAGGCCCGTAGTGGGTCCGGTTAAACGACGGGTTAGGCCCATTGATTGAGAAGCGAGATGACCGTAGCAGAACTGATTGCCTATTTGCAAACGCAGCCGCAGGACATGCAGGTTGCATACGACTGCTTCAGCGAACACTGCCTGCTTGAAGCGGATGAAATCCGTCAGTATGAGGCGTGCGAGCCGCGCCCCGATGGCTGGATTCAGCGCAAGCGGCCTGACATGCCGGTGCGCACGTACCTGATGCTGCCGGGAAATTGAGGGCCTAACGTAAAGTAGACCCCCTAAAAGACGGGAAATATTCCGTCTCAGGGTGGTGTAAAATTTTAGTAGTATTAGCGTAACACATTGAATCAAATGATTGAAACATTTCAGCGGGGCCTGTTGACGGACGATAATGGATCGGCGTCGGAATCGGGTAATCCCCCATGGCGGCGGGATCGGGATCGGGGGCGCGGCAAGCTCTTTTTTTCCGCGCACGCCAATTTTTGGCGCAATGTTCTCAGGTGGTTGTCCTGGTCCGTCGCACAAAATCTTTCTCTCGAAAAAACGCCCGGCGTTAGCGCGGAAAAATCCAGCCAAGCACTAAGTGCCCATATGGAAAAGTGTTTTCCCGGATTTTTTCCTTCTTACAAGGAGCTTGTAAGTTCTTGAGTCTCCGGCACCTTGTTCCGCTGGATTCCGCACATGATGCCAAGGTATTGACTGCGCTCGTTCGGTGCGAGTTGGGCATGACGGCGCTCCTGAAACAAAAAACTCCGGGGAGCCAAGGGTTTCCCGGAGTTTTCTTGTTTTCGTCGTGCAGGGTTGCACGACAAATGCTGTGGGGCGCGTGTGTTGCCTAGCTCGCGAAATTCCGTTCGGCGAAGCGCCAGTTGGCGAGGCTGTTCAGGAAGGTTTCGACGAATTTGGGCCGGAGGTTTCGATAGTCGACGTAGTAGGCGTGTTCCCAAACGTCGACACACAACAGCGCGCTATCGCCGGTGGTCAGCGGGGTGCCGGCGGCGCCCATGTTGACGATGTCGACCGAGCCGTCGGCTTTCTTGACCAGCCAGGTCCAGCCGGAGCCGAAGTTGCCGACCGCCGACGCTTGAAAGGCCTTGGCGAAATCGGCGAACGAACCCCATTTGGCGTCGATGGCGGCCGCCAGCGCGCCGGTGGGCGCGCCGCCGCCGTTGGGTTGCAGACAATTCCAGAAAAATGTGTGATTCCAGACTTGTGCCGCGTTGTTGTAGATGCCGCCGGCTGGCGCTTTCTTGACGATTTCTTCCAGCGACAGGGCTTCGTAGTCCGTGCCCTTGATCAGGTTGTTCAGATTGGTGACGTAGGCCTGGTGGTGTTTGCCGTGATGGAATTCAAGAGTTTCCTGGGACATGTGCGGCGCCAGGGCGTCAATGGCAAAGGGCAGTTGCGGTAGCTGATGTTCCATGGGTGTTCTCCGTTAGGGTTGTTATGGGGCGAAACACATTGATGAATGAATCTTGGATTTTGCCGGTTCCGCGCAAGTACTGGATCTTATTCGCGGTGTCGAACGCTGGCAATGCGATCGATGGGCAAGACGGTTTCCCATTCCTCGGAAATCGAGAGCACACGGGCCTTGGCTTGTCCACGGTGGAGGAAGACAGCGATCTGCCGCCGTGGTTCAAGCGCGTGGCTGTCGCGGATGATTTGCCCGTGCCGGTCGGTGACGATACCGTAACCGCGCGCCAGCACGGCGGTGGGGTTGAGGTGCGACAGGCCGGCGGCTAGGCGTTCCACGCTGGCGTTCCGCGCCAGGCGCGCCTGATCGGCGGCATTGAGCAAACGGGTCGCCAGGATTGTCAGTTGGTCACGCGGCCCATCGACGGTTGGGTGACTCCTGGACAGTCGGTGCGTGAGTGCCCGCAGTTTGCCGTCGGCGTCGGCACGGGCTAGCTGCCGGGCAGCGAGAAGCTGCCGCTGCCATTGCTGAAGGCGGGCGCGCTGGGCGGCGAGGTAGTGCGCCGGCGGTTGCAGGCGGTGCGCCAAACCGTCGATCTGTTGCTCGCGCTGTTTGAGTTGGCGCTCGAAATGGCGTTGCAAGGCGGCGTGGTTCTGCGCCAGGCGACACAAGAGCGCGTGTCGTTCCGGCGCCGCGATTTCCGCCGCTGCCGTGGGGGTGGGCGCGCGCAGGTCGGCGACGAAATCGGCGATGGTGACGTCGGTTTCGTGACCAATGCCGCTGACGATCGGTAGCGGACAGGCGTGTATGGCTCGCGCCACGTTTTCGTCGTTGAACGCCCAAAGGTCTTCGATGCTGCCGCCCCCGCGACAGACGATCAGCAGGTCGCATTCGCCGCGCTCGCCGGCGCGGCGAATGCTCGCGGCGATTTGCGGGGCGGCGCCGTCGCCTTGCACCGGCGTCGGGTAGAGAACGATTCCGATCTGTCCGGCACGGCGCGCAAGGGTGCTCAGCACGTCGCGCAAGGCCGCGGCCTGCGGCGAGGTGACGATGCCGATGCGCCGGGGAAAGGGCGGTAGTGCCCGTTTGCGGTCGCTGGCGAAGAGACCTTCCGCCGTCAGTTTGTCCTTGAGACGCACGAACTGCTCGTAGAGCGTGCCGACGCCGGCGCGCCGGGCGGTTTCGACGTTGAGTTGAAAGTCCCCGCGCGCCTCGTAAAGCGTGACGAGAACGCGCGCTTCGAGATGCTGCCCGTTCGCCAGTCGCCAGCCGAGAAGCTGGGCGCGGTTGCGGAACATCACGCAACGGACTTGCGCCGCGCCGTCCTTGAGTGAAAAGTAGACGTGGCCGGATGACGCGTGGCTGAGGTTCGACACCTCGCCGGCTACCCAGCATAACGGGAACGCTGCTTCCAGCCGTTCGCGGGCGAGACGATTGAGCAGGGACACCGGGATCACGGGTGTCGGTAGCGAAAAAGCGGCAGGTTCAGGAAAAATGTCCGACATGCGCCAATTTTACATGCGCCTTCCCGGCGCGGCCGTGCCAAGTACCGCTTGTTTTCGAGGCGGGCTGGCCGAGGGCCTTTTCCCTGTGGCACTTAGCTGCTCGACCAACAGGTTGCCAGTCGCTTTGTCCACAGCTTTTGTGGATGGGGAGCGGGCGATGGGGGCACGGCGTCACCGGGACTTGCCGCAAGGGCCGGTGCAGGCTAAAGTGCCCATCTGTTAAATCTGCTGGGGAAAAAAGTGTTTTCCATCGTACAGGCGGCTGGTTGGCCGATTTGGCCCTTGTTGTTGGCGTCGATTATCGCCGTTGCCTTGATCATCGAACGCCTGGTGGCCTTGAGGCCGGCCAAGGTCACGCCGCCGGGCTTGCTGCAAAGAGTGGTCGCCGAGTACCGGCAAGGTAGCGTCAATACCGCCATGATCGGCGATCTGGAAACCCATTCGCCGCTCGGTCGCGTGCTTTCCGCCGGCTTGCGCAACATGGGGTGCTCGCGGGAAATCATGAAGGAATCGATCGAGGAAGCCGGGAGCGTCGTATCGCACGACCTCGAGCGCTATCTGACGACCCTGGGTACCATCGCCGCCATCAGCCCGTTGATGGGCCTGTTCGGCACCGTGGTCGGCATGATCGAACTTTTCGGCTCGCAGGGTCCGGCCGGCGGCAATCCATTGCAGCTCGCGCACGGCATTTCGGTCGCTCTGTACAACACGGGCTTCGGCCTGTTGATCGCCATTCCGAGCATGATCTTCTGGCGCCATTTCCGCGCGCTGGTCGACGGTTTCGTGATCGACATGCAGCAGCAGGCGGTGCGTCTGGTCGAGGTTCTGCACGGCGAACGCAAGGCGTGAGGGCGCGAGTATGAACTTTCGACGCGGTCGCGGCAGTGATGTGCCGGAAATCAATTTGATTCCGCTGATCGATGTGCTGCTGGTGATCATCATTTTCCTGATGATGACCACCACTTACGCTAAATATTCGGGCTTGGAAATCAATCTGCCAACCGCCGACGCCAACAAGCAGAACGAGCAGCCGAACGAGATCAACGTGGCGGTGACGGCGACCGGTCAGGTTCTGGTCAACAAGGTGCCGCTGGCCACGGCGAGCGTCGCCGCCATCGCCCAGGCCCTGCAAAGCGCTGCTGGCGAGTCAAAGGAGCCGGTGGTGATCATCAACGCCGACGCCAAGGCCACGCACCAGAGCGTGATCGACATCATGCAGGCCGCGCAGACCGCCGGCTACCCGCGAATTTCCTTCGCCACGCAATCGCCGCACTGATGGCGGTCGCGGGTTTCGCCCGCCGCCTTCCCGGCTGGTGGTACCGGAAGCGTCTGGCGGTCGCCCTCTGGCCGCTGCTTCCTTTTTCCTGGCTGTTTCGTTTATTGGTCGCCGGGCGGCGAGTCGCTTACCGGATGGGTGTTCTGCGTTCGTGTTCCCTGCCGGTTCCGGTGGTCGTCGTTGGCAATCTTACCGTCGGCGGCAGCGGCAAGACGCCATTGGTGTTGTGGCTGGTGCGCTGCCTTCGCGAAAAGGGTTGGCGACCGGGCGTCGTCAGCCGAGGCTACGGCGGTAGCGGCGAGGTGCAGCCGGTCGTTCCCGGATCAGGCGCGCCGACGGTTGGCGACGAGCCGCTGTTGCTCGCCCGGCGTGGCGGTGTGCCGGTATTCGTCGGCCGTGATCGCGTGGCGGCGGCGCGGGCCCTGCTGGCGGCGCACCCGGATTGCGACGTGATTGTTTCCGACGACGGCTTGCAGCACTACCGTTTGCCACGCGCGGTTGAACTGGTGGTCTTCGACGGACGTGGCGCAGGCAACGGTCGCGTGTTGCCGGCGGGGCCGCTGCGCGAACCTCTGTCGCGCTTGTCCGGGGTGAACGCCGTGATCTGGAACGGTCAGCCAAGCCCGCGCGCGCGGCGAGCGGCGGGCTGGCTGCCGCAGTTCGAGATGCGACTGGTCGGCCGGCGTTTCATCGCCCTTGGCGACGCGTCGCGAACATGCGATGCCGCCGAACTGCGTGGACGACCTCTGCACGCGCTGGCCGGCATTGGCGATCCGCGACGTTTTTTTCAGCAACTCCGGGCACTTGGTCTCGATTTCGAGGCGCATCCGTTTCCGGACCATCATCCTTACACGCGCGCCGATCTGGAGTTCGCTCGCGAAGGGGTGTTGCTGACGACCGAAAAAGATGCGGTAAAATGCGAAACGATTGCCATCGGCGAGGCGTGGGTCTTGCCGGTCGATGCGGTGGTCAGCGCCCCCCCCGGTCAATCCGGCCTGATCGAGACTATTCTGGAGAAGCTCCATGGACGCCCGCCTGCTTGATATCCTCGTCTGCCCAATCTGCAAGGCCAATCTCGAATACCGCAAGGCGCAGTCGGAATTGATTTGCAAGCCGTGCCGGCGGGCGTTTCCGATTCGCGACGGCATTCCGATCATGCTGGAGGACGAGGCGCGTCAGTTGCCTGCCGACGATGCCTGATGGCAGGCGGCGCGCTTCCCTTCAAGGTCGTCATCCCCGCGCGCTTCGCGTCAACCCGTCTGCCGGGCAAGCCGCTGCTCGATTTGGGTGGCAAGCCGATGGTGGTTCGCGTCGCCGAGCGGGCCGCGTTGTCGGGTGCCGACGACATCCTGGTGGCCACCGATCACCCGGATGTCTTCGCCGCCGCTGAGCGCCATGGTTTGCGCGCCGTTTCGACCCGTGTCGACCATGTCAGCGGTACCGACCGGCTGGCCGAGGTGGTCGAGCGGGCTGGCTGGGGTGACGATGCCATCGTGGTCAACGTGCAGGGCGACGAGCCGCTGATCGATCCCGAATTGATCGCACGGATGGCCGGCCGTTTGGCGACGAGCGGCGCGGACATCGCCACGGCGGCCCACCGGCTTGCCGATGCCCGCGAGTTTTTCAACCCGAACATCGTGAAAGTGGTTCTGACGGCCAGCGGCGATGCGCTGTACTTTTCGCGCGCGCCTATTCCCTATGCTCGCGACCATTTCTCCCAGGAGGCCGGTGGTCATACATTGCCGCTCGATATGCTTGCGTATCGACATATCGGTCTTTACGCCTATCGTGCGCGCTTTTTGCGAAGCTACGCCGCCTTGGCGCCCTCGCCGCTGGAGCGTATCGAATCCCTCGAACAATTGCGCGCGCTATGGCACGGGTTTCGAATCAGTGTGCTTCTTACCGATAATCCGCCGATTGCTGGCGTGGATACGCCAGAAGACGCACATCGCATGCAGGAATGGTTCAAAAAGGTTTGACCGTGCGCGCATTTGAGGGTAAGTTTCGGCCTGTCGGGCACGACATCGTGCTGCAAAGCTGCTGCAAACCGGATGCAAGTAGCTGAATTGCAATCAAAATATTTGATTTGAACTAATTCGGAAGCGAATCATGAGACTCATATTGCTAGGTGCGCCGGGAGCTGGAAAAGGCACGCAGGCCCAGTTCATTCGTGAAAAGTTCGGTATTCCGCAGATTTCCACCGGTGACATGCTGCGGGCCGCGGTCAAGGCCGGCACGCCGCTCGGCATCGAAGCCAAAAAAGTGATGGATGCCGGCGGTCTGGTGTCAGACGAGATCATCATCGGCCTGGTGACCGACCGTTTGCAGCAGGACGATTGCCGTGCCGGGTATCTTTTCGACGGATTCCCGCGCACGCTGCCGCAGGCCGAGGCGATGAAAGCCGCCGGCGTGGCGATCGACTATGTCCTCGAAATCGATGTCGCCGACGAAGAAATCGTCGACCGGATGAGCGGGCGTCGCGTACACCCAGGTTCCGGCCGCACCTATCACCTTCGTTTCAACCCACCGAAGGTGGCCGGGAAAGACGACCTCACCGGCGAGGATCTGATCCAGCGCGATGATGACAAGGAAGAAACCGTCAAGAAGCGCTTGCAAGTTTATCACTCGCAAACCAAGCCACTGATCGCTTATTACAACGCTTGGGCTGCCACCGGCGATGCAAAAGCGCCGAAGTGTCGCCGTATTGCGGGTGTCGGGAGTGTGGACGACATCCGGCGGGCCGCTTTCGAGGCATTGCGGTAACGCGGGACGGGATGGCCGGTTGGCGCCATTTGTCGTGCCTTGGCCGTCGGTGAAGTGGCCTACGCCCATGCGGTTCGGCGTTCCGTGCGCGGGCTTTCGACGTCACGTTCCGGGCGCCCACCGTGAGTCGGTCATGACCTTGCTGTCTCTTCGGTGCTTTCCGGCGAATTTTCGCTGATTCACCGCTGATTTCGGATCTCGAAGTTTTTGCTTTCGTTGTTCAGATGTAGGGTAGATCCGGCCCTGTGGCGTGCCACCCAAGGGTGCGGGTAACTTTAAAAAGAGGGAGGTTGCTTATGTCGTCAGGTCTGATGTTCGCACTGGTATGTGCGGTCATTGCAGTGCTCTACGGGGCCGCAATGACAAAATGGATTCTCTCGTTGCCGGCTGGCAATCCACGAATGCAGGAAATCGCGAAGGCGATCCAGGAAGGCGCTTCAGCCTACTTGGCCAAGCAATACACGACCATCGGCCTGGTCGGCGCGGTGTTGTTCGTGCTGATCTGGTTCGCGCTCGGCAAGCTGATGGCTTTCGGGTTCCTGATCGGCGCCGTGCTGTCGGGTGCCACCGGTTTCATCGGGATGAATGTTTCGGTGCGCGCCAACGTTCGTACGGCTGAAGCGGCCCGCAGCGGGATTTCCGCCGCCCTCGACGTCGCCTTCAAGGGCGGGGCGATCACCGGGATGCTGGTGGTGGGCCTCGGCCTCCTCGGTGTTGCCGGTTACTACGCCATGCTCAAGGGATCGGGCGGCGATTTCCAGCACACGGTTGAACCGCTGGTCGGTCTGGCCTTCGGTGGTTCGCTGATTTCGATCTTCGCCCGTCTTGGCGGTGGCATCTTCACCAAGGGCGCGGACGTCGGCGCCGACCTGGTGGGCAAGGTGGAAGCCGGGATTCCCGAAGACGACCCGCGCAACCCGGCGGTGATCGCCGACAACGTCGGCGACAACGTCGGCGACTGCGCCGGCATGGCGGCCGACCTCTTCGAAACCTACGCGGTGACCGTGGTGGCGACGATGGTCCTGAGCGCGATGATGCTCAAGGGCGTTCCGGGTGCCACCGACAACCTGATCGTCTATCCGCTGGTGTTGGGCGGCATCTCGATCGTTGCTTCGATCATCGGCTGCTTCTTCGTCAAGGCCAGCGATGGCGGCAAGATCATGAACGCGCTTTATCGCGGTCTCGCGGTGGCCGGTATTCTGGCCCTGATCGCCTTCTATCCGGTCACCACCATGCTGCTGGGTGAAGGCGTCAAGCTCGCCGACGGGCAGTTGATCGGTTCGATGAACATCTTCTTGGCGGCGGCGGTGGGCTTGGTGCTGACGGGTTTGCTGGTCTGGATCACAGAGTACTACACCGGTACCGATTTTTCGCCCGTCAAGCGCGTTGCCGAAGCATCGACCACGGGCCATGGCACCAACATCATCGCTGGTCTGGCGGTGTCGATGAAGGCGTGCGCCTTGCCGGTCATCTCGGTTTGCGCGGCCATCTACATCACCTATGCGCTGGCCGGCCTGTATGGAATCGCCATCGCCGCGACGTCGATGCTGTCGATGACCGGTATCATCGTGGCGCTTGACGCGTACGGCCCGATCACCGACAACGCCGGCGGTATCGCGGAAATGTCGGGTCTGCCGAAGTCCGTGCGTGACATTACCGATCCGCTGGACGCGGTCGGCAATACCACCAAGGCGGTGACCAAGGGTTATGCCATCGGTTCCGCGGGTCTGGCGGCCCTGGTGCTGTTCGCCGACTACACGCACGCGCTGGAAACCAATTTCGGCGGCAGTCTGCGCTTCGACCTTTCCGATCACATGGTGATCATCGGTCTGTTCCTCGGCGGGCTGATTCCGTACCTCTTCGCCGCCATGGCCATGGAGGCCGTCGGTCGCGCCGCCGGTTCGGTGGTCGTTGAAGTGCGTCGGCAGTTCAAGGAAATCAAGGGCATCATGGAAGGCAAGGCCAAGCCGGATTACTCCCGCGCCGTCGGCATGCTGACCGTTGCCGCCATCCGTGAAATGATCGTTCCGTCGTTGTTGCCGGTGCTCGTGCCGGTGCTGGTCGGCTTGATGCTGGGGCCGAAAGCGCTCGGTGGCCTGTTGATGGGTACGATCATCACTGGCCTGTTCGTGGCCATTTCGATGACCACCGGCGGTGGCGCCTGGGACAATGCCAAGAAACATATCGAAGACGGACATTTCGGCGGCAAGGGTTCCGAGGCCCACAAGGCATCGGTGACTGGCGATACCGTTGGCGACCCGTATAAGGACACGGCCGGCCCGGCGGTCAACCCGTTGATCAAGATCATCAACATCGTCGCGCTGATGATCGTGCCGCTGATGGTCCCGGCCACCGCGGTTCCGAAGGTCGTCGCCACGACGCCCGCGGCCGCGGTGAGCGCGGCCACGGTGCCTGCCGCCAAGATCTATTTCGCGGTTGGCGCGTCCGAGTTGCCAGCCGATGCCGGAAAAACGCTCGAAGCGGTCGTCGCTTTCGCCAAGGCCAACCCGGCCGCGAAGCTCGCCATCGCTGGATTCCACGATCCGAGCGGTAGCCAGGCGGCGAACGAAGAGATCGCGAAGAACCGTGCCAAGGCGGTACGCGAGGCACTGAAGAGTGTCGGTATCGCCGAGGATCGCATCGAGATGCGCAAGCCCGAGGTAACCACCGGCAGTGGCGATTCCGCCGAGGCCCGTCGTGTCGAGGTCAGCGTGCAGTCATAATCGACGTTACCGTTCGTTTGGACAGGCTTGTCGGCCTGTCCAATAAAAAAGGCCGCTAGCGCGGCCTTTTTTATTGATGAATGGGCTGTTGGGCGCCGTGGATGATATTTACTGCTTTACAGTGGGATTCAGCGCATAGGTACCGGTGAGGCTGGCCTCTCCGAGAACGTGACCTCGCATGGCTTCGCGCACCGTTTGTCCAGTCAGTTTTCCCGCAACGTCGAGCGTCGGCACGTCCATTGCGAAAACCGTGAACACGTAGCGATGAATGATTTCGTCGTTCCACGGCGGGCAGGGACCATCGTAGCCATAGTAGTCGCCGCGCATGTCGTTGTCGCCGGCGAACCACGCCGTGTAGTCGTTGATCCCTTGGCGGGCGCCGTGCGGCGCATGCGGTCCCGATTTGCCGCGGGGGGTGACGTCGTCGGAAAACTCGCCTTGTTCGATTTTGGTGATATTCCTTGGCAGGTCGATCAGTACCCAGTGGAAAAAATCGACGCGAGGTAGTGACGCCGGTACGGTACGGCCTTCCTGGTTAACGTCGTCGCCCTTGCTCGGCACGTCCGGGTCGTGGCAGATCAAGATGAAGGACCGCGTTTCAGCCGGCGCGCCGCTCCAGGCCAGATGGGGGTTGAGATTCTTTCCCAGACAGACGTGATGCCCGGCATCGGGAATACAAAACGCGAAGTCCCCCGGAATACGTTGTCCATCGTCGAAACTGTTGCTGGTCAATTTCATCGTTGTTCTCCTGATAGGTTACTCGGCTGCTCTGCGTTTGAAATCACCAAGACGAAATCCGGCGACCCATAGTGTAGCGAAATAGGCGAACACACCCAAACCGACCACCCAGGAAAGGCGTAGCAGGCGCTCGGCGGTGTGCCAACGCAACCAGTCGGCGGGGTCGCCACTCGTCAGCCAGAGCGCGCCGCCCATGGATGACAAGGCCAGCCCCAGCTTGCCGTAAAACATCCACCAGCCGGGCTGCGGGGTATAAATGCCAAGATGCCGCAGCCCCCGATAGAGGAGCGCGGCATTGAGCGTGGCGGCAAGACCGATCGCCAGGGCCAAACCGGCGTGATCCAGCCAGCGAATCAGCAGCAGATTCAATAGTTGGGTCACGAACAAGGTGATCAAGGCGATTTTCACCGGCGTGCGGATATTCTGGCGGGCATAAAAGCCGGGGGCCAGCACTTTGACCAGAATCAGGCCCAACAGGCCGATGCTGTAGGAGAGCAGGGCGTTGCGCGTCATGAAGACATCGTTGGTACCGAACGCCCCGTGGTGAAACAGCGTGGCGATCAGCGGCACGGCGAGTATCGCCAGGGCCAGCGCCGCTGGAGCGGCGAGTAGAAAGGTCAGCCGAAGCCCCCAGTCCAGCAGCCTGGCGTATTCCTCGGGTCGCTCGGCGGCGTGGTATTTGGCCAGCGACGGAAGAAGGATGGTTCCCAGAGCCGCACCCAGCAGGCCGGCTGGAAATTCCATCAGGCGGTCGGCGTAATAAAGCCAGGACACGCTGCCTGACGAGAGGAACGAAGCGAAAATGGTGTTCAACAGCAGGCTGACCTGCGCGACCGATACCCCAAGCACCGCCGGCGCCATCAGGCGGAAAATGCGCCGGACCCCCTCGTCCTGCAAATCGACCGAGAACTTCGGCAACATGCCGATGCGCATCAGGCTGGGGATTTGCAGCGCCAATTGCGCGCCGCCGCCGATGAATACCGCCCAGCCGAGGGCCATGATCGGCGGCTCGAACCAAGGCGCGGCGAACAAGGCCATCAAAATCATGGCGACATTGAGCAGGACCGGCGTGAAGGCGGGTACCGCGAAGCGGCTCCAGGTGTTGAGCACGCCGCCGGCCAGGGCGACCAGCGACATGAACAGAATGTAAGGGAAAGTCAGCCGCGTCAGGGTAACCGTCAGCGCGAACTTGTCCGCATCGCCGGCAAAGCCCGGTGCGGAGACATAGACCAGAACGGGCGCGGTGGCCATGCCGAGCACGGTTACCGCGGTCACGACCAGAAACAGCAGGCTGGCGACGCGGTCGACCAGTTGCCTGGTTTCCACGGGGCCCCGCTTGTTTTTGTATTCGCCGAGCACGGGCACGAAAGCCTGCGAGAACGCGCCTTCGGCGAACAGGCGTCGCAGCAGGTTGGGCAGTTTAAAGGCGACGAAGAACGCGTCGGTCAGCGCGCCGGCGCCGAAGGCGTTGGCAATCACGAAATCGCGGACGAAGCCAAGAACACGCGACAGCAAGGTCATGCCACTGACCGTGGCGAGAGTCTTCAGGAGGTTCATTGGCGTGGCGGGACCGGCGAAGGGAGGCAGAACGCGCCATCTTAGCCGCCGAACACCGGCAGACCAAATTTTTCCGGGCCAGCGCGCGATACCGGCGCCGCAAGGGCTGGAGCGTGTCGTGGGCCGGGCCGTGAATGCCGCCGGCCAGAGCGCTCAGGCGGCCAGTTTGCCTTGCACGAAATCGATCAACGTGCCGAGCGAGGCGAAAACCGCGCCATCGATTTCATCGTCGTCCACGGCAAAGCCGAAACGTTCTTCCAGAGCCGTGATCAGCGCCACCACCGCCATGGAGTCGAGTTCGGGGATGGCCCCCAGCAAAGGCGTGTCCAGTTTGAATTGGCTGCCTCGGCCCTTAAGGCTCAGCACATCGTCAAGAACCGACACCACCTCGTTTTTGATATCCATCCCGTTCTCCAGTCGATTGAGCTTTACCGAAGCCCATGACAACGCCTGGCACGGGTTCGCGCGAGCCGTGATTATACCGACTCGGAGCGGTCGGCTTGTGAGATCGGTCACGCACGCGCCGGCGGGGGCTTGTCCGCCGTTCCGACTGATGCCAGACTCCCTTCGGCGGCGATGCACCCGATCCCTGTCGTGCGTCGCCGCCCACCATTCGCCAATAGGAGCCATCGATGTCCGCGACAAATCCGCCAGTGATCGAAACACCCGGGTTCGAGAAAAAAATACAGGCGCCCGAACGGCTCGTGCACTCCCTTGGCGAATTGCCGCGGCCGCTGGTATTCACCAACGGCTGTTTCGACGTGCTCCATCGCGGTCACGTCACTTTGCTGGCCCAAGCGCGTGCGCTCGGCGCCGCGCTGGTGGTGGCGCTCAACTCGGACGCCTCGGTGAAGCGCCTGGGCAAGGGCGTCGACCGGCCGGTGAACACGCTGGTCGACCGATTGGCGCTGATCGCCGCGCTCGAATCCGTCGACGCGGTGACCTGGTTCGAGGAAGACACGCCCTTGGCGCGGATCGTCGATTGCCGGCCCGACATTCTCGTCAAGGGCGGCGACTGGCCGGTCGACAAGATCGTTGGCAACCGGGAAGTGGCGGGCTGGGGTGGGCGCGTGCTGTCGCTGCCTTTCCTTCATCAAACCTCGACCACCGCCGTGCTGGAAAAAATTCGCCGCTTGTAACGCCGTTCCGGGGCGACCGAGCGGCGCGCGCCGCCTCCCGGCCAACGGGCCGGTGAGTTGCCGTGCGCCGTGCGTGTCGTTGGAGCGGCGCGCACTGGCGGCGGAGTCGTCGCGTATCGTCCGAACCGTTGATTTATCTTATGGTTTGGCGCCGGTCCGCTTGTGGGTTTTCTTTACATTCGGCGTCGGCATGCCGCTGCGCTAGTCTCCGGATCGTGCCGCATCAATCACTTATTGTGCCTGGCACGAATATCGCTTTGACCTTGTCGCCGGGTGTTGCCCGGCTAAAAAAATTAAAACGGAACCTGTTGAGTGACAGGTTTAATATCCATTTTTGTAAGGGGTAACCATTCAATATGAGAAAACAACTCGGAATTGCCGCTTTGATGGCGGGTTTGTTCGCCGCGGGCTCGGCGCAGGCCTTGCTCATCGACAATTTTTCCACCGATCAATCCGTCGCCGTGACGGGCGCGGCGCCGGCCAGCAGCAGCGGTAACGTTGCCGGGGGCGGCATGATCAGCGCCGACCGGGACATCACCATCAACAAGACGACTGGCGGCACGGGCGGTGCGAACGGCACCTATGTCGATGTCCAGGGCGGACTCCTCGGCGTTGCCAATGGCCCGGTCACCGACAGCAACGTGCATGTGTTGTGGGATGGCTTCGCCGTCACCGATCTGACCGCCGGTGGCGCTACCGGTTTCTACCTGGCCCTGCCGACCGCCATCGACAACACGCTGAAGATCGACTTCTTCATCAATGGCATGACCTCGTCGATCTCCAAGACTTTCCTGAACGGCGCCAGCGGTCCCGACTTTTTCTTCTCCTTCTCGGATTTCAGCGCGCCGGGCGTGTTTACCAGCGTCACCAGCATCGAAATGGTCCTCTACAGCACCGGTCCGGCCTGGGACGCTCAGGTTGATCTGCTCGAAACGCGCGATCGTCCGCCAACGAAGGTTCCCGAACCCGGTACGCTTGGCCTGCTCGGCCTCGGCCTGCTCGGTGGCGTTGCCATGCGTCGCCGCAAGAGCGCCTGATACACGATCCTTCGCGTTCGCACGCGAGCAGCCCGCATTCGAAAGGATGCGGGTTTTTTTTACGCGCTTTTTCCGGACGCGTTTTTCATCGGACAGCCGCCAAAGAAAGGCGGCGCTACGGGCCGCTAGCCTTCGTCGGCCGTTCCACGTTATGGTTCGAGCCTTGTGCTGAGTCTGTTTCGCGGAGTTCGACGTGACCTTCAACGCCCCGACCCCCGGCCTGATGCTCGTCCATGGCAACCAGCCGGAGTTGTTGCGCGATCTGGTGCTGGCGTGGCTGCGGCGTTACCCCTTGGCGCCGCTGGAAAACGAGGTGATGCTGGTGCAGAGCAACGGCATCGCGCAGTGGCTGAAGCTGGCGTTGGCCGCCGATCCGGCGGACGGAGGCTGCGGAATCGCCGCCGCGCTGGAGATTTCCCTGCCGGCGCGTTTTCTGTGGCGGGTTTATCGCGCGCTGCTCGGACGTCTGGCGGTGCCGGAACAGTCGCCGTTCGACGAAGAACGTCTGCGCTGGCGCCTCCTGCGCATGTTGCCGTCGTTGACCGGTCAGGATGGGGATGCGCCGCTCGCGCCGCTGCGCGCGTTCCTGCGCCAGGACCACGACTTGCGCAAGCGTTTTCAGCTCGCCGAACGGCTGGCGGATCTCTTCGATCAATACCAGGTGTATCGCGCCGATTGGCTCGCGCGCTGGGCGGTCGGCGACGACGTGCTGATCGACGCGCGCGGCGTCGCGACGCCATTGCCGGACGGCCAGCGCTGGCAGGCGGCGTTATGGCGGGCGCTGCTGGCCGACGTGCGCGATGCCGCCACGGGCGGCGAAGCCTCCGGCGCTGGCCGGGCGGCGGTGCACGCGGCGTTCATGCGTCGCGCGGCCGCCTGGCCGGCGGGAGAACGGCCACCCGACCTGCCTCGGCGGGTGATCGTCTTCGGCATCTCCAGCCTGCCGCGCCAGTCGCTGGAAGTACTTGGCGAACTGTCGCGCTGGACGCAGGTGCTGCTGTGCGTGCATGACCCGTGCCGGCACTATTGGGCGGATATCGTCGCCGACCGGGATTTGCTGCGCGGCGGGCGGGCGGCCCGTTCGCGCTCCCCGGACGCGCCGCCGGTGCCCGAGGAACTGCTGCACCTGCACGCGCCGCCGCTGCTCGCCGCCTGGGGCAAGCAGGGCCGCGATTTCATCGGTCTGCTCGACGAGTTCAACGAATCCAGCCATTCCGATCAACCCGGCGCGTTCAGTGAAGTTGGCGATGGCGCGGCGACCGCCCACCGGCGGCCCATTCTCGCCGAGCAGCGCCTGTTCGTGCCTTTCGGCGGCGCCGGGGTGCTGCAACAATTGCAGGACGACATTCTCGAACTCCGGCCGCTGCACGAGACGCGCGCCTGCTGGCCGCCGGTGGACCCGGCGTGCGACGCCTCGCTGCGTTTCCATGTCGCGCACAGCCCGCGGCGCGAGGTGGAAATCCTGCACGACCAATTGCTGGCCGCCTTCAACGCCGACGCCAGCCTGCGGCCGCGCGAGGTGATCGTCATGGTGCCGGAGATCGACGCCTACGCGCCGCACATCCAGGCCGTTTTCGGCCTGATCGACGCCGACGATCCGCGCTACCTGCCGTTCAACGTCGCCGATCAGGGCCGGCGGCGGGTCGATCCCCTGCCACGGGCGCTGGAACAACTGCTGGCCCTGCCGCAATCGCGGTTGGCCGTCGGCGATCTGCTCGACTTGCTCGACGTGCCGGCCTTGCGGCGGTGTTTCGCCATCGCCGAGGACGATTTGCCGCGACTCCAGCGCTGGATTCGCGGCGCCAATATCCGCTGGGGTCTGCACGCCGAGCAGCGCGCCGGCCTCGATCTGCCGCACACCGGCGCGCCGGACGCGGCGCAGAACACCTGGCTGTTCGGCATGCGGCGCATGCTGCTCGGCTACGCCGTCGGCGCCGACGCCGCCGCCTGGCGGGGAATCGAGCCTTACGACGAAATCGGCGGCATCGACGCCGCCCTGCTCGGTCCGCTGGCGCGACTGCTCGAACGCCTGGACGCCACCTGGCGGACGCTGCGCGCCCCGGCCGGCGTCGCCGTCTGGGGCGAGCGCCTGCGCCGGCTGCTGGCCGATTTCTTCGTCGCCACCGACGATGACGAGGCCTATACCCTGCTGCGGCTCGAAACGGCGCTTCGGGAGTGGGAGGCGATCTGCGACGAAGCGGCGCTGCGCGAGGACTTACCCCTGACGGTGGTCGGCGAGCACTGGCTGGCGCAACTCGAACAGCGCGGCCTGTCGCAGCGCTTCTTCGGCGGTGCGATCACCTTCGCCACCCTGATGCCGATGCGCGCCATTCCTTTCCGTCTGGTCTGCCTGCTGGGGATGAACGACGGCGACTACCCGCGCCGCCGCGTGCCGATGGATTTCGATCTGATGGCCGGCGATTACCGGCCGGGCGACCGCTCGCGGCGCGAGGACGACCGCTACTTGTTCCTCGAAGCGCTGCTGTCGGCGCGCGAACGGCTGCACATCTCCTGGGTCGGCCGAGACATCAACGACAACAGCGCGCGGCCGCCGTCGGTGCTGGTCGCCCAGTTGCGCGACCACCTCGCCGCCGGCTGGACGCCGTGCGCCGCCGGCGATGAGAACGACGCCGCCGACACGGCCAGCGATAGCGGGCCGGGCGGCGCGGCCTTGCTGGCGGCCCTGACCGTCGAACACCCCTTGCAGCCCTTCAACCCGCTCTATTTCACGCCCGCCGGAGCCGCCGCCGGTTTGTTCAGCTATGCGCGCGAATGGCTGCCGCCGGCCATCGCCGAGTCGCCGCCGCCCGCCGAACCGCCGCTGCCGCCGCCGGCGACCGAGGAAGCGCTATCGCTGCAACGGCTGGGCGAGTTCCTGAAACAGCCGGTGCGAGTCTTCTTCCGCCAGCGTCTCGGCGTTTACTTCGCCGACGACGACCCGGTTGCCGACGATCAGGAGCCGTTCGAACTCGACCCGCTCGGCCGTTGGCAATTGCAGGACGAACTGATCCAGGCGCAGGCCACCGCGCTGGCGCGGGGCGACACCGATGCGGAAACGTGGACGGAAACGCTCGCCGACGCGCGCGCCGCCCGTCTGGCGGCCATCCGGCGCCGCGGCGATCTGCCGGCCGGCGAGTTCGGCCGCGCGCTGGCCGACGATCTGCTGGCGCCGATGGCGGCGCTGTTCGAGCGCTACCGGCAGGCGCTGGCGCGCTGGCCACGGCGGCTGGCGGCGGCGGAAGAGATCCGCCTGACGGTCGACGGCGACGGTCAGGAACTGACGCTCGCCGACCGGCTGGACGATCTGCGCGCCGACGACGCCGGCCGGCGCGGCCGGGTGGTGCTCGAAAGCAGCGAACTGATCGAGAACCGCCATTATCGCGGCGAAAAAATCGTCGGCCACTGGCTGCGGCATCTGGCGCTGCATCTCGCCGGCGAGCCGCTGACCACCGAGATCGTCGGCAAGATCGGCACGGTCACCCTGCCACCGCTGCCGCCAGCCGAGGCGCGGCGGCATCTCGCCGAGTTGCTGCGCGTCTGGCGGCACGGCATGCGGCGGCCGCTACCCCTGGCCGCGCGCACCGCCTTCGTCTGGCTGCGGGAAGGCCGCGACGCGGCGGCGCGGTGTTACGACGGCGCGTTCCGGCAGATCGGCGAAGCGCGTACCGACGCCTACCTGCGGCGCGTGTATCCCGATTTCGCGGCGCTGACCGCCGACGGCGAATTTTTTCAACTCGCCGAAACGCTCCTCCGGCCCTTGCACGCGGCCTTGCCCGTCGGCGAGAAGCGGGGGACGACGACGGCCGGTGGCGCCGCATGACGCCCGCGAGCCACGGCGCGCCGCCGGCCATCTCCTTGATCGGCGCGCCCGCCGCTCTCGAACCCCTGCGTCTGCCCCTGCGCGGCAAGCACCTGATCGAAGCCGGCGCCGGCACCGGCAAAACCTTCACCATCGCCGCGCTCTACGTGCGCCTGGTGCTCGGTCACGGCGGCGCGGCGGCCTACCCGCGCGCGCTGTCGCCGCGCGAAATCCTGGTCGTCACGTTCACCGAGGCGGCGACGCAGGAATTGCGCGACCGCATCCGCGCCCGGCTGGCCGCCGCCGCCGACTGTTTTCGCGCCGAACCGGAGCGCGTCGTCGCCGACGAACTCCTGCGCCAACTGCGCGACGATACCCCGCCGGCGCGCTGGCCGGCGTGCGCCCGGGCCTTGCAACTGGCCGCCGAAGGGATGGACGAGGCGGCGATTTCCACCATCCACGGCTGGTGCCACCGGATGTTGCGCGAACACGCGTTCGATAGCGACAGCTTGTTCACCCAGCGCCTGGAAACCGATCAGCGCGATTTGCTGGCCGAGGCGGTGCGCGACTATTGGCGCACCTTCATGACTCCGCTCGACGCCGACGCGGTCGCCGACGTGCGCCGCTGGTGGGGCGGTCCGGCGGCGCTGGCGCCGCGCGTGGTCGAACTCGTGGCGCTGGTCGACCCTCTCGGGCTTGCCGACGCCGTGCCGCCGGAGGAAAGCCTGGCCCGCGCGCGGCGGGAAAGAATGCGCCGGCTGGCGGCGATCAAGGCGCCGTGGGCGGCGTGGGTCGATGAATTGCAGACCCTGCTCGACGACGCCGTCGCCCGGAAACAGGTCGACGGCCACAAGCTGCAAGCCCGCTATTACCGGCCATGGCTGGACAGCCTGCGCCGCTGGCGGGACGACGCGTCGCTGAGTCACCCCGATCTGAAGACCGGCTGGAGCCGTCTGACGCCCGGCGGTCTGGCCGAGGCCTGGAAAGTCGGCACGCCGCCGTCGCATCCGGCGCTCGATGCGCTCGCCGGGCTGACCGCCGCGCTGGCGGCGCTGCCGGACGCCCGCGACGAACTGTTGTGCCATGCCGCGCGCTGGGTGGCGCGGCGTTTCGCGGCCGAACAGGCGCGACGCGCGCAAATGGGCTTCGACGACCTGCTGAGCCGCCTGGACGCCGCCCTGCGCGCCACGGCGGGCGGCAACGGCCAGCGGCTGGCCGGGCGCATCCGCCGCCAGTTTCCGGTGGCCCTGATCGACGAGTTTCAGGACACCGATCCGGTGCAGTACCGGATTTTCGACGCCGTTCATGGCCTCGCCGGCGGCGCGGATGCCGGGGACGGCGCCGCGAGCGAGTGTTCCACCGCGTCGGCGCCGCCGTGCGCGCTGATCCTCATCGGCGACCCCAAGCAGGCGATCTACGCCTTTCGCGGCGCCGACATCCACACCTATCTGGCCGCGCGCAAGGCGTGCGCCGGGCGGGTGCATACCCTGCGTCGCAATTTCCGCTCGACGCCGGCGATGGTCGCCGCGGTCAATCACTGTTTCGCGGTGGCCGAAGCGCGCGTCGCCGGCGACGGCGCCTTCCTGTTCCGCCGAGGCGCCGACAACCCCTTGCCCTTCGTCACCGCCGAGGCGCGAGGGCGTCGGGAGGCGTGGCGGCCGGATCTGGCGTCGGCGTCCGAACACGCCCCGGCGCTCACCGTCTGGTGGCTGCCGCCGCATCCGGACGGCAAGCCCTTGAGCAAGGACGACTACCGCCGGCAAATGGCCGCCGCCTGCGCCGGCGAAATGGTGCGCCTGCTCCAGCGCGGCCAGCAGGGGCGCGCCGGTTTCGCCGACGCGGCCGAGCCGGATTCCTCGCGCTCAAGTCATTCATTTCGGCCCTTGCGTCCGGCGGACATCGCGGTGCTGGTCAATGGCCGCGCCGAGGCCGACGCCATTCGCGCCGCCCTGGCGCAAGCCGGTGTGCGCAGCGTTTATCTGTCGGACCGGGAATCGGTGTTCCAGAGCGCCGAGGCCGTCGAAGTCCAGCATTGGCTGGCGGCTTGCGCGGAGCCGGGAGACGCGCGCCTGCTGCGCGCCGCGCTGGCGACGGCGACGCTGGCGCTGCCCTGGTCGGCGCTCGAGCGGCTCAATCGCGACGAATCGGCCTGGGAGGCGCGGGTGCTTCAGTTTCGCGGCTACCGCGATTGCTGGCGGCGGCAGGGCGTGCTGCCGATGTTGCGCCGGCTGCTCAACGACTTCGGCGTCCCGGCGCGGCTGCTCGGACCGGCCGGGGGCGGTGGCGGCGAGCGAGTGCTGACCAACATCCTGCACCTCGCCGAACTGTTGCAGCAGGCCAGCCGCCTGCTCGACGGCGAACACGCGCTGCTTCGCCATCTCGCCGAGCAGCGGCGGGAAACGGTGGCCGGCGGCGGCGACGCGCGTCAATTGCGCCTGGAGAGCGACGCCGATCTGGTGCGGGTGGTCACCATTCACAAAGCCAAGGGGCTGGAATATCCGCTGGTGTTCCTGCCATTCGCCGGCA
Source organism: Pseudomonadota bacterium (assembly GCA_029776255.1). Taxonomy (GTDB): domain Bacteria; phylum Pseudomonadota; class Gammaproteobacteria; order Burkholderiales; family Rhodocyclaceae; genus Accumulibacter. Next base: position 20,710 of record JAKOTN010000058.1, read on the forward strand.
ATTACCGGCCGGTCGATGCCCGGGACGCGCGGCCGCTGCGCTGGCACGACGCGCAAGGGCGGCCGCGCCTCGCCCTGTCGCCCGACGCCGAGGTGCTCGAACGCGCCGACCGCGAGCGCCTGGGCGAAGATCTGCGCAAGCTCTACGTGGCGCTGACCCGCGCCCGCCACGCCACCTGGCTGGGCCTCGCGCCCCTGCCGGCGCTGGAAAAAAGCGCTTTCGGCCATTTGCTGGGCGGCGGCGCGGCGATCGCGCCGGCGGATCTGCCAGCCATCCTGCGCGCCTGGGCGGCGCCGTGCCCGGCAATCGCCGTCGAGCAAGCGCCGGCCGCCGACGCCGGGCGCCATGTCCCGGCGTCGGCGGCGACCGCGCGCGGCGCGGCGCGGCGCTCGGCGCGCGTGACGCGCGAACACTGGTGGATCGCCAGCTATTCGGCGCTCGACGTTGTTGGTTCCGGCGGCGATGCCGGCGCCGGCCCCCGCCCGGCCGAGGCTCCCGAGTCGGCGACCGCCGACGTGTTTCGCGAAACGCTGGCGGCGGTCGAACCCGACGCCGCCCGCCCGCCGGCGCCGGCATCGCTGCACGACTTTCCGCGCGGCGCCGAGGCCGGAACGTTCCTGCACGAGATCCTCGAATGGGTCGCCGGGCAAGGGTTCGCCGCCGCGGCAGCGGATGCGCCGGCGTTGCGCGAGGCCCTTTCGCGCCGCTGCGAGGCGCGGGGCTGGCAGCGCTGGCTGGCGCCACTGGCCGACTGGCTGCCGCGTTTTCTCCGACAGCCCTTGCCGCTGCCGTGCGCCGGCGAGGGCAGTGATCGCAACCCCATCGGCGGCGCTCCGCCGACGGTGGCTTTCGCCGATCTGACCGCGACGATGGCCGAGATGGAATTCTGGCTCGCCGTGCACGCGGTCGACACCGTCCGCATCGACGCCCTGGTCCGCCGGCACACCCTTGACGGCGCCGACCGCCCGGCGCTGCGGGACGGACAGTTGAACGGCATGCTCAAGGGCTTCATCGACCTGGTTTTCGAGCACCGGGGCCGTTATTACATCGCCGACTACAAATCCAACTGGCTCGGCCCGGACGATGCCGCCTACACCCCGGCGGCGATGCGGGCGGCGATTTTGCAATCCCGCTACGAACTGCAATATGTGCTTTACCTGCTCGCCCTGCACCGCCTGCTCGAATCGCGGCTGCCCGATTACGACTACGACCGCCATGTCGGCGGCGCGGTCTATCTCTTCCTCCGTGGCAGCGACGCCCCCAGCCGGGGCGTGCACGCCGAGCGTCCGCCGCGCGCGCTGATCGCCGCGCTGGACGCGCTGTTTGCCGGCGCCGGGGAGGCATCGTGACGGCCGCTCTCGACCGGCCGACGCTGCGGGCGGTGCTCGAACGCTGGGCCGAACGGCAATGGCTGCGGCGGCTGGACGCGGTGTTCGCCGATTTCCTGTGGCGGGAAGTGCCGACTGCCTCGCCGCTGGCGATTCTCGCCGCCGCGCTGGCCAGCCATCAACTCGGGCGCGGCCACGTCTGCCTCGATCTCGAGGCCACTCTGCGGACGCCCGCTTTCGCGCTGTCCCTGCCGCCAGACGGTCTGGCCTGGGCGGACAGCCAAGGGCCGCTACCCGTGCCGGCCGAACTGCTGCGCGGGCTGACGGCGGCTCGGTGGCGGCAAGCGCTGCGCGAGCCGCTACTGGTCGAGGAGGTAGGCGAGGAGAGGAAGGGAGACGGCGGCATCGACGGCAGCGCGCCGCTGGTGCTGGTCGGCACCCGGCTCTATCTGCGCCGCTATTGGCGTTACGAGCAGGCGGTGCGCGCCGGCATCGCCCGCCGCCTGACCGCGCCGCCGGACCCCGTGCCGCCGGCGGCGCTGCGCGGGCCGCTCGACGCGCTGTTCCCCGCCTCGCCCGGCGACGCGCCCGACTGGCAGAAGATCGCGTGCGGGCTGGCCGCGCGCAGCGCTTTCAGCATCGTCACCGGCGGTCCGGGCAGCGGCAAGACCACCACCGTCGTCCGTCTGCTGGCCTTGTTGCAAGCCCTGGCGCTGACGCCATCGACCACCGGCGCGCCGCCGGGAGCGCCACCACCGTCACGAGAGTCACGAGCATTACGTATTCGTCTCGCCGCGCCGACCGGCAAGGCGGCGGCGCGGCTCAACGAATCGATCGCCGGCGCCGTCGCCCGCCTGCCGTTGGCGGGCTTGGCCGACGCCGATGCCGTGCGGCAGGCGATTCCGCTGACCGTCCACACCCTGCACCGCCTGCTTGGCAGCCGCCCGGACAGCCGGCGCTTTCGCCACCATGCCGGCAACCCGCTGGCGGTGGACGTGCTGGTGATCGACGAAGCGTCGATGATCGATCTGGAAATGATGGCCGCGGTGCTCGCCGCCCTGCCGACGGCGGCGCGGCTGGTCCTGCTCGGCGACCAGGACCAGCTCGCGTCGGTGGAAGCCGGCGCGGTGCTCGGCGAACTGTCCGCCCGCGCCCGGCAGGGGCATTACACGCCGGCGACCGCCGACTGGCTGGCGGCGGCGACCGGCGAACGGCTGCCGCCGCCGCTGATCGACCCGGCCGGCCGACCGCTCGATCAGGCGGTGGCCATGCTGCGCCACGGCCACCGCTTTGCCGCCGACAGCGGCATCGGGCAACTGGCCGAAGCGGTCAATGCCGGCGACGCCGCCGGCGCCAACGCGCTGTGGTCGCGCGGCCACGCCGATCTGGCGCTGCTGTCGCTCGGCCGCGAGGGCGAAAGCGGGCTGGAACGCCTGCTCGTCGACGGCGGACCAGCCGCCGTTCCGGCGCGCGGCGGCTACCGGCACTATCTGGAATGCCTGCGCGACGAGCGGCCGACGCACGCCGCCGGCGCGGCGGCTTTCGACGACTGGGCGCGCGCCGTGCTGCGGGCGCACGGCCAATTTCAGGTCCTGTGCGCGCTGCGGCGCGGTCCCTGGGGCGTCGAAGGACTGAATGCGCGGATTGCCCACCTGCTGCGCGCGGCCGGCCTGATTCCGGCCAACGACGGCTGGTATCCCGGCCGGCCGGTGCTGGTCACCCGCAACGATTACCAACTGGGGCTGATGAACGGCGATATCGGCATCACCCTCGCCTTGCCGGCGGCGAGCGGCGAGGGCTGGCTGCCGCGCGTCGCTTTCCCGGCCGGCGACGCCGGACAAGGCATCAAATGGGTGCTTCCCAGCCGCCTGCAAAGCGTCGAAACCGCCTACGCGCTGACCGTGCACAAGGCGCAAGGGTCCGAATTCAGCCACGCCGCGCTCATCCTGCCGGAAACCCTCGGCCCGCTGCTGACGCGCGAACTGCTATACACCGGCATCACCCGCGCCCGCGCCTTCCTCACCGTCGCGATGCCCGGCCCGCCAAGGCTGTTCGACGACGCCATCCGCCGGCGCGTGCTGCGGGCCAGCGGTCTGTCGGCGGGAGAGGGCGAGTGAGGGAAGAATTTGATTTAAGACCGGGCACTTTGGCGCGGTTCTCGAGTTGCAATGCTCCAGCCGGACCTTGCCGCGCACCAGATCACGCCGCCGGGGGAGATTCCCCGATTCCGGCGTCGATTTATTATCGTCCGCCAATAGGCGCCACTAAAATATTT
>JAKOTN010000059.1 GCA_029776255.1 Pseudomonadota bacterium
GCGGAGGCATCTGTATTCGCCGCGCAATCGCAGGAGCCTGCGCTGGAAGCGCCCGTTGTGGTGGCGGCCGCATCTGCGCCGAAGCCACACGTGGCCTACAACAGCGGCAACAACGAGTGGTACACGCCGCCCGAGTACATCGAGGCGGCCAGGGTCGTCATGGGCGGCATCGACTTGGATCCGGCTTCCTCACCGTTGGCCAATGAGGTGGTAAAGGCGACGCTCTACTTCACCGCCGAGGATGACGGTTTGAAACACCCGTGGGCGGGGCGGGTATGGATGAATCCGCCCTACTCACAGCCGCTGATCCAGCAGTTCTCTGAGAAGCTGGTGGCGCATGTACGGGCCGGTGAGGTGCGGGAAGCCTGCGTGCTGGTGAACAATGCCACGGAGACAGCCTGGTTTCAACTGTTGGCAACGGTGGCCGCGGCCATCTGTTTCCCGAAGGGCCGCATCCGCTTCTGGTCGCCGGACGGCCAGGGGGGCGCACCGCTGCAAGGGCAGGCGGTTCTGTACATGGGGCCGCGGGCGGATATCTTTGCCCAGGAGTTCAAGAAGTTTGGCTTCGTGGTGCGGCTATGAGGGCTGCGGTTTCGTTTCGGGAGACGGCAGAGTTTCAGCGCGGTCGCACCGGCGAGCGGCTAGTCGCTGAACTGCTGCAGTCTCGCGGGTGGTTCGTAATCCCGAGCTACGACTACTCGGGCGAAGATGGAGATAAGCCGCCCCGTTTGCAAGGGCTGCGCGAGGCTTTTCCGGTGCCCGACCTTGACATCGCCAGGGACGGCATCCGCCGCTGGGCCGAGGTGAAAACGAAAGCGGCGGCGACGTACACCCGGCTTACCGGGCGATTGGAGCACGGCATCCCGAAGCGACACTATTGGGCTTACAAACGGGTGCAGGAAATCACGGGCTGCGAAGTATGGCTGTTCATCTACGAGGAGCAGACAGGCGATGTTCTGTGCGCCCGGCTCGACGACTTGGACGCCGTGAAGCGGGAATATGACGGTCCCAAGATGAGCCGGGGTGGCATGGTATTCTTCCCGCGAGACGCCTTTGCCGTCTTCACCAACGTGAAAGCGGGGGCGTGATGGGATCG
>JAKOTN010000138.1 GCA_029776255.1 Pseudomonadota bacterium
TTTTTTACATAACGTTCTGTATGCGCTATCAAAAAATCTTCAAAAACAAAAGGCTCGAAGTCTGATACAACTTTAAGCATCTCGCGATACTCACTGGCCTCGATACGTTTCATTAACAAATACGGCTTAAGCGGTGATTTTGAATTAGACTGTTCTGCGATGCTGTCAAAGCATACTTGCTTTTCTGTATAAAAAGTCAATATTTTGCTTTCTCTATCTTGCTTCATAATAATAATTATACTACAAATATACTCAATATATCTGACATAAAAAAATTTTTTTTCGGCTTCTCAGCGTCACCTCTTCACCCTAACACCATCTCACAATTTCAATTCCTTATGGTGCGATTAAAAGCATTAGGCAATGCGATTAAGAGGTGTTTATACTCATTTCAATTCCTTATGGTGCGATTAAAAGTTATATATTGTAATATTTTAATGTTAGGTGTTATTTTATTTCAATTCCTTATGGTGCGATTAAAAGTAACTATGCTGTTAATTTAAATGTAGCTACTAAATCATTTCAATTCCTTATGGTGCGATTAAAAGAAGGATGTGGGAGAGCTCAAAAATGCTTTTAATATTTTATTTCAATTCCTTATGGTGCGATTAAAAGCCATCGATGATTTTATCGAACCAAACCTTTTTTTTTATTTCAATTCCTTATGGTGCGATTAAAAGGAGCAAAGCTGCTCCCCTTTTTATTTTCATTTTATTATTTCAATTCCTTATGGTGCGATTAAAAGTTACAACGCAAACGGCAAGCTTGCAGGCACATATATAATTTCAATTCCTTATGGTGCGATTAAAAGTATCATCTGTTTTTTTATACCTGTCTAATATTTCCATTTCAATTCCTTATGGTGCGATTAAAAGAAAGCAATGGCAATAATGGATAATTTGGCAATTCAATTTCAATTCCTTATGGTGCGATTAAAAGATTTTGATATACGCGATTTACAGATGTCGCGTTCGTAATTTCAATTCATTATGGTGCGTTTAAAAGCTAATAAGTCGTCTGTATAATATTTTTTTAAATCGGAATTTCAATTCCTTATGGTGCGATTAAAAGTAACATAAAAATACAGGAGATTGGAAAATTATTTTAATTTCAATTCCTTATGGTGCGATTAAAAGTATATATCTTTCATTAAAATTAAAAAAATTTGTTACATTTCAATTCCTTATGGTGCGATTAAAAGCCAAAGTTTGTTATTACAACCAACCAGGTTTTGACATTTCAATTCCTTATGGTGCGATTAAAAGTTATTATATAGCTTATACATGTGTAATTTTTTACATATTTCAATTCCTTATGGTGCGATTAAAAGTGACACTTTCCTCATCTTTACAGCTCTTTAGTTCATTTCAATTCCTTATGGTGCGATTAAAAGTAAAGATTACATTACAGAAGTTGAATTTTAGATAATTTCAATTCCTTATGGTGCGATTAAAAGAAATTGATATAAGAGAACTCTCGGAGATACCTACATTTCAATTCCTTATGGTGCGATTAAAAGTCAATGTCGAAAATATCATTTTGCATAACTAAGAATTCATTTCAATTCCTTATGGTGCGATTAAAAGTTAAACCTTCTCTCGATTTCTTTTTCTTCTTCTGCTGATTTCAATTCCTTATGGTGCGATTAAAAGTCTAACCCTAATGCAGGACAAATATTAATTACTAAATTTCAATTCCTTATGGTGCGATTAAAAGGTAGGAACATCGACGGGTGTAATGAAGGCATTTAGAGATTTCAATTCCTTATGGTGCGATTAAAAGTATTTTAACTATACAATTTTTGAAATATTTATAACATTTCAATTCCTTATGGTGCGATTAAAAGTATTCAATCTTATCATTTGTTTACAAAATTTACGAGATTTCAATTCCTTATGGTGCGATTAAAAGCCATTTCCCACTCCACCAGTGCCTTGCAGGAAAATTTATTTCAATTCCTTATGGTGCGATTAAAAGGGTTTTTTTATAACTTTCAAAATCTTATGTATATCCATTTCAATTCCTTATGGTGCGATTAAAAGATAGAATTTATACAACAACACGAAAAAATAGAAAAATTTCAATTCCTTATGGTGCGATTAAAAGCCAGGTGGGTGGCTTCAGGTATGCAACGTCTGTAGGATTTCAATTCCTTATGGTGCGATTAAAAGCTGCGAGGAGCAGGTTAGCGATAGTGGAGGGAGGACATTTCAATTCCTTATGGTGCGATTAAAAGCCGTCGCCCCGCTAACCAAAAATAGCTTAAAATCTGGCTTTATGATTAACTATTTTTATAGTTTTTACTATAAAAAGTCGTCAATGTGCAAAGATATAAAAATCCCTGGACATTGACAACTTAATTTTTCCCCCATTTATACTCAGTATGTCAAATAACTTTCTTAAGTTTCTGATAATTTTTTTACAAAATTTTAACTGATTGACAACATAATTTATATGAAA
>JAKOTN010000067.1 GCA_029776255.1 Pseudomonadota bacterium
TGATCCAGTTGCGCAAGGTCTGGTCGCTCAGCCCGAGTTCCCTGCAAACCATGCCTACGCTTTGCCCGTCCTTGACGCGCTTGACCGCCAGTTCCTTGAACTCGGTCGTGTATGCCTGCTTCGGTATCTTCATTTCCTGCCTTCCAAAAGTGACGACAATTTTAGGTCACCCTTGGCAGACGAAATTTCGGGGGAAGCTCAATACCAATGCAACAAGAATCAGACCTGCCAACAAGTTCTAAACCCCCCGCATTCCCTATCGCCCTTGTTCTGCGTTGGCTATTGGGACTCTATCTAATCGTAGGATCTATTTCTGTAGCCATTTCAATTTATTCGAACTGGCAGTCGGTTCATTACATGACGGAGGTCGATCCGACCTTTAGTTTGTACCCAATGGCTATCGGGTGGCTATTTAAGCTTGCTTCGGGCGTCTTGTTACTTGCCCGGTCGAAATGGCTGTTAGTCGCAATCCCAGGTTGGGTCCTTGTGTTTCTAGTTGATTTTTTCTCGCGCAATAAATTTGACCAACTACCTCCTGAGTTCTTTTCTGCGGTCGTAGTGCAATTGGCAATCTTTTCCTTTGCCATATGGTTGCATGGCCGTGGACACCTAAGATGACACTTAGCATTGGGTTATGGCCCACATCGCCCGACAATCCGGTCCACCGTACCTCCGGCAAGCTGCGCTTGCCAGCGTCCGGTGACCTAGAACGTTACGCCACACAAACGCTACCGACATCGACATCCATGGATAAGAGCGAGCAAAAGCGCCTCAAGCAGAAGTACAAGGCGAAGACAGCCGAGGCTGATCAAAAAAAGGCCTTGGCCGAGAAGGCCCGGGATGAGAAAGCTTGGAGTCTTCTCCACAAATACCTTGCCGGGGCAACACAAGAGGAGCTTCACATCTACGCGGACAGGTCGAACTACGACTGCAACAAGCGAGCGATCGAATTCATACTTAACAACCCAAGGACTGCTGAAGCAACGGCGGTCATGATCTTCTGGAAACTTGGCGCCGACTACTACGCCCGGCGCCTCTCTGAAGAAATCCCCGAGTTTCAGCGTTCGTCGGACCACCTCGTCTGGGTGATCGAACGTCGTGTTCGCGAAGGCTTCTACAGTGTTGGCAATTTGCAGTTCGATCCTATGGCCTGCTGCACACCTCCTGGGGAGTACGTCGATATCGGCCCAATCAAGCGGCCAATTTCCGTGTTCATGCATAAGTCATATCACGGCAACGGGCCCGACCCTGATTGTGACAATATGTATGATGAAGGCATTCCAATCAAGTTGGCTGGCTCTCTGATGGCTCTGTAGAGTGTGGCCTAACATGCCGGGCAACCGGAGGCACCACGGCAGGCCCACCGAAAACCGCATGGCCTCCTACGCGCAACAGTACATCCGGACGCTTGAATCACTCGGTCGGGCGTTATCGCCTGCTGATACCATGCCCGCGACACTGATTGAGCGTGCCGAGGATCGACTGGGCATACGAATCCCCGAGGCTCTTCGCGCCTTCCATCTCGTTGCCGGTCGCGCCACCGATTTCACGGATCGCCACGACCACTTCCTCCCACCAGACAAATGGTGTCTTCACGGCGGTGTCCTGACGTTTCTCGCTGAGAACCAAGCCGTGGTCCTGTACGGGATACACGGCAGCGCCTCCCCTCCTCCAGACCCTCCCGTCTTCATGAGTACCAACCACTCGCCCTTCGACTGGTACGACGTGTGCCGCTCCACCTCCGAGTTCGTGCGGGGTATGCTGTGCTGGGAGGCTGCCTTTGGCGGCGCAATGCCCTTCACTGCCACAGCCCTGACACCTCCCGCCTTTACGAACCTGCTCGACCAGCAGGGCTGGGTCCTCCAGGGCGAAGTGAACGCGATGCGAGCATACTCGCTAACCCGCCGCGCCGTCTGCCATGTTGAGTGGTCGGACGGATGGAGGGCCTTCGTCGGGGCAGCCACGGCGTCCGATCTCTCGGCACTCGCAAGCGAACTCGCTCTCGACTTCTCCGACGAGTACCGAAGCCGCGGGAGTTCGCCGCTGGAAGGCCTGCCTGCACGGGGAAGAGGAAATCGCCCGGGGCTATCGCAAGGCGAACAGGACGATTGAGCACTTCGCGAAGGAAGGCGAAGGGCCATGTTCTTCTATGCCTCGACGGAGAACTCGATACCGAGCTTCACGACGGCCGAACCTTTCGGCTGACTCCAGGCATGTCATACCAAGTCGCGAACCTGGCGGAGCCGCATCGCTCTTCGACCAAGACTGGCGCGAAGCTCTTCATCGTTGACTGATTATCGGTGCGGCTAATGCGGCCTACTTCGTTAGGTGCTGAACCTTCTACAACAATCGGTGACTGCATCAAGCATTTGCCGACAAGACGCCGGACATGAATTACTTCGCCGGCTCGCCGCACGAGAACATCGCCGCATAAAAACCGCGTTATCCTCCGCGGTGCTCCACTTTTTTACACCGTGGAAAATCTGCCCAAGCAAACGTGGCCAGATCTGCTGGACGGCTATGCAAGTTAACGGAATCGATATCCGTGGCGTTGTTACCGAAACGACATGACGCAGAAGAACATAGAAATAGTAGTTCTATCCGCTATCCTTTCCCGCCGCCCTCGATCCGCGTCCATTCCCGACGGCAAACGCGCCACCCACGTTGGACAACAAACGACAATCAATGAAAATTTCCGATTTCACGCAGGGCCGCGACAATAATTTCAATCTTATCCGCGTGCTTGCCGCCTATGCGGTGTTGGTGACCCACAGTTTCGCCCTGGCCATCGGCACGCCGGACGCCGAGCCGTTTCGCGAAACGCTTGGCATGACCATGGGTTCGATCGCCGTCGATATTTTCTTTGTGACCAGCGGCTTTCTGGTCACCGCCAGTCTGCTGACCAGGCAAAGCACCATCGAATTCGTTTGGGCGAGAACCCTCCGGATCGTGCCGGCACTGTTGGTGATGCTGTTATTGACGGTTTTTGGGTTGGGACTGTTTTTCACTACAAAACCGTGGCCCGCGTATTTTTCCGATCCGAAACTTGTTACTTATTTTGTCAAATGCCTGACATTGATCGGTGGCGTGGCCTACGAATTGCCGGGGGTTTTCGAAACCAATCCTTATCGCGGTGCCGTAAACGGCTCGCTGTGGACCATGCCGCACGAAATACGGATGTACGCGATCTTGGCGGCGACCTGGGTGGTTTTAGGGGTGCTGCCCGCAAGTCGTCCACGGATATTCAAAGCACTGATCATGGCTTGGACAAGCGTGGCGGGGTTTTTTGTTTTTCTGGCGCACTTCCATGTCGTGACCGGCGAAAGTCCATTCTTTCACCTGTTCTTCATGTTTTTCACCGGATCGACATTCTTCATTCTCAAAGACCGGATCACGTTGTCGCCCGCGGCGTTTATTACCTGCGTGACGGCCATGCTACTGTCAATGTGCGATCCTCGGACGTTTTTTGTCGTCTACATGCTGACGCTCGCCTATATCCTGTTCTATTTTGCCTATGTTCCGTCCAGATTGATCCACTCCTACAACAGACTCGGCGACTACTCGTATGGGATTTACATCTACGCGTTTCCGGTTCAACAGTCAGTCGCCGCGCTGTGGCCCGGCGTTTCCGTTCTGTCGATGATTCTCATCTCGACGTTGGTAACATTGACCTTGTCCGTTCTCTCCTGGCATTTGCTGGAGAAACACGCGCTCAGGCTGAAGAGCCGCTCGATCCACCACACCGGAAAACTTTTTTTTCGGCATCAACCGCTCGCGGCAACACCGCCTCGAACAAAATAAGCGAATTCCGCACGACAATGTAGCGACCTTGACCCAACACGAGGCCGCTCAACTGTTGGTGCGCAACAGCAATTCGGCGAATTCCTGCGGTGGCAGCGGCCGACTGAAGTGGAATCCCTGGATTTCTTCGCACCCCTCAAGGCGCATGAACTCCATTTGGGCGGCGGTTTCGACACCTTCGGCGATCACCGACATGCGCAGATTGCGGGCCATGCCGATGATGGCGCGGGCGATTGCCGAATCGTCGCCGTCACCGGGAACGCCGCGAACGAAAGATTGATCGATCTTGAGATTGTCGACCGGGAAGCGTTTGAGGTAGGACAGGCTGGAATAGCCGGTGCCGAAATCGTCGAGCGTCAGCCGCAAACCGGCCTCGCCGAAATCGCGCATCATGGCGACCACCGAATCCGCGCTGTGCATCAACATGCTCTCGGTGATTTCCAGTTCCAGCGCGTCGTTTGGAATGCCGTGCTGCGCGATGATGGCGACGATCTTGCCAGGCAAAGTGGCGGTGAACTGGCGGGCGGAGAGATTAACCGCGATACGCACGTCAGGTAGCTGCAAATCGCGCCACTGCCGAATCTGAGTGCACGCGGCGTTTATCACCCAATCACCAACGCTCTCGATCAAACCGGTTTCCTCGGCCAGGGGGATGAACTCGGCCGGCGGAATGAGACCGCTTTCCGGATGGTGCCAACGTAACAAGGCTTCCGCGCCGGAGATGCGGCCGGTGGCGAGATTGAGCTGCGGCTGGAATAGCAGTTGAAATTCGCCGCGCTCACTGGCGCGGCGCAAGGCACCTTCCAGCTTGAGCTGCTCCAGCGAACGCAGATTCATTTCCTGCGAATAGAACACATAAGCGTTGTTGCCGCATTTCTTGGCACGATAGCGGGCCACCGATGCATTCCGCAGTAGAGTTTCGGCATCCGCGCCGTCTTCAGGGAAAATGCTGATCCCAACACTGGCCGAGAGAAGAATTTCGTGCGTGCCGAGAAAAAACGGCTCGGCGACGGTGGCGAGAATTTTTCTGGCCACGTAACCCGCGTACACACGACGGTGGATATTCGGCAAGGCAATGACGAATTCGTCAGCGCCCAGTCTGGCAACAAAATCCTCCTCGCGAAGCGCGGCGGAAAAGCGTCGGCTGACTTCTTTGAGAATGGCGTCCGCCTGCGAATGCCCAAACGAGGCGTTGACCTGTTTGAAGCGGTTCAAATCGAGGTGTAACAGCGCGCCGTGACCGCGACGACGCTGCAGTTCGCTGAGCGCCTGCTCGAACAGTAGCTGGAACAGCGTGCGATTGGGCAGTGCCGTCAGGCTGTCGTAGTAAGCCAGACGGTGAATCTGGCTTTCGGCGTCCTTGGTTTCGCTGATATCCGAAAAAACCAGGAAATAGTTGCTGGGTTTGCCGCCAGCATCGTTTACCACGCCAATCACCGTTCGCCCAGGAAAGCTGCCGCCCCCCTTCCGCCGGAACTGCAATTCGCCGCGCCACTGTTCGCCACCGGCGATGCCGGCGTGTACGGTGCCGTACAGCTTGCCGTCGTGCGCCCGAGGTACGAAACTCGCCAACGACTGACCAAGCACTTCGTTTTCCTGGTAGCCGGTGATGACCGAGAATGCCGCGTTGCTCGAAATGATTCGCTCGCTGGCATCGGCGACCACTACAGCCTCGTTGTTGCGTTCGAGAATGGTCGCATACAGACCGAGCTTCTCCTTGACTGCCAGATGATTCGACGCATCGGTCAATTGGGCGACGACTCCGACGGGCAGACCGGCCTCGTCGTGCGCGACAGTCCATGCGATATTGACCCAAAAAACAACGCCCGATTTTTTTCGGCATCTGACCGTTTTTTCGCCGCCGTCACTGCCGCTGAATTCGTCAAGGAGCGGCCGCGCGCTGTCGGCACCGAGAATGGCGACACTCTTGCCAAGCATCTCGGCGGCCGTATGGTCGAAAAGACGTTCGGCGCCGTTGTTCCAGGCGGTCACCGTGCCTGTTGGGTCGATACCGATCACCGCGCCGTGCAGACAATCGAGCAGCCACGCCGGTTGTTGCCAACAAGGCGCTGCTCCGGTCGACAAAGGAACGGCGGACAGATGATCCCCCGCCCGACCACTCAATTCAGTGGCCACCAGGGCGACCAGATCGCCAAGTGGGCGAATCACCAGGGATTTTTTCTCGCCAGAACCCGCGCCGCCCACGAATACCAGCATTTCGGGTTCCGATGCCGGACGGTCGACAAGCCTGCCGCTTTCGAGCGGCTTGTCAGGCAATTGCCGACACGTCGTCCACGCATCGGCGACGAAATTCCGCCGCGAACCCTGCGTGCCGTCGGCTAACGTTTCCGACCATACGAAACACGCATCCGCCTCTGCCACCGCCCGGCGCAGGGCTACCGCCACTTTTTCGGTAAGCTTCAGGCGTGCTGAATCGGTTACGGTGCGTGCAAGGCGATTGGATAGATCAGGATTGGCGGCACGAATCGGACCGTCATCATCGCCGTTCAACAGCTTGGGAGTGATCATCGGCGAAATGTCGTAAAGTGAAAAAGAATCGGCGCCTGCGTCATTGGCCGACTCGGCGGCCTGACACACCCCCACGCAAGGCCCCGCTTGGTGCTCGCCGAGAAAAATGGACACAAGACAAAGGCATTGTGAAAACTCATGCGTTTTTCGTTTTTGGTCAGGCTCTTGCTGTCGGCGGCGCGGTCCCTTGATTCCGATTCGCGAGCCACATCGAAAGTGACATTAATTATATTTTAAATCAATGTTACTTCTTAGGTTACATGATTATTCACGACTAAACGGCGAATTTCTTTAATTTTTTGGGGCCACGACCGATCCGCCGTGAATTTTGGAGACGCGAGCACAGACCCTATTCATTCCGCTCGCGAAACTCAGACGGCGAGAGACGCCGCAAGGCGCCGGATCACTTTGATCCGGCCTCGAATGGCCACTACGGTGCGACGACCACGCGGCGTGGCTGCAAACGGCCGGAATCTTCGACTTCGCCGAGTCCCAGCAGGCGAGAAAAACCATACACGCGGTATTTTCCGGCATCGGCGCTAACCGTCACCGGATTACCGTGCAGGAAACGCAGGCCGTCCGCGTCATCAAGGTGTACGGCTGGCAAACTTTGCAGCAGGGTATCGAGCGACAGCAAATGCCTTGCCCTGTCCTGTTCCGGTTGTGTGGTCAATTGCTCCAGCGTCACCGCGCCGGTCACGCACAAGGAACCGACGGCAATGCGGCGCAACGCGGTGAGATAGGCACCACAATCGAGGGTATTACCAATGTCCTCAGCCAATGCGCGGATGTACGTTCCCTTGCTACATCTGACGCGCAGACGACAGCGATCACCCGCGAAATCGAGCAATATCAGTTCGTGGATGGTCACCTCGCGCGCCTCCCGCTCGACTTCCACGCCTTGGCGAGCCAATTCGTATAGCGGCCTGCCGTCGCGCTTGAGCGCCGAGTACATCGGCGGAATCTGCCGCAAGGGACCGCGGAAACGGGCAAGAACGGCTTCGAGTTCGGCCAGTTGAAAAGCAACCGGGCGACGCCGCACGACAGCGCCTTCGGCGTCACCGGTGTCGGTATTGGCGCCGAACAGCAGATCCGCTTCGTAGGTCTTATCGGCGGCGAGCAGATCGATCGAAAACTTGGTGGCTTCGCCAAAACACAGCGGCAACAAACCGCTGGCCAGGGGATCGAGAGTGCCAGTGTGACCGGCCTTGGCGGCCGAGAACAGCCGCCGCGCGCTCTGCAAGGCCGCGTTGGAGCTACAACCGCTTGGCTTGTCGAGCAACAGCACGCCATCGACGCGCCGCCAGGTTTTGCGGACGCTCGAACTCAGAGCGGCTGCGCCGGCGCGGCGTCCGGTTTGTCGTCCGCCGGCGGATTATCGTGATCCGAGATCGCCACCGCCTCGCCGATCAGGCGCGACAAATGCGCGCCACGCTCTAGGGAATCGTCGAAAACAAAATGCAATTGCGGCGTCGTGTGAATGCGGATGCGCTTGCCCAGTTCGCCCCGCAAAAAACCGGACGCTTTTTGCAAACCGGCGAGAACGGTGTCCAGGCCCGCGCCACCCTCCAAGGTGCTGAAGAAAATCTTGGCGTGCGCGTAGTCTGGGCTGATCTGCACGTCGGTCAGACTGACCATGCCGACGCGGGGGTCGCGCAACTCGCTACGCAACACTTCCGCCAATTCGCGGCGGATCTGCTCGCAAATCCTGTCACGACGAGAATATCCCTTATGGTCAACCATTTACAGCGTCCTGGCGACTTCCGTGACGTCGTAGGCTTCGACTTGGTCGCCTTCTTCGTACGCGCTGAAGTTCTTCAGCGACAGACCGCACTCGAAGCCGCCGCGCACTTCCTTGACGTCGTCCTTGAAACGCTTGAGCGATTCGATTTCGCCGTCCCAGACGACGATGTGCTTGCGCAGTACGCGCACGCGTGAACTGCGCTTGACGACCCCTTCCAGGACATAGCAACCGGCAATGGTGCCGATCCGGGTTGCCCGGAACACTTGCCTGATTTCGACCAGACCGGTGATGTCCTCGCGTTTTTCGGGCGCGAGCATGCCGGACAGGGCGGATTTGACCTCGTCTACCGCGTCGTAGATGATGTTGTAGTAGCGAATGTCGACGCCCGCCGTTTCCGCTGCCTTGCGCGCGCCGGCATCCGCCCGGGTATTGAAGCCGATGATGACCGCCTTGGACGCCTGCGCCAGATGCACGTCGGACTCACTGATCGCCCCGACCGCGGCATGAATGACGTTGACCTTGACCTCGGCGGTGGACAATTTTTGCAGCGACTGCACCAAGGCTTCTTGCGAGCCCTGCACATCGGCCTTGATGATCAATGCCAGCACCTTGGCTTCGGCTTCGGTCATTTGATCGAGAATGGTTTCGAGATTGGCGGCCTGCTTGGTCGCCAGCTTGACGTCACGGTATTTGCCCTGACGGAAGAGCGCGATTTCACGCGCCTTGCGCTCGTCGGCCAACACCACGGCTTCCTGTCCGGCGGTAGGCACTTCGGAAAGACCGAGAATTTCGACCGGAATCGACGGCCCCGCTTCCTTGACGGTTTTGCCGTTCTCGTCGTGCATCGCTCGCACCCGGCCGAAAACCTGACCCGCCAGCAGAATATCGCCTTGGCGCAAAGTGCCTGAAAGAACCAGCATGGTCGCCACCGGACCGCGCCCGCGGTCGAGACGTGCTTCGATGATCAGTCCTTTCGCCGGTGCCTCTTTCGCCGCCTTGAGCTCCAGCACCTCCGCCTGCAACAGCACGTTTTCGAGCAGCTCATCGATACCGGCGCCGGTCTTGGCCGAGACATGCACGAACGGCGCGTCGCCGCCATACTCTTCCGGCACCACCTGTTCGGTCACCAGTTCCTGCTTGACGCGCTCGGTATTGGCGCCCGGCTTGTCGATCTTGTTGACCGCCACGATGATCGGCACACCGGCCGCCTTGGCGTGGTGAATGGCTTCCCGGGTCTGCGGCATGACGCCATCGTCAGCGGCGACCACCAGGATCACCAGGTCGGTGGCCTTGGCGCCGCGCGCGCGCATCGCGGTAAACGCTTCGTGACCGGGGGTGTCGAGGAAGGTGACCATGCCGCGGTCGGTCTGCACATGGTAGGCGCCGATATGCTGGGTGATGCCGCCCGCCTCGCCGCTGGCGACGCGGGTACGGCGAATGTAATCGAGCAGCGAGGTCTTGCCGTGGTCGACGTGACCCATCACCGTGACCACCGGCGCCCGCGGTTCCAATGGCACGTCCACCTGATCGACCGAATCGTCGAGGAAGGCATCGGGGTCGTCGAGCTTGGCGGCAAACGCCTTGTGGCCCATTTCCTCGACGATGATCATCGCCGTTTCCTGATCGAGCACCTGGTTGATGGTGACCATCGAACCCATCTTCATCAGCGACTTGATCACCTCGGTCGCCTTGACCGCCATTTTGTGCGCGAGATCGGCGACGGAGATGGTTTCGGGGACATACACCTGATGAATCACCGGATCGACCGGCAACTGGAAGGAATGCTGCTCGTCGTCGGCGCCGCCGCCACGACCTGGCCGCTTGCCATGCTTGGCGTCGCGCCAACCCGACGCGCCGGTCGCGCCACGCGTCTTGAGTCCCGGACGCTTGTTGGCGCCTTCGTTTTTCCACGGTCCCTTTTTGTCGGCGACCTTCTTTTCCGGCGCTTTCTTGTCGCCGGTTTTTTTGTCACCGGGAGTCGCCGGCTTGGCCGCCGGTTTATGAATCGTTTTATCTTCGGCGGGCCGTTCACTGGCCGTTTGCGCGGCCGCCTGCTTGGCGACGACCGCCGCTTTGGCAGCGTTGGCTTTTTCCTCGGCGTCCTGCTTCAGGCGCGCGAGATCCGCGGTGCGCTGCTGCTTGCTCTTGAATTCCGCTTCTTGAATCGCCCGCAGTTCCGCGTTCCGCCGCTCCTCTTCCGCGCGCAAACGCTGCTGCTCCTCGCCGATGATCGATGCGCGAGTCACCACTTTCTTGGTGCCTGGCCTGGTGTCGGTTCCCGGTTCGGGTTTTGCCGGCACGCCCTTGCCATCGGCGTGCCGCTCCGGCCTCGTTTTGGTGGCCGTCGCGGACTTGATCCCAGGTGGGGAATCAACCAGCGGTTCCGGCATCTTCACCTCTTCGACCGGTGGCGTGGGCGCGGCCTCGACCACGGGTTCGGCGCTAACGATGGCAACAACGGGTTCGACGATAGCCACCGGCGGCGCAACAGGCTCGACCACCGTCGCCGTCTCGACGAGCGCCTCCTCTTCCGCTGACGGCGCCTTCTCGGCGCGCGCCTCCGGGACATCGCGCTTGACCAGCACGCGTTTCTTGCGCACCTCCACCTGCACGGTATGCGACTTGCCGTGCGCATCCTGCGCCCGAATCTCGGTCGTTTCCTTGCGTGTCAAAGTGATCTTGGTCTTGGCTTCTGCCTGGCCGTGGGACCGCCGCAGATAGTCAAGCAGTCTGGATTTGTCCTGCTCGGACAGGATATCGTCGGCCTGCTTCTTGGCCACGCCGGCTTTCTGCAATTGCTCGAGCAGCGTACCAGCAGGCATCTTCAACTGCGTGGCAAATTGGGCAACACTTGTTTGCGCCATATGAATTCCTCTTTCCCGCTTACTCGAACCAGTGCGCGCGCGCCGTGGTAATTAATTGTTTCGCCCTTTGGGCATCGATGCCGGTCATCTCGGTGAGTTCATCGACCGCCAGATCGGCCAGATCGTCGCGCGTCTTGATCCCGCTGCTGGCCAGTTTGCCTGCCAACGTTTTATCCATGCCTTCGAGACCCAGCATGTCGTCGGACACGTCGCCGATTTTCTCCTCGGTGACGATGGCCTCGGTCAGTAAAACGTTGCGTGCCCGCTCCCGAAGTTCCTGCACCGTCGCCTCATCGAAGGACTCGATTTCGAGCATCTCGTGAAGCGGCACGTAGGCCACCTCTTCAAGAGTCGAAAACCCTTCTTCGATCAGGATGTTGGCGACTTCTTCATCGACGTCGAGCCTTTCCATGAACAATACGCGGATCGCCGCCGCCTCCGCCTCGACCATGGTTTTCGACTCTTCCTCGGTCATCAGGTTGATCGTCCAGCCCGTCAATTCCGACGCCAACCGAACGTTCTGCCCACCGCGGCCGATGGCGATCGCCAGATTTTGCTCGTCGACGACCACATCCATGCAGTGCTTCTCTTCATCGACGATGATCGAACTGACTTCCGCCGGCGCCAGCGCGCCGATGACGAACTGGGCCGGATCGGACGACCAGAGCACGATATCGACCCGCTCGCCAGCCAACTCGTTGGTCACCGCCGTCACCCGCATGCCGCGCATGCCGACGCAAGTACCGATCGGATCGATGCGCTGGTCGTTGGACTTGACGGCGATCTTGGCGCGCATGCCAGCATCGCGCGCGGCCGCCTTGATTTCCAGCAGCCCGTCGTCGACTTCCGGGACCTCCTGGGCGAACAGTTTGATGATGAACTCCGGCGCGGTTCGCGACAGGATCAACTGCGGTCCGCGCGCCGAGCGGTCGATGCGCAACAGGTACGCCTTGACGCGGTCGCCGACCCGCAGGTTTTCCCGCGGGATCATTTGATCGCGCGGCAACAAGGCCTCGACCTTACCCGTCTCGATGATCGCGTTGCCGCGCTCCATGCGCTTGACGCTGCCGGTGACCAAGTGCTCCTTGCGACTCAGGAAGTCATTGAGAATCTGCTCGCGCTCGGCATCGCGAATTTTTTGCAGGATCACCTGTTTGGCCGCCTGCGCGCCGATGCGCCCGAAATCGATGGGTTCCAGCGCCTCTTCGAGAAAATCGCCAATCTCCACCTCGGGGTCCTGTTTGACGGCATCCGACAAGGGAATCTGATGCTCGTCGTGCAGGAAGTCGGCATCGGCGACGATTTCCCAGCGGCGAAAGGTTTCGAAATCGCCGGTTTCACGATCGACCACCACCCGTACGTTGGCGTCGTCGTGGACGCGCTTTTTGGTCGCCGACGCCAACGCCATTTCCAGCGCCCCAAAGACAATGTCCTTGGTGACGTTTTTTTCACGCGCCAGCACATCCACCAGCAGCAAGATTTCGCGGCTCATCTCTTCTTCACCTCCTAAACCAGCCTGTCACTCGATTTCGTCAGCTCGTAACTGGGCACCAGCCGAGCCTTGTCAATAGCTTCCAAATCGAACTCGAATTCGCCGGCATCGACACTCAAGCGAATCTTGCCCTCCCGTACACCGCGCAGAACACCGTTGAAGTTGCGGCGACCATTCAGCGGCAACCGCAGCCTGAGCGTGATTTCCGAACCCGCGAAACGTTCGAAATCGGCCACTTTCTTCAAAACACGGTCCATCCCCGGCGACGAAACTTCCAAACGATCGTAGTCGACCTCTTCAACCATCAGGACGCGCGACAACTGGTTGCTGACTAGCGCGCAGTCCTCCACGTCCACTCCGCGCGGTTTTTCCGGCTTGTCGATGAAGACGCGCAGGACGCGACCATGCGGACTACGCTCGAGATCGACCAACTCGTAGCCGAGACCGGTGACCGTTTTTTCCAGAATTCCGTGGACATCCATGGCTGCAAACAAAAAATGGGCGAAACGCCCATCCCCGAAAAAATTGCCCCCTGGGGGGCGAGCGGAAAACCGTTGGATTATAACGAGAATAGCGGCGCGGGTAAATGCACCCGCGCGCGGACTCGAGATCGTTCAGCGCTCACGTCCGACGCGCGCCGTCCGGCCAGGCGACGGGTTGGCCATGCCGACGTCGGACAGCAGTTTGCGCACGTCCGCCTCGGTCAACTCAAGAACTCGCCCGCGCTTGAGGTTGGGCGGCAACAGGAACGAGCCGTAGCGAACGCGAATCAAACGACTGACCACCACGCCGACGGCCTCGAACATCCGCCGGACTTCGCGATTGCGTCCCTCGAACAATGAGATCCGGTACCAGCGGTTGGCGCCATCGCCTCCCGCCTCCTGAAAACTGGCGAACCGCGCCACGCCGTCGTCGAGTTCGATACCTTCGAGCAGACGCGCCTTCGCGTCCTCGGGAAGTTCACCAAGAATTCGCACCGCGTATTCGCGCACCAGTTGGTAACGCGGATGCATCAAACGGTTGGCGAGATCGCCGGAAGTAGTCAGCAGCAGCAGGCCGCTGGTGTTGAAATCGAGACGACCGACCGCCACCCAGCGGCCGGCCGACATCCGGGGCAGCGAGGTAAAAACGTTCGGCCGGTGGTCGGGGTCGTTGCGCGAAACGATCTCGCCTTCCGGCTTGTGATAGAGGATCACCCGTGGCAGACGGTCGGAGAAGCGCGGTTGTACCAATTTGCCATTGACCTTGATGCGATCACGGGGATGGACCACCTGGCCCACCTGCGCCGGCGCGCCATTGACCGTGATGCGGCCGGCGACGATCATCGCCTCCATTTCGCGCCGCGAGCCAATGCCGCTGTTGGCCAGCAATTTATGCAGGCGCTCGGGCTTGCCGGCCGGTTCATGTTGGCGCGCACGCCCCGGGGAAAGCGGTTTGCCGCCGGGACGGGCCGGGCCGCGCGGCGGTTCGGCGGGTGTGGGAACACCGGCCGTCGCCGGTGTCGGCGAGTTCGTCCGCCGGCGATTGTCCTCCGCGCCTTCCGGACGTCGACCGCCGCGCCCGGACAACGGCGCCACGGCACCGGGACGCGCGGGACTGCGCGGCCTTCCTTTGGCGACCGTCTCTTTCGCCGCGGCCGGTGAATTGGAAAACGCCGCCGCCGACGGTCGCCGCCGTTGCTCCGAAGACGAACCCGGGCGCGGCGGACGAGGGAAATCGGCGGGAGATCTGCGCTTGTTAGTGGGCATCGGTCAGGTCCAGGGTTGAATTGAGTTGTTCGAGAGGCGGCAGCTCGGCGAGACCGCGCAAGCCGAGGTCGTCGAGAAATTTTCGGGTGGTGGCCAGCAGGGCCGGCCGACCGGGTGTATCGCGATGGCCGACGGCATCGACCCAGCCACGCTCCTCGAGCACGCGGATGACCTGCGTGGCGACGGTGACGCCGCGAATATCCTCGATGTCGCCACGGGTCACCGGCTGGCGATAGGCGATGATCGCCAGCGTTTCGAGCACCGCGCGTGAGTAGCGCGGCGGTTTGTCCGGGTTCAGCCGTTCCAGATACGGCAGGAATTCGGCGCGCGTCCGGAACCGCCAGCCGCTGGCCACCTGCACCAGTTCCAGCGGCCGAACGCGCCATTCGGCGCGCAATTCGTCGAGCAGCACCCGCAGGACGTCGTTGTCGATCCGGTCGGCAAACACCTTGCGCAGATCGGACAGCGACAAGGCTTGGCGAGCGCTCAACAGCACCGCCTCCAGCACGCGTTTCGCGTCGGCTGGCGAGAGCGCCGGTTCGAACGCCGGGTCACTCGGCGGGTGCGGTTCCAGCGTCGCTTCGTTCATCGGTCAACCTTAAATAAATCGGCGCGAAAGCCTCGGCCTGCGTCATTTCCAGCAACTGTTCGCGCGCCAGTTCGAGCAAGGCCAGAAAGTGCACCACCAGCACCGGCACGCCCAAGGTCGGATCGAAAAGCTCGCCGAATTCGACGAAGCCGCCGGCGCCACGTAGTTGCCGGAGAATCGTCGCCATATATTCTCGCACCGACAGTTCTTCGCGCTGCACCAGATGATGGGTATGCAATCGGGCCTGCTTGAGAATCGCCGTCCAGGCGTTCCGCAGATCGTCAACGCAAACCGCCGGCTGAGGACGCATCAAGTTTTTCTCGACCCAGACCTCGATCCAGTCGAAATCGCGCTCCGCTTGCGGCAACGCATTGATTTTGCGAGCCGCCAGTTTCATCTGCTCGTATTCGACCAGACGACGAACCAGTTCGGCGCGCGGGTCTTCCGCCTCATCGCCCTCGACCGCTTTCGGCCGCGGCAACAGCATCCGCGATTTGATCTCGATCAACATCGCCGCCATGACCAGATAGTCGGCGGCGAGTTCGAGATTCCGCGCGCGCATCGCTTCGACATAGACAAGGTATTGATCGGTCAACGGCGCCATCGGAATATCGAGCACATTGACGTTGGCCTTGCGTATCAGATACAGCAACAGGTCGAGCGGCCCTTCGAAAGCGTCGAGCATCACCGCCATGGCGTCGGGCGGAATGTAGAGATCGTGCGGCAACCGTGCCAGCGGTTCGCCGTAGATGCGCGCCAGCGGGCTGCCGACTGTCTCCGCGGAGCCCTCTTCGAGGGGCGCGATGGACGCCACCGGATCGCTCATCGCCGCCGGCCAGGGCACGTCAACGGTAATGCAGTCCCATGGCGTCGCGGACATCGCGCATCGTCTCGCGCGCCAGGCCGCGCGCCTTGGCATTGCCGTCGTCGATGATCGCCCGCACCAGCGCCGGATCGTCGAGATACGGCTGCGCACGTTCGCGCATCGGCGCCTGCTCCTTGAGGATGCCGTCGATCACCGGCTGTTTGCAATCCAGACAACCAATGCCGGCGCTGCGGCAACCCTTTTGCACCCAGTCCCGGCAAGCGTCGTCCGAATACACCTGATGCAGTTGCCAAACCGGGCACTTGTCCGGATCGCCGGCATCGCCGCGGCGAATCCGCGCCGGATCGGTCGGCATGCGGCGCACTTTTTGTGTCACCGAGGCCGCGTCCTCGCGCAAGGTGATGGTGTTGCCGTAGGATTTCGACATTTTCTGGCCGTCGAGCCCCGGCATCCGCGAGGCTTCGGTCAATAGCGCGCCCGGTTCGACGAGAATCGTCTTGCCGGTGCCTTCGAGATAGCCGTGCAAACGCTCGCGCTCCACCGGTGTCAGCGCCGGCACTTCGTCGAGCAGCGCGCGCGCTCGCTCGACCGCCACTTGCTCGCCTTCTTGCTGAAAACGCTTGCGCAACTCGTCGTAGCGGCGGGCGCGCTTGGCGCCAAGCTTGCTCACCGCCTCGCGCGCCTTGTCCTCGAAACCCGGTTCGCGACCGTAAAGATGATTGAAACGGCGGGCGATCTCGCGCGAGAACTCGATATGCGGCACCTGATCCTCCCCCACCGGCACCTTGTCGGCGCGATAGATCAGGATGTCGGCCGACTGCAACAGCGGATAGCCGAGAAAGCCGTAGGTCGACAAATCCTTGTTTTCCAACTTTTCCTGCTGATCCTTATAGGTCGGGACCCGCTCCAGCCAGCTCAGCGGGGTCATCATCGACAGCAGCAGATGCAGTTCGGCATGTTCGGGCACCTGCGACTGGATGAAGAGGATCGCGCGCGCCGGGTCGACGCCGGCGGCCAGCCAGTCGACCAGCATGTCGTGCGACGAACCGACGATACCGTGCGGATCGTCGTACTGTGTAGTCAATGCGTGCCAGTCGGCGACGAAGAAAAGACAGGGGTATTCGTGCTGGAGCGTGATCCAGTTTTTCAGCACCCCGTGATAGTGCCCGAGGTGCAGGCTACCGGTCGGGCGCATGCCGGAAAGGACGCGTTCTGCGTACATGGTCGGTCTCGAGTGCTTAGAAAGGTATTTGAAAGAAAAACTCGACCAGCCCGCCGATCAGATGAATCACCGGGCTGAGCAGCCAGTTCAGAACGCCGGTGTAGAGCAGCACCAGCAGGATCGGAAAACCGAAAGGCTCGATTCTCGCGAACTGCCAGGCGAGACGCGACGGCAACAGGCTGACGGCGATCCGCCCGCCATCGAGCGGCGGCAAGGGAAAGAGATTGAGCACCATCAAGGCCAGATTGATCGACATGCCGAACTCGGCCATGCGCGTCATCGGCAAGGTGAAGAAATTCATCGGCAACAGCCAGGCGAGCTTGGCCAGCAACGCCCAGCCGAGCAGCATCGCGAAGTTGGCCCCCGGTCCGGCCGCCGCCACCCACAGCATGTCGGCCTTGGGGTGGCGCAAGCGGCCGAAATTGACCGGCACCGGCTTGGCCCAGCCGAACAAGATGCCACCGGTGGTCAACAGCAGCAGCAGCACCGGCACGAGGATGGTGCCGATCGGGTCGATATGCTTGAGCGGATTGGCGGTGATCCGCCCTTCCTGCCAAGCCGTCGGGTCGCCGAAGTGCCGCGCCGCGTAACCGTGCGCCGCCTCGTGCAAGGTAATCGCCAGAACCACCGGCAAGGCGGCGATGGCGATGGTCGGGATCAAGGAAGCGTCCATCTGTAGGTGCTCAGTCAAGGCCAAGTGGCGCCAGCGCGCCGAGGCCGGCGCGGACCAACAGCGGCACCGAGCCAGTCAGGTCGACCACGGTGGTCGGCTCGACACCGCAATAACCGCCGTCGAGAATCAGTTCAAGCTGGCTGTCGAGGCGATCCCGGATTTCCCAACCGTCGGTCAGCGGCGCATCGTCGCCGGCGACGATCAAGGTCGAGGTCAGCAGCGGCTCGCCAAGTTCCTCAAGCAAGGCCAGCGCCACCGCATGCGCCGGCACGCGCAGACCGATCGTCTTGCGCTTGGGATGCATCACGCGCCGCGGCAATTCGCGGGTGCCTTCGAGAATGAAAGTGTAGCTGCCGGGCGTCGTCGCCTTGAGCAGACGGTAACGCGCATTGTCGACACGCGCGAACTGGCCAATCTGCGACAGGTCGCGGCACATCAGCGTCAGGTGGTGCCGGTCGTCGACACCGCGCAAAGCGCGTATGCGCTCGACCGCCGCCTTGTCGCCGAGGTGGCAACCGAGCGCGTAACTGGAATCGGTCGGCAAGGCGATCAACCCGCCTTGGCGTACCGCTTGCGCCGCTTGCTGCAACAAACGCGACTGCGGATTGTCCGGATGAATCGAAACGTAGTGAGCCATTGGGGGACCTCCTCGAGGCTCAGAACACGGTCCAGACGGGTGTCAGACCGTCCGGCAGCGGCGCCAGCTTGCCGAGATCGACATAACTTTCGTCCGGCCCGTGGAAATCCGAGCCGCGCGAGGCGAGAAAACCGAACTCCCGCGCCAGACGCCCGAAAATCTCGACATGCTCGGCGGTATGACTGCCCGACATGACTTCGATGGCCTGCCCGCCGAGATCCTTGAATTCACTCAGGAAACGTCGCATGTCGGCACGCGACAGCTTGTAACGGCCAGGGTGCGCCACCGCCGCCACGCCGCCGGCGCCATGCACCCAATTCAGCGCATCGCTCAACCGCGCCCAACGATGCTGGACATAACCCGGCTTGCCTGGAACCAGATACGATTCGAAAACGCTGCGTGTATCCCGGCACACCCCGTTGGCGACCAGATAGCGGCCGAAATGCGAACGGCTGACAAGGTTCGGATTGGCCACCAGACGCATGGCGCCGTCGAAAGCGCCGTGGATGCCCACTTTTTCCAGGTCGGCCGACATCCGCCGCGCACGCTCGATACGCCCCGAACGAATACCGGCCAGACCAGCGTTCAACGCGGCATCGGTACGATCGAAAGCCAATCCAAGCAGATGAACCTGCAAGCCTTGCCATTCGATCGAAATCTCGACACCGTTGACGAAGGCGACCCCGCGGTCGTCGGCCACCGCGCGCGCCACCGCCAAGCCATCGAGATCGTCGTGATCGGTCAGCGCCAACATGTCGACCCCGTTCGCCGCCGCCCGCTCGACCACCGCCGCCGCCGACAGCAAGCCGTCGGAGCAGGTGGAATGGCAATGCAGGTCGCAGTTGAGCATGAGTGGCCATCGGCAGCGGAAAATCGAGAACTGCGCATGATAGCACAGGCCCTGGCCGGGCTTCGCCGCCGGAGAAAGCGGCTCAATTCGCCGCGAGAGTCTCTTTTTTACCCCGAAAACGCGGCGAATCCGAATTCAGCCTTCAGGCAGGCGAACCGGCCCGGTGGCCGCGACCTCGCGTGCCAGACTTTTGCGGCCGCGCCGGCGCGCTGCGCCGCTGTCGTGGGTGGCGCATTCAGCCCTATTTCAGTCCTATAATTCCCGACTTTTTCGGATTTCGCCATGTGGTTCAAGAATCTCCAGGTTTACCGCCTGCCCAAGAACTGGAACGCCGACGCCGCCCAACTTGAAGAGCAGCTCGCCAAAATGCCTTTGCAAGCCTGCAGCGCCACCGAACCACGCAGCATCGGCTGGATTCCGCCACGCGACGACGGCACGCTGGTGTGCGCCGTCAACCACCAACTGCTACTCACGCTTGGTATTGAGGAGAAACTGTTGCCGGTTTCGATCGTCAAGCGCTTCGCCAGCGACAAGGCCAAGGAAATCGAGGATACCGAAGGACGTCGTGTCGGCCGTCGCGAAATGCGCGAAATGATCGAGGAAATGACCATCCAGCTCCTGCCGCGCGCGTTCACCCGCCAACGCCGCACCTTCGGCTGGATCGACCGCGCCAATGGCTGGCTGGTCATCGATGCGGCGTCGCCGGCGAAAGCCGAGGAATTTATCGAGCATCTGCGCGAATCGCTGGAAAGCCTGCCGGTCAAGGTGCTCAAGGTGACACAATCGCCGTCGGCGGCGATGACCGGCTGGGTCGACAGCGGCGAAGCGCCGGTAGGTTTCACGGTCGACCAGGATCTCGAACTGCGCTCGACCGAGAAAGCCACCGTGCGCTACGCCAATCATTCGCTCGAAGGCGAGGAAATCCGCCAGCACATCGCCGACGGCAAAATCGTTACCCGTCTGGCGATGACCTGGAACGACCGCATTTCCTTTATCCTCAACGATGTGCTGCAAATCAAGCGCTTGACCTTTCTCGACATCCTCAAGGAGCAATCGGAAAGCCAGAGCGACAACGCCGACGAGCGCTTCGATATCGATTTCACCCTGATGACCGGCGAGGTCGCGCATCTGCTCGACGATCTGATCGACGCCCTGGGCGGCGAGGTAGCGCCAACCACTTAAGCGGCGGAGTCTATCCCAGGCCGGTCACCGCACTACCGCGCGAGCGGCCCTCGTCGAAAAATTTTTCAAAAAGGAATCAACGATGTCGCTCGATACCTGGCTCCTGTATGTCGCCGCGGTGGTCGTCCTGACGGTCACCCCCGGCCCCAGCGTGCTGATGTGCGTCACCAGCGGTGTCAATTTCGGCGCGCGCCTGACCTTGTACGCGGCGCTGGGCAGCATTACCGCCGTGCTAGGAATCATGAGTTGTTCGGCGGTCGGCCTGGGCACCCTGCTGGCCACCTCGGAACAAATGTTTCAAATCGTCAAATGGCTGGGCGTCGCCTACTTGCTCTATGTGGGAATCGGCGCGCTTCGCTCGACGGACTCTGAATTCAAGCTGCCAGCACGCGAGGACATGCCTGGAACGCGCCGGCGCCTCTTCGTCAGAGGGCTGCTGGTCGGCGGCAGCAATCCCAAGGCGCTGTTGTTCTTCACCGCTTTTTTTCCTCAATTCATCGATCCATCGGCCACGCAATGGCCGCAATTCCTGATTCTCGGCGCGACTTTCGTTGGTTTCGAGTTCTGTTGCCTGATGTTTTACGCCTCGTTCGCCTCCCGCATCGCGCCATGGCTGCGAGTCACCGGCCGGGCGAGGCTTTTCAACCGGATTTTCGGCGGCTTGTTTGTCGCCGCCGCCGCGCTGCTGGCCACCACCGGACGGACGCGCGACGTGTAATTTCGCCTAGGCCGTCAAGGGAGGCGGAATTTATCTTGATTTGGGTCAACCCGCGTGCACGCCTTGAAGCACTACACTCATGCGGTTTAACACGCCTCTCCCCCAACGGCAACGCGCTCTTGCGGGGTAGCCGCGCCCACACCCCCCGGAGTCGCCCATGGAGCCCGTTGAAATCGCCAATGCCCTGCAAATCAATCGTCCGCAACTGGGAAATATGACTGGCGTCGGCCTGTACCGACTCTTCCGCCTCGTGGCCATGGAAGACATTCTCGGCACCGGCGCGTCGGCGATCAGCTATTACGCCGGCAAGAAAATGGGTAAGGAATTGCAGATCAAGCAACTGGACGACTTCCTGGCACTGTGCGGCGAACTGAAAATCGGCCGGATCGAGATTCCGGTGATGACCAAGGAATTGATCCACGTCGACGTACACGAATGCGTCACTTGCTCCGGACTGACGCCGATCGGGCGCGCCTTGTGCCATTTCGAGGGTGGCCTGATCGCTGGCGTGGTCGAAGGCATTCTCGGTAAAACCGTGCAGGCGCGCGAAGTCAGCTGCATTGGCGGTTTTGGCCACGACACCTGCGGTTTCGAACTCCGCTTCCGCACTTGAGCGTCTGACGCGATGGCGCCGGTAACCCGGCAGTGTCGCCAGCCATCGCACACGGCGGCGATGCCGAGCCAAACATTCACTCCTTATATCAGTAATAGACTACAGTAGATTACGGCACCCCGAGGCACACTGCCCAGGGGCCGGATTTGAACGTGCCGAAACGGGTCAGCCGTCGATTGACGACGGGCTGACCATCGCGCGCTGAATCCATTGTCTGACGAGTCATCATGGAGGACTACTGAAATGCGGACGACGAACTTCATCCACAGTGCCGTAATTGCCACATCACTGTGGGTGGCCGCGGTCAGCGTCAACGCCGCCGAAGAACTGAAAATCGGTGGCGGCGGCGCGGCGATGAGCGGCATTTTCCTACCCGTGAAGCCGGCCTTCGAGAAAGCGACCGGCATTACGCTGATCAATTTGCAGTCCTCTCCGAAAGATGGGCTGGTGGATTTGAGCAAAGGCAAGGTGGACGCGGCAGTCGCCGCCGTACCGGTCGACAGCATGATTGCCGGCGCCGCCAAGGACGGTGTGACCATTGACAAAGCAACTTTGCAGGTCGCCGAAGTCGGGAAAAACCGTACCGTTATGTTCGTACACCCAAGCAATAAAGTCGCCAAATTGAGCAAGGAACAGGCGAAGGGCATTTTCACCGGCACCATTGGCAATTGGAAGGAAGTCGGCGGCGACGACAGGGAGATCATCGTGGTCTGGGGCAAGGGCACGCCCGGTCAGAACGCCCAGTTCAGCAAGGAGATTCTCGATGGCGCCCCAGTGGCGAAAGACGCTCTGGAATCAGGGAACTATGCAAAAATAAAGGAGACGGTGTCCTCCACGCCGGAAGCCATCGGCATCGATCCGTTCGGCATGGCCGACAACTCGGTCAAAGTCGTCGACAGCGAACCGCCGCTCTCGGGTCCGATCATCGTCGTGACCATCGGCAAACCAACCGCCAAGGTGCAACGGTTGATCGATTACGTCAAGGGCGAAGGCAAGGCGTTCACCAAGCACTAGTACAGATACCGCCCGACGCCACGCGATGAAAATCCGCACCAAACTGCACTTGTTCGCGCTGCTGACCATCGCCGGTATCGCCGTGATCGGCGGTATCAGCCTGGTCGGCATGCTTTTCATTCAAGGAAAGCTGCATGTTCTGACCGAGCGTTCGACACCGTACCAATTAAAGACCATTGAGTTGCAACGCGCGATGCAGGAACACACGTCGAATCTCCTGCAAGTGACATTTGCCACCAACAGCGCGGAGCTGCTTGCGGCCCGCGAGGCAAGCGAGAAAAGCGAAAACGAGCTAACACAGCGGGCTCGCGATTTAAGGACGCTCACCGAGTCGGAATCGACAAATACCGTCAAGGTGGACGGTTTGACCGAGCTGGCGCGCGAAATCATCGCCAATTCCGATGGCCGTCTCAAGGCCGAGGAGGCCGCCAAAGCGGCCGACATGGCGATGAAAAAACAACTGAGCGACGTCAACCAGCAACTGGACCAGCTCACCGCCTCGATGAACAAGCTTCAGAAAGGCTCCAGCAGGCAGTTGTCGGTGGCCACCGACAAGGCACGGGACATCACCCAGAAACTGGTCAATCTGACCCTGATGCGTGACAGCCTGAAAGATATCAATTTCGCCTTCCTCGAAATTCAAAAAGCGGAAGGCAGGAAACCGTTATTGCTACTACGTAGCCGCCTGGACACCGCGCTGGGGGAATTCGCCAAGAACCGGCTCACCGGTTCGACGACGGAAGCCGGCGTCAAGTCGATCATAGACCGCGTCGCCGAAATAAAGCGACAAGGCGCCGGTCTGATCGAGCAACGCGGCCTGATCATCGCAAAAACCGCCACCGACGAGCAAAAACAAAGCTATGAGCAGTTGGTACAGGGCGTCGGCGGTCAACTGAACAGCGCACTGATCGAAATCGAGCAACAGATCACCATCGCCACCGACCGATATTCGATCGAGAACAAGAGTCACGACCACTCGCTCAAGGAGTCGACAGCCGCCAGCGACACCTTGTCGCTAACCAGCGGCCTGATCGCGACGTGCTTCGAAATCAATAGCCGGGCGCGCGAACTGTTCGGCGCACGCAGCCGCGACGACCTGGAGAAAACCGCGACGGAGGTGCGCGCCAGTTTCGCGGCCGCCGAGGAACTGGCTCTCCAATTACGCCGCACACTGGCTACCAGCGGCGCCAAAACCGAAGCAAAAGTCCTGGGCGAAGTCTCCGCGGCGTTGACGGATACCGCCAAACTGCTCTTTGACACCGGCGGTGTCCTGGAACGCCTCGGGCAGGTTTTGGATATCACCCGTCGGTCGCTCGAGCTGAACAGTCGTCTGAAAAACCTGGTTGCCGAACAACGCCGCGCCGGTGAACAAGGCGTCAACGCCGCCCAGGACGAACAGGCAAAAGCGGTGAGTTCCGTTAACGGTGTCGTCGTCACCAACATCGCCACCATCGCCTTGGTCGGCCTGAGCGTACTGATACTGGCGATCGTCGCCAGCGCGCTCTTGGCACGCAGCATCACCCGACCAATTAAAGAGTTGACCACCATGGCCGAGCAATTTGGCGACGGCGATTTCGGTACACAACTCGATGACCGAAGAAAGGACGAATTCGGTCAATTGGCGACCCACTTCAATGGCACCGCCGCGCGCCTGCAAGACATTACGACCGGTCTGCGTACGGCGATCGACGATTTGGCGACCAACTCGCGCGATCTGTTGCGTACCGCCGATGAGCTTAGTCACGGCGCCAAGCAACAAGCCGATCAGGTGGTGCAGGTCGCCGAGGCGATGACCGAAATAGAACAGCAGATCCGTGCAGTGGCTGAAAATGCCAACAGTGCCTCCAAGGCCACCAGCCACGCCCTGTCGCTGGCCGGAGACGGCCGCGGAAGCGTCACCCGGACGGTGGAAGGGATGGAACAAATCGCCATCTCGGTCCGAACGGGAGCGGAAGCCATCGGTCACCTCGGCGCCAGCTCTGAAACCATCGGCGGCATAGTCAAGACGATCAACGAAATTGCCGATCAAACCAATCTGCTGGCCCTCAATGCCGCGATCGAGGCCGCGCGCGCCGGCGAAAGCGGACGCGGGTTCGCCGTGGTTGCAGACGAGGTACGGCGGCTCGCCGAGCGCACCACCGAGGCCACGGCGGAGATCGCCGGGATGATCGAAAAAATCCAGCAACAAACCCGCCAATCGGTGAAAAACATGGAAAGAGGCACCTCGCTGGTCGAGGAAGGCGTCACGCTTGCCGGCGGCGCGAGTCAGGCGTTGGGAAGTATCGTCGATGCGTCACGCCAATGTACCGACATGGTCACCCGTATCGCCGCGGCCTCGGAGCAACAGTCGAAAACCGCCTCGGCCGTGGCGTCGAGCATGGATGCGATCCAGACCATTACACGCGCCACGGAAACCTCGACGGTAGACGTCAGTCATGCCGCACAAAAACTGAATCGGCTCGCCGATGAACTGAAAACGATGGCGGCTTGGTTCAAGGGTCAGCACGCCTGACATTCCTCACCGGCATCGAGGATCGCCCGTCTCGCTGTCCGGCCGGTCTCGTCGCGAGTTGGCGAATCCGTTTCGACGCACTATACGGCGGCAAGGCGACGCAGGCGTATCCGCCTGAACCAGCCGGCCGCCAGCGCTGGCTGGTCATGTTCGAGGATCAACTCCGGCGTCTGCCGCAACACATCCTCGAACACCACGTCGAAACGCGTTGCCACCCGGCGCACCAGCGGGTTGAGCAAGCGCCGCAGCGGCGCCCGTTGCCCTGCCCGCAGAAATTTATCGAAAATCAGAACGTTGCCGCCAGGCGCCAGTACGCGAGCGGTCTCGCGGAGACACGCCGCCGGGTCGGGAACCACCGCAAGAATCAGGTGCAAGACCACATGATCGAAACTCGCATCGGCGAAAGGCAGTGACTGCGCATCGCCTTGCACACCACAAAAGTCCAGTCGCCGCGATTGCGAAACCGCTCGCCGCAGCATGGCATGCGTCAAATCCAGACCGGTGTAGGAGTGTTGTTCCGGCAACAAGGGCAGATCCAGCCCCGTGCCGACACCGGTCAGCAAGACCCGCGCCGGTTCGGCCGGCAACCGCGCCAGATTGGCCCGGCGCGTGGCGCGCGTGACCGACGACAGAAAAACATCGTACAGCGGTGCGATCAGCGTATAGGTGTGTCGCAGACCCACGATCAGTGCAGGACGTGCGGCACCGCCAGGGTGAACTCCGGGATCGGCACATCGAATTGCATGCCGTCCACCGCTGTCGCCTGGTAGCTGCCGCGCATCGTTCCGACCGGGGTGGCGAGTTGGCAACCGCTGGTATAGACGAATTTTTCGCCGGGCTGCAACAACGGCTGCCGACCGACGACACCCAGGCCGCGCACCTGCTGCACCTCGCCATCGGCATCGGTAATGATCCAGTGCCGTGAAATAAGCTGTGCGGCCACCGTGCCGACATTTTCGATCGTGATCGTATACGCGAAAACGTATTGGCCACCGGCGGGCTCCGACTGCTCGGGGAGGTACTGCGGAACAGCACTAACCGCAAGGTCGTACTTTTTGCTCTCGGTCATGTTGGCCCAATAGCGGAACGATGAGAAAGTGCATTGCACACCAAAGGGCCGACACTGGCAAGCCCGATCTGGGAAGCGGCGGTTGCGAACCCTTGTGGCGTCACCGCCGAATCAGGCGACACACGGACCGTCGAGTCGCTCAAGATCCCTCGCGCTCGTCGGCGGCACCGGAGCGCCCCACCTCGCCGCCAGCATATTGGGCCACGACCCGCGCTAAATCCTCGGCCCGCACCGGCTTGGCCAGAAAACCATCCATTCCGACAGCCAGACAGGTTTGGCGGTCGCTGTCGAAGGCATTGGCGGTGAGGGCGACAATCGGCACGCGCTGCCGCTGACTGGCCGACTCCAGCGCGCGAATCCGGCGCGTTGCCTCGATGCCGTCCATGGTCGGCATCTGCCAGTCCATCAGGATCAAATCGTAGTCGTTCTCCTCATAGGCGGCGAGGGCCTCGGCACCGTCGTTCGCGAGCGTCACGTCACTCCCGAGAGAAGCCAACATGGCTTGCGCGACCAGTTGGTTAACCAGATTGTCTTCCGCCAGCAACACTCGCCACGACCGTCGGGCCTCCGCGCCCGCGGTGACCACGTCCCCCGTCGGCACGGCCACGGCGCGGTCATCCATGGCGGATAAGGGCTTCCCACCGGCCGCGCTTACCGGATGGTCCGATGAATCTGCACCGTTCACAAGACCCGGGCGCTCCGAAACCGTGGCACCTTGAACGGCATCCGGTGCAAAAGGCACTGTGAACCAAAAAGTGGATCCCTTGCCTTCGACGCTCGACACGCCGACCTCGCCGCCCATCATCCGCACCATTTTTTTAACGATCGCCAAGCCGAGACCGGTTCCACCATGCGCACGCGCCGCCGACGCGTCGACCTGGGCGAAGGCATCGAAGACCTCCGACAATCGGTGTTGCGGAATGCCGATTCCGGTATCGACCACTTCCAGACGGGCATGCGCGCCGCCATTCGCCGCGATCACTGGTTGGAGGCGTACCAGAATCTCGCCGTGATCGGTGAATTTCAGGGCATTACCCAACAGATTGCTGAGCACTTGCCGTATACGCAGCACGTCGCCGAGCACGGAGGGAATCATCACGGGGAGATCCAGGCGCAAACGGATGTTCTTGGCGCGCGCTCTTTCGCCGAAAGCGCGGCAAAAGCTTTCAAGTTCGCGGGCCAAATCGCACGGGGCCAGCGCCATGTCGATCTTGCCGGCCTCGATTTTCGACAGATCGAGAATGTCGTTGATGATCGACAGCAACATTTCGCCGGAATGGCGAATGGTGTCGATATAGCGCTTCTGCGTACTGTCCAGGCGCGTCTTCGACAACAACTCCGCCATTCCCAACACACCGTTCATCGGTGTCCGAATTTCGTGGCTCATATTGGCCAAGAATTGCGACTTGGCCAAATTCGCCGCCTCGGCGGCATTCTTGGCCACCCGCATCTCCTGCCACGTCTGCTGCAACTGGGTATTTGCCAGATGAATGTGCCGGGCAAACAACACCCCGGCGGCCATCACCAGCAGAATCACCAGGACGGCCGCCGCCAGTTGCAGCGATTTGTAATGCTGCCGCTGGTCGACAAGGCGGGCCTCGATCTCGCGCAAGCGCTCCGTGCTGTCGAAAAACAGGCGATTGGCGTTCTCGTTGATGCGGAAAAAATACGACGGCAACAGTTTGAGGTGAAGTTTGACCCTTTGCTCGACGGCGCGCATGGCCACGGCATTCTCGGCGTCGCGAGCCGCCTCCCGTTCCTCGAGCATTGCGAGTAATTCCTGTGCCTTGCGTGGAATCTGGTCGAGATAAGGGCCGAGCTCGATCATTTCCATGACGTAGGAACGGCCGTCGTCCTGACGGACATAGTCAACCTCGCGCACCATTTCGTCGTGGCCTTCGATGTTGAGGTAGATCACGCGCCGAACCTTGCCACCGTCGCGAAGAACCGTGATATCGGCTGCCAGCTTGCGAGTTTTTTCCAGCAGACTGGCGTGGATGCGCCGTTCGCCGACCACGCTGGTCGTGACGGCCATGCGGTAAAAATCGGTTTCAATATCCTGAATGCCGCGCAAAACCTCGTCGCCGACGAACAAGCGCGCCCGCTCGTTACCGCCACGGCGATCAAGATCGTCGATCAGCCCCGAGAAAAAGCTGTTCAGGGCCATCACTGCCAGGAATCCGACGAAAAACAGGCCGATCAGCCACAACAAACCCGCTCGCGCGGCAAGAGGCGCGCCCGCGTCCGGCCCGGATATTTTGGGGTTTGCGTCGAACGTGCGCATGGCCGATCAGCGAGTGCCGTTCATTTTGTTGTCCAGAAAACCATGCTTGCGAAAGACCGCCTGCCCCTCCGACGACGCGACGTAATCCATGAAGCGGCGGGCAAGCGCCGGCATCTTCGACAGCTTGAGACGGATCAGCAACAAGGCCTGCGGCGTCGCCAGCTTGGGATCGAGATCGATCGCATCGACCAGTGGCACGCTATCGGCGAAAAACGCCGTCGCCCGCCAGTTGAGCGCCAGATCGGCCTCCCCTCGCTTCATCAACGTGGTCAATGCGCGCGAATCGGGCACCAGGGCGACGGCCTTGCTCACCACCGCCGGATAAATTCCGACCTTGTCCAGAAGTTCCTTGCCTTGCTGGCCAACACTACCGCTTTCGGCATTGCCGATCGCCACCAGTAAATCCTTGCGCAACAATTCCCTAGGCTCATTGCGAACCTTTTTTGGATTCCCTTTCTGAACCATGAATGCCAACTGATTGTATCCCACGATCACATGCTCGTCGAACAAGCCTGCGGAAAAGTGTTTCTCGCGGTAACTCGGCTCGCCCGGCAGATAGAGGTCGCCCAGGCCGCTTTTCTTGGCGCTCTGGAAAAGATCCTCTGAACCGCCCTGGGCAATAGTGATTTTCACGTTTTCGCGCTGCTCGAAACTCCGCGCGAGTTCGGTTATCGGCCGCACCATGGTGATGCCACAGTAAACCAGCAACTCGTTTTTGATCTGCTGCGCCCAGCCAACGCCCGCCATGCCGCAAAGCAGCGCGCCAAAAACAAGATTAACAATCTGTTTTATCATCATTGTTCTCCAATATTGTCCGCCATTCGGTCGACGGCATGACAGAAACACAGAGTCTTAGAACTCCCGCCGCCATCGATGACCGGTCGAAACGACCCGCCACCGCATCATGACAAGATAATCCAGTTTGGCCGAGCGGTTCGGATCTTTCGGGTTACAATCAGCTAACTCCATCCTAGTTTAGGGTTTTCCGTCATGCACGTTATCGCGCCCAGCATCCTTTCCGCCAATTTCGCGAAACTCGGCGAAGAAATCGTCAACGTCATCGCCGCTGGCGCCGACTGGATACATTTCGACGTGATGGACAACCACTACGTGCCCAATCTGACCATCGGGCCGCTGGTTTGCGATGCCATCCGCCCCTTGACACAGGCGCCGATCGATGTGCACCTGATGGTCAAACCGGTCGACCGGCTGGTGCCCGACTTCGCCAAGGCCGGCGCCAACATCATCACCTTCCATCCCGAGGCGTCCGAACACATCGACCGCACGCTGTCGCTGATTCGGGAACACGGCTGCCAGGCCGGCCTGGTCTTCAATCCGGCGACGCCTCTCGACTACATGGATTACGTGCTGGACAAGCTGGACGTGGTTTTGTTGATGAGCGTCAACCCCGGCTTTGGCGGCCAGAAATTCATCCCGTCGACGCTGGACAAACTCCGGGCGGCGCGCGCCCGACTCGACGCCCACCAGCGTGACAGCGGCCACCGCATCCGGCTGGAAGTCGATGGCGGCGTCAAGATCGACAACATCGCCGAAATCGCCCGTGCCGGCGCGGACGCCTTCGTCGCCGGCTCGGCGGTTTTCGGCGCCGGGCGCGACGACGACGCCCATCGCTACGACACGGTAATCGCCGCGCTGCGCGAGCAACTGGCGCCCTTTGTGAATCCGCGCTAGGAGCAATGCCATCGCCACGCCACTCGCCATACGCGCCGTCCTGCTCGATCTCGACGGCACGCTGCTCGATACCGTTCTCGACCTGCACGCCGCGGCGAACGGCATGCTGCGCGATCTTGGCCGACCCGAAATCGCGGTAGACACCATTCGCAGCTACGTCGGGCGCGGCATTCCCAACCTGGTCAAACGCGTGCTGGCCGGCGACATGGCCGCCGCCGACAATGCCGAGCCGCCACCGCCGGCGGCCCTGGCCAGCTTCCGGCGGCACTATGCGGACGAAAACGGCCGCAACGCCGTGCTGTTTCCCGGCGTCCGCGACGGCCTGGATGCCTTTCGGGCGCTGGAACTGCCGCTGGGGGTGATCACCAACAAGGCCGAGGCCTTTACCCTGCCGCTGCTGCGACACACCGGCTTGACGCCTTACTTCGACGTCATCGTCAGCGGCGACGTTCTGCCGCGCCCGAAACCCGACCCGATGCCGCTGCTCTGGGCCAGCGGCCGGCTGGCGGTTTCGCCGATCGACGTGCTGATGATCGGCGATTCGCTGCACGACTTTCACGCCGCCCGCGCCGCCAACTGCCACGTTTTTCTGGTGCCCTACGGTTACAACGAAGGACGTGATGTTCGCAGCCTCGCCTGCGATGGTATAGTTTCGACCATTGCCGACGCCGCCGCACGAATCACACGCGCATGACCCCCCTCCATCACGCACTCCACTCCCTCCATCGGCGCCCGATGCCCGCCAGACGGGCGGGGGCCTGGCCCTGGCGAATCCGGCGCCCCTAGACCGCGCCCTGCGGTCGCGTCCGGTCGCGCGCCATGGCGCGCACATCTGTTCCGACAGAGTTTTCCAGCGTTTCCTTGTGGAGTTCCAATGACTGAAGCTTATTTCAATCGCCTTGCCGCCGAAGGCTATAACCGCATTCCCGTCACCCTCGAGACCTTCGCCGATCTCGACACGCCGCTGTCGATCTACCTCAAGCTGGCCAACGGCCCCTACACGTATCTGCTCGAATCGGTGCAAGGCGGCGAGCGTTTCGGCCGCTATTCGATCATCGGCCTGACCAGCCCGACGCGGATCGTCGTCAATGCCCATCAGGTCCTGGTGTTGAACGGCAACCGCATCGCCGAACGCGAGGACGACACCAACCCGCTCGATTTCATCGGTAAATACATGCGGCGCTTCCGTGCCGCGCCGACCACCGGCCTGCCGCGCTTCTGCGGCGGACTGGTCGGCTGCTTCGGCTACGACACGGTGCGCTACATCGAAACGCGCCTGACCCGTTCGCAAAAGGAAGACGATCTCGGCATCCCCGATATCGTGCTGCTGCTGTCGGAGGAAATCGCCGTCGTCGACAACCTCTCGGGCAAGCTGACGCTGGTGGTGTACGCCGAACCCGGCGTTCCCGGCGCCTACCAAAAGGCGCAGGCCCGCTTGCGGGAGCTGTTGTTGAAACTCCGCGAACCGGTCGGTATTCCGCCGGAAACGCCGCGGACCTCGCAGCCGGCCGCCTCGATGTTCGGCGAAGCGCAATTCAAGAAGGCGGTGCTCAAGGCCAAGCGTTACATCGCCGACGGCGACATCATGCAGGTGGTCCTCTCGCAGCGCATGAGCAAACCGCTGGCCGCCAGCCCGATGGCGCTGTATCGCTCGTTGCGTTCGCTCAATCCGTCGCCATACATGTTCTATTTCGATCTGGAAGATTTTTACGTCGTCGGCGCGTCACCGGAAATCCTGGTCCGTCTTGAAGGCGACACCGTTACCGTGCGGCCGATCGCCGGCACACGGCGACGCGGCGTGTCGTTCGAAGAAGACCAGGAACTGGCCAGCGAATTGCTGTCCGATGAGAAGGAGCGCGCCGAACACGTGCAATTGCTCGACCTCGGCCGCAACGACGCCGGCCGCGTCGCCCGCGTCGGCACGATCAGGATCACCGAAAACATGATCGTCGAGCGCTACTCGCATGTGATGCATATCGTCTCGAATGTCGAGGCCCGGTTACAGGCCGACCTGAACGCGCTCGACGTGCTCAAGGCCACCTTCCCGGCTGGCACCGTCTCCGGCGCGCCCAAGGTGCGGGCAATGGAGATCATCGACGAGCTTGAACCGGTGAAGCGCGGCATCTACGCCGGCGCGGTCGGCTACCTCGGTTTCAACGGCGACATGGATCTGGCGATCGCCATCCGCACCGCCATCGTCAAGGACGGCCAGTTGCACGTGCAGGCCGGCGCCGGCATCGTCGCCGATTCCGACCCGGCGTCGGAATGGCAGGAAACCCAGAACAAGGCGCGCGCCGTGCTACGGGCGGCGGAACTGGCGGAACACGGACTGGACACCCGCCTGTAAGACGACCGGCGACCGGGCCTAGGCCGTCGCCGGCGCCACCACCCGTTGGCCCGCCTTCGAAAAGCGGGCCAGGTAAACGTACACCACCGGCGTCAGGTACAAGGTCAGGAACTGCGACAACAGCAGCCCGCCGACGACGGCCAGACCGAGCGGCCGCCGCACCTCGGCGCCGGCGCCAATGCCGAGGGCAATCGGCAGCGTGCCGACCAGGGCGGCCATGGTGGTCATCATGATCGGCCGAAAGCGGATCAGACAGGCGTTGAAAATCGCCTCGACGGCCGCCATGCCATCGCCGCGCTGCCGTTCCAGCGCGAAGTCGATCATCATGATCGCGTTTTTCTTGACGATGCCAATCAGCATGATCACCCCGACAAAGGCGTACAAGCTGAGATCGACGCCGAACAGGAACAGGGTCAGCAAGGCGCCGAGACCGGCCGACGGCAAGCCGGAAAGAATGGTCAACGGGTGAATGAAACTCTCGTACAGCACACCCAGAACCAGATACACCACCAACACCGCCACCAGCAGCAGCACGCCCAAACCCTGTAGCGACGACTGGAAGGCTTGCGCGGTTCCCTGCAGACTGGTGTTCAGCGACACCGGCACGCGTACCTCCCGCTCCAGCAACTTGATCTTGTCCACCGCCTCGCCCAGCGACACGCCCGGCAGCAGATTGAAGGAAATGGTCACCGACGGCAGCTGCCCCTGGTGATTCACCGTCAGCGCCTGCGTCTTGCGACTAAAGCGGGCCACCGCCTCCAGCGGTACCAGTTTCCCGGTCGTGGCGCGAACGTAGAGACGCGACAAGGCCGTGGGGTCGGCCTGATATTCCTTCGCCACTTCGAGAATGACCTGGTACTGATTGGTCGAGCCGTAGATGGTCGATACCTGCCGGGCGCTGAAGGCGCTCTGCAAGGCATCTTCGACCTGACCGTAGCTCAATCCGAGCGACGCCAGCTTGTTGCGGTCGATATCCAGCGCCACCACCGGGCTGAGATTGTTGAGATTGTTGGTCACATCGACGAAGCCGGGCAACTGGCGGATGCGCCCGGTCAGCGTGCCGGCCCACTGATACAGCTCGTCCAGATCGGTATCCTGCAAGGTGTATTGATATTGCGCGGCGGTAATCTGGCCACCGATGCGGATCACCGGCGGATTTTGCATGTAGGCCTTGATGCCGGGCACCGCCGCCAGTTTGGGACGCAGGCGCTGGATGATTTCATCCGGCGACGAACGCCGCTGGTCGCGCGGCTTCAGGATCATGAAAATGGTGCCGGTGTTGGCCGTCGGCCGGATGCCGCCGGCGCCGACCGCCGACATGAACGAGGCGACATCGGGGTCCTGACCGACGATTTCGGCCAGGGCGCGCTGATGCCGCACCATCGACTCGAAGGACACGTCCTGCGCGCCTTCGGTAAACGTGATGATCTGCCCGGAATCGCCACTTGGCAGAAAATCCTTGGGCACCGAGGAAAACAGCAGGCCGGTCAGCAGCAGCGTGCCGAAGAAACTCGCCAGAATGGTTCGCGGATGCGCCATCGCCACCCGCAGCGTGCGCTCGTAAGCCGCCAGCAAGGCGGCGAAGAAACGCTCGAACATCTGGAAAACGCGACCGTGCGCCGTCGGTTCGGCATGTTTGAGGTAGCGGCTACAGAGCATCGGCGTCAACGTCAGCGAGACGAAACCGGAAACCAGGATCGCCGCGCAGATGGTGACCGCGAACTCGTGCAACAAACGTCCGACGATGCCGCTCATGAACAGCACCGGGATGAACACCGCGACCAGCGAAATGGTCATCGAAATAATGGTGAAGCCAATTTCGCGCGCGCCGGTGATCGCCGCCCGCAACGGCTCTTCGCCCGCCTCGACGTGCCGGACGATGTTTTCAAGCATCACGATCGCGTCATCGACGACAAAACCGACCGACAACGTCAGCGCCAGCAAGGAGAGATTGTCCAGGCTGTAGCCCAGCACCGACATCATCGCGAACGTGCCGACGATGGAGATCGGCAAGGCCAGGCTGGGGATGATCGTCGCCGAGAGATTGCGCAAGAACAGCAGGATCACCAGCAGAACCAGAAAACCGGCCAGGATCAGCGTGAATTGCACGTCGTCAATCGAGTCGCGAATCGAAACGCTGCGGTCGAACAGCACATTCATCGAAATCGCCGCCGGCAGCTTGGATTGAAACGACGGCAGAATACGCTTGATCGAATCGACGGTTTCAATGGTGTTGGCGCCGGGCTGGCGCTGTATCGCCAGCACGATGGCCCGCTTGTCGACGTTCCAACTGGCGATCCGGTCATTCTCGACGCTGTCGATCGGTGTCGCCACGTCCTCCAGCCGCACCGGCGCGCCGTTGCGCCAGGTCACGATCAGCGGACGGTAGGCGGCGGCCGTCGACAACTGCCCGCCATCCTTGATGGCGAAGGTCTGCCGGCTACCGTCGAGCTGCCCGACCGGCTGATTGACGTTATTCGTGACCAGCGCCTGCTGAAGTTCGTCGATGCCGATGCCGCGGCTGGCCAACTGGTCGGGGTTGGCCTGCACGCGCACGGCGAATTTCTGCGAACCGTAAATCTGCACCTGCGCGACACCGGGAATCGTCGACAGACGTTGCGCCAGCTGCGTTTCCGCATACTCGTTCACCAGCGACAACGGCAGGGTCGGCGACAACATGGCGATATAGAAAATCGGCGCATCGGCCGGATTCACCTTGCGGAACGACGGCGGCGCCGGCATGTTCGGCGGCAGTTTGCGCAAGGCGCCGGAAATCGCCGACTGCACGTCCTGCGCCGCCGCGTCGATGTTGCGATCCAGCGAAAATTGCAAGGTGATCGATGTCGAGCCCTGCGCGCTGGTCGAGGTCATCGAATCGAGGCCGGCGATGGTCGAGAACTGTCCTTCCAGCGGCGTGGCGACGGCGGCGGCCATGGTTTCCGGCGACGCGCCGGGCAAATTGGCGGTCACCGAGATGGTCGGAAAATCGACGCTCGGCAACTCGGACACCGGCAACGCCCGGTAACCGATCAAGCCGAAAATCAGGAACGCCGCCATCAGCAGCGTGGTCATCACCGGCCGGCGGATACAGAGTTCGGGCAGATTCATCGGACGATTCTCAACTGCCGGAACGCGGCGCGGCGGTCGGCGCGGCCCCGGCGGACGGCGTCTTCACCTGCACCGTCGCCCCGGGAGCCAATCGCAACTGGCCGTCGGTCACCACGGTGTCGCCGGCGGCCACCCCCTTGCCGATCGCCGCCATGCCATTCACCGTGGTCAGCACCTCGATCTTTCGCAATTCGGCGACATTGTTCGGTCCGACGGCGAACAGGAAATTGC
This sequence comes from Pseudomonadota bacterium, assembly GCA_029776255.1. Classification (GTDB taxonomy): domain Bacteria; phylum Pseudomonadota; class Gammaproteobacteria; order Burkholderiales; family Rhodocyclaceae; genus Accumulibacter. The sequence continues at coordinate 35,746 of JAKOTN010000067.1, forward strand.
CCTCCTGCCCCTGCTGCACCGCCTCGCCGGGAACGACCACGGCGCCGGTCAGAGTTTCGAGAACCATGCCGATATCGACAAACTGGCCGGGCGTCAGCTTCTCATCGCGATTTTCAAGCACGGCCTTCAATTGAATGGTGCCGGTGGCGGCATCGACGGCATTGTCGATGAACCGCAGTTTCGCCTCGAAGCGCTGCCCTTTGTCGCCCGGCAGGCTGACGACCACCGGCAACTGGCGACCGGCCATCGCCGTCCGCAGACGCGGCAGATGCCGCTCGGGAATCGCGAAGCCGACATAGAGCGGCTGCACGCGGTTGACCACCGCCAGCGCCGTGTCATTGACCTTCACCGCCGAACCCGGAAAGACCAGACGCGCGCCGACCACGCCGGCGAAAGGCGCGCGAACGGTCGCGTAATCGAGCTGGCGGCGGGCCAGATCGAGCGCCGCCTTGTCGGCCTTCTGCGTCGCCAGCGCCGCCGCCTCGGCGGTACGCAACTCGTTAACCTTTTCCTCGGAGATAAAACCGCGGGCCTGTAGAGCCACGTAGCGTCGCACATCGGCGCGCGCCTTCGCCAGTTGCGCCTCGTCCCGCGCCAGATTGGCCTCCGCCTGTCGCACACGGGCCTCGAAATCGCCGGTATCGAGCCTGAGCAGCACCTCGTCCGCCTTGACATGCCGGCCTTCGGTATAAACCACCGTGGCCACCTGCCCATCCACGCGCGCCTTCAAGGTGACGCTTTCGTAGGCTTCCGCCCGGCCGACGACCTGCAGCAGAACCGGCACGTCGGCGACAGTGGCCCGCGCCACCGTCACCGGCACCGGCGGAGTCGCCTTGGCGCCGCCGGCGGTTGCCGAGCGCGAGCTTTGATACCAGTAACCGGCACCGCCAACGGTCGCCAGCAATGCGACCAACAACAGCATCTGTGATTTTTTCATGGAAAAACGAAGAGTCGGCGGCAACGCCAACATCGGCAGGCCAAGGAAACCGGCTAGCCTACCGCAATTTCACCGTCAGGTGCGCGCCGACTGGCCGGCGATCCAGACCGACGGCGAACGGTCAAGGTGAAATATCTCGCATAACGCTGGCGTGCCGATCAAGGTGAGGCAGGTCGTCAACCATAGAGTTCAACGGGTTAAGCGACTATCTGTTTTGCATGGTAGCGCTGACTGAAAGCGGCAGGCGAGAGTGAGTCTTATCGCCGAAAACAAGCGTCTTGAGTTCGATGCCAGGGAGGACCGCCTTGTAGTCGTTTGGACTGGACTTGTAGAACACGCTGCCCTCCTATTGATCCGGCCTGTTGAAGTTTGAACCACGCATGCTCTCAAACATGCTTCTGCAATCGGGGCAGGCTTAAGGCAGTTAAAACAAAATCGTTCTGGATCAATAAGGGTGAGACGCCCAACGAATGAAAGGGACATCCCCGTCCCGAGGCCACGGCGGACGCCGCAAACGGCAGCGAGTGCCATGATGGGATTTGCAGGTCACATCCAAACCACGAAAGGGGAAGTCCATGAGCACTATCACGGTAGGAAACGATCTTGCCAAGAACGTCTTCGCGGTGCATGGCGTTGATGATGATGGCAAGGCGGTGCTGGTCAAGCCCAAAGTTGCCCGGGACACGCTGCTGGAGCTGGTGGCCAACCTGCCGCCGTGCCTGATCGGCATGGAAGCCTGCTCCGGCGCCCACCACTGGGCGCGGCGGTTCCGGACGCACGGACACACCGTCCGGCTCATGGCCCCCAGGTTTATCGCCCCCTACCGCCTGTCCGGCAAGCGCGGCAAGGCCGTCGCCGCCGATGCCGCCGCCATCCGCGAATTCGGCATCGTCCTGCCCCAGAAGGTCGCCAACCCGCGGCGGCGGATCGGCGAGCACCTGGAGGATCTGTGCCCGGCTACGCCAACCGGTGTGTCGGCGACCTGCTGGCCCACGCCGACGTCCTCGACGAGCGCATCGCCGAATACGACCGGGCCATCGCCCAAGTCGCCCGGGACGATGCCCGCAGCCGACGCCTGATGGAACTGCCCGGCATCGGCCCGACCACGGCCAGTGCCCTCCTGGCCAGCCTGGGTGGCGGCCTGGATCGGACTCACGCCCGGGCAATACAGCGGCGGCGGCACGGCCCGCCTGGGGGGGCGGATCACCCGGGCCGGCGACCGCTACCTGCGCAGCCTGCTGATCATGGGGGCGCGTGCCATTCCCAGCGGCCTGGGAAGCCATGCCTTGGGGGAGCCGACGCGGGCGGGACATGTCGTCGCCGATCTCGATGAGGATCAGGGCGGCGGCCACGTGGTCGATGCCGGGGAGGGTCTGCAACAGGCCATGCGCCCAGGCGTAGGGCTTCATGACCGCCATCAGGCAGGCGTCGATCTCGATGGGGCCGCACACCCGGCCGAAGCGCGCCAGCACGGCCAGCCATTCCGAGTCGAGCATGTCGGCCTTGCGGCCGGGCACATGCTTGATGAAGTGGTCATTGACCACTCACGCCGTGATGCCGGCATTCTCCAGGTGGGAGAACACGCTCTTCCAGTAGATGCCGGTGCTCTCCATGACCACCAGTTGCACCCGCAATTCGACGAGCCACTGGACCAAGGCGCGGCTATCGCGTTTGAAACCGCTGAACTTCCGTCTGTGCTTGGCGATCGAGGCGTCGGGTTGCTTGATCGGCACGGTGACCACGTGCCGCATGCGGTGCACATCGATTCTGGCCATACGCCGGTACAAGGGCGACAAACCCGCCATGACAAGGCTCTTGTATGTAAAGTGCGAGGCAGCGCGCAGGGGCATCTCCCGTGGGCGGTGCGTCGGGCGGCGGCGTCTGCCGCAGCACGACAAATCGGTGAGCGGGAAGACTCTTCGAACCGCGAACGGTTCGGACCTCTTTACCGTACGTGTGGCCACCCGGTCCATGGGAATGGACCGGGAAGCGCTACAATCGGGGGGCGAGCCAGTTCGGTGGCGGTCCGGTTAGGCAACGGGTCGGGCCTTCATTCGTTTGGCGATCTCTTCGCCCTTGTGCGCCATCTCATATGATGCACCTGCACAGGGCTTTCATGGTCGAGAGCGAGTGGACACACTCGTGGTGGGTTAGGAGTCAAGATGAATCGTGTGGCTCTCATGCTTTTGGGCTCTATCTTGTACACATCGGCAAACTCATATGCGCTTGATAGTTCTGATGTTGGCACCTACGCAGTTGTTCATCGAGATGGCCACGTTACAAACTTCACTTTCTATGCATCTGTTTCGGCTACCAAATGGAACATCGAACAAAAAGTACCCAATGGTTCATGGTCCAACGTGACTTGTGAGACTGATTGCATTCTGCGAGACTCAAATCCAAAAGCAATCCGTCGCTTTTTCCCCGCTAGCGTCTTAAAAGATATCGAACCCAACTGCGTACACAATAGCGCCTTTGCGTTCTGCAACTTTACGCATACGTCGCGTCCCGGAAGCAAAGGTTATGTAATGGTCGCCCTCGTTACCCAACAGCCAACCCCAGTGCGGCTCAGGAAACTATCGAATGAACGCCTTGCTCCCTAACATTTCGGTCAAGGTCGCTTCGGCCTGCGGCCTCCGCTGGACGCGCCGCAAGCGGCGCGCCCCTTACTGTCGACGCTAGGCACCACCAAGGCGCAAACATGACCGCCCTACAAAACGCCCTTCTCCCACTTCTCCTTGCGGCGGCAGTGAGCGGACCCGCCTCCGCTGCGGCCGTTGACCACTGCAAGGCCATTGTTCCACTCGTTAAGGAACTGATGGAATCAACAAGCCCTGTATGCTCAATGACGCCAGCGCTACCTGGTTCGGAACAGTCGATTCGCCTGATGGCTACGCGTCCCGTCTCGAACACTGACTCCGCAAGGTCGCTGTGGAGAATTTCGACTTGCATATCGGTCGGCCATCAACTGAATCAAACTCGAGATGACACTGTAAAGTTGCTCGTTTTGATTGACCCGTTTTCGAAGACCGCGGACGCTACCGTCTCACTCCCGACAAAACTCTGCCGGGAACTTCAATCCAAGCTTGAAGACGATGCGATCTCACTGGAAAAAGCGATTGCGCAAATTGGCGCCGCAGCGAGACCAAAATCTAGTTTGGACGGAAAACCCAAGTGATGCCTCTTAAGAAACACCTCCCAAGTGACTGATTGGCAATGACGTCAACAAGCCGGTTGTGGATTGTCGACGAGTCTCATGCCCAATTTCTCGGCACGAAGGGAGAGTTGGCGAAGCACCCTTTGGCGGTAACGTTCCTCGAAGTAATCCTGGCCCTGATCGGTATATTCCTCGCCCTTGGTCAGCATCGTGTAGATCAGGC
>JAKOTN010000119.1 GCA_029776255.1 Pseudomonadota bacterium
TGAACCTGCGCCGCTGCCGCGCCCGGTCAGCGCCGACACGGCAGCATGGCTGCGTGCGCTGTTCCCTGCTGACACCCTCGTGAGGCATGTATGCGAGGTAGACGGACATCCGGCCGGGCTGGGCGAGGTCTCCGCTGTGACCGCGCTGGCGGACCTGCTCGAGGCCGGCATGGACCCGCCGCAGTACATCGGCATCCATCCGATGAGCGGGCCCGGCGGCCGCGACGCGGCTGTGGAAAATTTTCTCTATTGCCTGGTCGAATGTGACAGCGTCGATCTCGAGCGACAGTGGGCGGGGCTCAGCGAGGCGGCAGCCGTGCTGCCCATCGTCAGCATCGTCTCCAGCGGCGGGCGCAGCCTGCACGCGCTCGTGCGCGGGGATGCCGCAGACCGCGCTCAGTACGATGAGCGCGTGAAGCTGATATACGACTGGCTCGAGCGCAGGGGCCTGCCCGTGGACCGCGCGTGCAAAAACCCGTCGAGACTCACGCGCATGCCGGGTGCGCGCAGAGGCAGCGCCGTGCAGGACCTGCTGTACCTGCGCCCGCCGGATCAGTGCCCGCCGCTGGACCTGGACGCGATGCGCGTAACCCGCTGGCCCGTAACCCTCAGCGAATGGGCTGCGCGGCCGCCGGCCAGGCGGCCGTGGCTCATCGAGGGTATCGTCCGTGGCCGGACCGTGATGTGCGTGGCCGGCCGCGCGAAGGCCGGGAAGAGCTTCGCGTGTATGCACTTGGCCGCGGCCGTCTCATGTGGAGAAAAATTTCTCGATAGGCCATGCGCTGCAGGGCCCGTTCTGCACGTGGACCTCGAACTCCACGAGGACACGTTGTGGAGCAGGTATGAACGAATCGTTTCATTCCATGGCGGCGACATGGACAGGGTCCACGTCCTGCCTATGCGTGATCACGCACCGGACCTCGGCGGACTGCTGGAGGACCTCGGCGTCATCATCCCGCACCTGCAGCCAGCTGTCGTTATCATCGATCCGGTGTACCGCCTGACAGATCTTGACGAGATCGACGCCCGCCAGGTGAGCGCGTTCCTGCGCGCCCTATACGCCATCACGCGTGAGCACTCCACATCCCTGGTGTATACCCACCACCACCGCAAGGGGGCTGTACAGGATGCCGCGGCTGTAGACCGGCCCAGCGGCTCCGGCGTATGGGGCCGCATGCCGGACGCCATGCTGGATCTCACCGTGGAGGACGAGGACAGCAGGCTGATCCGCGCGGAATGGGTGGTGCGTGAAGTGCCGCCACAGCCGCCCACGTGGGTGCGGTTCACAGACGGGCTCTTCGTCACAGCGGATCCGCCTGAGCCGCCGGCGGACAACAGCGGCAGGAGAAGGCGGGTGCGGATATCGTGAAAATTTTCCTGATTACGACAGGCCTGTGAACGGCCGATACCTGAAAACCAGCAGCGGGGCGCGCGGAGTAACCGCCTGATAGTCTATCGGAAAATTGCCGAGCCCGCTCTGCGCGGCGTTTGCCACAAGCTCCTCATGCAGCGTGTTGACCGCCGCACAGACCACATCGTCCCTCTCGTAGTGGTACACCTCAACCCAGTCGTCAGGCGTGGCATTAGTTACGCTGAGCGGCGCGGGCGTGTAGCCAGGCTCATACTTCCGCTCGTTCGTGTTGTAATAATTTCCGCGCGGATCCGGATCATCAATCGGCTCGAACCCGCCACCCACGTCAATTCGAGAAACATTTCTCGATATGGCCGGCGTATATGAACGCGAAATTCGCGTGGCATCCGTTTCGTCATACCTGTACACGTCGGACATCGATGTGGTGTATTGAGCACGAGGCATGCGGAACCCGCTTGCAAAATTTTTAGGGGCGCGCAAATTTTTTAGCGCGACCAACTTTTCATTATCAGTCTGCGCGTAGTTGTAGTTGAATGGCGTGAACTCGCCCTGCTGTCCGTGCTCGCGCCAGGATACAGGGCCGGTAAGCCCGGACCACGCAGGATCGCCAAACCAAATCTGCTTGCCCACCTCGCCCAAAACCAGCACATACTGCGCTGCGTGGTCCACAGTTGGAATCACCCGCCGGCCCGGCATGCCCTGCACGTCCGGGCCGCCAATCACCGCAGCCGCATGGAGCAGCATATATTCCTCATCTGAGCTCCACGGCTTGCCGAAAATCGAGAAATAACTCTCGATTGTCGTCAGGTAGTACTCCACCAGCTGGCTTGGGCCAACCCACTCCCAGGTGCCGTTAGGATAGTATATCTCCACTGTCTGCCATGTCATGTCAGGCCTTATCATCTGCTTACGCAGCTGGCCTGTGGCGCTGTCAAAAACATTTCGTATACCACTCTGGAACTTAACGCCATTGTGCCACGCCGTATATGTTGATTCATACACATCCGGCATGACTGTGTATGTACCGGATGTTGGCGTTATCGTGCGCAACCTGGCCCGCCAGATGTTTCTGCTGAGGTCTCCCAGGCGTTTGCGCCACACCAGATCGACGACGATCCCCCGGTCAGAATTTTCTATGCTGACGCTGCGCGCGATTACCGGGTTAACCACTGGCACGAACGTGTGTACGTATTCATACAGAATGCTTTGGAAGATAATGGCAATGAGCAGCAGGTTGCAAAGATCTGTATGCGCTCCATGCCTAACTGCCTGCTCACTGCTCACCCAGCTAATCAGGTAATCTTTTGGGAACAGCGACCCCCCGCGCTCCGGGCGAGCCGAAGGCTGACGGTAGTCGTGCGTGGCAATCGATTTTCCGTATCTCCATGTGGCCAGGCCTATGCGCATGACCACGCTGCGCAGCAGCGAGCGCACAAGCGAAACGCCGCCGCGGCGGTAGACGCCGCTTACAGTCACGCCCGGTTTCGAGAAATAATTCTCGAATAGCCAGTCGAGATCTCGCGTCATCAAATCGATCCAGAGCCCCGGAAAATCTTCATCCGTGGCATCTGTAACCTTCAGCGCAGGAGTGCCCGCTGTGGGCGTATGTACGCTCCAGGTTTTTCCAGCTGCCTGCACGCTCTGCAGGGAAATGCCCGGCTGGCAATGCCAGCGGCCAGGGCCGGTTGATGAAATGCAGGACCCGTTCGCGCCCGGATACGCGGCTGCCTCGCTGCGCATCACCCATGTGGTCATTAGAGAAAAACTTCTCCATATGACCCCAGCGCGCTGCACGTGCCTGATGCTGCGCAGCGGCACGGCCCGATGGCGTGAGTCGCCGATCCATCGGTTGCCTTTTGTGGCAAGCGCCCACAGCGATCTCCCGATGTCATCCGTCATAGTAGACATCAGCGGCCAAAACGTGTCGTTCACCAGCCAGCGCGTGCGCAGGTAGTGCTTCCCCTCAGCATCCTCCCACTCATCTGAGAACGTCACCAGGTGCGTGTCGTTCGGCAGGTATGACACGTGCGGCTTACTTGTGTAGCACTGCTGGAACTGTATGTACACGTCCGGCATTAGAGAAAATTTTCCCGATTACGAAGACGGCTCGCCGCTCAACCACGTCCAATTCTGCAGAGGGGTCCACTCGCTCTGCCCTGGGCATGCGGCCCACAGCTGGTTGTCTCCGGTCCCGCCCTGCGAGCTGTCAAGCCACCAGACAATCCGGGGGCCGGTGGTGGGGATCGGCGGCAACGTGGACACCCGGTCTATCGTGATGCCTCTGCTGAGCGGCGCGCTATGCGTGGCCAGCGCGCTGATGACCACGCCGCCCTGCGTCCGCGTCAGGCTCATGCCCGCGCCCGCGCGGATGCGGTCCAGCACTGCGTCCACCACGCGGTTCAACACGTCAGCGGTAAGCGGTTGGCCTGGACGTATCCGATCAGGCATAGTTCACTGCTCCACATTCATAGTTCACTGCTCCACATTTTCATCCACATATTCAAAAAACGGCAAGTTCGCGCTGTACAGGTCCACTGCCGGCTGCAGGTGGTAGCCGACAGGCATGGCGTCCGGGGGCGTGACGCCGTTCGCGTCCGCCCAGATGACCCACACGTCCCACGGGCCGATTCCACCGCTGTAGTACTCGTTGAGCCCGGCCATGCTGAACACCACCTCCACGAGGTACACGCCCGAGCCCGGCTTCACGGGATCCGCGCGAAGGCCGCTGCAAAGCATCATGCGCGGGGGCGGATTGATCGTCCCGGCCGTCGCCCCAAAGGCCTCGCTGAGATCGACCGCCGACATGTTCACGCATCCGATGATATCGGTCAGCGCGGCGACCTCCTCGCCGGTGCACAGGCGGCGCAGGACCAGGTCGCACATGCCGCACACGCGCTGCACCTGATGTAGGCGCGGGTCCTCGTTCCCGTATGTGGAGGTGATCAGCGTCCCGTACGCGTCACGGAACGTCATGGCGCTCTGCGTCGACGCGCGCAACTCTCCGGTCCAGTGGTAGTACAGCGACCGCTCGCTCTTGCGCGTGGCGGTCACGCGATATACGCCATGGTCGATCGCGCGCGCCTGGACGGCCACGGTCCTATAGCCGTTGTAGTGCATGACGCGCGTGGTGGCATACCTAGCCGCCGCCATCTGCGCGGCCTCGCTCGTGGCCGCGGCGTCCGCCCCCAGCGCGACGATGATAGATGTTGTGATCGTCTCGTCGTCCGTGCTCGCGGCGACCTCGTCGCCTGGCCCGGATGACAGCGTTGTGATCGTCTCGTCGTCCGTGCTCGCGGCGACCTCGTCGCCTGGCTCGGATGACAGCGTTGTGATCGTCTCGTCGTCCGTGCTCGCGGCGACCTCGTCGCCTGGCCCGGATGACAGCTCAGACAGCGTCGTCGAGCCGACCGTCGGCATGCTGACCGGGTAATTCCCGCTGAACGCTTTCATCTGGTATGGCATGGCATGTTACCCCGCATAGGCTATCTGTCGTCGATAGGCTAGTTGATCCAACAGCATGACGATCCGCTCCTGCAGCATGACCTGCCGCTGCGTGGCGGTCATGATGGCCTGCGCCCCGAGGAACCGCGCCG
>JAKOTN010000124.1 GCA_029776255.1 Pseudomonadota bacterium
ATCTTTTCCACCTCCTAAATCTGCGAAAGTTTCTTCAAGCTTCTTTTGCCATTCTTTTATTTCGTCTATTTCTTCATCGGCTGGTTCTTCAATAACTATTTCAAAGTCTTCTGGTTTGATTTCTTCAACTTTTGTTTTTTCTTTTTCTTTCGATTTTTCTTTTTCTATTAAGCTTTTTAAGATTTCTATAGCTTCTTTTATGTCATCTATAGTGAAGTTTTCCATTGACTTCCCTAGCTTTTTTTCGAGATACTTTTTCACGTTTTCTTCTTTCTTCCCATACTTCTTTGAAAACGCAGCGATATTTGAATGCAATCTTGTTATGTACGCATTGGGGACTGCAACTTTTTGTGGTTCTTTTTGTTTCACTTCTGCCTGTTCTTCTTGAGCATCATACACCACACACGAAGTGTCCATTTCCTCCTCGATATACAAACCACCCAAATCAAAAGCCCTTCGCAACGCTCCCGCTTCTGCAACTTTTTTAATCATGGTTTGCGGCATTGTGTACCACGGCCCCATGCGGCTGTTGTTTTGTTTGAAATATTCTTTGAAAGCAACCGCATGTATCAACGGCTCCTTCCAGTCTTTTCTGTATACATAGCATACAGCTCCTGCAATATCGGCGGGATTGTCAACTATAAGTCTCTCTTCACCATCTTTTGTGATGATGAAAGTTTTCATTCCCGCCCACTGGTCTGAAGAGTGAGCGATATGAATGAGGCCTGCGTGCGATACCATGATTTTCCCTGGCTCGTTTTGTCTGCGGTCAGGCAAGAAAAATATCTGCCTTTTGAAGGGGTCCAAATTATACCGTTTTGCAAGTTCCAGAAATACTGCGAACTCATCGTCTGTTGCCCCTTTCGCAAACATTCGCTTCACGAGTTCAATTTTTTCTTTGTTTTCTAAGTCTACATTTTCCTGTTTCTTTTCTATTTCTTTACTCATCTTCCTCTTCCTCCTCACTTATAAATTCTAATTTTGGTTTTTCTTCGACAATGATATCTTCTTTCAAAGCCTCGAAATCATTCATCCATTCTGG
>JAKOTN010000019.1 GCA_029776255.1 Pseudomonadota bacterium
CGACGCTGTTCGGCTGGCGATTGTCTGTCACATAGGGCGAAATCCGCCCGCAGGTCGCTGAAAGGCGACCAACAACCCCGAAAGGGGCCATAGCACCGGCTGAAATCCGGTTTCCAGGCACCAACAGGGTTGAACGGCAGATATTTAATCATCGTCAGCGCCAAATGGCCGAAGACGTCAGGGTCTTTTTGAGCATCCTGCTATACGCCTTGCAGGCGACGCGGCAAATCGAGAATCGACGTCAAGCGCACATCCACCCAGGCCGGTTGACGGGTCGAGCGGCTTACCCAGACCGTTTTCATGCCCAGTCGCTTGGCAGTCCGCAAGTTGGGCAGCGAGTCTTCGACCATGACACACCACCGAGCAGGCAGGCCTTCGGCGCTCAGCAGGTGGAGAAAACCGCCGATCGACGGCTTGGGCTGAAAACCGACGCGTTCGACGGTGTAAAGGGCATCGAAGCAATGGCTGACACCCATCGTGGTCAGCACCGACTGGCTGTAGTAGCGTGGCGCATTCGAAAAGACGATCTTGCGCCCCGGCAAGCGGTGCAGCATCGCCCGCAATGCGGGTTCGAAAATCAACTGCCGCTCCAGGTGGGGAAACTGATGGGTGTGCCAGAGAAAATGTCGGGGATCGACACCGTGATGACGCATCAAACCGAGCAGGGTGGCGCCGTAGCGCTGCCAGTACATTTGCCGCAGGCGCGTGGCCTCGCGTTCGTCAACCTCGAGGTGGCGGCAGATGTAGGCCACCATCGCGCGGTTGAGCTGCGGGAAGATGTGCGGACTGGCGTCGTGCAGCGTGTTGTCGAGATCGAAAAGCCAGACCGGTGCGCGGGTGGTCAGCAGAGCCTCCGGTTCAGTGCGACTTGATCATCGTGCCGACGCCGTGATCGGTCAGAATTTCCAGCAACAGCGCATGTTCGACGCGGCCGTCGATGATGTGCACGCTTTTGACGCCATTGCGCGCGGCATCGAGCGCCGAGCCGATCTTCGGCAGCATGCCGCCGGACAGTGTGCCGTCGGCGACCATGTCGACGATTTCCTTCGGTGTCATGCCGGTGATCAACTCGCCGCTTTCGTTGAGCACGCCTGGGGTGTTGGTGAGCAGCACCAGCTTTTCGGCCTTGAGGATTTCCGCGATCTTGCCGGCGACGACATCGGCGTTGATGTTGTAGGTTTCACCATCCTTGCCGACGCCGATCGGCGCCACCACCGGGATGAAGCCGCCGGATTCAAGATGGCCGATCAGCGAGGGGTCGATCTGCGTGATGTCGCCGACCTGTCCGACATCGATCAGGTCGCCACCGTCGTTCTGGTTCGCCAACAGCAGTTTCCGGGCGCGGATGAAGTTGCCATCCTTGCCCGTCAGGCCGACCGCCTTGCCACCCGCCTGATTGATCAGGTTGACGACATCCTTGTTGACCTGTCCGCCGAGCACCATTTCGACGATTTCCATCGTTTCCGCGTCCGTGACGCGCATACCCTGGATGAATTCGCCTTTCTTGCCGACCCGACCCAGCAGATTCTCGATCTGCGGACCGCCGCCGTGAACCACCACCACGTTCATTCCGACCAGTTTGAGCAGCACGACGTCGCGCGCGAAGGACTGCTTCAGCCGCTCTTCCGTCATCGCGTTGCCGCCGTATTTGACGACAATGGTCTTGCCGTGAAAGCGTTTGATGTACGGCAGGGCTTCGGCGAGAATGCCGGCTTCGTCGGCAGGCGTGATCGAACGGTTGCTCATGGCGGCGATCCTGATAATGACTGGCGAATTTTACGCGGCGGCGGCGGAAATAAAAAGGCGACCGCTGCCCGCGCCGGGGTCTTGGCGCACGACCGCTTCACGAGTCCGCGCCTGCGGCGGATTGACGCACCCACCAATGCGCCGCCCGCTCGGGCGTAGAATCCCGCACTTCGATAGGCGATGAGAAAGTGGAACGATCCATGTCGCGGGCCACCGCCAGACCGCTTCCGTCGCAGGCGGCGAACCCGCTGTCCCGCCTGCTGGCGTTGAGACGAGTGGAAATACTGGCGCAAACCGTGGTGCTGATCCTGGCGGTGGCGTGGCTTGAAATGCCGCTGGCGGTGGTGCCAATGGCCGCGATCATCGTCGTCGCGGCACTGATCAATCTTGGCAGCCGTTGGCGTCTCGGCCGTGGCGCGCCAGTCGGCGATAACGCGATTTTTCTGCAATTGATGGCGGATACCGTCATTCTCGGCTGGCTCCTGTATTTTTCCGGCGGTCCGGTCAACCCCTTTGTCTCGCTGCTCCTCCTGCCACCGACCCTTGCCGCGGCGATGCTGCCTGCCCGACGGGCCTGGGCGATGGCCGGCATCGCCCTGCTGGTCTACACCGCGCTGATGTTCTGGAGCCTGCCTCTGCCGCTGCCCCGGCGCGATCTGACGCCACTCGATTCCATGCTGGCCGGAGCCGGCGGCGGTCTCGGCGAACATGCCGCGCACAGCAGCGGTTTTGCCCTGCATGTGCTCGGAATGTGGCTCAATTTCGTGGTCAGCATCGGGGTGGTGGCTTTTTTCCTGACGCGGATGGCGACCGCTCTCAGGGAGCGCGAACGGCAGTTGGCGACCGCCCGCGAGGCGGTGTTGCGCAATGAACAAATCCTTTCACTGGGCACGCTCGCCGCCGGCGCGGCGCACCAACTGGGAACGCCATTGGCGACGATGGCGGTTCTATTGCGCGAACTGGAATTGAGCCACGGTGGCGACGACGCACTGCGGGGCGATTTGCGCTTGCTGCGCGAACAGGTCGACCGCTGCAAACGGACGATTTCGCGAATTCTCGCCTCGGCCGGTCAAGCCCGCGACGAGAGCCTGGGCGCCGTGGCGCTCGATGGCTATCTTCGACACCTGCTCGACGACTGGCAGATCCTCCGGCCACGCGTCGCTCTGCGCGTCGATCTGAAAGGGCCTCGGCCGGTGCCGGCGATCGCCGCCGACCGGACGCTGGCGCAAGCGCTCCTCAACTTGCTCGACAACGCCGCCGACGCCAACGGAAGCCACCTCGAGACCGTCGTGTTCACCGCCGAGTGGGACGCCGAAAACTGCCGGATTGAAATTCTCGATCAGGGTCCGGGGCTGCGGGGCGAGGCGACATCGCGTCTCGGCGAGGCTTTCTTCACGACCAAGGCCGCCGGCGACGGACAACAAGCGGGCGGCGTCGGCATCGGCCTTTTTCTCAGCAACGCCACCATCCAGCGCTTCGGCGGCACGGTGGAATTGTTCAACCGCGCCGGCGGCGGCGTGCGCACGCGCGTCACCTTGCCGCTTGTCGGCTTGAAAGGCCATTGAGCCGTGGCCGGCGAGCGAGGCCCGACGGGCGACGACGAGCGTTCGACGCTGCTGTTGGTCGACGACGACGAGGCATTCCGGCGAGTGCTCGCACGCGCCCTGGAACGGCGTGGTTACGCGGTCGAGGTCGCCGCCGATGTCCAGACCGCGTTGGTCACGGCGCGTCGTCAGTCGCCGGAGTTTGCCGTCGTCGACCTGAAAATGCCCGGCGAATCCGGTCTTGTGCTGGTCGAAAAGTTGCTGGAACTCGACCCGAACACGCGGGTGGTGATGCTCACCGGTTATGCGAGCATCGCCACCGCCATCGAGGCGATCAAGCTCGGAGCGGTTTATTATCTGGCCAAGCCCTGCGACGCCGATCAGGTGGTCGCGGCGCTGACGCGGCACGGCACGGGCGATTCCGGAATGTCGGTCGCCGACTCGCCGCTGTCGGTCGATCGGCTGGAATGGGAGCATATCCAGCGAGTGCTCGCCGAAAATCAGGGAAACATTTCGGCCACCGCCCGCGCCTTGAAAATGCATCGCCGGACGCTTCAGCGCAAGCTTGGCAAGCGTCCGAGCCGGGAGTGAACGCAAGATGAGCGCGACAACCGACACCACGGCCTTCCTGGAAAGCCTGCGCATCGACAAATGGTTATGGGCGGCGCGCTTTTACAAAACGCGCTCGCTGGCGGCGCAAGCCATCGCCGCCGGTCACGTCCGTTCCGGCGGTCATGCGCTGAAGGCCGCGCGGGAAATTCGTTGTGGCGACGCGCTGGAAATCGCGATTGGCGATGCCGTCTGGCATGTCGTCGTCCGCGGCCTGCTCGCGCAGCGCCGTCCAGCGGCGGAAGCGCAGCGGCTTTACGAGGAAGATCCGGCGAGCAACGCGCGCCGCGCCGCGCAGCGGGAAACGCAGCGCCTGGCGCCGGTTCCCGGCAGCGATTTGCGCGGTCGGCCGACCAAGAAGGCCAGACGCCTGATTCACGGTCTTAACGACACGGTCTGACGGTGGATCGCCAGACAACGACACCGTCAGATACGGCGGCGATCGACGAACTTCCGAATCTGGGGCCAAAGTCGCGGGCCATGCTGGCGCAAGCGGGAATCGTTTCAGTTGGACAATTGCGCGCGCTTGGCGCGGTGGCGGCGTTTGTCAAGGTGCGAGCGTGTTGTGGCGGCAAGGCCAGTCTCAATTTTCTGTGGGCGCTGGAAGGGGCGCTGAGCGGACGTCCGTGGCAAGAAGTGGCTCGCTCACAACGCGCCAGCCTGCTGTTGGCGCTCGACCATCATCGGCGAAACGACCCGCGTTAGCCGCCTGTCGGACGCCGTGGAGGGAACACCGGCGATGGAACGCCGGCAACGCTACTTCGGCTTGCGCCTGGCCCGTGGGTGCGCCTGATCGTATACCGCCGCCAGATGCTGAAAATCGAGGTGGGTGTACACCTGTGTCGAAGCGATGCTGGCATGGCCAAGCATTTCCTGCACCGCACGCAGATCGCCGGAGGACTGCAATAGATGGGAGGCGAAGGAATGACGCAGCATGTGCGGATGCACCCGTACCGGCAGGCCCAGCCGCCCGGCGCGCCGCGCCAGTCGCAACTGGATCATGCGCATTCCCAGGCGTTTACCGCGTCGGCCGACAAAGAGCGCCGACTCCTCGACCGCCGCCAGGTGGCCGCGCCGCGCGACCCACGAGGCCACCGCTTCCCGCGCCTTGCTGCCGACCGGCACGATACGCGGCTTGTTGCGCTTGCCGAGGACACGCACTTCGCCGGCCAGCAGTTCCTCGACGCAGGTGACATCCAGCGCCGCCAGTTCCGCCAGACGCAGGCCGGAGGAATAAAACAGCTCGAACATCGCTTGATCGCGAATTTCCAGGTGATCGTCGCTGGCCACCGTCGTTAAAAAGCGGTTCGCCTCGTCGGGCGACAGCGCTTTCGGCAAGGCGTGCGAACGGCGCGGCGAACGGACGCTGTCGACAGGATTGTGCGGCGCCACGCCACGCTGGCCCAGCCAGCGGTAAAAACCGCGCCACGCCGACAGTGTTCGCGCCAGCGAGCGCCCGCTCAGGCCGCGCGCGTGCAATTGGGCCACGAAGCGCCGGATTTGCGCGCTCTGTACTTGCGCGAACCGCGTGTCGCCGGGCAATTCGCCGACCATCCGGGAGAGCAGGATCAGATCACGGCGGTAATTGGCGATCGTATGCGGCGACAGCCGCCGTTGCTGAGCCAATTCGTCGAGGTAGGCGCCGACGCTGTCGACACCGCCGTCGGCCGTCATTCCGCGACCTCCGAAAAATTTCTCAGTGAAGTACGCGAGCCAACGCCGCCGAAACCATTTCGCCCAGGCGTTGCAGGTAGATCGTCCCCATCGAGGCGTAAAAACGTTCGCCGTCCTCGCTGCCCAGGGCGATCATGCCCGTGGTTTCTCCGCCCTTGTGCATGGCGATCAGCGCTTGCGAGCGGATGTGCGGCGCCACTTCGCCAAACCAGGACGACGTTTCGAAACCGCTGGTCGTGCCGCAATACGGCTGTTGCAAGGTTTCGGCGAAAGACTGCAATTCTTGGCTGACGTCGGCGAAAATCGGCAGTTCGTCGTTCTCCGGGCCTCGCCACAACCGGACGGCGACATGGGGAATCGCGAAATCGTCGCGCAGATGGAAGTTCAAGGTGTGCAGCACCGCCTGAAAGCTGCCGGCGGCGATCAATCCGACGCCCAAACGATGCATTTTCTCGCCGATGGCATCGTTTTCCTCGCCGAACTGAAGCAATTCGCCCAATTTGCTTTCGAGTTGCTTGTTTTTTTCGCGTAGCGCCAGCATCTGCCGCTCGGTGATCGAGATGGCGCGCCCGCTGTGGGGATGCGGAACGACCATGTTGGTCATCAACTCCGCGTGTTCCTCGAAAAACTGCGGGTGGTTATGCAGATATTGCGCAACGTCGTCGGACTTCATAACTGAATTTCTCCCTTGAATACCGAAATCGCCGGACCGGTCATCGAGACCGCCGAGCCGGGTCCGCGCCAGGCGATCGTCAACGCGCCGCCGCGGGTGCCAACGCGTACCGGCGAATCGAGCAGGCCGCGGGCAATGCCCGTCACGACCGCCGCACAGGCACCGGTGCCGCACGCCAGCGTCTCGCCGGCGCCGCGTTCGAAAACACGCAGGCGAATCGCCTGCCGATCAATCACTTGCATGAAACCCGCGTTTACCCGCCGCGGAAAGCGCGGGTGCGATTCGATCAGCGGTCCCTGCCGCTCGACCGGCGCGCGGTCAACGTCCGTCACCACTTGCACGGCGTGCGGGTTACCCATGCCGACGGCGGTGATCGTCAACTCGTCGTCGCCAACCCGCAACGTTTGCAGCAGTGCGTCACTGTCGCTGAGGAAGGGAACGCGTGCCGGCGTCAGTTCCGGCACGCCCATGTCCACGGTGACGGCGCCGTCGTCCTCGAGACGCGGCACGATGACGCCGCTCATGGTTTCAACACGGATTTCACGTTTGTCGGTCAAGCCCTGCTCGTGCACGAAACGCACGAAGCAGCGCGCGCCATTGCCGCACTGTTCGACTTCGCCGCCATCGGCGTTGAAAATCCGGTAACGGAAATCGACATCCGCCCGCCGTGGCGCCTCCACGAGCAGGATTTGGTCGCAGCCAACGCCCAGATGACGGTCGGCGAGCAGGCGCAATTGTGCCGGCGACAAGGCAATCGACTGGCGCAAGCCGTCGAAAACGACAAAATCGTTGCCCAGGCCGTGCATTTTGACAAAAGACAGTTTCATCGGCGAGCAGGTTTATTGGACGGCGGGCAATAATGACTGGGCCATTATAAAGTCGTCCATGACGAATCCTTCGCCGATATCGACACGGACCGCCTCGCGGACGGTGAAACCGTGTTTGCGGTACGCCGCGATCGCCGGCGCATTGCGTTTATTCACCGCCAGAATCAGCGTGTCGCAAGCCTCCCGTCGCGCGTGCGCCCGCACTTCGCGCAGCAAGCGCTCGCCAATCCCCATCCGTTGCCGGTTCGGATCGACATAGAGTTTGTCGAGTTTCATTTCGCGACCGGCCGCGGTAAGCAGGCACGACGCGAAGCCGACCAGTTCGCCGTCGACACGCGCCTGCTCCCACCACACGCCGGGCATGTCCAGTTCCTGGCGCACGCGTCGCGGGTTGTAGCGCTGTTCGAGCATGAAGTCGATCTGCGCCTGGCTGATGATTTCCGGGTAGGTCCGTTGCCAGACCACGCGCGCCAGCGCCGCAAGCGGTTCGATATCGGTGGCGGTGACGGGTGAAACCACTATATTCATCTTGGTCGTCCAGTTTGATCGGAGATCGCTCGCGCGGATTCGGCATCGAGCGACCGCGGACGGATCCGGCAGGAAAAAAAATGCGAATTGTACCGGAGGCCCACTATCCGCTCGGGTATTTCAAATGTACGCTGGAGCAATTGTTCATCCGCCAGCATGAGTAATATAGTGCGATAATTTAAATAGCGATAAATAGGAGGGGCTCGTGAAGGATAAACGAATCGTTCCAACCGGCAAGGAACGAGTGATGCGCGAAGACGATTTTATCGTCAGCAAAACCGATCTGACCGGCCGCATTACCTACGGCAACAGCGTCTTCATCGAATACTCGGGCTATTCGGAGGAGGAGTTGCTCGGCACGCAGCACAATATCATTCGCCATCCCGAGATGCCGCGCGCGGACTTCAAGCTGCTGTGGGACACCATCGCGCAGAAAAAGGAGATCTTCGCCTACGTGAAGAATCTGGCCAAGGACGGCAGTTGCTACTGGGTATTCGCCAACGTCACGGCGTCGTTGGACAATCGGGGACAGACCATCGGCTACTACTCGGTACGACGCAAGCCGCGCACCGAGGCCATCGCCGCCGTCACCCCGCTGTATCGGGCGATGCTCGCCGCGGAGCAACGCGCGGGAGCGAAGAACGCCATCGATGCCGGGGTCAAGGTTCTGACCGACTTTCTCAATGAAAAAGGCTTGAGTTATGACGAACTTGTTCTCGCCATTTGAGCGCCTGTCGATGGCCGCCAAGCTGCTGCTGCCGTTTTATTTCCTATTGCTGCTGCTGGTCGCCGCTTGCGCGCTGGTCATGCTGCGCCATGGCACGGATGTTGTCGTTCTCTCGCCGCTGCTGTTCGCGTTGCCGTTGCTTCTGGTCGTCCATCGCGGCGTTGGCGCCTTGGTCGCCTTGATCGCGCAAATCGAAAAAGCGGTGAATTCGGCGGCCAACGGCAATTTCGATCCTCGCATCACCCATGTGCGTGCCACCGACGAGCTTGGACGGCTTGCCCGGCATGTCAACGACCTGCTCGACCAGTGCGAGGCCTATTTCCGGGAAATCGTCAACGCCACGCGTTGCGCCAGCGACCACAAGTTCTACCGCAAACCGGTCGTAGGCGGTCTGCACGGTATCCTGGCGCAGTCGCTCGCCAGTGTCAGGGAATCGCTGGGCACCATCGAAACCAACAGCCAATTTCAGATGCGCAACCAACTGCTGTCGAAACTCAGTCAGTTGAATTCGACCCGTGCCCTGGAAAATCTGATCGGTAGCCAGCAGGATTTACGCCAGACCAGTCAGCGCATGGGCGAGGTGACCGTCATTTCCCGCCGGGCCAACAACGACGCCAGCGTCAGCAAGGAACTGGTCGCCGGCATCAGCGTTGCCTTGTCGCGCAGTCACGAACTGATCGCCGCCAACGGCGATACCATCATCAGTCTCGCCGACAACGGCAAGGCGGTGTCGGAAGCGCTGCAGTTGATCCGCGAAATCGCCGATCAAACCAACCTTCTGGCCCTGAACGCCGCCATCGAGGCCGCCAGAGCCGGCGAAAGCGGTCGCGGTTTCGCGGTCGTCGCCGACGAGGTGCGCAATCTGGCGATCAAGACCAAGTCCGCCACCACCCGGATCGACACCGTGATCACCGGTCTGCATCAGGAGTTGTCGAAGATGCAGGATAACTCCGGTCAGCTACAGGACGCCGCGGCCGAAGTGCAAAGCGCGGTCGATACCTTCGAAACGCGTTTCGCCGATCTGGCGGAAGCCTCGCAGCACACCGTTGTCGCCGCCGAACTGGCGCAGGATATCTCCTTCGCCGCGTTGGCCAAGACGGATGTCATGCTCCTCAAGCAGAAGGCTTATATCGCCGTCACGCTGGGGCCGGAATCGGAGTTTGTCAAATCGATCCGCCTGGACCGTGGCAGGTGCCGGTTGGCGCGCTGGCTGCGCGAGGGACGAGGTCGGGTCAATTTCATGCATTTGCCGAGCTTCCAGGCGATTCACAAACCGCATCAGGAGCTTTTCGATCATATCGAGGCCGCCCTCGCGCTGGCGGCCGGCAACTGGGCCAGCGATCCCAAGCTGCAAGAATCGTTGATCGACCAGTATCAGGCCGCCGAGGGCGCCGCCAGCGATCTCTTGAAACTGCTGTCGACATTGATCGACGAAAAGAACGCCGAAACGCGCGCCTTTTCCGTGTGACCCCCGCTCGCCGGACCTTTCACTGTCGTGAGGCGTCCGGCGAAGGTCCACCTTTTCCCCTTGTTTTTCGCTGGCGCGCCCTCATTTCCCGGTTCGTCTTTTTTCATTTCGGCCTTCCGCCACCCGTCAACGTCAATAGGAGCCACGCATGCCTTCACTTTTCGACCCGATCGACATCGGCGACCTGCGACTTGCCAATCGCGTCGTCATGGCACCGCTGACCCGCAACCGTGCCATCGACGGGCTGTGTCCCGGCCCGCTGACCGTCGAATACTATCGCCAGCGGGCCACCGCCGGACTGATCGTCTCCGAGGCCAGCCAAATCAGCCCGATGGCGCAGGGGTATCTCGACACCCCCGGGATTCACACCCCGGCGCAAGTCGCCGCCTGGCGCGCGGTGACCGACGCGGTGCATGCCGAGGGCGGTCGTATTTTCATTCAACTCTGGCACGTCGGCCGGATTTCGCACGTCTCGCTGTTGCCGGGAGGTGCCGCGCCGGTGTCCTCGACCAATCGACGCGCCGACGCTCAAACCTTCACCCGCGACGGCTTTGTCGCCGTGTCGCCGCCGCGCGCGCTGCGCGATGAGGAGTTGCCGGGAATCGTCGCCGAATATCGCCACGCCACGCGTTGCGCCATCGACGCTGGCTTCGACGGTGTCGAGGTGCACGCCGCCAACTCCTATCTGCTCGACCAGTTTCTGCGCGATAGCGTCAATGATCGCGAAGGCCCCTACGGCGGCAGCGTCGCCAACCGCGCCCGGCTGTTGATCGACGTGACGGAGGCGGTGGCGAGCGAGATCGGCGCCGGCCGCTGCGGTATTCGCCTCAGTCCGCTGACCACCTCCGGCGGCACGCCGCGCGACAGCGACCCGCGAACGTTGTTCAACCATGTCGTCGACCAATTGGCGCCGCTGGGCCTGGCCTACATGCATGTCATCGAGGGTGAAACCGGCGGCGCGCGCCAGCCGGCCGATGCGCCGTTGTTCGATTACGCCGCGCTGCGCCGCCGCTTCCCGGGCGCCTGGATGCTCAACAACGGCTACACCCGCGAGACCGGGATGGCGGCCGTCGCCGAAGGGCGCGCCGATCTGGTGGCCTTCGGCCGCCCGTTCATCGGCAACCCCGATCTGGTGCGTCGTCTTCGCGAGGATGCGCCCTTGAACCGCCTGCGCGCCGATAAACTTTACGGCGGCGGGCACGAAGGCTATATCGACTATCCGGCGCTCGCCATGTAATTTCGCCCGCCGCCCGCCGCCCGCCGCCCGCCGCCCGCCGCCCGCCGCCCGCCGCCCGCCGCCCGCCGATCTGCCGACAATCCGGCCGCTAGGCGGCGCATGCCCGTTCGAGCGCGGCGATGAACATCGTCGCCGCGTCGAAACCGGTCTGTTCGGCGATTTCGACCATGCAGGTCGGACTGGTGACGTTGATTTCCGTCAGCCAGTCGCCAATGACATCGATGCCGACCAGCAGCAAACCGCGCGCGGCGAGCTGCGGCGCCAGCGCGGTGGCGATTTCGCGGTCGCGCGCGCTCAGTTCGCGCGCGACGCCGCGCCCGCCGGCCGCCAGGTTGCCACGCGTTTCGCCGGCTTTTGGAATGCGCGCCAGACAATACGGCACCACCTCGCCGCCGACGATCAGAATCCGCTTGTCGCCGTCCACGATATCGGGAATGTAGCGCTGCGCCATGATCGTCCGCGCCCCCCGATGGGTCAGTGTTTCGACGATCACGTTGCGATTGGCGTCGTCGTGCCGGACACGGAAAATCTCGCTGCCGCCCATGCCGTCCAGCGGTTTGAGAATGGTGTCGCCCTCGCGGTCGACGAAGGCATGCACCAGGGCAGGCTCGCGCGTGACCACCATCGGCGCGGCGAAGCGCGCGAATTCGACGATCGACAATTTCTCGGAATGGTCACGCAGCGCCCGCGGGCGGTTGAAAACACGCGCGCCTTCGGCCTCGGCGCGTTGCAGCAGCCAGGTGCTGGTAACGTATTCCATGTCGAACGGCGGGTCCTTGCGCATCAGCACCGCCTTGAAGTCGCGCAGCGCGACGACACTGCGATCGATTTCGACATACCACTCGTCGTCGTCGGTCAACAGCTCGATATGCGTCGCCTCGGCGCAGACGCCGTGCAGCGCCGACCAGTGGATCGCCGGTTGCTGGATGATCCACACCGCGTGCCCGGAGGCTTGCGCCGCGCGCATCATGGCGATGCTGGTGTCCTTATAGGCTTTCAGCGATGGCAGCGGATCGACAATGAAGGCTAGGCGCATGGATTTTCCTCCTCGGGTGGGGCCGTTCGTTCGAGTTCGAGCGACGCGGCCAATTGCGCCAGGCGCGCGACCACGCCATACGCGTAAAAGCGGTTCGGCGCCGCGTCGGGGTTCTGGCATTGATCGGGCAGCGAACAGCAGGTTTCGAAGGCCAACGGTTCGAAATGCATGCCCGGGGCGTTGAGATTCTCGTCCTTGCCCCGACCGCGATGCACGCGGTAGAAGCCGCCGACGACGAAGCGGTCGATCATATACACCACCGGCTCGGCGACGCCTTCGGCGTCACCCTTGCCGACTTGCTCGTAACTATGGACGCCTTCCTGAATGATCACCTGCGAGACGGCCAGACCTTCCTTGATCACCGACATCTTGTTGCGCTGGCGGCGATTGAGACCGGTCACCTGCGAGGCGTCCTTGACGGTCATCACGCCCATGCCGTAAGTGCCGGCGTCCGCTTTCACCACCACGTAGGGCGTTTCGTCGATGCCGTATTGGCGGTATTTCTCGCGAATCAGTTCCAGCACGCCATCGACATTGGCCGCCAGGCAGTCCTCGCCTTGCCGGTCGTGGAAATTGACGCTCTCGCACACCGCGAAATAGGGGTTGATCCGCCAGGGATCGATACCCACCAGCTTGGCAAAGTCCGCCGCCACCTCGTCATACGCGGAAAAATGGTGCGATTTGCGGCGCACCGCCCAGCCGGCGTGCAGCGGCGGCAGAACGAACTGCTCGTTGAGATCGCGCAGAATCTCCGGAATGCCCGCCGACAAATCGTTGTTCAGCAGCACCGCGCAGGGGTCGAAATCGGCCAGACCCAGCCGGTAGCGCGTGCGCAGCAGCGGTTCGAGCACCAGCGTCGAGCCATCGGGCAGCGCGACCGGCGTCGGCTTGTCGATTTCCGGCACCAGCGAGCCAAGGCGGACCTCCAGACCGGTCAGACGCAAAATGGTGGCGATCCGCGCCACGTTTTGCAGATAAAAGAGGTTGCGGGTGTGATTCTCGGGGATCAGCAGCAGCCGCTTCGCGTCCGGGCAGATGCGGTCGATGGCCGTCATCGCCGCTTGCACGCACAGCGGCAGGAAACTCGGATCGAGGTTGTTGAAGCCGCCGGGAAAGAGATTCATGTCCACCGGCGCCAGTTTGAAACCGGCGTTGCGCAGATCGACCGAGCCGTAAAACGGCGGCGTATGTTCCTGCCACTGCGCGCGCAGCCAGCGTTCGATTTCCGGCATGGCGTCGAGAAAGCGGCGCTCGATTTCGAGGACGGGCCCGGTCAGGGCGGTGGTCAGGCGTGGAACCATGGGCTTATCTCCTCGGCGTCGCGCCAGGGGCGGGGATGCCCGGCGCCGGCAGCTCCTGTTGCGATGATCGGCGTTGCCGAAAAATCCGCGATCTTACACCGTGCTCGGGGACGAAAGCGCGCAGCGATTCCGGCAGCGGTGTCTGCTCCAGACTGCGCTGGGTGAATAGAAAGCGGCCATCGCAGACAAACCCGAGGTCGTCCCAATCGACCTCGTTGAGCGCCGCCGCCAGCCGCTGCGTATCGACCGTCGGGTCGTGCGGAAAAACCGCCAGCACCGCGCCGTCGTAATGCCGGCACGGATGAACGAAAAACGGTTGCGGCCGGCGCGTTTTGTGATTGACGTAGACGCGCGGCAAGTCGGATTGGAAATAGCCGCGCCCCCACTGCCACCAGTTGCTCTCGTCGAAGGTTTTGATCCGCCGCGCCAGCAGCCGCGCCTTGTGCGGCAGCAAGGCCGGCGGCGGCGGCTGGCCAGGCTCGCACCACAGCATGCGCCGGGTGTCGCCGGTACTCCGCGTCGACGAGCAGACGAAGCCGCGGTTGCCATGCGTCTCGTTGGCGTAAATATCGTCGGCCCCCGAAACCGCGCCGACCTTGACGAAAGCGATCTCGGCGAGCCGCGGGCCGTAGTCGCCGCGGGTGAACAGCAAATGGCCACCGCTCTCGAGCTGATGGCGGTTTTCCCACGCCAGGCTCGCCAGACCGGCCAGACCGTCGGCCACGCCCTGCGCGGCGTAGCGCGTCCGCCGCGAGAAATCGCCGCGCGCGAAACGCCAGATCGCGCAGTTGGGCGTCGAACCGTCGAACAAGCGGGTGTCGCCCAGTTCGATGAAATCGGTGAGTGTGCCGGTGGCCTGCAACAGGCGGTTGAGCGGCACCGCCGAGGTGGCCTTCAGGAAATCGCGCGGCGTGATGAAAATCAACTCGCCACCCGGCGCCAGATGTCGCAGACACTTTTCGACGAAGTAGAGGTAGAGATTGGCGCGTCCATCGAGGATGCTGGGGCCGATGCGCCGCAAGGTGGCTTCCGGAATGTCCTGATAGCGCACATAGGGGGGATTGCCGATGATCGTCGCGAAACGCTCGTTGGCCGGCAGATCGAAGAAATCCATCACCCGCGCGCCCGGCGGCGCGAAGCGGGCGTCGATTTCGATGCCCAGCGCGAACGGAAAATGCTGGAGGAAAGCGCCGTCGCCGCACGCCGGCTCGAGCACCTCGCCGCGATTGCGGACCAGTCCGAGCATGGCATCGACGATCGGCGGCGGCGTGAAGACCTGTCCCAGACGGGCAACGTCGCGCTCGGCGGACGGCGGCGCGATCATGCGCGGCGGGCAGGCATCGGCAAGCGCTCGTCGCGCGGCACGGAAAGCACCGGCGTCATGGGCTTCCCCAGGGCATGACCGGCACCGTCGAAATGCTGTTCGCCGGCGCGCCATCGATCAGCTTGCGGCTGATCGCCAGATAGATCAGGGTGTTGTGCGCCTCGTCCCACAGCCGGACGACGCGCGTTTCCTTGAACAGAATCGAGGTGTCGGCCGAGAACACCGTCGCCTCCTTCGGCAGCTTGGCCGGCAGCGCGATCGGGCCGGTCTGCCGGCAGGCCAGCGAAAAACGCGACGGGTCCTGCGCCACGCCGAGCGAGCCCTTGATGCCGCCCGTTCTCGCCTGGCTGACGTGGCAGGTCACGCCCGATACCTTGGGATCGACGAAACTGTCGACGCATACCTGATGGTTGGCGCCGAGCAGTTTCCATTCGGTGGTCACGCAAGCCACCTCGTCGGCCGTCGCCGGCGTGCCGCCGCCGATGAGCGCGGCGCAGAGCAGCACCCGCGCCAGCCGTGTTGTCGATGCAGCGATCATGGGGTTTCTCCTTCGTTTTTCCGCCCTGCCGTTCTCATTCCAAGGGGGCCTCCAGCGACACATTGGCCAGTTGCCCGACCGGCGAGCCGCGCCGCGCGCGCTGACCGAGATGCCGGTCTTCGGAATCCAGCGTCTTGACGCGGTTGCGCACCGTGCCCTTGATCGTCACCCGCGCGCCGAGCGTCGCCACCACCGCGCGCAGCGTTTCCTGGTGGTGTACCCCGATGATCTGGACGCCCTTGCCGGCGGTCAGGCGCTTCATTTGCGTCAGCGGGAAAATCAGCAGGCGGCCGTCTTCCGACAGCGCGGCCAGATGATCCTTGCCGGCCAGGCGGACCGGCGGCAGGACGACGGCGCCCTCCTCGACGGTCAAAAAGGCCTTGCCGGCCTTCTGCCGCGAAAGCAGGTCGCCGAAGGTGCAGATGAAACCGTATCCCGACGTCTTGGCGAACAGCAGTTCGTCCTCCGCCCGACCGGTGAGCACATGCGCGATCTTGCCGCCGCCAAGCTCGATGAAGGACGACAGCGGCGCTCCCATGCCGCGTCCGTCCGGCAGGCTGGCGATGGCCACGGTGAACGCCCGACCCTCGTTCGAAACGAGCACCAGGGAATCGACCGAGCGGCACTCCAGCGCCGAACCGGCGCGGTCACCGTCCTTGAAGGCCACGCCCGACAGGTCGAGCCCGTGCCCTTGCCGGACACGCGCCCAGCCTTTTTCGGAGATGATCACCGTCACCGGCTCGTCGGCGACGGCGGCCACTTCCGCGCGCGACGCCACGGCCGCCGGCTCGACGATCGTTCGCCGCGCATCGCCGTGCTTGTCGGCGTCGGCCTTGATTTCGCGGATCACCCGCCGGCGCATCAGGCCGTCGCTGCCGAGCAGTTTGAGCAGATCCTCGCGTTCGCCGCGCAGTTTTTCCAGATCCTGCTCGATGCGAATCCCTTCCAGCCGCGCCAACTGCCGCAAGCGGATTTCCAGAATATCCTCGGCCTGCCGATCGGAGAGCGAAAAACGCGCGATCAGCGCCGCTTTCGGATCGTCCGACTCGCGAATGATGCGGATCACCTCGTCGATGTTCAGGAAGACGATGTGCCGGCCTTCGAGAATATGGATGCGATCATTGGCCTTTTGCAGCCGGAACTCGGTGCGCCGGCGCACGGTGCGCAGCCGGAAAGCGCACCACTCGCCGATCAGATCGACCAGCGACTTCTGGCACGGCCGGCCGTCGATGCCAACGGCGACCAGATTGATCGGCGCCGAGGTTTCCAGGCTGGTGTGCGCCAGCAGCAGCGCGATGAACTCATGGCGGTCGATTCGCGAACTGCTCGGTTCAAAGACCAGCCGCACATCGTCGTCCTTGCCCGATTCGTCGCGAGCGCGGTCGAGTTGCGAGGCCATCAACGCCTTGAGCTGCGCGGCGGCCTGCTCGACGCTTTTCTTGCCCGCCTTCGGCTGCGGGTTGAGCAGCGCGCCGATCTCGGACAGCACCTTGGCCGACGAAACGCCGGGCGGCAACTCGGTGAAGACCACCTGCCAGGCCCCGCGCGCCAGTTCCTCGACCACGTGCCGCGCCCGCACGCGCAGGCTGCCGCGTCCGCTGGCGTAGGCGGCGGCGATATCGCCGGCCGACGAAATGATCTGACCGCCGCCCGGATAATCCGGCGCCGGCAGATGCGCCATCAACTCGGCCAGGCCGGCGTCGGGATGCTCGATCTTGTGAATCGCCGCCGCCGCCACCTCGCGCAAATTGTGCGAGGGAATCTCGGTGGCCATGCCGACGGCGATTCCCGAGGCGCCGTTGAGCAGCAGCACCGGCAGCCGCGCCGGCAGAAACGCCGGTTCCTCGAAGGAGCCGTCGTAATTGGCCTGAAAATCGACCGTGCCTTCACCGAGCTCGCCGAGCAACAAGTCGGCGATCGGCGTCAGGCGCGCCTCGGTGTAGCGCATCGCCGCCGCGTTGTCGCCGTCGCGCGAACCGAAATTGCCCTGCCCGTCGACCAGCGGATAGCGCAGCATGAACGGCTGCGCGACGCGCACCATCGCGTCGTAGGCCGAGGTGTCGCCGTGCGGGTGGTATTTGCCGATCACATCGCCGACCACCCGCGCCGACTTGACCGGCTTGGCCGTCGCCGACAGCCCGAGCTCGCGCATCGCGTACAACACCCGGCGCTGCACCGGCTTCAAGCCATCCTTCACATCCGGCAGGGCGCGGCCCTTGACCACGGCGATGGCGTATTCAAGATAATCGCGCGCCGCCGAGTCGTGCAGCAAAATGCTGTCGTCGTCATCCGCGCCCCCTTCCCCCGCGCCGCCGGACGAGGGCGGCAAGCCGGTCGGCGGCGCGGCGGCGAACAGGTCGGCGGTGGTCGAATCCTTCTTCAATGCCGGTCTCCGCGCCGCTGACGGTCGTTGATCATTTCAGCGGCAGAAAAACCCGGAACCCGGCCTGACAGCCCGCCGACCCCTTCCGGCGCGCATCGTTGAATCGACATTTCCTTCCTCCACAAGAAAAGCGCGGCCTCCGCGGCCCCGGCGTCGCACCGGTGAAACCAGTCGATCGCGGCCCGCAGTGTACTACCTCCCGCCGATGACCGGCGACCGCCCGCGCGAATGGCCCGGCACTCCCGGCGCGCGCAACGTCGGTGCCGTCACTTTGCAGACCCCGGCGAGTTATTCCCGCCGAAGAAAAAAATATCGCCAAAGCCGCCGTGCCCGGCGAAAGTCTCACATAGCGATACTTTAATGGCCGAAAATGCGAAAGAACAACGGTGGGGGAAAGGCGGCATGACGAAATCCGAACGTTTTGGCATGATCGAACGCATGCTGCTCTCCCGGCGCCGCGTCAGCTTCGCCGAGATGCGACAGCGTCTCGACGTCTCGCGCGCCACCCTGCACCGCGACCTGCGCGATCTCAGGGAACGCATGCGGGTACCGATCGTCTGCGACCGCGACACCGGCACCTACCGCATCGACAGCCGCGTCGAGCGCTACGAATTGCCCGGCGCCTGGTTCTCGGCCGGCGAAATCCACGCCCTGCTCAGCATGCAGCAACTGCTCGTCGCTCTCGACACCGGTGGCCTTCTCGCCGAACACGTCGGCCCGCTGCGCCAGCGTCTGCTCGGCATGCTCGAATGCGCCAGCGATTCGGCCGGCGACATCGCCCGCCGCGTCCGCATCCTGAGCGCCGCCGCCCGCACCTACGCGCCGCAGCACTTCCAGCGCATCGCCGCCGCGCTGA
Organism: Pseudomonadota bacterium; assembly: GCA_029776255.1. GTDB lineage: Bacteria > Pseudomonadota > Gammaproteobacteria > Burkholderiales > Rhodocyclaceae > Accumulibacter. The sequence goes on from JAKOTN010000019.1 coordinate 18,472, forward strand.
TGGAACGCCGCCGACTCCGCATCGAGTACGCGGCCCGCGGCACGGGCGCGGTCAGCCAACGTGAAATCTCGCCGCAACGCCTGACCCACTACCGCGACAACTGGTACCTCGACGCCTGGTGCCACCTGCGCGACGAACCGCGCCGCTTCGCCGTGGACGCCATCAAAAACGTCAAAACCATCGACGCGGCCGCGCGGGAAATTCCCGAAGCCGATCTCGACGCCACGCTGGGCGCCGGCTACGGCATCTTCGCCGGCATTCAGGTCCAATGGGCCACGCTCGTCTTCACCCCCGAACGCGCCCGCTGGGTCGCCGCCGAAAACTGGCACCCCGGGCAGCAAGGGCGTTTCCTCGACGACGGCAGCTACCAGTTGCGCCTGCCGTACAGCAAGGACCCGGAGTTGATCATGGATATCTTGAAATATGGACCTGCGTGCGAAGTGGTAGCGCCGACGGGGTTAAGGGAGAAGGTGGCGGGCTTGTTGAAGGCGGCGCTGGGGAGGTATGGGGATGAGTGAGTTCAAGAACGATTTTCTCGGGCGAATAAAGCCGGATATGAAAAAGACAATTGCCCACTGGCGGGAGTCGGATCAAACCCCGCAATACCTTGCAGATCATTTGCTCAATGTCTCGAAGTACGCTTTTGGCTTCAGCAAAAAGATTCGTCTTCAGGTCGCTGGAGAGTTGATTGGGCTACTTCACGACCTCGGGAAATACAGCGAAGATTTTCGATGCTATATCCATTCCGCCCTTGAGTTGCTTAATCCAGACGAGGATGATTACGTCGATTTTGGATCTCTAAAGGGAAAAATCGATCACTCTTCGGCTGGCGCTCAATTTATTTGGCAGGTCTTGGCGAGTAAAGGTCCGGTTGAATCCTTGATTGGCCAGTTACTGGCCCTGTGCATCGCATCCCACCATTCGGGTTTGATCGACTGTCTAGATCCAGAGGGTGGCGATGTCTTCGGCAAGCGCATGAAGAAGCCGGAAGAGAAGACCCACCTTGAAGAAGTGCAGTCCTGCGCCGATGCGGAAATACTGGCGCGGGCACATGTGCTGCTCGATTCGCCTGAGTTAATCGCCGAAACGAAAAATCTGTTAACGGCTCTCAAGCTGAACGAGAAAGATGAAAGGCCGCTGTATCAGCAAATCGGCCTTGCCGTCCGTTTCCTGTTCAGTTGCCTGATTGATGCCGACCGTATCGATACGGCGAATTTTGAACAAAAGAAAGTCGCCGCTAATCGGCCCCAAGGCGATTACGTTCCTTGGGCTGTTCTGATCGGGCGACTGGAAAACGCACTGGTAGCCTTCGCTCCGCGACATCCAATTGACCGCTTGCGGCAGCAAATCTCCACTGAATGTAAAGATGCCGCTGTACGCTCAGCCGGGATTTACACCCTGACGGTGCCGACGGGTGGCGGCAAAACCTTGGCCAGCCTGCGTTTCGCCTTACACCATGCCGAGCGGCACAAATTGGATCGCATCATCTACGTGATTCCGTATACATCCATCATCGACCAGAACGCGAAAGTGGTTCGCGACATTCTTGAGCCTGACGAATTTCCTCAGGATAAGGGCACAGTGGTGTTGGAGCACCACTCCAGCATTACCCCGGAAAAACAGACCTGGCGGGAAAAGATGCTTTGCGAGAACTGGGATGCGCCAGTGGTCTACACGACCATGGTGCAGTTGCTTGAAACCTTGTTTGGCAGTGGCACTCGCGGCGCCCGGCGAATGCACCAGCTGGCCAATGCGGTTCTGATTTTCGACGAAATCCAGACTTTGCCGATCCGTTGTGTCCACTTGTTCAATAACGCCATCAATTTCCTTAGCGAACAGTGCATCAGTACCGTCGTGCTCTGTACGGCCACGCAGCCACTGCTGCATAAGGTGGCGGTCGATCAGGGTGCGATTCGTTTGGCCGATCGCCATGAAATTGTCAGCGATGTCCGCCAACTTTTTGCGGACCTCAAGCGCGTGGAGATCGTTGATCAACGACGGCCAAATGGTTGGAGTTTTTCTGAGGTAGCTGATCTGGCTTGTTCAGAGACTGAGCGGGCGGGGAGTTGTCTGGCTATCGTCAACACCAAGGATGCCGCCAAGCAAATCTTTCTAGCCAGCCAGACATTGGTCGATGCCGAGAGCCTCTTTCATCTCAGCACCGACATGTGCCCCATGCACAGGAAATCCGAGTTGGCGAAGATCAAGTCTCGCCTGGAATCTGGTCTGCCAACGCTGTGCGTTAGCACGCAGTTGATCGAGGCCGGTGTCGATGTCGATTTCGGCGCTGTGATTCGTTCCATGGCTGGCCTGGACTCCATCGCGCAGGCGGCGGGGCGTTGCAATCGCAACGGCAAGTCGGCGCAAGGCCGGGTGCATTTGGTGAATCCATCGGGTGAGCATGTCACGCGAAAGTGTCTTGAGGACATCGCCGTCGGTCGGGACACGGTGCCAATCGTTCTCGATTACTTCCGAGATATGCCCGAGCGCTATGGACACGATTTATTGGGGCCGAAGGCATTGGAGGATTACTACACCCATTATTTCTTCGCGCGGCAAAAGGATATGGGTTATCCAGTTTCGCCCAAAGAGGCGAAAGCCATTGGGCGCAACGACTCCTTGTTGAGCCTGTTGTCGGAAAACGGACTTTCCTTGGCAGAGGCCGGGCGTAAAGGGGAACAGATTTCTACCCGGCTACTGAATCAATCCTTTATGTCCGCAGCCGACGCATTCAAAGCTATCGACTCGCCAACGCAAGGCGTGGTGGTTCCCTGGGACAAAGCAGGGGTTGATCTGATTGGTCGCCTGCATGGTGCCTACGACATTTCGCTGGAGGGTGAATTGCTGCGCGAAGCCCAGCAATTCACCGTCAATGTTTTTCCGTATGTGTTCGACAAACTTGCCAAGGCCGGGGCGTTGCACGTCATCAAGGAGGGCGTCCGAATTTACAGCCTTGATCCCCGCTATTACAGCAAGCAGTTCGGTCTGGCGACCGAACCCGTTTCTTTGATGGAGACACTCAATGCCTAGGCGCAACAGTATCGAATTCCGTTTATGGGGCCGTTATGCCCTATTTACCGATCCTCTCACCCGTATCGGTGGCGAAAAATGCTCGTACCACATCCCCACCTATGAAGCCCTCAAGGGCGTCTTGAAGTCCATTTACTGGAAACCGACGCTGATCTGGGTGGTGGATGAAGTGCGCGTCATGAAGCGTATCCGGACGCAGACCAAGGGCACCAAGCCGCAGGAATTCAGTGGTGGTAACAGTCTGGCGATCTATACCTTCCTGTCTGATGTCGAGTATCAGGTTCGGGCACATTTCGAGTGGAACACCCACCGTCAGGAATTGGCTGCGGATCGGATAGAAGGGAAACACTACGACATTGCCAAGCGCATGCTGGAGCGGGGCGGACGCCAGGATATTTATCTGGGAACACGCGATTGCCAAGGGTACGTCGAGCCTTGCGAATTCGGTTCCGGCGTCGGCCAATTGGATGCCGACGGCGAACTCGGTTTCGGGCTGATGTTTCACAGTTTCGACTATCCCGACGAGACCGGGGAAAACAAGCTGTACACCCGAAGCTGCTCTCCGACGATGGTCAACGGCGTGATCCGTTTCGACCGACCGGAAGACTGCAAGGTGAGGAGATTCGTCAGGGATATGAGTCCGAAAGCCTTTGGCATTTCGACCAATCTGCGTGCGGTGGATGAAGAAGCCGATGATTTGGCCGACCAGTTGGAGGCGCAATCATGAGCTGGATTCAAAAACTGTATGAAACTTACGAACAGTGTGCCGGGCACGAGCCGGAAGGTTTCGAGCCGCTGATGCCGATTTGCCACTCCACCCAGCAGGCGCAGATTGAAATCGTGCTCGACGGCAGCGGAGGTTTCAAACGCGCTTCGGTTATCGAGAAAACCCAGGGAACAACGCTGATTCCGTGTACAGAGCTTTCTGCAACCAAGTCCGGAATCAAGCCCGTCAATCATCCGCTTTGCGACAAGTTGCAGTATGTGGCCAAGGACTTTGTGGCTTTCGGCGGTGAAGTGACCTCGGGCTTTGCCAAAGCGCCGGAAGTGCCGCATCAGGACTATCTCGTTGGGCTACGCGCCTGGGCTGTCTCTGAATGGCCGCATCCGAAATTGACGGCCATTCTCCACTACGTTGAAAAAGGGAGTGTGGTGCGGGATCTGGTCACGGTGGGAATTCTTCCGCTTGGCGAGGACGGCAAACTTCTCAAAAGCTGGAGCGATGAGGCGAATCCCGCACCGGCCATTTTCAAAGTCATTCAGAACACCCAAGCACCCGAATATGCGTTTGTTCGTTGGCGGGTGGAAAGCGCACCAGATGATCCGTTGAGCGCAACTTGGCAGGATCAGGCCCTGATTGACTCCTGGATAGCGTATTACCAGCATACCCAAGCTTTGTTCGGGATTTGCATGGTGACTGGACAGGAATCGGCGCTAGCGATTCAGCACCCGGCGAAACTCAGGCATGCCGGCGATAAGGCCAAGCTGATTTCTGCTAACGATGATTCCGGCTATACCTTTCGCGGCAAGTTCATAGAGGCAAAGGAAGTTATTTCGGTGGGCTTCGATGTCACGCAAAAGGCGCATAACGCCTTGCGCTGGCTGCTTGCCCATCAAGGTTACCGGAAAGGCGATCAGGCCATCGTGAGTTGGGCTATTTCCGGTGTTTTGTTGCCCAATCCAATCAAAAACATCTTTGAGCAATTCGAGCTTGATAGCTCGGACATAAAAGCTACGACCAGTTCGGTTGGTACCGACCAGAACTTCGCCTTGCGCCTGAAGAAAGCCGTTGCCGGTTACGGCACCAAGCTCGACCCCAAAGAAGATGTTGTTGTAATTGGCTTGGATTCGGCGACGCCCGGTCGTATGGCGATCAGCTTTTACCGCGAACTGAAGGGCTCTGACTTTCTCAAGCGACTGGAAGCTTGGCATGCACGGTATGCCTGGCATCAAAACTACGGCAAGGACACGCGTTTCATTGGCGCACCAGCGCCGCCTGATATTGCTGAAGCGGCCTACGGTCGGCGTCTCGATGAAAAACTCCAGAAGGCAACGGTAGAGCGTTTGTTGCCGTGCATTGTTGATGGTTGGGATGTGCCGCTTGATCTTGTGAGAAGTACGGTTCGGCGAGCAAGTAACCGAGTTGGAGTGATTGGGCAAGCTGAAAACCATGATCTCGGCCGCTTCTATTGGGAAAAGCTTTTGGGAATAGCTTGCGCACTTTTTAAGGGATACCACCAGGAAAGGAACTACCAGATGGATTTGGAAACGGAAAGAAACAGCCGCGACTACCTCTATGGCCGTTTGCTGGCCATCGCTGACAGCGTTGAAGGTTATGCCTTGTCGACATCGGATGAAGGGAAAAAACGGGAAACCACGGCAGGCCGACTGATGCAGCGTTTTGCGGATCGTCCGTTCTCAACCTGGCGGACGATTGAGCTTGCACTCAAACCCTACGAAGCCCGGATGCAGGCCGGGAGCGACAGATCGGTTGGCCTCCTGGTCAAGCGTCGCAAGTTGCTGGATGAGGTCATGTGTCAGCTGAATGACTTGCCGGAAAGAACCAGCGATGCGCCCTTAAGCGGCGAGTTTCTGCTCGGCTACCACGCGCAGCGCAAGGATTTCTGGCCCGCGGCGGATGCGGAAAAACAAGCCGCCAGTGCCGATAGCCAAGCCGAAACTACCGACTGAATTAGCCAAGTATTTTTCTGAAAGGAAACCCAAATGAGCACCCTGCAAAACAAAATCGATTTCGCGCTCGTCTTGCGCGTCCGCAATGCCAATCCAAATGGTGATCCGCTGAACGGCAATCGTCCCCGCACCGATTACGGTGGCTTTGGGGAAATCACCGATGTTTGCCTCAAGCGTAAGTTGCGAGACCGTCTGCAAGAGAAGAAGCATTCGATTTTTGTACAGTCTGATGATCGCAAGACAGATGGTGAGCCAAGTCTACGAAGCAGGGCGGAGTCGGAAACCAATGGTTTAGGCAAAGATGCCTGGAACCCGAAGAAGTCAAAGAAGGACGAGACCGCGAAGAAAGCCTGCGAAAAATGGTTCGACGTCCGGGCATTTGGACAGGTTTTTGCATTCGGCAAGGATGGTGATGCTAGTGGTGTGTCCATTCCCATTCGAGGCCCGGTCACGGTGCAGTCCGCTTTCAGCAAGGAAATTGTCGGCGTGACCAGCACGCAGATCACCAAGAGCGTCAGTGGCGAAGGCGATGGCAGCAAGCGCGGTGCCGACACCATGGGCATGAAACATCGGGTTGATCATGGGATTTACGAGTGCTACGGCAGCATCAATCCTCAACTTGCCGAACGAACCGGCTTCAGCGATGCCGATGCGGAAGTCATCAAGGGGATTTTGCCGCGACTCTTCGAGAACGACGCCTCCTCTGCTCGCCCCGATGGCAGCATGCAGATTCTGACGGTCGTTTGGTGGAAGCACAATTGCAAGGCGGGACAACATTCGGCAGCCAAAGTCCACGATTCGCTACGGAACCTGCTCAAGGAAGACGGCAGCTTCGATAAGGATGCCTTACGTCAGGCATTGCCCGGATTGGAGCCGGAAATTATCGACGGCTTCTGATGTTTGTCCGCTCAGCGCCGCCCAGACCAGTATCCAAACCGGCGGCGTTGGTGGGCAACGGCATGAATACTGTTGCCGTCAGCGGAAAATCGGTAAATGAGGAAATAGGGGAAATGCTTGAAAGCCAGCGCTCGCAAGCGTTTCGAGACGAGCTTGCCAATTTCCGGGTATTCGATCCGACGTTGGCGCGTCTGCGGGGCGTCTTGTAGAAAAACTTCCGCGACCCGGTCGCTCGCATGATTTCGCCGCGCTCGTATGCCTCACCCCGACGCGCCGCCTGTTCAAACCGGAAAGCCAGAATTTCATCGTCTTCGTCGAGGCTGGCCAGCAGGCGTTCCGCCAGTTTTGCGCGTTCGGCTGGCGCCAGTCGCAGGGCGGCGGCTTCGATATCTTCAAAGGGGGAATTGATCATGATGTGGTCCTCCGGTCATCCTTGGGCAATGCCAATCCAGGCAAGTTGCCAAAGCCATTGGCAGGAGTGAGCGATGGCGACCGAAGCGCTTGATCCCATTCCTCTTTCCGCCCTCCAGCACTGGGCCTACTGCCCGCGCCAGTGCGCGCTGATCCACGTCGAGCAAGTGTTCGAGGAAAACCTGTTCACCCAGCGCGGCCAGGCCTTGCACAAGCGGGTGGACGATCCCGGCTTCGAGTGGCGTGACGGTTTGCGCGTCGAGCGCGCCTTGCCGTTGTTTTGCGACCGCCTCGGGCTGATCGGCAAGGCGGATGTCGTCGAGTTCCTGCCCGACGGCACGCCGTATCCGGTGGAGTACAAACACGGCTCGCGCCACAAACGGGCGGACATCGCGGCCTGCGACGATTTGCAGTTGGCGGCGCAGGCGCTGTGTCTGGAAGAGATGTTCGGCAAACCGGTGCCGGAAGGGGCCCTGTATTACGCCTCTTCGCGTCGGCGGCGCACGGTGGCGGTCGACGCCGCTTTGCGGGCAAAAGCAGGGCAGGCGGTGGACGCGGTGCGCCGTTTGCTTGCCGCCAGCGTGTTGCCACGGCCGTTGAACAACGAGCGCTGCCGCGCCTGTTCGTTGCGCGACCTGTGCCAGCCCGCCGCCTTGGCGCCGACGCCGGAGCAGGCGGCCGCCCGGCCGTCCCTGTTTGAAGTGGACGATTGACATGCAACTGTTGAACACGCTTTACGTCACCACGCCCGAGAGTTACCTCCATCTCGATAACGAAACCCTGCGCGTCGAGGTCGAAAAGGAAACACGCCTGCGGGTGCCGCTGCATCATCTCGGCGCGGTGGTTTGCCTCGGGCATGTGTCGGTGTCGCTGCCCTTGATGCACAAGCTGGCCGACAGCGGCATCGGTCTGGTTCTGCTCGACAGGCACGGGCGTTTCAAGGCCCGGCTGGAAGGGCCGGTGTCCGGCAACGTGTTGTTGCGTCAGGCGCAACATCGCTTGGCGGGCGACCCGGTTTTTGCCCTGGCCGTGGCCCGGAACTGCATTGCCGGCAAGCTGCGCAATTGTCGTCAGGTGTTGTTGCGCGGCGCGCGCGAGGCCAAGGCGACGGACGACGCGGCACTTCTCGCGCGCGGCGCGGCCGATCTGGCGGCCGCCTTGCGCGCGCTCCCCGACGCCGGCGACGCCGATGTCTTGCGCGGTATCGAGGGCGAGGCGGCGCGCCAGTATTTCGCGGCGCTCAATGCCTTGATCCGCGCCTCCTCGCGGGAGAGTTTCCGTATGGACGGGCGCAGCCGCCGCCCGCCGCGGGATCGTATCAACGCCTTGCTGTCTTTCGTTTACTCGCTGCTGATGAACGACTGTCGCTCGGCAGTGGAGGCGTGCGGGCTTGATCCGCAAATCGGCTTCCTGCACGTCGTACGCCCCGGGCGCGCCGCACTGGCGCTTGATTTGATGGAAGAGTTCCGCGCCTTTGCCGATCGCCTGGTGCTGTCGCTGATCAATCGCGGACAAGTCGGCGCGGACGATTTCGTGGTGCGCGAAGGCGGCGCGGTGTTGCTCGAAGGCGATGCCCGAAAGACCGTTCTGGTCGCCTATCAGGAGCGCAAGCAGGAAAATCTGACGCATCCCCTGCTCTGTGAAACGGTGCCGTTCGGATTGCTGCCGCACATTCAGGCCCGCCTGCTGGCGCGTACGCTACGCGGTGACACCGCCGAATATCCGCCTTATCTGGTGCGCTGATCATGCTGGTGATTGTCTGCTACGACGTGAACACTGAAACCCGGGAAGGTCGCCGGCGCTTGCGTCGAGTGGCCAAACTTTGCGAGAGCGTTGGCCAACGGGTGCAGAAATCGGTGTTCGAATGCCAGGTTGACCGCGCGCGTTTCGAGGCACTGGAGCGTGATCTGGTGGCGGAAATCAAAATGGAAACCGACAACCTGCGTTTTTACCGCATCGCCGAACTCAAAGGCTACGAAGTCCGCGAACACGGCCGTTTCCGCGCCACCGATTTCGATGCCCCGCTCGTCCTGTGAGCCCGCGCGAACCTCAAGTGAACGGGTTTTCTCGGGAGATCCGCGCGCCACCTATTTGTCTGAATCGGCGCCGCTTTCCAGCACACACGCAAATCGCGTAAGATGTTTTTCGCTCAGGAAGAAAAGGTTCGCGCAACGCGGTCTTTTCATTTCTACTTTTCCGGTGGTTACGGAAGAGGAGCATCGCCTCCCAGCAACGGGAGGCGTGGATTGAAACGTCCGTCGCCGCGCAATCGGCGCGGTGGCTGGCGGCATCGCCTCCCAGCAACGGGAGGCGTGGATTGAAACTCACTTTTTGCTCCTTTCAGATTTTGACTGCGCGGGCATCGCCTCCCAGCAACGGGAGGCGTGGATTGAAACTGGGGCGAAGGCGCCGTCGGCAGGGCGATCAACAAGCATCGCCTCCCAGCAACGGGAGGCGTGGATTGAAACCTCTCATATAGCTCATATAGCTGATGGATATGAGGCATCGCCTCCCAGCAACGGGAGGCGTGGATTGAAACCAGCAAGCCCCAGCGGATCAGGTTTTCCCCGGAAAGGCATCGCCTCCCAGCAACGGGAGGCGTGGATTGAAACAACAAAGTAGCTCTACAGGAAGTAGTGACTATGGGCATCGCCTCCCAGCAACGGGAGGCGTGGATTGAAACAGCAAGGCACAAGTCACCGCAATCCATGCGGATGGCATCGCCTCCCAGCAACGGGAGGCGTGGATTGAAACGCCCACCTGCGCGGCTAAGCCATGCGTCCCGCCATGCATCGCCTCCCAGCAACGGGAGGCGTGGATTGAAACGGGATTAGGGCGCTCGACGACCCAATCCGAAAACGCATCGCCTCCCAGCAACGGGAGGCGTGGATTGAAACAAGTATTCCCGACCCAATTGCACTTCAAACCGAGGCATCGCCTCCCAGCAACGGGAGGCGTGGATTGAAACCAATGTCCGTAAACTAGTCAATCGGCATATACACGGCATCGCCTCCCAGCAACGGGAGGCGTGGATTGAAACGCCCGTGTAAACATCCTTAGAATCACGCGCCATGGCATCGCCTCCCAGCAACGGGAGGCGTGGATTGAAACTGACAGAGGGCGCGGCCGACGATCAGGATGCGCGCTGCATCGCCTCCCAGCAACGGGAGGCGTGGATTGAAACTGTCTTATGTTGGTATTAATTCCGCTCTTGGTGTGCATCGCCTCCCAGCAACGGGAGGCGTGGATTGAAACCTTAGAATTATCCTGATGCCTCGCCAACTGCTGACGGCATCGCCTCCCAGCAACGGGAGGCGTGGATTGAAACATTATTGGGCCTTGGATAATTTCCTCGGCCTTCTGGCATCGCCTCCCAGCAACGGGAGGCGTGGATTGAAACGCCAACGGCGTCCGTGCGCCACGGACAGTCGCTGCATCGCCTCCCAGCAACGGGAGGCGTGGATTGAAACTGTTGCTCCCTCTGGTATGTGTCTTGGTGGTTGTCAGGCATCGCCTCCCAGCAACGGGAGGCGTGGATTGAAACCATCCTAGGTACTCCTTTCGTGCGCGCAGCCCTTGCATCGCCTCCCAGCAACGGGAGGCGTGGATTGAAACAACCGTTGGATATTTGGGCGATAATAGCCCGAACCGGCATCGCCTCCCAGCAACGGGAGGCGTGGATTGAAACGCTTCCCGCCGCGTTCGGTGCATGAAACCGAAGAAGCATCGCCTCCCAGCAACGGGAGGCGTGGATTGAAACAGTTTTTTGGGGCGGCTCCGGTTACTGGCTGGCGGCATCGCCTCCCAGCAACGGGAGGCGTGGATTGAAACTGTGCCAGAGTCTCACAGAGTCTCATATATCTGTGCATCGCCTCCCAGCAACGGGAGGCGTGGATTGAAACCGCGCAGCGTGCCGAGCACCGTCGAGGCATATACCGCATCGCCTCCCAGCAACGGGAGGCGTGGATTGAAACTTCGTCAGTCGCCGACGCGTCGGCGCGGTGGCTGGCATCGCCTCCCAGCAACGGGAGGCGTGGATTGAAACTTTTTACCAGCCGATAGTAACGACGCCGCTCAGAGCATCGCCTCCCAGCAACGGGAGGCGTGGATTGAAACATTTAAATGAAAGCCTACGGTCTTGGATCATCCTGCATCGCCTCCCAGCAACGGGAGGCGTGGATTGAAACCATTGCCGTTTTGCCAGCCGACCATCAGCGCCAGTGCATCGCCTCCCAGCAACGGGAGGCGTGGATTGAAACAAGCCAACCAACGCCCACCTAGAAATCGAAGCCCGGCATCGCCTCCCAGCAACGGGAGGCGTGGATTGAAACCTATCTGAAATTCGTCGCCGCGTGCGCGGACTCGAGCATCGCCTCCCAGCAACGGGAGGCGTGGATTGAAACCATTGTAGCTGATCCAGATGTTTATTATATTGTCGGCATCGCCTCCCAGCAACGGGAGGCGTGGATTGAAACTGCTTGCTGCGTCTTTACGATGCAAAATTATCAAGCATCGCCTCCCAGCAACGGGAGGCGTGGATTGAAACTAACCTACTGCAACAATCCGGGGCCGCGCAAGCGGGCATCGCCTCCCAGCAACGGGAGGCGTGGATTGAAACCAAAAAAGCAAGGCATTTCGCAAGGCTATCTTCGGGCATCGCCTCCCAGCAACGGGAGGCGTGGATTGAAACATTGGGAAGAATTAGCGTTGAACAAAGATAAAGTTGCATCGCCTCCCAGCAACGGGAGGCGTGGATTGAAACCGTAACGCAACAAGGTATTATCTTGCAAGGTTCGAAGGCATCGCCTCCCAGCAACGGGAGGCGTGGATTGAAACTTTGTTGCGTCGTTTACATTCCAAACAACAACGCCGCATCGCCTCCCAGCAACGGGAGGCGTGGATTGAAACACGCGGGTATCGATACCTGATGGCTGGGTATCATGCATCGCCTCCCAGCAACGGGAGGCGTGGATTGAAACCCCCTTGGCTACCGCGTACCCCACCGACCCGCCGCGCATCGCCTCCCAGCAACGGGAGGCGTGGATTGAAACGGTGATGCCAAGCAAGCTAAGTATGCTCAAAATATGCATCGCCTCCCAGCAACGGGAGGCGTGGATTGAAACATCGACCACCACAACGGAACCAGTCGGAAACGAAAAGCATCGCCTCCCAGCAACGGGAGGCGTGGATTGAAACCGCCGCGTCGGCCTCCCCGCTATATATATAGCGCGCATCGCCTCCCAGCAACGGGAGGCGTGGATTGAAACTGGCACTACTACTACGGATTGCACGGGGGATAAATGCATCGCCTCCCAGCAACGGGAGGCGTGGATTGAAACTTCGTGGTTGTCTGCCACTCTCATTGTTTTGTCGGGCATCGCCTCCCAGCAACGGGAGGCGTGGATTGAAACGGTGTTTCTACGCAACAAAAATGAAATTGGTGCCGCATCGCCTCCCAGCAACGGGAGGCGTGGATTGAAACCTTTATTCGTCGTCAAATGCATTAATTAAAAAAAGCATCGCCTCCCAGCAACGGGAGGCGTGGATTGAAACTTCGAGGCGATCCACGATGCCGGTCAGTTCCGTGGCATCGCCTCCCAGCAACGGGAGGCGTGGATTGAAACGTCGTTGCGCTTGGAGCACTGGCGGCTGGCTGCGGGCATCGCCTCCCAGCAACGGGAGGCGTGGATTGAAACGACCTGAAGAAGCGCAGCCTCAAGGAAATCGAGCGCATCGCCTCCCAGCAACGGGAGGCGTGGATTGAAACCCAGCAGATAGTGGTTGTCGGTGATCCTCGAAGGGCATCGCCTCCCAGCAACGGGAGGCGTGGATTGAAACATTTTGTGTCTGTCGCGGCTGCATCCCCGCTATAGCATCGCCTCCCAGCAACGGGAGGCGTGGATTGAAACGTCTATGTGAGCGAGCCCGACGAGGGCAGCGAACGCATCGCCTCCCAGCAACGGGAGGCGTGGATTGAAACTGGCTTGCCGTCTGCTGGCGTTGACATGGGTGCGGCATCGCCTCCCAGCAACGGGAGGCGTGGATTGAAACTGTTTTTGACTCCACCTGGCTTACCCAGGTGGTCACGCATCGCCTCCCAGCAACGGGAGGCGTGGATTGAAACTATGTATATCGATTGCCCGTTGAGCATGACGACGCGAGCATCGCCTCCCAGCAACGGGAGGCGTGGATTGAAACGGTTGCAAGTGAAATCGACCCGCACCCCACGCCCGCATCGCCTCCCAGCAACGGGAGGCGTGGATTGAAACGCCTCGCGCGCGGCCACGCGGAAGGCGATGCGGTCGCATCGCCTCCCAGCAACGGGAGGCGTGGATTGAAACCGCCAAAAAAAATCCTCATCGCATCATACCTCTCGCATCGCCTCCCAGCAACGGGAGGCGTGGATTGAAACCCTTACGGGCTCGCCTTATGAGCCGGCGCAACGCCGCATCGCCTCCCAGCAACGGGAGGCGTGGATTGAAACTCGGGCGACTCGCGCGACCAGCGCAGCTACCTGACGCATCGCCTCCCAGCAACGGGAGGCGTGGATTGAAACTAGCCGTCGCGGCCGCCGATGAGCTCGGTAAATCGCATCGCCTCCCAGCAACGGGAGGCGTGGATTGAAACTCGGTTTCTTCGCCGACCACTGGCGTGTCGGAGATGCATCGCCTCCCAGCAACGGGAGGCGTGGATTGAAACCTGAAGCGCAGCCGGCCCGATTTGTCCAGGCCGGTGCATCGCCTCCCAGCAACGGGAGGCGTGGATTGAAACTGCCGTCCATCACGATGGTGAATAAGGCGGCCGGGCAGCATCGCCTCCCAGCAACGGGAGGCGTGGATTGAAACGACCAGGACTTGACGCTGACTAAAGACCCCGACCGGGCATCGCCTCCCAGCAACGGGAGGCGTGGATTGAAACAAGGCCGTGCCCGTTGGTGATCGGGTCTAGCTTAGCATCGCCTCCCAGCAACGGGAGGCGTGGATTGAAACATGTACATCACGCCCTCCCCGACGGCAGGCTGGCGCATCGCCTCCCAGCAACGGGAGGCGTGGATTGAAACACCGGTGGTCAGGGGGTGGTGATGGATGATGTTCCGGCATCGCCTCCCAGCAACGGGAGGCGTGGATTGAAACGCCACGTCTCTGCTGACAGGTAATCATGCTATCACGCATCGCCTCCCAGCAACGGGAGGCGTGGATTGAAACCGGTGTAACGGTCAGGACAGTGCGCGGTGATTTGTGCATCGCCTCCCAGCAACGGGAGGCGTGGATTGAAACGACCTGAAGAAGCGCAGCCTCAAGGAAATCGAGCGCATCGCCTCCCAGCAACGGGAGGCGTGGATTGAAACGTGCAGGTCGCCGCGCTCGATGCCGCCGACTCTGGCATCGCCTCCCAGCAACGGGAGGCGTGGATTGAAACAAAAGGCGCGAGCAGCATCCAGCGGCCACCGCCCGCATCGCCTCCCAGCAACGGGAGGCGTGGATTGAAACAGTTTTTTGGTGCGCCGCCGGTGACTGGATGGCGGAGCATCGCCTCCCAGCAACGGGAGGCGTGGATTGAAACGGCCCGTTCGGGGTAGTCTCGCCGGGGTAGACCAGGGCATCGCCTCCCAGCAACGGGAGGCGTGGATTGAAACTCGTTCGCCACCTGCTCGATGGCGGCGTTGAGCGGCATCGCCTCCCAGCAACGGGAGGCGTGGATTGAAACTCTGGAACTCGCGGTACAGCGTGGTCACCTCGCCGCATCGCCTCCCAGCAACGGGAGGCGTGGATTGAAACTTATCTTTTGAGAGAGGTATGCGATGAGGATTTTGCATCGCCTCCCAGCAACGGGAGGCGTGGATTGAAACGAGTTCGCGCACCTTGTCGATAGCCTCGATGCTCGCATCGCCTCCCAGCAACGGGAGGCGTGGATTGAAACGCCAAGGCGCGCGGCGAGTTGCGGTATATCGCCTGCATCGCCTCCCAGCAACGGGAGGCGTGGATTGAAACCACGCAAAAATTTACATGCTCAAAGGAGGGCGGTGGCATCGCCTCCCAGCAACGGGAGGCGTGGATTGAAACCTCGCGCGCGCGATGCGTAGGGAAAATGCCTCGTTGCATCGCCTCCCAGCAACGGGAGGCGTGGATTGAAACATCCCCTCGCGTGTCAGTGACAACCCTTACCTGATGCATCGCCTCCCAGCAACGGGAGGCGTGGATTGAAACTGCGATTGGCATTATCGGATCTTTGCCCGGCCAGCGTGCATCGCCTCCCAGCAACGGGAGGCGTGGATTGAAACAGCAGTACGGCCGTGCGCTCCTGGGCAACGGCTACCGCATCGCCTCCCAGCAACGGGAGGCGTGGATTGAAACAAAACCCCGAGACAAAACAGACCGTTGATTGCCGGCATCGCCTCCCAGCAACGGGAGGCGTGGATTGAAACGGCCTCTTCGCCGTCGATCATGGCGAACCACCGCAAGCATCGCCTCCCAGCAACGGGAGGCGTGGATTGAAACACGTTCGACAAAGCCGTCGCCGAGGTAATCGCATGGCATCGCCTCCCAGCAACGGGAGGCGTGGATTGAAACTGCTATCGCCCGTTTCGTCTTTCTCATGTTTTGCTGCATCGCCTCCCAGCAACGGGAGGCGTGGATTGAAACTGGCGTTGATGGCGGGGGCATGGTCGGCGTATGCGGCATCGCCTCCCAGCAACGGGAGGCGTGGATTGAAACCGCCTTAACCGGTAACGGTGAGGTCGTCATCATGACGCATCGCCTCCCAGCAACGGGAGGCGTGGATTGAAACGGCGCTATATCTCATATGTACTCCTGATTATTTCGCATCGCCTCCCAGCAACGGGAGGCGTGGATTGAAACCCATTGAAGTGCTTGGTGCGTAGCAGGTTGCCCTGCATCGCCTCCCAGCAACGGGAGGCGTGGATTGAAACGACCATGGGAAGGCGAAACAGGCGTGGCATGCGGTGGCATCGCCTCCCAGCAACGGGAGGCGTGGATTGAAACGACCTGGGCCTCGGTGATGATCGGCAGTTCGCCCGCATCGCCTCCCAGCAACGGGAGGCGTGGATTGAAACAGTCATAAAAAATCGCAAAATAATTGCAAAAACAGCATCGCCTCCCAGCAACGGGAGGCGTGGATTGAAACGTTTGGTAACGTGTTGGACGAATTATTAACCGCTCGGGCATCGCCTCCCAGCAACGGGAGGCGTGGATTGAAACGCGCATGAGCGCGGTCGGCTTCCCGGTCATGTGGTGCATCGCCTCCCAGCAACGGGAGGCGTGGATTGAAACATGGTCGAGCAGCGCTTGAGCATCGAGGCCATCAGCATCGCCTCCCAGCAACGGGAGGCGTGGATTGAAACTTCGGAAGTGCCTATCACCAACGGCACGCACGCCGGCATCGCCTCCCAGCAACGGGAGGCGTGGATTGAAACCACATTAACGGCAACGAACCGGGCAAGGCAGGCCGCATCGCCTCCCAGCAACGGGAGGCGTGGATTGAAACGAACGGAACAATTACCGTTGGTTGCAAAATTGAAGGCATCGCCTCCCAGCAACGGGAGGCGTGGATTGAAACCTGAAGGCGACCACCTGGACGGGTGAGATCCGCCGGCATCGCCTCCCAGCAACGGGAGGCGTGGATTGAAACAACAATCCAGCTGCACAACGCTACGACCAATGCGTGCATCGCCTCCCAGCAACGGGAGGCGTGGATTGAAACTCATGCGCCGCCCACATCATCTCCCCCTCCTGTCGCATCGCCTCCCAGCAACGGGAGGCGTGGATTGAAACAGGCATAGCCATATCCGGCCGTGCGACCAGGCCAAGGCATCGCCTCCCAGCAACGGGAGGCGTGGATTGAAACGCCGGGTGAACAATAACCTCGGCCTGATCCACAACGGCATCGCCTCCCAGCAACGGGAGGCGTGGATTGAAACAAGGTGCAGGTGGCCATCGCCGAGCACATGGTGGCATCGCCTCCCAGCAACGGGAGGCGTGGATTGAAACCAGCGCGTCATGGGCGCCATCGGCCGCTTCGCCGCATCGCCTCCCAGCAACGGGAGGCGTGGATTGAAACTACGAGCGGATCGGCGACACCGACCAATACCGCCCGCATCGCCTCCCAGCAACGGGAGGCGTGGATTGAAACAGCGCCACCTCGCTGTAGCATCGCGACGTGGCTAGCATCGCCTCCCAGCAACGGGAGGCGTGGATTGAAACTGCCATCCCGTCATAAGCGCCAACTGCGCTTGCAGGGCATCGCCTCCCAGCAACGGGAGGCGTGGATTGAAACCGCCGACTGGCAGCCGCCAATATCCTCACACACCGGCATCGCCTCCCAGCAACGGGAGGCGTGGATTGAAACATGCGGTTTTGCAGTCGCCGCCGCGACACCCTGTCGCATCGCCTCCCAGCAACGGGAGGCGTGGATTGAAACCGCGTCGGTGTGGTCGCTTATGCGGATGCGCCTCGCATCGCCTCCCAGCAACGGGAGGCGTGGATTGAAACGGGAGAGCGACCACATCACGCCGCCCATTTCCCGGCATCGCCTCCCAGCAACGGGAGGCGTGGATTGAAACCAGCCTCTGCTGACAGGTAATCATCATGCTATCAGCATCGCCTCCCAGCAACGGGAGGCGTGGATTGAAACCGACAGAATCCCCTTGGCCGCTCTGCTGGCAACGGCATCGCCTCCCAGCAACGGGAGGCGTGGATTGAAACACTCCATCCAACTGGAACCCTGACGCATCAATGATGCATCGCCTCCCAGCAACGGGAGGCGTGGATTGAAACAGTAATTTTTTGATCTGGTCCCACAACGACACATAGCATCGCCTCCCAGCAACGGGAGGCGTGGATTGAAACTGAATAAGGCTGCATAACATGGCATTGGTACTATCGCATCGCCTCCCAGCAACGGGAGGCGTGGATTGAAACGCCAGCGCGGACTGGACATCGAGTGACGATCAACGCATCGCCTCCCAGCAACGGGAGGCGTGGATTGAAACGTGAAACGAAAGACCCGCTGTATAAGGTCGTCGAGGCATCGCCTCCCAGCAACGGGAGGCGTGGATTGAAACCACGTCACCCACAGCTCCGAACCTTCCTCCCGCAGCATCGCCTCCCAGCAACGGGAGGCGTGGATTGAAACGGCGGGTCGGTGACTGTCGGAGCAGACAAATACGGCATCGCCTCCCAGCAACGGGAGGCGTGGATTGAAACCGTGAACACCGCAAAATGCACTCTCATCATGACCGCATCGCCTCCCAGCAACGGGAGGCGTGGATTGAAACCGTCGAGGCGTGCGTCGATAGGTCCCACTCCGCGGCATCGCCTCCCAGCAACGGGAGGCGTGGATTGAAACACTTACGAGTGCGACGCACAGGCGGGCGATAAAACGGCATCGCCTCCCAGCAACGGGAGGCGTGGATTGAAACGAGATCCAGTATCCCATCCACCAGGGCCGATATGCATCGCCTCCCAGCAACGGGAGGCGTGGATTGAAACTGACGATGTAACTGAGCCGGGTCAGTACGTTTTGGCATCGCCTCCCAGCAACGGGAGGCGTGGATTGAAACGCCGATGGCGGCATGAATTTGGTGGATGAAAAAAGCATCGCCTCCCAGCAACGGGAGGCGTGGATTGAAACTTCGCCGATGTCGAAGTATGGCAAAAGCCATGGCGCGCATCGCCTCCCAGCAACGGGAGGCGTGGATTGAAACGGTCGGCTTTACGGCGACGGCGCGGTATTCGCCGGCATCGCCTCCCAGCAACGGGAGGCGTGGATTAAAACCGCCGGATCGTCCCAAGGTCGCCTCATACACCAAAGCATCGCCTCCCAGCAACGGGAGGCGTGGATTGAAACGGCGGGTAGCTGCCGACATCCGGGCTGGCCAGGTGGCATCGCCTCCCAGCAACGGGAGGCGTGGATTGAAACTTGGAAAGGCATGTTGTCCCTCGTTATCTTTACTTGCATCGCCTCCCAGCAACGGGAGGCGTGGATTGAAACACTGATGTGGGCGGCGCATGACAACCATATAATCTATGCATCGCCTCCCAGCAACGGGAGGCGTGGATTGAAACGGCGGGTCGGTGACTGTCGGAGCCGACAAATACGAGGCATCGCCTCCCAGCAACGGGAGGCGTGGATTGAAACTATCCGCCTCTGCTGACAGGTAATCATGCTATCACGCATCGCCTCCCAGCAACGGGAGGCGTGGATTGAAACTACGGTGTCATCAGCATGGCGCGACTCTCATTCCCCCATCGCCTCCCAGCAACGGGAGGCGTGGATTGAAACAGGCGGCGCAAGCCGCCCCGATTGCCTCCGGCAGCAGCCATCGCCTCCCAGCAACGGGAGGCGTGGATTGAAACTCGCGCGCAATGTCGAATAACGTAAAAGGTGCATCCATCGCCTCCCAGCAACGGGAGGCGTGGATTGAAACAGCGGTTACACAACCTAAAGGAAATTGACCATGCCCCATCGCCTCCCAGCAACGGGAGGCGTGGATTGAAACGCCGCTATCAGCGTGGTGACACCATGGCGCACCACCATCGCCTCCCAGCAACGGGAGGCGTGGATTGAAACAGCGGGAGGGCCGGAAAGACCGTGGCGGATTCGGCCCATCGCCTCCCAGCAACGGGAGGCGTGGATTGAAACATCGCATAGGCTACAAGGGCCGCATGACAGGCCACGCCATCGCCTCCCAGCAACGGGAGGCGTGGATTGAAACGGCAAACCCGCCGAGGTGACCCCTCAGACCATTGCCATCGCCTCCCAGCAACGGGAGGCGTGGATTGAAACAAGGCAACGAACCGGGCAAGGCCGGGCAAGGTCAACCATCGCCTCCCAGCAACGGGAGGCGTGGATTGAAACTGAAGGCATCGCCGAGGAACTGAGCGGCATGGGCCCTCATCGCCTTCCAGCAACGGGAGGCGTGGATTGAAACGGCATGGTGCCGAACGGAAACCACAAGGAAACACGCCCATCGCCTCCCAGCAACGGGAGGCGTGGATTGAAACCAGTTGTCGCAGCCCTTCGGGATAAATTCAACCGCCATCGCCTCCCAGCAACGGGAGGCGTGGATTGAAACAACGTTTGATAAAGCTTTTGGCGAACGGCAAGCTAACCATCGCCTCCCAGCAACGGGAGGCGTGGATTGAAACAGCGCCCTCCCGACGCGGCAGGAAATCGTGAACCCCCATCGCCTCCCAGCAACGGGAGGCGTGGATTGAAACCGCAGCAGATCAGCACCTATGGCGCGGCGATTCCGGGCATCGCCTCCCAGCAACGGGAGGCGTGGATTGAAACGACGTGGCGCAACATGGCTATACCATCGTTTTTAGGGCATCGCCTCCCAGCAACGGGAGGCGTGGATTGAAACACATAATACAAAGATTCTGCGGTGGTTTTTCGGGGCATCGCCTCCCAGCAACGGGAGGCGTGGATTGAAACGGCATAGGCTGCGGTTGTAGGTCTAGTGCATCACGGCATCGCCTCCCAGCAACGGGAGGCGTGGATTGAAACGTCGTCGCATTCCTCGTCGTCCTCGGGCCGCACAGCATCGCCTCCCAGCAACGGGAGGCGTGGATTGAAACTAGCAAGGCTTTATCAGCTTCGGGCTGGAGCTTGGCATCGCCTCCCAGCAACGGGAGGCGTGGATTGAAACTGGCGGTGCGCCGGTGACGGGCTGGCGCGCGCTGCGGCATCGCCTCCCAGCAACGGGAGGCGTGGATTGAAACGACCACGAACGGGGTGACCAGGCCGAGGGTTTTGGTCGCATCGCCTCCCAGCAACGGGAGGCGTGGATTGAAACGAGTAATCGGATGAGGGGGGGATATGCCTGCACCACGCATCGCCTCCCAGCAACGGGAGGCGTGGATTGAAACTCGCCTCTGGCGCGAGCGGCGTCGATCTTGGTAGGCATCGCCTCCCAGCAACGGGAGGCGTGGATTGAAACAGTTAATGCCACGGGACCGAGGCACACCGACCCCTGCATCGCCTCCCAGCAACGGGAGGCGTGGATTGAAACGGCAGCCGGAGCGACGATGTCGTCGAGTACAACCATGGCATCGCCTCCCGGCAACGGGAGGCGCGGATTGAAACCGTGCCGACGATCCCTTCTGGGACATGGAGAGTATCTTCTGCTCGAATTCCAGGTTGGCGTCGATGGCATTCTTGACCAGGCTCATGCCGCCGGCGGCAACCAGCAGCTTGGAGGCGGTCGAGAAGCCGTTCAGATCCCGCCAGGCTTACTTGACGCTGGCGCTGAGCTGGCCGAAGCCATGCTTGGCGGAATCGGTAAATCGGCGGATGCCGGCGGCGGCATCGTTGCCATACAGGCGCAGCCACAGGGCGATGTTGAGGTTGGCGCTCATGATCTATACTGGCCTTATGCTCGAAATGTGCCTATTGCTTCTGGTCGCCGCCGTGTTCCTGCCCGATGTCGTGTTCGGCTGTGCTCTGGCTGTGCTCTGGCTGGCGGAAAAGCTGGTTGTCGGCGCCTGCCAGGTCATTTCGACGGGGCTGGCACTGTGGGACTGGGGCGCCGGGCGGATCGGTAACGCTTCGTCTCGCCGCCGCCTTCCCCCCGCCGCGCCATAGATTCCTCGGCCTCGGCGGCCGCCATGCCGAGCAGCCAAAGCCACTGACCGTCAGTCAGTTCGCAGGCGGGCACACCAAAGCAGTGATAAGCCTTTTCAGTGTGCCGATACTTGAAACGCTCGAAAGCGCTGTCGCGGGACTTTTTTTACCTCTTCCAGGAGCGCTGACAGCTCGTCGCATCGCCTCCCGGCAACGGGAGGCGCGGATTGAAACGCACAACAGCGTGCGGACCACGGCGCCGTTCAGCGCATCGCCTCCCCGCAATAAAAAAGCGTCGTCTAATAATACTTGCCTTGCCTTGCCTTGCCTTGCCTTGCCTTGCCTTGCCTTGCCTTGCCTTGCCTTGCCTTGCCTAGCCTAGCCTAGCCTAGCCTAGCCTAGCCTAGCCGGGTTGTTGCTCATCCGCGCTGGCCGGTTCGATGGCAGCGCCGCGGACGTGTTCCCCACCACATCGCGATGCTTAAGGCGGGCTTCATGTTTTCCCGTTAAGATAACCGTTTCCGTTTAAACGCGCCGCTCATGACTTTGCTGCCCTCTCGCCACGGTCTCAATCGTTTTTTTCTGTTTACCGGACTATGGGTATTGCTCCATGTCGCGTCCTTCACCACCGCGCAAGCGTACGGCACCCCGGCCGTCGCCTTGTGGACGGTGGCGACGACGGGAACGTATGCCCTGATATACCTGCTGCCGGTGCTGATTCCCGGCTATCTGCTGCACGCTGTGCTCAGCCGGCGGGGAGTTGGCGGTCGCGGCGCGGTGGCGTTTGCGGTGTTCCTGATCGGCGTGACCGGCGCGATCCAAGTGCTGCTTTTTGCCGACCGCGTCATCCATGGCATGTACGGTTTTCATATCAACGCCTTCGTCATCGACCTGGTTTTTTCGCCCGGCGGCATCGATTCGCTGGGCGCCAGCCGCAGCACCGAAATCACCGCCGCGCTGATCGTCGTGGCGCTGTTCGCCCTGCAAGCGGCAACCTATTTCTGGGCGACACGCCGCGCCGTCTCCGGGCTCCCGCCGCGCTGGGGCGTGCGCAAGCGTTGGTTATTGCTCGTTTTTCTGTTGCTGACCGTCGGCGAACGCATCGCCTATGGCGTCAGCGCCGCCGCCAACTATCAGCCGATTCTGTTCGCTGCCGAGAGCTATCCCTTGTACCTGCCGACAAGTTTCCGCCGACTGGCTACCCGGATGGGGATCACCCGCAGTGCGGAAACGGCCGACAGCATTCGTCTCGAACAAGGTGCGCTCAGCTATCCGCTGGCGCCGCTGCGGGTGGAGCCGCCGGCGCGGCCACCGAACATCGTCTGGTTGGCGATCGAGTCCTTGCGTTTCGACATGCTGGACCCGAAGATCATGCCTAATCTGTGGGATCTTTCAGAAAAATCGCTACGTCTGGAACAGCATTACAGCGGCGGAAACGTCACCCAGATGGGCATCTTCGCGATGTTCTACGGTTTGTACGGCAACTACTTCTTTCCAATGCAGGCGGCGCGTCGCCAACCGGTGCTGATGGAGGTGCTGCAACAGGAAAAATACCAGTTTGGCTTGTACACCAGCACCAACTTCATTTATCCGCCGTTCGTCGAAACGGTGTTCGCGAACATGAACCCCGCCGACATGCACCCGTTCGGCGAAGGCGCGCCTGCATGGGAGCGCGACGAGCAGAACATCGGCGAGGTACTCAAGTTCATCGACGGCCGCGACCGGCAGCGGCCGTTCATGACCTATATGTTCTTCGAGTCGCCGCACGCCAACTACAATTTTCCGCCCGAAAGCGTTATCGCCAAGCCGTATCTGGAGGACTTCAATTACCTGACCAGCGACATGGCGGCGCAGATGGGACCGATCAAGAACCGCTACATCAACGCCGCGCATTTCGTCGACCAGCAGATCGGGCGGATCGTCGCCGGCCTGCGCGAAAGAAATCTTCTCGATAACACGGTGATCATCGTTCTCGGGGACCACGGCGAGGAATTCATGGAGCGCAGCGGTCGCTGGGGGCACGCGGCGGAATTCAATCGCTATCAGACCAGCACCGTCGCGGTAATGGCCGTGCCTGGTCAGCCGCCGCGGGTGATCAAGGGCATCAGCAGCCACCTCGACATTCCGGCCACGCTGCTACCGCTGCTTGGCGTGCGCAACCCACCCGAAGACTACTCGTTGGGCAGCAATCTGCTGGCCAGCGATTTCCATCGCGAGTACGCCGTGGCCGCCGACTGGAACCGCGTGGCCTATCTGGGCGAAAAGTACAAAGTCGCTTTCCCGATCAACGCCTCGGGAGTGGTCCGCGCCGAAATTCTCGACAGCGACGACCGGCCGGTTGCCGATCGCGAGGCGGTCAAAAGCGCGGTGCGCCCGGCAACCATGGAAATCATGCGCAACCTGACCCGTTTCAGCCGCGCCAAGCACTGATCGCCGCGCCACGGAATTCCGTCACCCGCACGACGAGCCAACGAAGATGCCGAGACATAGCGAAAGTCGCACCATCGCCCAGCCGGCGGAGCGGCTGTTCGACATCGTCGCCGATGTCGAACGCTACCCCGATTTTCTGCCGCTGATGCGCGAAGCCAAGATCGTCCATCGCGGCGACGATGTTTACGAAACCGAGCAGGCGTTGGCGCTCGGCCTACTGGTACATCGTTTTCGCACGCGCACACTGCTCGACCGGCCGCGCGGTATTACCGTCGTTTCCAGCGACCCGCTGTTTCGACGCTTCGACCTTCGCTGGGTTTTTTCGCCGCTCGCCGACGACCGCTGTCAGGTCGATTTCGCCATCGATTGCGAGGCGTCGTCGTTTTTTCTGCTGCCGTTCGTACAAATGGTGGTGTTGCCAATGGCCGGCCAGATGGTCGCCGCATTCGAGGCGCGCGCACTGGCCACCGAGCGCGCCGGCCGCTAGCCGGTTGCGCGATTTGTCTCGCCTTGGCGGGGGCTTCGCCGGGTAAAATGCGAGGCTCCTCGAATCTAGGAAGGCACCGTGAATCCAGATACCGCCAGCAAGGACGCGAATTCCGCCGCGCTCGCCAGCACCAATTTCATCCGCAACATCATCGAATCCGACCTCACCGCCGGCAAGCACGCCGCGCGCCGTTGGTCAGGGCTGCCCGGTCCGGCCGACCAACAGCGTGCAGGACCGCCGGACCCAGCGCGCATCCGTACCCGTTTCCCGCCCGAGCCGAACGGCTATCTGCATTTCGGTCATGCCAAGTCGATCTGCCTGAACTTCGGCCTGGCGCAGGACTATGGCGGTCGTTGCCATCTGCGTTTCGACGACACCAACCCGGAAAAGGAAGAGCGGGAATATGTCGATTCGATCGTCGATTCGGTCCGCTGGCTCGGCTTTTCCTGGGATGGTCCGGTGGTCGAGGGGCAACCGGCGCGCGAGGACAATCTTTATTTCGCCTCCAATTACTTCGACTGGATGGTGCGCTTCGCCGAATACCTGATCGCCAGCGGGCATGCTTACGTCGACAGCCAGAGCGCCGAAGAGATGCGCCACAGCCGCGGCACGCTCACCGAGGCCGGCCGCGACTCGCCGTATCGTCAGCGCAGCCCCGAAGAGAACATGGACCTGTTCAAGCGCATGCAGAAGGGCGAGTTCCCCGACGGCACGCACATTTTGCGCGCCAAGATCGACATGGCGTCGGCGAACATCAACCTGCGCGATCCGGCGATCTACCGTATTCGCCACGCCAGCCATCACAACACCGGCGACCGCTGGTGCGTCTATCCGATGTACACCTACGCGCATCCGATCGAGGACGCGCTGGAAAATATCACTCACTCGATCTGCACGCTCGAATTCGCCGATCAACGACCGTTCTACGACTGGCTGCTGGAGCGGCTGGCCGAGGGCGGACTGCTGCAACGACCGCTGCCGCGACAGATCGAATTCTCGCGCCTCAATCTGACCTACATCGTGCTTTCCAAGCGCAAGCTGATCCAGCTGGTCGAAGAAAAGCACGTGGCCGGCTGGGACGACCCGCGCCTACCGACGCTGGTCGGCGCGCGCCGGCGCGGCTACCCGGCCGAAGGCTTTCTGCTGTTCGCCGAGCGCGTCGGCGTCTCCCGCTCCGATTCGCTGATCGACTACGCGCTGCTCGAAGACACCATGCGCGAAGTGCTCAACGAATCCGCCGAACGCCGTGTCGCCGTTCTCGACCCGCTCAAGCTGATCATCGACAATTACCCGCAAGGCCAGCGCGAAGAGTGTTTCGCGCCCAATCACCCGCTGAAACCGGAACTCGGCAAACGGGCGATGCCTTTCGGTCGCGAATTGTGGATCGAGCGTGAAGACTTCATGGTCGAACCCAGCAAGGGTTACCACCGCCTGTACCCTGGCAACACGGCGCGCCTGCGTTACGGCTACGTCGTCAAATGCACCGGCTTCGACCGCGATCCAAGCGGCGCGGTCAACGCGGTGCATTGCGACTATCTGCCGGACTCGAAAAGCGGCACTCCCGGCGCCGACACCTATAAGGTCAAGGGTAACTTGCACTGGGTATCGGCGGCCGATGCGTGCCGGGCCGAAGTGCGTTTGTACGACCGCCTGTTCGCCGTTCCGTCGCCCGGCGCTCGCCGCGAAGACGATCCGGAAGGCGTCGACCGCGATTTCCGCGAGGATATCAATCCGAACAGCATGCAGGTGATCCACGCCTGGCTGGAGTCGGCGCTGAAAGACGTGGACGCCGAGCAGCGTTTCCAGTTCGAGCGGCACGGTTACTTCGTCGCCGACCGAGTGGACTCGAAAGCCGGCGCGCCGGTGTTCAACCGCACGGTGACGTTGCGAGATTCCTGGAGCGGCAAACCCGGCCAGCGCAAGTAGCGTGGCGTTGTCGTGGCGGGGCAGCGGCGCCCGCCGCGTTACAGCAGTTCCAGAACCTTTTCCGGTGGCCGCCCGATAACGGCGAGGTCGCCGCGCACGGCGATCGGACGCTCGAGCAGGATCGGGTGCGCGAGCAGCGCATCCAGCCATTCCTCGTCGCTCAACGAGCGGCCGGCGTACTTTTCCTTGTATACGGCCTCGCCGCGACGAACGATTTCAGCGGGCGTCATGTCGAGCTTTCGCAGCAGTTCGACAAGTTCTTCGCGGCTGGGCGGCGTTTCGAGGTAATTGATCACTTCGACCAGCAAGCCGGTGGAAGCCATCACCTGACACGCCGCACGGCTCTTCGAGCAACGACTGTTGTGATAGATGCGGACGATGTTTTCGTTCATGGCGGCGGTGTTCGGTAGGACGGGCGCCGGAATGATTCAGCGTCGCCCCGTCGGATTCAGGTTGGCGGACGGTTGCCGTTCGCGCGGCGGACGACAACCGTCCGCGATTTTACCGCCAGCGCGCGCCACCGTAACGCCAAAATCGACAGCAGGCCACCAGCGAACAACGCCGTCGTCGTCGGCTCCGGGATAGCGGCGCGGAATTTGGCCGCCAGAATCCGATCGGTTGCGGTGGTCGGATGCACGCCGTCCCAGAACAACCAGGTATCGGGATTGCAAGCGGGGTCGGCGATGCACGCCGTCCGCGTGTTCGTCAAGCCGTAGGCAGCCGAATTGTCAAGAATGTCCCGGAACGCCGCGGCGGTGTCGAACTGCACGATCTCGGCCGACGGCAAGGCCGCGTCGAGCGCGGTCAAGGCCAGCCGGAGATTATCGTTGAAGGCGCTGCTCAGGGCGCTCAGAGCGACGTCGCCCAGGAAAGCGGGCGTGGCGCCAAGATCCGGCATGTTCGGCACCATGAAATGTTGTGCGCCGGACGCCGCGAGCGCCAGCACCGTGCCGATGATGTTGTTGATCCCGTTGCCGATCAACTGGCTCACGCTGCCCGGTCCACCGGCGCCGCCGGCTACCGTGCCGGGCAACTGGCCCGTCGTGGCGTAGTAAAAGACATCGTTTGGAAACAGCCAGACGACAAAAAGCGAGCTTGCCGGGTCAAAAACACGGTTTTGCGCCGCGAAAGTCGCCAATTGCCAAGTATTGCTTTTTTGCGCGAACACTGGTGCCAAGGCTCCGGTGTTCGGATTGACCGCGTTATAGCTCTCCAGACCCGTCGTCGCGCCACCGATCGCATAGTTGGTGCCGCCGGCCAGCGATGGCTTGAAGCTGTTGTCGCCGGGATTGTACAGCTTCCACAGCTGCTCGACCGCGACCGGTCCGTTGGCGTACTGGCCGTTGTAATACGGTGGCGGGGGATACGTCACGCCCGCCGCCGCCTGGGTGAGTAGCCCGCTGTTACCGCCGTCGGACAGGCTGTCGCCAAACACGAACAGGTTGGAGAGTGTTTGCATTCCGGCACTGGCCACCGTCGACAAACCCAAGAACAGCCACAGCGCAACAACCCGTCGCATTCTTTTCACCGTGTTTACCTCCTTGTGTGTGTAGACCGGCGCGCGATGCCTGTGGTCCCCCGAATTTCGCTCGCATTCAAGTATTCAAGTCGACACCGGAAGAGGCCATTTATTGTTTTATCGCACCGCGCGCCTCGCGGAAAATCCTCCTTTGGTTGACCATGTTGCGACAAGCACAAAACACGCCATGTGATCTAACTTAATGAAAAATGATGATTCTTTCGATTGACAGCGCAATCCGTGCTCGCGAATGTAAGTTTTGTCGACAGCGGACCACTCACGAATAGGCGCTTGCTAACGACCCGTGTTCTCGTTTTCCAGCTTCACCGCTGATTTCTTTTTGCAACCACGGCCAGAAAAAATATATCTATAAATTAATTTGTTACATGTTTTCTAAAATCTTGGCAAGAATACAGCCAATACTTTGATGCATAAGGTTTGGCTGGATTGAGTGTAAGACCGAATTCAAGTCGAGGCTCGGGTAGTGAACTTTTGATATGTGGTCGTTTGAGGATAAGTTGCCCGAGAACAAGATCTTCGCAAACCTTTCGTAACGCTTCAGTAGTAATGGTAGTGTCTGCCGTTGATCCTTCCATCTGATTCGGTGGCTGCCGACCGAGATGGGCATCCGTCGTTCCAAGTCGATTCAGTGCTATCAACCTCCGTTCCGCTTCAATGGCTGTGCCTCTCGAGAAGATCACGCCAGCAGCCTGCTGGTGAGATCCATAGCTCGCACGCTTCATGTGAAACCATAGAATGTCATGCCCGTTCTCGAAATAGGTTGTGGAACCCTTCGGAATTGCATCAATCAGTTCAGAGGTCAAACCTATCGACGGAGTCACGTAAGGAGTTGTTGACGTAACGCTCCATGAAAGAGCGGCAAATGCGACTGTGAGAGCCGTTCCGAACAGGGAAAGCAGCGCCCTGCCAGGAAGACGGTGTGCGTTTGTAGTTACGAGCAAGGCCACACCTGAAACACCTGCGACCAAGATTGGGTCCGGATTAAGGTACAGTGATTTTGGCGGTAACCCGCCCGACCATAGATCGGCGACCAACGCTGACGATGTACTCGAGAAATCGCGAATTAACAGGGTGGCTTCCGGCAGGGACGCGAAGACTAGAAGTCCTATTAAGGGCCTTTGAAAACGAGTCGTAATCAATGCAATCCGTTTCGACTTGCCAATCAACGGGTAACAAATGCTCAACGCAAAAGCAATTGGTGCACCAAAGTGTTCTAACGCAAGTCCGCATGCCAAAACCACGGTACAGACAAGCCTGGGCACTGGCTGACGGTTCGTGTATGTCGATCGAATCAATTCGGCCATCGCGACAATGGCAAGAACCTTCACGAACCACGCGGCTCTCCAGGGTTGCATTTGTACCAACAGTGCCACTGGCTTAATCAGCGTTATTGCCGATAGCGCGAACCCAACCACTCCAGCAAATGCGGTCGCCCTATAGCATCTAGCAACAATTGGGGTTGGTGATGCGGTCGCTGCGATAAGCAATATCGATACCCAGTAGACGGGATCGGCGAGTTCAGTGTACGACCATCGGTCAAGGAATACGAACGGGCTTCGGCTGACGGAAATTCCGTACCAGTCAGCGTCCATGGGGGACAAGGCAGCCCAAGGCAATCCTGGAACCGTGATTACAATCAGAATGGCGGCGAACCCAAGTAAAGTAATCGTGACAATCCATCGGGTTCCCGTGAGGAGTGCGATCACCGTCACGATAGCCGGTAACGCCATGATCGGATGAAGCACGGCTGAAATCAGCAACGCAGTTGCCGCAATCCGGTGAGAGCCTTGCAGTAGAAATCCGACCGCAAGGAGTGCGATAGCTTCCGCGAAAACACGAGCTGTGACGAAATTTTCCGCGTAGGTAAAAATTCCGTCTGAGCCGTACACTCGCGGAAATATCGCGAGCAAAAATAGCGCCCACCAATTGGCGGGAAAAGTGCAGAGTCGATTCGCGAGAAACGCGGCCGATATAAGCCATAGCACCTGTGATACAAGCATGAGTAGAAACGACGCAGAGTGCAAATCCAGTAAGTCGATAAAAAGGGCGTAGATCGGCGCGAACAGCGAGAAACTGTCCTGAGAGCCAAACGCGAAAAAAAGATCCCCCTCAAATTGGTTAGGAGACAGCCGAAAAAGAGCCTGCGCGGCATACAGCACTCCGTCATGCCAGATGCCGCCGTAGCGGTGGGTCAAGCTCCACGCTGCAGCAACAATGATCGCGAGGAGATATTGTTGTACCTGGGATTTTTGTATCGGAGAAATCGATGGTGAGACTGATGGCTTGTCATGCATGACATCATTTGAGCCATCCTGACAGTAGCATCTTGCGCAGTGCTTGCGAACTTCAGCATTCAACATGTAAATGAAATGACTTCCTGAACATATATGATAACCAAGTCGGTTTTGGTTTCTTGTTTAATCGTCTTCTTGCTTTGCGTTTTATTTGGGTTGAAATACCAAAATCTTCTACAGATGCTTCTGTGCAATACAGTCCAGTCGCCTTTTGAACTAAGCCATGACCGGCGGACTTTCAGAGATATGCGACGACTTTCATTTTTCCTCGTGATAGTCGTCGTCGATATTGACGTTCCAGATCGCAGATTTGTCGCGACTACCATTAATAATTGCATCGACGGCCAATTTTGCCGTTAACATCGAGTGATCCTGATTGTTGTAGCGATGCATACCGTTGCGTCCTACGAGATACAGATTTTCTATTTCATCGACATATTTTCTAATTATATCGAAATCATGATAGGCGCCAAAATACGCAGGATACGTTTTCTGAACACGCACGACATGACTGTCGAGGACGTCGGCAACGTCGATCAGTCCTATTTTCTGTAGTTCCTCTGCGGCACAACGGGCCATTTCTTTATCATTTAGAGACCATATTTAGTCGCCTTCCTGACAAAAATACTCGAGGCCTAGCCATACGTTTTTCGAGTCTGCAACGAGGTAAGGACTCCAGTTGTTGAAAACCTGAATACGCCCGAGTTTGACGTCACTCTCTTGGACGTATATCCAGTTATCCGGCGGACATTCGTTGAGTTGAGAGGCGAGTGAGTGATCGATCTTTTTCATGCGCGATACCAAAAGACCGACGGTGACAAAATCGCGGTAGGGCAGTTCACTGGCAATAGCACGCACCTCTTCGGGGGGTACATCGTTCATGGCAGCGACAAGATCCTTAATCGGCATGGTTGAAATGAAGTGTTCAGCCTCAATCCGCTTTTCCCCACCGTCATTGCCAGTAACCATGACCGCATCTACTCGTCCGGATACGATGCGAACTCCGGAGACTTTGTGCCCAAGGAGAATCTGACCTCCCGCCACCTCAACTCGTCTTGCCACTTCCTCCCATAACTGACCCGGGCCGAGCTTTGGATACAAAAATCGCTC
This sequence comes from Pseudomonadota bacterium, assembly GCA_029776255.1. Classification (GTDB taxonomy): domain Bacteria; phylum Pseudomonadota; class Gammaproteobacteria; order Burkholderiales; family Rhodocyclaceae; genus Accumulibacter. Next base: position 49,871 of record JAKOTN010000019.1, read on the forward strand.
GATCAGGCTGGTACTGGTGTTTTTCTGTTCAATGGACTTCTGTTGGAGTGGCCGGCTCAGTGCGTGCCGGATCGCCTTGATGATGGACAACCCTTTGATTCGCTGAGCCCCCCATTCAGCGCTGATCTGGTTACATGGCACACCCCAGACTTTCTCCGTGTAGTCTTTAAAGAAGGTGCGGTAAAGCTCGTCCCCAAACCGGTTTATCAGAAAATCTTCTAGCGAGCGTTCGGGTCTTTTTGGAAACAATGTTGCGAGACAGTAGCTTATCCCAATTCGAAAAATCCTTACCACCCCGAGATTGCCAAGCGTTTTAGCAGAGAGACTGATCGGATAGTCAAAAAATTTTCTTAAATAATAGATTCGTGACAAACGATTGCGTATGAGCAACACCAAATCGGAAGGCTGCGAGTAGCTCGACGTTTTCACTTCTCGATGTTTTTGACGATATGAAATTTGGACCGGAATATTTGCATTCTTGGCATCTATTATGGGCATGATTTCCTGCCACCAGTTCATTACCCAATCCGATTTTGAAAAAAATCGGTGGCCACCGATATCCATTCGGTATCCCTTGTAATTCACCGTTCGCGAGATGCCACCAATTTCATGACTGGCCTCCACGACTACTGGACAATATTTTGACCTCCTAATCAGTTCGAGTGCGGCCGTAAGACCGGCGGGGCCTGCACCAATAACTAAAACGATCGGTTTTTCTCCATCCATGGGTTTCCCTTTGAAACAGCTTGTCATTGCTTGGCTCCAGAAGGGAGCGATGCCTTTGTGTATGTGGGAGTTTTGCTGCGGTCCGTAAAAAGCAAATAACGCCGAAGCGAAAAATTAAAAAACAGTATAATCGCTGCTGAAATCAGCTTCGAAGTCAGATAATAAACGCCCCACAAATCAGTCAATAGATATAAAAGTACATTGTTTAGAAGGAGGCCGGCAAGGCCGATCAGCGAAAATATCGTGAACTCGCGCGACACATTGGCGATCGAGCGAAATTCAAAAATCCAGCGAACACATAATAAATAATTAATGGCCAGTCCTAGTGCGAAGCCGCAACTCGCTGAAATAAGATAGTGGACTCTGACAAAGTCGGTTAGGATAAACAATGTGGCGAAATCGACAAAAAAAGCGACTCCACCAACCAAGATGTACTGCAAGAATTGTCGAATTAAGCTTTCAACCTTCTTCATGCTTATGCCATATTTCCTAGTAAAAAGCGATATACATCACACTAGAACAAATTACAAAGTTCACCGTGTCTGCTCATACTATTTATCTACTGCGAGTTCGCTCCATTGTCCCATTTTCTGACCAACAGGTTCAATAAAATACTATAAATCAATGTTGTTCTAAAACTCCCGGAGAGCAAGATCTTCCGGCGAAGGCATGCCCCTTTCCACGTGCGCGGAGACGATGCCGATCGTTCGACCGTCCTGCGTGGCGACGATGAATCGCCACTCCCCGGCCTGCGGGTTGGAAACCCAGGAATAGCCACGAAAACCTCGCTCCCTGCCGCCGGTGGCCTGAAAACGATTGCGATAAACTTCGCGCCAGCCATTCGGCTCGCGTACCTCCCAGCGGTGCTCCAGGGTCGCCGCCACGCCCAGCGGTGCGAACACCGCCGACACACCGTAAAGTTTTTCGCCTTCCAACAGGCGTACCGTCGGAGACTGGTCGCGCCAGAGTTGCCACGATGGCGCGCGCTCGACTTGCAGCATGTAACGACCGGCATCCTGCACGAAGGCATGGCCCACGGCCAAATCCTGCTTGACCAGTGGAACGGGGGCCACCATGTCGAAATTCCATGCCAACAGCAAGGCGCCGCCCAAGCACCACGAGGGCAGGATGCGCCCCGGCCGACCGGGTGCCAGCCGCCAAAGGAGATGCGTCAGCGCGACGCTGGCGACCGTGGACACATAAAACCACCACGGATTGAGGCTGCCCGCGGCGTGCGGCAAGGCGAAATTGAAGAGCAAGGTCGCGTTGAGCGCGAACAAAGCCCAAATCAGGGAGAATCGCTGACCGAAAGCTCTACCAGAAAACTCGTTGGCAATCAGCAAGGTGCAAAGAAACGCCGCCATCAACCAGGTGCCGAGGTGGCCTGAACTCTTGAAGTAGAGAATGAACAAGGCGGAGAAAATGCCACCGAAGAAAAATTGCAACAGCAGATGTGGCGCTTGCCAGCGCAGGTCGACAAGGCGTTCCCGCCAGCCGTCGCCGGTCGATGGCGCGGACGCTTGGCGCACATCCCGGCGTGCCAAGAAATGGATCAGTACCGCCGCTCCCAGCAAAAACGCTCCTAAACGCCAAAAATCGACCACCCGCACCCGCTGACCAATCGTCAGGGCGTCCCAGACGAAGCCACCGAGAAAAGCCGCCAGCGGGTACAGGCGCCGCAAAGGTATCAAGACAGAACCCGTGGAAATGAATCGAGGGGGGAGGTTGGCGGCATGCGCAACCGGAAAGCGTGCCAGGCCACTCAGCGAGCATAGACGAAAAAAATACGATGTGGGGATCGCGGGGCACGGTACGCCTTGCCGAATCGGAACCAGGTGCCCCAATCACGCGCCATCGCCCCTATTTCTTCGCGCCAACAATAAGAGTACATTCACGCCTCTCTCATAACGTGGGCACCGTCGCATCGCGTCCGGGTGTTCAATTTTCCGGAGATCGTTCATGGAATCCCCTCCCGTCGACGTCCGTCAACAGAATTATAAGGAAGCTCAAAAGGTCACCAAGGTCGGGACGATCGCGGACGTTTTATTAACGCTGGCGAAGTTGCTCATCGGCTTCATGAGCCACTCCGCGGCCTTGGTCGCGGAAGGTCTGCATTCCGCCGCCGACGTGTTGTTCGATCTGGTGGTAATGATCGGTATGCATCTGGGTCGCAAGGAGGCGGACGACGACCATCCCTACGGACATGGCAAGTTCGAGAGCCTGGCGACCCTGCTGCTGGCCTTTATCTTGCTCGGCGTGGCGGTGGGTATCGCGCTTGACGCCGCCAACCGGATCAAGGACCCCGATCTTGCGCCGCCGGAACATCTCGCGCTGTGGGTCGCCGCCGGGTCGATGGTGGTCAAGGAAATGCTTTATCGCTATACGGTCGGTGTCGGACGACGCATCGGCTCGAACATCATCGTCGCCAATGCCTGGCACCATCGCAGCGACTCCATTGCCTCGTTCGCCGCCCTGCTGGGCATCGCCGGCGCCATCGCCGGTTGGCCGATGCTCGATCCGGTGGCGGCCATTGGCGTGGCTTACTTCGTCGGCAAGGTCGGCGTCGAGATCGCCACCGATTCGCTCAAGGAACTCACCGACTCGGCCAGCGCCGTCGACAATGAGATCCGCGCGACCATCACCAGACTCATCAACGAGCATCCCGAGGTGCTTTCGGCCCATCTGGTCAAGGCGCGTAAGCTGGGACCGGACATCCTGGTCGACGTCCATGTCGTGGTCGACACCTTTCTCTCGGTGACCGAGGGACACCAGATCGCCGACCAGGTGGAGAAGACGCTGCTCAGGGAAGTCACCGACATCACCGCGGTGATGGTCCACGTCGACACCCGTGACGAATTGGCCGATGGCGAGGTGGCGATCTACCCCAATCGCCGACGGCTACGCGAACGCTTCGACAAACATGCCACGTTGGCATCGCCGCTGGTGGAGTTGCTGGAAGTGGTGCCTCATTACACCGCCGATGGGGTGGTGGCGGAAGTGTTCGTCGATGCGCAGGCCAACGCCGGCATGGCCGAAGTCCGGGAAAGTGCCATGCGCCTTGCCCGGCAGCTGCACCAAAGTCACGAAGAGGTGAAGAAAGTGCGCATCCACGCCTTCCTTGGCGAGGACTTGGGATCGCCAGCCAGCCAAGATCGGGCGTGACTATTATCCGGCGACAGACGGTCTGACGGCATGCATCGCAAGCCAAATCGCGCCGAGATTCACCGCGGCGCGATTGTTGCCACAAGAGATCGCCCGGACGGACTAGCGCTCCGCTTCACGCCCGGCAACGTCGCCAATCAAGGTCGATAAGGCCCGAATTTGCCGGCCGGCCGGGTCGAAATTTTCCGGTTGCAGCCAGCGGGCAATCGCGGCGTCGCATGCGGGCCAGTCGCGATCGATGACCGCGTACCAGGCAGTGTCGCGATTGCGTCCCTTGACCACCGTCGCTTGCCGGAAAACGCCTTCAAAAGTCAGTCCGAGCCGTTGCGCGGCAGCCCGGGACGGCGTGTTCAGCGCGTCGCATTTCCACTCGCAGCGACGGTAGCCGAGCGCAAAGGCGTGCCGCAACAGCAGGTACAGCGCTTCGGTGGCAGCCGGCGTGCGCTGTAGTCGCGGGGAGAAATTGAGATGACCGATTTCGATACAGCCGGCAACCGGCGTGATGCGCAGGTAAGCCGCGACGCCGACCGCATCGCCCGATGACCTTTCGACAACGGCGTGGAACAGCGGGTCCGTACCACGGCAGGTCATTGTCAGCCACTGTCGGTAATCGACCAGCGTGGCGAACGGACCATACGCCAGATAGGTCCAGTTGCGACCGGCGGTGTCGAGGCAATTGGCCGCGTGCAGGCTGGCGGCGTGGCGGTCGACGTCCAGCGGCTCCAGATCGATCAAGCGCCCCGGCAAGCGTTCGCCAGACGGGAAGGCGGGCGCTTGCCAGCCGACGAGCGTGTCGCCGACGGTCTGGCCGAGTGGATTGACGACGGGCATCGGGAAACTTTCAGGCGGTGGCCGGTTTGGCAACGAGCGCTTCGCGGATCGGCAGGTTGGCAATTGCCGCCGCACTGGCCAGTGCGATATCGGCGTACCACATCCAGCCGTAGTCGCCGAAGCGGGTGAGCGCGATGCCGCCCAGATAGGCGCCGAAAAAACCGCCGATCTGATGCGATAGCAAAGTGATGCCGAACAAAGTGCCAAGGTAGCGAACGCCGAACAACTTGCCGACGATGGCGGCCGTTGGCGGCACGGTCGCCAGCCAGGTGAATCCCAGCCCGGCGGCAAAAATATAGAAGGTCAAATCGGTTTTCGGGGCCACTAAATACACGCCGACCATCAGTGCCCGCGAGGCATACATCCAGAACAGCACAAGCTTGCCGCGGTAACGGGCGACGCAGGCGCCCGCGTAAAGGCTGCCACCGATGTTGGATAGCCCGATGATCGCCAACGCCCAACTGGCCACCGAGCTTGGCAAGCCGCACAAACTGACTTCGCCGGGCAAATGGGTGACCAGAAAGGCAATGTGAAAACCGCAGGTGAAGAAACCGATGTTCAATAACTGATAACTGGGATCGGCGAGCGCCTGACGCACGCTTTGCCACAACCCGGCTTCATTGGCGGCACGCGGCGCCGTCACCACCGGCTGGGCCAGCGTCCGCACCAGCGGCAGTGCCGCCAGGGTCATCAGCGCCATCGCCCACATCGCGCCCATCCAGCCGATCCGTTGGATCAATGTTTGCAGAACCGGCGCGAAGACGAACTGGCCGAAGGACCCGCCGGCGTTGATCACGCCCGACGCCGCGCCACGGGCCTCCAGCGGCAGACGCTGACTAGAGGCACCGATCAGCACCGAAAAGCTGCCAGCGCCGGAACCGATCGCCGACAGCAGGCCGAGCGACAGAATCAGGCCCCAGGTGCTGCTCATGAACGGCGTCGCGGCGCTGCCGACGGCGAGCAACAACAATCCGCCGTAGAGAACGCGGCTGGCGCCATAGCGGTCGGCGGCGGCACCGGCCAGCGGCTGGATGGCGCCCCAGGCGAACTGCCCGACGGCCATCGCCAGACTGATCGCCGCCACGCCGAGTCCGGTGCTGGTGTTCAGTGGCGACACGAAAAGTCCCAGCGACTGTCTGGCGCCCATGGTTACCATCAGGATGCCGGCCGCCGACAGGGTAACGGCCCACAAGGCGGGCTGATTGAGTGTTCTGAACATCGCTTCCTGGGTCGCCTGCCGGCGAACGGTTGGCCGAAAGGCGGCATTGTAGAGCGATCACCGGTCACCGTCTGTCTTTTGCATGGCGGCGCGGCGCACGCGGCTGCTCGTGTTTAACGGCGTTGATGACCTACCCGCGAGCACGGCAAAAAACTGTCCTCGTCATGCCATGTGCCGATCCTCGCGTTTGTTGTACCCTGTAGGCCTTTTTAGCCGCGTCGGCGTGCTGAAATACCGGGAAGCCGTTTTTAGCCAACGCCGTTTTCGATGAAGTCCGCTCTCTACCATTGGAGGTGTCATGCGCTTTTCAGCCCGTTTATTGAGTGCCGTCATCCCTTTCACACTGCTGGTCGCCGGCCCGACCCAGGCTCGCGACTGGGCCACGATCAAGAACGCCGGCACCATCGTCGCCGCCACCGAAGGGGGATTCCAGCCGTTCAATTACTATGAAGGAAGCAAGCTGACCGGTTTTGAAGTCGATCTGGCGGAAGCGCTGGCTAAAAAACTGGGCCTGAAGCTGGAGTGGAAAGTGGTGCCCTTCGACGCGCAGTTGGCGGCGCTGCAACAGGATCGTTTCGACTTCGCCATCGCCTCGCACGGCTACACCGAGGAACGCGCCAAGGCCGTCGATTTCGCCAATCCCCACTATTGCACTGGTGGACAGATCGCGGCCGCCAAGGACGGCCCGTTGACCGTCGCTGCCTTGGCGGGCAAATCGGTCGGCGTGCAGCTTGCCACCAGTTATGCCGACGCCGCCAAAAAGATCGCCGGCGTCAAGGAAATCAAAACCTACAAGGGCGATCCGGAAGCCTTTTCCGCACTGCGCGCGAAAAAGGTCAATGCCTGGATTTCCGACAAGTTCACCGTGAAAGCCACCCTCGACAAGAACCCGAATGCCGGTATCGTCCCCGGCGAGATGGTTTTCGTCGAGCGTGTGTCGATGATCCTGCGCAAGAACAACAAGGAATTGGGCGACAAGCTCAACCAGGCGCTGGCTGAAATCATGAAGGACGGCACCTATAACGCGCTGTCGCAAAAGTATTTCAAGGCCGATATTTCCTGCCGTTCCTAAGGTTGCGCTGAAAAATGAACTGGACCAAGCAAAATCCCGGGCTGGCGATGTTCGCCGCGATGATCGGGCTCCTCGTCTTTCTCTGGGGCTTGGCGGTGCCGCTCTCGGCGGCACCGGCGCCGATTGGCCCTGCTGCTGGCCAGTTCGTCGAGGGAACGCGAGTCACCGTCTGGTTGACCTTGATCGCCGGTTCGGCCGGCGTGATGATCGGCATCGTCGCCGGACTTGGCAAACTGTCCCGTTTTTGGCCGCTGCGCTGGGTGTGCGACACCTACGTCTGGCTGATGCGCGGCACACCGCTGCTGTTGCAGATACTGTTTGTCTGGTTGGTCGCGCCGACGATCATGCCGGAGGGTATCGATCTCTCCGACTTCGCCTGCGCGGCGATCGCCTTGTCGCTGAACGTCGGCGCCTACAATACCGAATGCGTTCGCGCCGGCATCATGGCGGTGCCGAACGGCCAGATCGAGGCGGCACATGCTCTCGGCCTGACGTCGATGCAGACCTTTCTCGATGTCATCCTGCCGCAGAGCATGCGCGTGGCGCTGCCGGCGCTGGCCAACAACCTCGCTTCCCTGGTCAAGGATTCCTCGCTGGCTTACGCGATCAGCGTCGTCGAACTGACCATGGTCGGTTACCGCGTGCAGTCCGAAAGCTACCAGCCAGTACCGGTGTTCATCACCATCGCGGCGATCTATCTGATCCTGACCACGGCATTCACCACGCTGACCGCGGCGCTGGAGGCGCGGCTCAATGTCGGCCAGAAACGCTAGGAGGCGTGACCCATGACCACCATCGAAACGCCGGCCGCCTTCCAGAAACCGATCATCGAAGCTCGCAAGGTCAACAAGCACTTCGGTGCCTTCCATGCCTTGAAGGACGTGTCGGCTACCTTCCATGAAGGGCAGGTGACGGCCATCGTCGGTCCTTCCGGCTCCGGGAAATCGACTTTCCTGCGTACCCTCAATCGCCTGGAGGCGCACGATTCCGGCGAAATCGTCGTCGACGGCATCGAGCTGAACAGCGACCTGAAAAACCTGGACGCGATTCGCCGCGAGGTCGGCATGGTGTTCCAGAGCTTCAACCTTTTCTCGCATCTGACGATTCTGCGCAACGTCACGCTGGCGCCGATGCGGGTCCGCAAAATGGGCCGCGCCGACGCGGAAAGCAAAGCGCTGAACCTCCTGGAAAGGGTTGGCCTGCGCAATCAGGCCGACAAATACCCGGTACAACTCTCCGGCGGTCAACAGCAGCGGGTGGCGATCGCGCGGGCACTGGCAATGGACCCGAAAGTTCTGCTGTTCGACGAACCGACATCCGCGCTCGACCCGGAAATGGTCAACGAAGTGCTGTCGGTGATGCGCGAACTGGCCTACAGCGGCATCACCATGCTGGTGGTCACGCACGAGATGGGCTTTGCACGCGAAGTCGCCGACCGGATCATTTTCTTCGATGAAGGCATCATGCTCGAAGACGCCACCCCGGAAGCCTTCTTCTCCAACCCCGACCACGACCGCGCCAAGGCGTTTCTATCGCAAGTCCGCCACGGTTATTGACCGCGCCGCGCCGGCCGGCGCATCAACGGCGCCACCTGCACGGCGATGACGCACGCCAGGATCAATGCGCAGCCGGCCAGCCCCCGGGCACCAAGTCGATCGCCCATCAGAAAAAAACCGAACAGCGCGGCGAAGACGGTTTCCGCCGACAAAATGATCGCCGCGTCGGCAGGCGGCGCATGGCGCTGCCCGACGACCTGCGCGGTAAAACCGATGCCCACCGACACCACGCCAGCATAGACAATAGGCCAGCACGCCTGCCGCAAGCCCGCCAGGGTGATCGTTTCGATCCAGGCGGCCGCGCAGAGGCTGATCGAGCCGCAAACCAGGAACTGGCCACCGGCGACCAGAAATGGCGCCGCGAGGCGTTCAGCGATGCGGCCGACGAACAGCACATGCAGCGCCCAGAACAGGCTGCTGGCGATCACCCAGGAATCGCCGGCCGACAACGCCAGGCTCCGCGGGTCCGATAACAATCCGGTGCCGGCCAGACAACCCAGCGAAGTCGGCCACGCCGACCAATGGGGTCGCACCCCGATCACCAACCACGTCAGCAAAGGAACCAAAGGTACATAGAGGGCGGTGAGAAAACCGGCATTGGTAACCGTGGTGCCGACGATGCCAATCTGCTGGCACATCGCGCCGAGCATGAGTAATATCCCGAGAGCGCCGATACAGGCTGCATCGCCGGCGACGGGTTGCACGCCGCTCGCCGCCAACACCCGCCACTCTCGCCAGGCCAACGGCGCGACGATGGCACTGCCCAACAAAAAGCGCGTCCCGGTGAACGTCCACGGACCGACACCGCCCATTCCTTCCGACTGGGCGACGAACGCCGATCCCCAGATCAATGAGACGGCAAGCAACAGGAGATTGGCGTGCGAACGTTGCAAAGAATGGCGCATTTGCAGAAAAGTGCGTCAGTGTAGCCGAAACGCGGACCTCATCAATTGTCCGCCAGTTGCTCGTATTCAGAGATCACTTGCGCGCCAAACAGCATGATCGTCGCCACGATCTCCAGGCTGAGCAAAGCGACGACGGTCGTGGCCATCGGCCCATGGACGATGCTGGCTTTCGACAAGGTCGACAAATACCACGTGAGAACTTGTCGGATCACTTCCCAGAGACCCGCGACCGCGACCCCTCCCGCCAGCGCATGCCGCATGCGAATCTTGCCGACAGGCATCACCCGATAGATCGTGGTCACGCTGACGACTTCGGTGGCGAATCCGAACAGATACAGCAATTCGCTCGACACCTCTCGTAATGACCAGTCGATGCCCAGAAAGGAGACACTCCGGTGGGACAGCGCATCCAACGCGAAAGACGCCACGGTCAACGCAAGCAAACACAGGCAAAGGAAAAGGACAAAGCAGTAAGGAAGCAACGCCGATGTCAGGAAATGGCGTTTCAACAGAGACTGACGGTGCGCAAAGATCACGGACATCGCTTTTTCGAGCACCGAAAACCCCAACGAGCTGAAAAACAGCATCGTCGCCAGCAGAGCAGCGCCAATCGCCGCCCGATTTTCAAGAAAGTTCGCGATCTCGTTGAGAAATACCGTCGATTGACTTGGAACCAGCCGTTCGAGGTGCCGACCCAGGGTAGTCAGCGATTCGTTCTGCTCAACCAGCTTCGAGAGCGCGTCAATCGACAGAATGAGCAGCGGAACGACCGAGAGCAGCGCGTAATAAGCGATTGCCGCCGCCAGCAGCAAGCCTTGATTTCTGGCAAAACCAGCCAGCGTTCGCCGGGAAAACGCGCCGGGGTGGGCAAGAATCGATCGGGTGGGGTTGCTGAATACACGCATGGAACAGAGCCTGGTTGGCTGGGCGATTTTTTTCTTGCCATTGCCGTCAACCGAGAAGAGAGCGCCGCGTTGAATGAGTACGATGGATCGAAACAATAAATTCCGCGAAACATCGTCACACTTATCATGCAAACCATAGGAGAAGAACCATGCGCACTATCGTTACCCTCGTCCTCGCCGCCGCTTTCGCCGCCGCTCCCGCTTTCGCTCAAAAGACCGAAGTGAAAGGCAAGACCGAAATCGACGCCAAGCAAGAAAACGTCGCGGCCGTGGCCATCGGCAAGGACAACACCGCCAAGAACACGGCGGGTGCCATCAAGGGCGACACCAAGGTTCAAGGCAACACCAAGATCAAGGCCGACCAAAAGAACGCAGCTGCCGTTTCCATCGGCAAGGGCAACACCGCTGCCAACGAAACCGGCGTTATCGGCGGCAAGTAATTCAAGTCTCGGATAAAAAACCTGCCGACACTTCGTGTCGGCAGGTTTTTTTTGGCCGTGGCAAACGAAAAATGGTGCCGCGCCCTGTTCGACGAGCACCGATTCAGGCTAACAAATGCCCGACCGTGCGCAGACCGATACCGATGCAGGCACCCAACGCCGCCGGTTTCCACACGGTGGCGACCCGCCGACCCGCGGAAATAAGCACCGCGACACCGGGAATATCGAATGGGGAAATCAAAAAACCGGCGCTGGCATTGAGAAAATCGACGCTGGCCTGACCGCTGCGGCGCATTTCGTCCATCACGCCGAGCATCGCCGTTCCGCCAGCGAGATATTTCGTCAAAGTGGGCAGGATCAGGGCACTGTCGATGGCGGCAGCGGCAAGTGCCGGCGCCAGCAAGCGGGTCAAGGCATCGATGGCGCCGAGGCTGCGCAGGGCGGTGACCACGACCAGCGATAAAACAAGCATGGGAATGGCGCCGATGGCGATTTTGAATGCCTCGGCTCCCGCCCGGTTGATCACGTCCAGAATTCCCTTGGCGCTTTCGGCCAACGGGTGACGGAGCGTGTCATCGAGCAAGGTTTCCTCGGTGGACAAATGTCGCCCAAAAACGTGGAAAGTCAGTGCCGCCGCCAGCAGGCCCCCGGCCAAAGACAACAAGAGCGTGGTGCCCAGATGCAGGCCCATGGTGGTCATCGGTAGCGCGGCGTTGGCTTGCGCCATGGCGAAAACCATCGACAGGGTGGCCGCCAGATGGCGGTCGGATGCCCCGCGCTGCTCCATCATCGACAAGGTGGCCATCGGGGCGGCAAAGCTGACAAAACTGATTTGCAGCGCGGCGAAGACACCGAGGCCCGTCAGGCCAACGGGCTTCAACACCGGCGCCAGTCGCGCCACCAGCCAGTCCAGCGCGCCACGCGCTTCCAGAAGGCGCATCAGCGAGAGCATGACCACCATGACCGGCAGCAGGATGAACAGGGAAAGCTCGACCGCGGAACGGCCAGCGCTGAGAATGATATCGATGAAGGCGGTCACTGACGGAGTCTCGTGGTCGGTTTGTTGGCAGGCAGGTTCGCGAGGCCGGCGAAATGTTCGACAAAAGCCCGGCCCCGTGGCGGCAGGCTGAAGGGAGTATCGCCGCCTCCGAGGTTCGACGTCAAACGGCAGTGAAATCCAACACCGCCCTGTCCGTGCTTACCGGGGTACCCGCAAATGGTTTCGCAGAATCGGCTCTAGGAGTGCCAGATCGCCTTCCAGCCGACCGAGTAACAAGGCGAACTCACCGCCACGCTGCTCTTTGCCTGCCATTTCGAGCAATCGGGCCGTTTCTTGCGCTTGTTCGGCCCCAATGGCACCGAGCGAGCCCTTGAGCCGATGCGCGATTTTTCGCACCGCGTCGCCATGACGGGCGTCGGCGGCGCCACGTAGCTCTCCGATATCGTGACGCGCCTGCTCGACCGTTCCCTCGATCAACGTGGCGAAAAGCTCGGTGTCGCCTTCCAGCCGATCAAGCGCGGCCGCGATGTTGAAGTGCGGTACGGGCGGCGCGGTTTGCGCCATGATCGGCGGTATTTGTTCCTCGGCCGGCGCCTCGTCGGCCATCGGTGCATTTTTGCTGGCGTAAGTCTTGACCATTTGCTGAAAGGCTTTCCGATCAATGGGTTTTGACAGATAACCATTCATGCCCTTGGCGAGACATTCTTCGCGAAAACCTTCGGTGGCATGTGCGGTCAGGGCGACTATCGGTGTTTTCAAGCCACTCGCGCGCAGGATTTTCGTCGCGGCGAACCCGTCCATGATCGGCATTTGAATATCCATCAATACCAGATCGAAAGGAGTCAGGCTGGCGACCTGAATCGCTTCTTCACCATTATTGGCGATCGTCACCCGATGTCCCACCGCTTTCAGCAGCGCGCCGATCAGGACTTGATTGACCCGTGTATCTTCGACCAGCAGAACATTCATGCTACGCGGGCCTATCGTCGCCGCCTGCTCGTCGCCCATCGTTGGCATCGCCGCCGCGTCGCCCGGCGCGAGAGGCAATACCAGTTCAATATGAAAAACCGAACCTTTGCCAAGAACGCTCTCGACCCGGATCGTTCCATCCATGGCCTTGACCAGTTGGCTGCTGATGGCCAGTCCCAGGCCGGTTCCGCCAAAGCGGCGGCTGATCGAGACATCGGACTGGATGAAGGCGTCGAAGATCAGGTCGAGTTTTTCCTTGGCGATGCCGATCCCGGTGTCGTGAACGCTCATTCGCAGACGCGCGCTGTTGGCGGCAGTATCGACCTCGCAGCGAGTGGCAAGCGTGATGCGACCCTGTTCGGTGAACTTGATGGCGTTGCCCAGCAAATTGATGACAATCTGCCGGATGCGCGCCGGATCACCGCGTAGCAACGGCAGGTCGCCGACGTCGATATCGAGGGAAAGACGGTTGCCGCGCGCCGCTGCCTGAAATTTGAGCGGGTGCGCCGCTTCGCGCAGCGTGGCCGGCAAATTGAATGGAATGGACTCGATCAACAGCCGCCCCGCTTCGATCCGCGAAAAATCGAGTACATCGTTGATCACCGTCAGCAAGCCTTTGGCGGAACCCAGAACCATCTCCAGGTATTCGCGCTGCCTGGCGTCGATTTTGGCGTCGAGAACCAGTTCGGTCATGCCGAGAATGCCAGTCAACGGCGTACGAATTTCGTGGCTCATCATCGCCAGAAAGTCGCTCTTGGCTTTTGCCGATGCCGTGGCGGCGTCCCGGGCCTGCGCCAGTTCGCGTTCGCGAGTAATGCGCTCGGTAATGTCGACGACACTGAGCACGCGGCCTTCAACCTGACCATTCATCATCAGTGGCCTGCCGCGACACTGGATGGCACGTCCATCCAGAAACCCGAAAACGTGTGTCGTCTGCTCTTCCTCGGTCGCCGCCAGCCGGCGCCATTGCCGCAAGGCTTGCCGGGGCTTCAACGTTTGCCGGAAAAGGTGTCGCAAGATGCGCAGTTGTCCCTGGCGGTGCGTGATTTCCATGGCCACGCCACTGCCAATGATGGCGATGAAACGCGAGTTGTAATTCAGTAATTCCCCGGCGGTATCGAGAACGACGATTCCATCGGCAACCGATTCGAACGTTGCCTGCAGCGTCGACGAGGTGGCCTGCAACTCTTCCGCCGCTTGAATCGCGGAACGCGCATCCCGGGCAGAAATGGTGATCAGCGTTCCTTCACGGCCGTCGTACCTGCGGATGACTTTTTCCACCGGTAGAAAATCGCCATTGGCGCAGCTATACAAACCTTCGGCGTGATGTTCCTCGCCAAGTCGTCCGGAACTGATTTCCGACCAGAAAAACACGTCCGGCAAGGCGCACTCGAAATCGGTGATCCGCCGACCAACCACCGCCTCGCGCGGATAGCCGAGCGTTTCGTAAAAACAGGGATTGGCATCGACGATGACCAGCGTTGCCGGATCGACGACGGCAAGCATTTCCCGGCTGGCCGAAAGTAGCGCGGCATCGATATTGCTCGCGACGGACATCGCCTATTGCCCCGTGCCGTTCTGGTCGAACGAATAGGTGACCCGCTGGCGTGGGCTGAGATATTCATAAACCGGGCGCGCCAGTTGCGAAGGCTTGAGCGCCTTGGCGATATTGACGTCGCAATCCTGTTCGAGATTGAGAATCATCGCCTCGCTTTTGGGAATGTTCGCGTCGTATACGATCACGACAGGCCGGAGAGGATGCGCCGGGTTGACCGACAGCACCATGCCGATGGCGTCGTTCGAGAGCAGCACCACCGTTCCCGGCGGATAGACGCCAAGAATATGGACGAATCGACCGAGCATCGCCATATCGTATTTGCTGCGCTGCTTGGCGAACATCAACGACAACGCCTCGTTCGGTGTCAGGGCATTGGCCAGGTTGATCGGATTGCAAAAATTATCGTAGGCGTTCACCAGGCTGAGAACGCGCCCGCCGACCGATATGGCGTCATTCTTGATCCCTCGGGGATAGCCACTGCCATCGAGATATTCGTGATGTTCGGCGATGATCCGGATCGCCAGAGGCTCGAGTCCGGCCTTCTTGGCGATATTGAAGCCGAAGGCGACATGCTCCTTGACCAGATCGCGTTCAGAGGCGGTCCATGGATCCCTTTTCAACAACACCCGATCAGGGATTTCGACCTTGCCGATGTCGTGCAGCAGCGTGGCCACGCCGATGGTATCCAGCAGACGACGCTCCAGTTTCAACTCCCGGCCCAGCAGTAAGGCCAGCATCGCCACATTCAACGAGTGAAGATAAATTTCCTCACCGGCAATTTTGTCGCCAAGCAAATGAACAATCGCTTCACTGTCGTTGAGCAGCGAATCGGTGATGCCGCCGATCAGGTTGCTGGCCTGCGCAATGGAGCCGGCGGGGTTGGAAAAAATCGTGCGGGTCAGTTCCCGACAGGTTTTCGCCGCCTGCACGAATTGTTTTTCCGTGGCGTTGATTCGTGTTCGCAAGACCTGATTCTGGGCGATGCGCTGTCGTTTCAGTTCAATCGCCGCGGCCTGCGCCGGCGAAATGACAGGCACGACCGGCGTTTCTTCGACGGGAGAAGCGGACTGGCGGGCATCGGGGACCACCACGGTGCTTTTCTTCAAATCCACGCGCACCTTGCTCAAACCCAGGCCGCGAATGATATCGAGTTGCTCCTGCGACAGGATTTTGAAGGTGTTGAACGGGAAGGGATGCTCGAGCCAGCCGAGATCGAGTTGTACGAAGTGACCGATGGCCAGATCGGTAATCGGGACGAAGACCAGAGTTGACGTCATCGGATCTCTCGCAGTCTCGTCAGGCCGTGGCGCCCGGCCGCACTCGCCCGACAGGCGTCGTTCGGCCCGTCCTCAGCGCAATACGGCGAAATTCAGCCAGGGACCTTCTGCAACCGAAGCAAGGCATTTGAAATGTCGCTGAGCGTCGCTTCCATGGCGCTGCTGAAATCGAAAATCCTGCCAAAATCCCTGACGCCGTGCGTGACGACATTTTGAATGGATTGCTCCTGAATTTCCGACATGCCGAGCGTGACGACGATTTCATACAGTTCGTGCAACAGCGTGTCGCCGACCAGCAAGGCTTGCGTCCGTGCCGACGAACTGTCGGCGCGAAAACGGAGCAGCGCTCCGTTGACCGCGGCCAAGGTTTTGGCGATCTCGCTTTGTGTCCACGCAAAATTGTCTCGGGCCGCGAGCGCCACCAAGCGCACTTCGGCGGCCTCCATGGCAATCGACAGATGATCGCGCAGGCGGCCGCAATGGTCGGCGTCGTCGACAGGCATGTCGTTGACCAGCAGGGTCAGGTGCTCGAAGTTGAAGCCGGCGCGCGTCTTGAACTGAAAAATGCGGTCCATTGAGCGGATGTGCGCGATCACCGCCTGCTCAAGTGGATGATTTCTCTCGCTTTTGCTATATGTTGCTTCCTGGCCACCCAGGCGGATCTGGATCGCTCCGTCGAGCGCATAGGCGCGCAGCATTTCAAGGGTCACCTTGGCCACGGCGTCTACGGTCTCCGCGCCGTTGAGATGGCGCAGAAAGTTGATCAGAATCGCGTATTCGTCGAGGCTGGAAAGCACCAGCGTGTTGAGCATTTCGGAGTCGTTTAGTCGCTGGTTGAGATCCACGCGTTCGTCGACGGCACGAATGGCGCGGGCGATCTTTTCCTTGACCTCGGCCAGTTTGTAAGGCTTGACGACGAAATCGTCACCACCGACTTCGTAACCTTGCAGCGCCGACGCCAAATCGTCGAGCGCGGAGATGAAAATGACCGGTTTATCGGCGAGATGCGTCGAATCGCGAATCCGGCGACACAGTTCATAACCGTCGATACCGGGCAAACCGACATCGAGAAGAAAAACATCCGGCGAGGTCTCCGCCAGCCGCTCCAGGCAGGCTTCGGCATTCTCGAAGGTTTCCACCGTGTAAATCTTCTCGAAGGCCGTTTTGAGCATGCGGCGAGCCGGTTCGGCGTCATCGACGATGAAAATGGTGTGTTTGCTTTCCATGCGTGCTCCCTTGACAAAGACGCCGCCGCAAGCCTTCCGGCAGGCTATCGATTTAAGTATAGACGGGGTTTTTTTTGCCGCATGACAAGCTGATCGCGGTGCCGGAGGGCCACGAGCCATTCGGGATCGCGACGGGATGCGCGACGTGCTTTCCTCGTCTCAGGCGTGCCGCCGCGCGCTTGGGGCATCGCCTTCGTGGCGTTGCCAGACCCGTCGGAAATCCCGCGCGGAGGCAAAACCGGCCAGTTCGGCCACGCGTTCGATCGACAGGCGCGGATCGGCGAGCAGTTGCCGGGCGCGAGCGATGCGCAGCCGTTGCTGATAGGCGGCAACGCCGATTCCGGCGTGTTCGGCGAACAGACGCGTCAGATGCCGCGCGCTGACGTGTGCCCGCGCCGCCAGTTCGTCCAGCGTCCAGGGGTGCGCCGGGTCTTGGGCGATGGCGTCTTGCGCGCGATGCACGGCGGGATGCAGGTGGTTGCGGTGCGCCAGCCACGGCGAAAGTTGCGGGTCCTGGCCGCACCGGCGCTGGTAAACCGCCAGCCGCCGCGCCACGCGGGCGGCGAGTTCCGCACCGGCGTGGTTTTCGACCAAATAGAGGGCGAGATCGATCCCGGTCGTCACGCCGGCGCTGGTCACTACCGGCCCGTCCTCGACGAAAACCCGGTTTTCCTCGACCTTGGCCGTGGGCGCGGCCACGCGCAGCGCGTCGATCAGACTGTGATGCGTCGTGCAGCGTCGGCCGTCGAGCAGGCCGGCGGCGGCCAGCAACAGGGCGCCGGAACAGATACTGGCGACGCGGCAATCCGCCGGCGGAACACGTCGCAGCCAATCGACGACGGCGTGCGCCTCGGGACGCGCGTAATCCTCGGCCTCGCGGGCGTTGCCGGTGACGATCACCAGGCTGCGCGGCGGCAAGGTGTTCGGCAGCGCCATCAATCCGTCGAGCGCGATGCCGAGCGAACTCGACAAGCGCTCCACCGGCGCGCAATAGCGCAGCGATACGTCGCCGCCCATGTCGGCCGCCATGCGCAGCGCCTCGGCCGGCCCGGCGTAATCGAGCAGCAGCACGTTTGGCGTCAGGATGAACCACACCGTGAGCGTCATCCGCGCGCCCTGGCCCAAATCAGCAGACGGTCGCCAAACAGATTGACCGTCAACCCGAGCATCAGCAATGCGCCACCGGCGAAGTGCACCGGTCGCGAATTCTCGCCGAAGAGCAGCCAGCCGGTGGTCAGGCCGACCACCGGCACCAGCAGGCTGAAAGGCGCCACTTGATTGACCGGGTAGCGCGATAACAGCCGTGTCCACAAACCATAGCCGAGCAAGGTCGCCGCCCAGGCCAGATAGGCCACCGCCGCGAACGAACGCGGGTTGAAGGCGGCAAGCGCCGCGTCGATTGCCGGTCGCCCCTCGATCGACAGCGACAAGGCGAGGAAGGGCAGCGGCGGCACCAGGCTTGCCCAAACCACGAAAGCGAACTGGTTGATCGGTCCGTGACGGCTGACGGCGCGGGTGACGATGTTGCCGGCCGCCCACATCGACGCGGCGACCAGCGTCAACACGAAGCCGGCCAGCGGCATCGCCACCCCGTGCGCCGAACCGATGAGCGCCAGTCCGCCGGCCGCCAGCACCAAGCCGGCAAGCTGGTTGCGGCGCCAGCGTTCCCCAAGCCACAGCGCGGCGAACAACATGGTGAAGAACGCCTGCGATTGCAACACCAGCGAGGCCAGACCGGACGGCATGCCCAAGTGGATCGCCGAAAACAGGAAAGCGAACTGCCCGACCGAAATGGTCATCCCGTACGCCAGATAAAGGCGCCACGGCACGCGAGGCGGCCGCAGAAAGAAGACCGCCGGAAAAGCCGCGAGCAGGAAGCGCAGCGCGCCGAGCAACAAGGGCGGCACCTCGGCGACGCCGGTCTTGATCACCGCGAAGTTGACACCCCAAACGACGACCACCAGCAGCGCCAATGCCAGATCGCGCGGTCGCAGCGACTCAGCCCTCGCCATCGTGACCGGCCAGTGGCTTGAATACCCGCCGGGTCGACCCGGGGTGGCGCATCAGCGCCTCGGCGGGGCGTATCGGGCGCCGCCGCAGTTCCCCGCCGCAATTGGGGCACCGTCCGCCCAGCCGCGACTGCGCGCAAGCGGCGCAGAACGTGCATTCAAAGGAACAGATCATTGCCGCGGCCGAGTCCGGCGGCAGGTCGCAATCGCAGGCTTCGCAGTTCGGACGCAGCTCAAGCATCGGATTTTCCCAGCCGCGCCAGGCACTCTTCGACGTCGACGATCCGTGCGAAGCGGCCGGCGAGCACCAATTCGGTGTGCTCCTTGATCGCCGTCGGCGTATGGACGCGACCACTGCGCGGATGCGTCATCGGAAAGGTGAGCGTTGCCTCGCTGACGAAATCGACCTGATAGCCAATGTCCGCGCCGACGCGCGTCGTCGTTTCACAACATTGCTCGGTGCGGATGCCGGCGACGAGCAGGCGTTCGACGCCACGCCGCCGCAAATAAAGATCGAGACCGGTATCGGTGAAGGCGTTGTGCGTGTGCTTGAAAAAAACGGTGTCTGGCGCGCCCGTCAGCCAATCGAGGGGACGCACATGCCCCGACGCCCGGCCGAAAGGACCCGCCTTTTCGACATGAAAAATGTGAACCACCGGCACACCGCGTTGCCGGCATCCTGCCTCAAGACGCGATACCGCCGCCTGGAAAGCCGGCAGGTCGGCCACCGACCAATACGGCATGTGCCGGAAGGATTCCTGGACATCGATGAGCAGAAGAGCGGCGCGACAGCCGGGAAGAATTTCGATAGCGGACATTTGTAGACCTCACTTGTTGAACGTGATGCCATCCTAAAATCGTTCAACAAGGGCGACGATACCGCATCGGGACAACAAACGGACATTATCCGCCAGCGCTTCTCAGCGACGGCGCGTGCCGCCACCGAGAATGGAACCCAGCACGCCGCGAATGATTTCGCGACCGACCCGCGAGCCGATGGCGCGCGCCGCGCTTTTCGCCGCCGTTTCGATGACCGAATCGCCACGATGCGACCGGTTGCCGGAGTCGCCGCCGAACAAATCGCCCAGGCTGCCGAACCAGCCGCTGTCCGCCGGAGCCGCGCCGGCTGGCGCCGGTGGTTCGGCACCGGCCGATGGCGCCGAGGCATGCGCGCCCTTCAGTTTTTCGTAAGCCGACTCCCGGTCGATCGTCTCTTCGTAATACCCGTGGATCGGCGACCCCTTGATCGCCGCCTGCCGTTCCTCGCTGCTTTGCGGGCCAATGCGCGAGGCTGGCGGCAGGATGAAGGCGCGTTCGACGACATTCGGCCGCCCCTGCTCGTCGAGAAAGGACACCAGCGCTTCGCCGACGCCGAGTTCGGTGATCGCCGTCTCGGCATTGAAGGCCGGATTGGCGCGCAGCGTCTGCGCGGCCGCCTTCACCGCTTTCTGATCGCGCGGCGTGAAGGCGCGCAAGGCGTGCTGGACGCGGTTGCCGAGCTGCCCGAGAACGGTGTCGGGAACGTCGAGCGGATTCTGCGTCACGAAATAGACACCGACACCCTTGGAGCGGATCAGGCGCACCACCTGCTCGATTTTTTCCAGCAGCGCCGCCGGCGCCTCGTTGAACAGCAGATGCGCCTCGTCGAAAAAAAACACCAGCTTGGGCTTTTCGAGATCGCCGACTTCCGGCAACTGCTCGAACAACTCGGACAGCAGCCAGAGCAGGAAGGTCGAGTACAGCCGCGGCGAGGCCATCAGCTTGTCGCCGGCAAGAATGTTGACCACGCCCTTGCCATCGTCGGTCTGCAGCAGATCGTTGATGTCGAGCATCGGCTCGCCGAAAAAGACCTCGCCCCCCTGCTCGCCGAGGGTCAGCAAGCCGCGCTGGATGGCGCCGATCGACGCCGCCGAGACATTGCCGTAATCGGTGGTGAAGGTTTTGGCGTTTTCGCCGACGTACTGGATCATCGCCCGCAGATCCTTGAGATCGAGCAACAGCAAGCCGTTGTCGTCGGCGATCTTGAACACCAGCTGCAACACCCCGGCCTGTGTGTCGTTGAGATTCAGCAAACGGGCCAGCAACACCGGCCCCATGTCGGAAATCGTCGCCCGTACCGGATGCCCTTGCGCGCCAAACACGTCCCAGAAGACCACCGGGCATTTGGCCGGCGAGAAATCCTTGACGCCGAGTGCGTCGAGTCGCGCCTGCATTTTCGGCGACAGACTGCCGGGCGCCGCCAGACCGGACAGATCGCCCTTGACGTCGGCCATGAACACCGGCACGCCGATCGCCGACAGACGCTCGGCGAGAAGCTGCAAGGTAATCGTCTTGCCGGTGCCGGTGGCGCCGGTGATCAAACCGTGCCGGTTGGCCAGCGCCGGCAGCAAGGCCAGTTCGATGTCCTGGTGTTTGGCGATGAGCAAGGGTGCGGCCATGATCGACTCCGGATAGTGGTAACAGGGCGGGATGACAGAAGTGCTAAAATGCGCGGCCTGATTATCAACCATTTGCGGCCGGGTTTGTTGTCCCGGACACTCCCGCGGCCAACCGGCAATCAGTCCATTCAGCACAATCAGCAGAGGGTCAGCATGGCAGGACATTCCAAATGGGCCAATATCCAGCACCGCAAAGGTCGCCAGGATGAAAAGCGCAGCTCCGCCTTTTCCAAGATCGCCAAGGAAATCACCGTCGCCGCCAAGATGGGCGGTGGCGATCCGGCGTTCAACCCGCGCCTGCGTCTGGCCATCGACAAGGGCAAGGGCGTCAACATGCCCAAGGACAAGATCGACAACGCGATCAAGAAAGGCACCGGCGAGCTGGAAGGCGTCGAATACGTCGAGATCCGCTACGAAGGCTATGGCATCGGCGGCGCGGCGGTGATCGTCGATTGCCTGACCGACAACAAGACGCGCACCGTTGCCGACGTTCGCCACGCGTTCAACAAGTACGGCGGCAACCTCGGCACCGACGGTTGCGTCGCTTTTCAATTCAAGCACTGCGGGCAATTGCTGTTCGCGCCGGGCACCGACGAGAGCGCCTTGATGGAAGCGGCGATCGACGCCGGCGCCGACGACGTGTTGAGCAACGACGACGGCTCGGTCGAAGTGATCACCACGCCGAACGAATACATGGCGGTCAAGGAAGCCCTGGAAGCCGCCGGTTTCAAGGTCGAGTTCGGCGGCGTGACCATGAAGGCCGAAAATGAAACCGTGCTCACTGGCGACGACGCCACGCGCATGCAAAAGCTGATCGACGTGCTCGAGGGCCTTGACGATGTGCAAGAGGTCTACACCAGCGTGGTGATGGACGAGTAAACTCGCCGGCGGACGCCTCGCCGTGTTTCAGACCGTCTTGTCCGCGCCCTCCGCGGGTGGCGGTCGCCAGTTCTCTGGCGGCACGACCACGTTGCTCTTCGGCTGGCGCACGAAATGCGGTGACATGATCTGCACGCCGTAGCTGTTGAACTGGTCCTGAATATTGGCATGCAGGGCGGACAGCACCGGTATTCGGTCCAGTGGTTTGTCCATGTGCGCGAACAGTTCGTACTCCACGTACCAGTCGGCCAATCCGCGCTGATAGACAAAGGGCTTGGGCACGCATCGCAAACCAGGCGTCTGTTCGGCGGCGGCGACCAAAAGCGCGTGCACCTGTCGCCACGGCGTGTCGTAGCCGATGGTTACCTTGGTCGATACCAAGGTGCCGCGCTCCCCGGCCAGTCGCGAGTAATTTTTGATCGGACTGCCGACCAGCACGGCATTGGGAATCGTCACTTCCTCGTTACGCATGTTGATCACCTTGGTCGACAAGGCACCGACCTCGCTGACCACGCCGACGGTATCGCCGATGTCCACGAAGTCGCCCACCGACAACGCCCGCGAATAAACCAGCACCAGACCGCTCATCAGCTGATTGACGATGCCGGCCGAACCCAGGGTCAACATGAAACCGAACATCACCGACAACCCCTTGAAAGCGTCGCTGTCCGACATCGGAATGAACGGGTAAACGAAGGCCACGCCCATTCCCCAGACCAGGATACTGACCAGACGATGCGTGGCGGTCACGGTTTCCGGATGCAGGCCCGGCACGTGCACGCGACCAGCCTTGGCGGCCGCGAAAAAATTACCGATGGCATCGTTAACCGCCTTGGTCAGGAACAGGATCACCACGGCAGTGGTCAGTCCCGGCACGGCGTTGAGGAAAGCGTTGCCCAGCGTGCCCAACAGGTCGAGCAGAAAACCGCTGAGGCGTTCGCCGAGTGGCTCGGTCAGCGGGAAGCGCGCGAGAACGTAGGTCAGCCAGAGATAGGCGACGCCAAACCACAGAAAGCCCAGCAGCAATTGGGTCATTCTCTGGACGAGCAGCCAGCCGTGACGTGCCCAGCGCAACTTACCCGCCCCCCTGTCGGCCTCGGTAATGCGCTGTAGTCGCGCGACCATCCGTCGCGTTGCCCGGCGGATCACCCACAGCACCATCGCTGCGATAGCCGTCGCCAAGATCGTCAACGCGGCGCCCTTTAACAGCACCGCCGGTTTTCGTTGCTCGGCGGCGGCGCGCAAGGCCGTGCTCAATTCGGTGGCGGCGTGCTGGGCGGCGGCGTGAACCGATAAATCCGCTTCGGAATCGAGGTCGTTTTCGAGAACGCTGAACAGCGCGTATTCACCGATATGCAGATTGAAACCCTGCTTGCCGTCGATGGAAAACGGCGTCAATTCGATCGGTTGTTCGATCCTGCCGGGACTCACACGGTCGATCCGGCCGAGCGCGCGTTCGACGCGCCCTTGTGGCGGCGTGTCGAGAACGGTCGCGCGGAAGGTGAAAACGGGGCGGAAATGGTAGACCAGCGTCGCTTCCGGCGCGACCGCCGTTTTGGCGGCGAGAACCGGCCAGGCCATGGCGGCGGCGAACAGGCCAAGAAGCGGTGCAAGCCAGAACCGAGGCGCGGCGCATGGCGACGGGGCAGGCGTGGCGGGCATTGGCGGACCAAACCGAGAGTAAGAGTGGAACCAGATTATAGCGAGCAGCGACGACCGGTCGCGATAGCCACGCGGGCGTGATGCGAAGGCATGGTCCGCCGCCGCGCCTGGAGCGGCATTCTTTCGTCGGCCCCAAGCGGCTGCTAGAATGGTTTTGCAAGATCGCGCCAACGGCCATTTCGGACTGCACGCGGTCGCAGGCGCACCCCGTCGTTCAACTATGAAAGCCATGCCGACCTTCTCCAACCCTTCGGAAATCGCTCGCGAAACCTTGCGGCAGCTGGCCGCCAAACGCCTGTCGCCAGTGCCAGAGAACTACCGCGCGATTTATCATGAAATCGCCGGCACCGCGGGCGAAGCGGCGGAAACCTTCCCGGCGCGCGAGTTGACCGCGCTGCTGGCGGCACTGCCAAAAGAAACCGCGGCGCAGCAGAGACTGACGCGGCGCTTCGAGCCGGCGTTCAAAGGCAAGAACTGGCAGGACGTCAAAGCCGGTCTGCTCGAACTGGTCAAGCAACTCGGCCAGGAACAGGAAACCCCATGGAGCGAGCTGTTCGCCGATTTTTTGCGGCAATGGGAAAGCAAACAGGCCGGCCTGACCGTGGCGCGCAAGCGCGAAGCCATCGAACGAGTGCTGTCCGGCGCCACCGGTAACAACGAGGTGCTTTTCAGCCGCCTGCAAGGGCTGATCAAATCGTGGGCGTCGAACGCACCGGTGGCGGATGAACTGCCGCTGGTCGATCCGGAAGCGTCCGCCCAGGCCGCGCCGGCCCCGGTTTCGGCCACCGCGCCCGCCACCGCCGTCGTGTCGCTTTCATCGGATGAGATGCGCGAGCTTTTCGCTTATGCCCTGGAAACCCTGGTTTCAAGCCAGCTCGACGACGAACCGGAAATCGCCGCCGACGCGCGCACCTTGGCCCACCAGATTCGCACCGCGAACTCCCCCGCCTTGATCGAGGGCGTGAAAACCAGTCTCAAGCGCATCGCGTTCCGCCTCGAATTGCTGACCGAGGATCGCGCCGAACTGCGCTCGAATCTGCTCGATCTGCTGCGCTTGCTGATCGAGAACGTCGGCGGACTGGTCAGCGACGATCGATGGCTCCAGGGCCAGATCGCGATCGTGCGCGACATCGTCGCCGCTCCGCTGAGCCTGCGGACGCTGAGCGACGCCGAGAGTCGCCTCAAGGAAGTACTGGTCAAGCAGAGCCAGCTCAAGCAAACCCTGACCGAGGCCAAGGACAGCCTCAAACAACTGCTGGCCGATTTTGTCGACCACCTGGCCGAATTCGCCGATTCGACTTCGGACTATCACGACAAGATCGAAGTCTGCGCCACGAAAATCAGCAAGGCGGAAAACATTACCGAACTCGAAGACGTGCTTGAGGAAGTCATCCGCGAAACACAGACCATTCAACTCAATGCGCAGCGTTCGCGGGACGATCTGCGGGCGACCAAGGCGCGCGTCAGCGAAGCGGAGCAACGCATCAGCGAACTGCAGTCGGAACTCGACAAAGCCAGCCAGTTGGTCCGCCACGACCAACTCACCGGCGCGCTGAACCGCCGCGGCCTCGAAGAGGCGATGGACAAGGAAGTCAAGCGCGCGCAACGACGCCAGGCGGCACTGTGCGTGGCCTTGCTCGATATCGACAACTTCAAGAAACTCAACGACTCACTCGGTCACGATGGCGGCGACGCGGCGCTGATCCACCTGGCGACGGTGATTCGCGAAACCATGCGACCGCAGGATACCGTGGCGCGTTTCGGTGGCGAGGAGTTCATCATTCTGCTGCCGGAAACGACGCTGGAAGATGCGCAAACGGCAATCGTCCGCCTGCAGCGCGAGTTGACCAAACGCTTTTTCATGCACAACAACAACCGGCAGCTGATCACTTTCAGCGCCGGCGTTACCGAGTTCCGTCCGGACGATAATCAGGCCTCGGTGACCAAGCGCGCCGACGAAGCGATGTATGCCGCCAAGGAAGCCGGCAAGAATCGGGTCATCGCCGTCTGACGTCGCCAACGGCGCGACGCTATGCTGGTCGCGGCGGCTCCGCCAGGCGACGGAGGACTTCGCCAGCGGCGAAAAGTCCAAAAGGCGCGGTGACACATACCGACGAACCAAAACCGGCGCAGTTGAGCCCGCCACCGATGGCGCGCGGCGTCTCACAGGCGTCGGTGCTGGCCGGATAACGTAGCGGCTCGCTGGAAAAAACCGCCGCCACCCCGAATTTTTTCTTCGGATCGCGGGGAAAGCCGTGCTCCTTGCGTAACAGCGAACGGACCTTGGCCAGCAGCGGGTCTTGAATGGAGGTCGCCAGATCGGCGATCTGGATACGCCCCGGGTCGATCTGGCCACCCGCGCCGCCGACGGTGATCAGTGGCAGCGCCCGACGCTTGGCCCAGGCAATCATCGCCACCTTGCTGCGTACCTGATCGATGGCGTCGATCACCTGGTCGAAACCGCCATCGAGGATCTGACCCACGTTTTCTGGCGTCACGAAATCCTCGATTTCGTCGACCCGGCAATCGGGATTGATCGCCCGAATCCGCTCCGCCATGGCCGTGACCTTGGCCTTGCCGTATTCGCCATCCACGGCATGCACTTGTCGATTGACGTTGGATTCGGCGACCATGTCCAGGTCGATCAGCGTGATCCGGCCGATCGCCGAACGCGCCAGGCCCTCCGCCGCCCACGAGCCGACGCCGCCGATACCGACGACGGCAACATGCGCCTGGCGAAAGCGCTGCCAGGCCGCGGCACCATAGAGTCGTCCGATACCGCCAAAGCGGCGCTCGGGATCGGCCACGCATTCGGCCACACGATCGGTCATCACATTTCCAGATTCCGGCGGATGACCTGATTGAAAGGCGCGATCCATTCCGGCGCGAACTGTTTGTCACAAGCGTTGATTTCAGCGATGGCGCGCAGGATCGAACGATTGCGGCCGCGATTGATGTGTTTCAGCATCACCGCCTCGAAGGCGTCGATGATTGCCAGCACCTTGGCGCCGGCACAGATCCGCCCGGCCTCCAGACCCTCCGGATACCCCTGGCCGTCCGGCATTTCGTGGTGTTGCGCCACCATTTCGGCGGCGGCCGACCAGCCGTCGATCCGGGCCAGCATCCCCGCCGCGTAACCGGGATGCGCGCGCAGACTGAGCTTCTCCGCCGGGGTCATCGCATTCGGTTTCAGCCATTCCGATTCGGGGAGAAACATCATCCCGACGTCGTGCATATAGACCGCCGCCTCCAGTTGCTGGGTATCGATCATGTCGCCGGCGAGCTGGTTGGTCTCGCGTGCCAGCCGCAGGACGCGCATCGTCCGCCCCTTGAACAGCGGCGAACGTCCCTCGAACTGATTGGCGAGTGTTTGAAAAAAACGCAGGTCGTCCGCGACTTGCGAGCTGGCGCCGCTGTGAATCGCCGAAATCCGGCCGCGACCGCGTAGCGACGGCGTCGCCACCGGCCGAAAACCGGTCACGGCTTCGATGGTCGCCGCCACGCATTCGTCAACATCGACCGGCGCGGCTTGCGCCAGCTCTTCCAGTCCCTGCACTAGCGGGACCAGTTGCAGGCCGACGAGCGACTCTTGTTGGGCCAGCCGGGCCGTGGCCAGTTCCAGGCGGTCGACCGCCAGCAGGAAGACTTCGGCCACCGGATCGGTGAAGGAAAAATCGTTGCCGCGAACCCGTGAAAGCACCGTCTCGATCTGGTGCGTGATCGCCACCGCCAGATCGACCTTGCACAGCACCGCATCCCCTTTGACGTTGTGCAGGGTGCGGAAGAGGCTGCCGATCACCTCGCGATCGCCGGGCGCGGCCCGAAGACGGGCGACATCGCGTTCGATCGCCGGCGCGTAGTCCTGCAACGCATCGATGAAATCCTGCAAACCCTCCTGATCGGTAACGGCCGGCGCGGTGAGCGTCTTTGCGTCCATGGTGTCTCCCCTCAGCAACAGTCAGTACTGAGTTTAGTCGAAAGCGGGCCGAACGGCGGCCAAGGCAGGGCATGGCAACTGGTCCTTCGACTGGCGGCTGGGCTAAAATTCGTTCCTTTTGCAAATAAAGGGAAGGGACCCACCATGCCTATCGTCACCACCGCCAGCGGTCTGCAAATCGAAGACATCATCGTCGGCAGCGGCCCCACCGCCGCATCCGGTCAACACCTGATCGTTCACTACACCGGCTGGCTGGCCGACGGAAAGAAATTCGATTCCAGCGTCGACCGCAACGAACCTTTCCGCTTCGCGCTTGACGGTCGCCACGTCATCGCCGGTTGGGAAGAAGGCATCCCCGGCATGAGCGTCGGCGGTACCCGGCGCTTGACCATTCCCGCCGATCTGGCTTATGGCGCGCGCGGCGCCGGGAAATTGATTCCGCCGCACGCCACGATCGTTTTCCAGATCGAGCTGCTCGACATCGCCTGAGCGATGGCCGACCGGCCGCGCCGCACCCTGAGTCGGGTCCCCGCCCGCGCCGTCGAGTCGGGCGTTCGCCTTGACGACGCGCCGCCGACACCGGCAACCGGCGTGCGCATTTCCAAGCTGATGGCCGAGCGTGGCTTGTGCTCCCGTCGCGACGCCGATCACTACATCGCTTGCGGTTGGGTCTTTGTCGACGGCCGGCGCGTCAGCGAGCTTGGCACCCGCGCCGATCCGGCCGCGAAGATCACGCTGGATCGGCCGGCGCGAGCGCAGCAGGGAAGCCAGATGACCGTCCTGCTGCACAAGCCGGTCGGTTATGTCTCGGGGCAGCCCGAACCGGGTTTCACCGCGGCCGTGACCTTGATTCAGCCCGACCGGCAGTTTCGCACGCCCGACACGCCGCCATTCACGCCCGCGTGCTTGCGCGGACTGGCGCCAGCCGGCCGTCTGGACATCGATTCCACCGGTTTGCTGGTGCTGACCCAGGACGGTCGCGTCGCGCGGCAACTGGTTGGCGCCGATTCCTCCATCGAAAAGGAATATCTGGTCCGCGTCGACGGCGCGCTGGACGCCAGGGGTCTGGCCTTGCTCAATCACGGTCTGATGCTCGACGGACGCCGTCTGAAACCGGCCAAGGTAGGGTGGCTCAACGGCGATCAACTGCGTTTCATTCTCCGCGAAGGGCGAAAACGGCAAATCCGGCGCATGTGCGAACTGGTTGGCCTGCGCGTCACCGGCCTCAAGCGGGTGCGTATCGGTGCCGTCAAGCTTGGCGACCTGCCGCTTGGGCAATGGCGTTACCTGCGCCCGGGTGAAACTTTCTGATGCGCGAGCAAAGTCCATGAATTCGCTGTCCGTCGCCGGAGAACTCGGCGCCGACCCCAAGGCGGAGGCGGATTCTAGCGCCATGTTGCGGCTGATCGGGCACGTTATCCGTACTTCCTGCCAGCGCGACCGCACGGAAATCAATACGGTATTGATCGAAGCGCTGGCCGATCTGTTTCAACCCCTCGCCATTGCCATCTTCCGCGTTTTCACCAGCAGAAAACAGACCGTGGTATTTGCCTGTGCCGAAAGTAGCGCACAGGGGCGATACGTGCGCAATGCCTATCGCCCGGACACGGCGTACTGCCGGCCGATTCATACCGACGCCGTGCTGCAGCGCTGTCAGCGGCAGCTAAACACCGTCGTCGAGGTCCTGGCCGACGGTCGGCAACGACTGGTTTTTCCGATCACCCAGGCGAAACATCTGATCTACCTGATCGACATCACCGTCGCCGAGAATCTGGCTCCGGACCAGCGGACCTTGATGATGCGCCTGGTCGAGTATTTCGGTCATCACATCGCCCTGCTCGACTATGGCGAAACCGACACCCTGACCGGATTGCCCAATCGCAAGACTTTCGACAAGCACCTGTTCGAAGTCCTTGACCACCAAGTGATCGACGAGCCACCGTGCGAAAGGAAACGGCGGCGAAAAGGGGGCAACGATAGCCAACATTGGCTGGCGGTCTGCGACATCGATCACTTCAAACGGGTAAACGACGAGCACGGCCATCTGATCGGCGACGAGGTGCTGATCATGTTCGCGCACCTGATGCGGGACAATTTCCGCTACCAGGATCAACTCTTTCGCTTTGGCGGCGAAGAATTCGTCGTCGTCCTGCAACCGACCGGCGAAACGGTGGTCCGGCAGGCTTTCGAGCGGCTTCGTCTGGCGGTCGAACGGCATGTATTCACCGGTATCGGCCACATCACCGTCAGCATCGGCTACAGTCGCCTGTACGACAACGACACCGCGCCGGACGTGATCGAACGAGCCGACGAAGCACTTTATTACATCAAGCAGCACGGCCGCAACGCGGTGGCGTGCTACGAAGATCTCGTCAATTCCGGCCAGTTGCGGGTCAAGGTTCCCCGCAGCGGCGATATCGAACTTTTCTGAGCGGCGTTGGCGTCGATCGAACGCGGCGTGGATACCCTACTCCGGCTGTCGCGAGTCGATGAACACGGTCACCGGCCCGTCGTTGATCAAATGCACCTGCATGTCGGCGCCGAAAACGCCGGTCGGCACGGAACGACCGAGCGCATTTTCCAGATGGGTCACGAAGCGCTCGAACAGCGGTTTGGCCACCTCCGGGCGGGCGGCCCGACTCCAGGAAGGCCGATTGCCCTTTTTGGTCGAGGCGTACAGCGTGAACTGGCTGACCGCCAAGGCGTCGCCGCCGATGTCTCCGAGACCGCGGTTCATTACCCCTTCCGCATCCGGAAAAATGCGTAGCCGGGCCAGTTTGCTGGCCATCCAGGTCAGATCGCCATCGCTGTCGCCATCCTCGAAACCGGCGAGGATCAGCAATCCCGCGCCGATGGTGCCAGATGTCACGCCATCGACCTCGACCCGCGCCGAAAGCACGCGCTGCGACAGCGTCCTCACGGAAGCACCGTCGTCAGGAGCCGGGTGCCGGCCGGCGGATCGGGCGGCACACCGTCGATTTCGATCAATGAACGCATCCTCGCCTCCTTGGGTGTCGATGGCCGGCGATTTTAGCCGACCTCGCCATGCACGAACCGTTCGTCAACCTGTTTTCATTCGCGATTCGGCCGCGCTTCAGGCGTATTTCGCTCGCTTTCGCCGGGAGGTCATCGGGAATTCGCCGGGAGTTCGCGGGAGTTCATGGGAATTCGACGTTAATTCGGTAGTACGGTAGTACACTCCGCGCTCGATACCCCCATGCGCCAGGCCCTGCTCTGGCGTTTTTGTATTTGGCCAGACCCGGTGGCCTGCTGGAGATATCAACGCCATGAGTTACAACGCAGAATCGATCGCGGTCCTGAAAGGGCTGGAGCCGGTGCGCCACCGCCCCGGAATGTATACGCGCACCGATTGTCCGCTGCACATTGTCCAGGAAGTGATAGACAACGCCGCCGACGAGGCCTTGGGCGGCTTTTGCAAGCGTATCGCGGTGACGCTGCATCGCGATCAATCGGTGACGGTGCAGGATGATGGGCGTGGCATTCCGGTGGAAATGCATCCGTTGGAAAAAGTGCCGACCGTGGAAGTGGTGTTCACCCGCCTGCACGCGGGCGGCAAGTTCAACAAGGACGAGCAAAACTCCGCGTACCGTTTTTCCGGTGGCCTACACGGTGTCGGCGTGTCGGTCACCAACGCCTTGTCGACTCGTCTGGAGGTGGAGGTGGTTCGCGACGGCGCGCGGCATCTGATGGCTTTCGCGGGCGGCGCGGTCAGCGAACCGCTGCGGCGGCTCGGCGACGCGCCGAAGAAAACCACCGGCACGCGCGTGCGGGCCTGGCCCGACGCAGTGTTCTTCGATTCGTCGCTCATCCCGATTCCGCAACTGGAACGCCTGTTGCGCAGCAAGGCACTGCTGCTGCCCGGCTTGCAGGTGTCGCTGACTGTCGAGGATGGACCCGGCAGCGAATGGTGTTTCGCCAACGGCATGTTGCAATATCTCAGCGAGCAGATCGCCGGCGATCTGGTGGCCCCGGTGTTCAGCGGCGAAAAGTACGCCGGCAAGGGGGACGAGAACTTTCCGGCCGGTTCCGGCGCCGCCTGGGCGATCGGCTGGACAGCCGATGGCGCCTTGGCGCGCGAATCCTACGTCAATCTGATCCCGACGCCCGCCGGCGGCACGCATGAAGCCGGTTTGCGGCAAGCGGCGCTCGAGGCCATCCGCAGCTTCGCCGAGCATCATGCCCTGCTGCCGAAAGGCGTCAAACTGGCCGCCGAAGATGTTTTCTCGCGCGCCAGCTTCGTGCTGGCGGTGCGCATGCTCGACCCGTCGTTCCAGGGACAGACCAAAGAGCGTTTGAATTCGCGCGACGCCGTGGCGCTGGTCGCTCGGATGATGCGCGATCCGCTGGAACTGTGGCTCAACGAACATGCCGATGCGGCAAAACGGATCACCGAGCTGGCGATCCGCGCCGCGCAAGCGCGTACCCGAGCGGGGCAGAAAGTTGAAAAACGCAAGCAATCCGGCGTCGCCATCCTGCCGGGCAAGCTGTCGGACTGTCAAAGCGAAGACACCAGCCGCAACGAAATTTTCCTGGTCGAAGGCGACTCGGCCGGCGGTTCGGCGAAATCCGGGCGCGACAAGGAACGACAGGCCATCCTGCCCCTGAGAGGCAAGGTGCTGAACACCTGGGAAGTGGATGCCGGCAGTTTGTTCGCCAACCGTGAGGTACACGATATCGCCGTCGCGCTGGGTATCGATCCCCACCCGGCGAACGCGCCCGACACGGTGCTGACCAATCTGCGCTACGGCAAGGTAGTGATCATGACCGATGCCGACGTCGACGGTTCGCATATCCGGGTGCTGCTGTGTACGCTGTTCTACCGTCACTTCCCGAAACTGATTGCCGCCGGTCACCTGTACTTCGCGCAACCGCCGCTGTATCGCCTGGATGTCCCCGGTCATGGCAAGACGCGTCCGCCGCGCAAGATTTATGCGCTCGACGGCGCCGAGATGGAAGCCCAGATCGACCGCTTGCGTCTGGAAGGCGTCAAGCCGGAAGCGGTATCGATCTCCCGCTTCAAAGGCCTCGGCGAAATGAACTCCGAGCAATTGTGGGAAACGACAATGGCGCCCGACACCCGGCGCCTGATGCGCGTCCGCATGCCCGGCGCAGAAACCGCCAAGCCGGTGATGAATATGTTGATGGCCAAGGGGGAATCGGCCGGCCGCCGGGCGTGGATGGAAGAAAACGGTGCCTTGATCGGCGCGGAGATTTGATCGGGCAGGGGACGCAGCACGGCGGCCACCATGTAAGCCGAGGCTAAGAATCGTCCTGACGCGCCGTGTGCCGTTGTATGAGGGCGACCATGCGGCGCGAATCGCTGTCACCATTCGCGTGCAGACCGGCGACGATCCCCAATTTGTCCGGCAAGGGTCTGTTCTGACTCGTTTTCCATTTTCCGGTCACGCTGTCGATGGGGATTTCGATACCGACGATGCCTTTTAGCATCGACGCCAAATAATCTTCCGGTGCGTCGGAAACCCGCCAGGGAACGGCCATTTCCGACTCGTGCCGGTCGCTGAGAGCGGTCACGTGCTTGAGCAAGCACGCGCGGTCCTCGATCGCCCGGGGCATGCCACGCGCGTGCACCACCGCATAATTCCACGTCGGCACGGCTTTTCCATGCGCGCGCTTGCTGGGGTACCACGACGGCGTGATATGGCATTGCGGCCCCTGGAATATCACCAACGACGGAATTTCATCGGAAAAGGATCGCCAGATCGGATTTCCACGGGCAACATGTCCGACAAGCGTGCCGTGCGACCCTCGCGTCGAATCCAGGAAAAACGGGACGTGATTGACGGTCAGGTCATCATCGACGACCGTCACCCAGGCACCCAAGGGGTGTGACCGCATCAGCGCTTGAAGTACTTCGGTATCTCGCTCTTCAAAATGCTTGGGAACATACATGGCCCACCCTCCGACAAAACGATCGCCCGACTTGAGAACCGCATCGGCACGGCGATGGCCTCTAAAACGACCGGCCTACCACCAGCCGTTATCCCCAAGAACCATTTTCTTGTAGTAATCGATGTTCGCCCGCACGGCATAAACAGCGGCAACGCCGTAGCCCAAGGCCTTGCTCATTTGACCGAAACCGATCGCCGCAAGGAAAAAATCGATGGCGATAACAACCGCTATACAGACGATGAAGAGCGAAATCCCTTTTCTCCACATGCCCTTGGCGACGTAATAAAGCGGGCCGAAGAGGAATGCAAGAATATTGAAATGGAAACCGCGTCGTCGTTCCGTCCGAGACATGTTCTTCAGATTCTTCATCGAAGGACCTCCCGCCTTTCTAAGCCAGTGGAACCGCTTCTTCCATGTTTCCGATACGGGCAAGCTATCGATATCGACATCCCACGGGTCGGCTGAATCGGATACATGCGCCTTTGGCGGCGAAAAGGGGTTGTCTTGAGGCATGGAGGCTCCGTGGAGAGAAGTTGGCGGGCGCCGACACTGGGTGGACGCTGGTGATTCATCCGCGATAGGTTATGTCTTCATGCCTGGGTCGTAAACATTCGCGTCATGCGAGATCGCGACGCGACCACCGTCAATGACGATGGACCGGGTATTCAGAAAGCGGAACTGACGACAGTTTTTAAGCCCATCCAACGGCTGGGAAGTCACGAAAGCGGATGCGTGGCGACAGCGGTCTGGGGCGGAGATCGCGCGACAATCCTCATCGGCTTTAGACGGCGACTGACGCCCTCCGAAATCGATCCGAAGGCGGTCCGCAAACGACGCCATGCCTCTCTCGCCGACATCCCCATTCCAACGTGGCGACAGACCTCCTGGAATGGTCGTCAACCTCCGCTTCGCCGAAGCGTTATAGAACGATACGGAAAGAGGGTGGCCGTTGTTGTAGGCCTTGTTTGCAGCGTTTCTGCTAGAACCAGCTTCTAATAGACACTGCACAAGCCTTTAGTCAGGCAGCTGCACGGCGGCATGTTAAGTCAATCCTGGCAAAACGCCGGCTTGGTTTCTCGCCTTCACACAAAGGGTGCGGGAAGTCGCACGCAATTCGGCTTATCGGCAGTTATACTGGACGGGAATCGCTCATCCAGTGCGTCGATCTCTCGTGAGACGCAACGCACGGCTTACTTTGTTCGAAGGGTCATAATGAAAGCTTCTCGTCTCTCATTGATCGTATTGTCCTTGTTTCCTTTGCCGGGTTGGTGCAACGACGTCGGTGCCGAAGTTTCTGCGAGTGCCGCGCCAAAAACCCCGGCCATCAAAACGATTACCAACTTCACGCAGTCCTTGCGTTGCATGGACGAATTATTTTATGCCTACGGAAAACAGGGGATTGCAATTACCTCCGCTGGCATTCCCGACGAGACCGGAAAGGTCAAAACCGGTACCAAAGAAATGCTCATCACAGCCGTTTCGAAAATGACGGTTAAGAGCAATGCGTTCGATTACATTGATTTTCACTCGGTTGCCGACGATCTGTCGGCACTTTTTGCCGCCAAGGGCGAGCAAAGCCGCACCATGCCGGACTATTACATTCGCGGTTCCATCACGCAAATGGACGACAACACGGTCCGGAAGAACAAGGGGGCGGGCTTCTCGCTGCCGTTTCTGGATATTGGCGCTTCAAAAGACGATGCTTACGATTTGCTGAGCATGGACATGAGCATCGGCGATGCGGCAACCCGAAAAATCATCCCCATCACCAGCACCTCGAATACCTTGGTCCTGATCAAGGGGGGGGTTTCTGGCGAAGGCGGTGGAAAAATCGGCAAACTGGGCCTTAGCTTCAATGTTGATATCAGCCGCAGCGAAGGCGTTGGTGCCGCTACCCGGACCCTGGTCGAACTGGGCCTGATCGAGGCCTTGGGTAAATTCACGCAGGTGCCATACTGGAAATGTTTGGACACCGACATTACCAATCCTCTGATTCGCGATCAGGCCAGGGAGTGGTACGACGGCGCCAAGGAAAATGATCGCGTGATGTTCGTGCAGCGAAAACTCGCGGGCATGGGACGATATACGGGACCGTTGAACGGCGTTCCCAGCGCTACGTTGAAGAGCGCTGTTTCAGAGTATCAAGCGAAAGTTGGCCTCGTTGCCGATGGTTCGATCAATTTTGATCTTTACGCCAGTTTGTTGGATGACCTGCAGAATCAGATTGCCGCACTTCCCGCAGCGGGCGCGCCAAAATCGAATTACATTCCCGGGGTCACGCCGGTACCGAAACAGCCGGCCGCCGCGCAAGTGGTTGCCGCGCCAGTCGCCACTTCGTCCTCCAGTCCGAATCCGGGTTTCCGAATGAAACTCGACACGGAGCGAGGCGCTCGGCCATCGTACAAGGTCGGCGAGTTCCTGAATATGACGTTGTCGATGAATGCGCAGGGTACGGCCTATTGTTATTATCAGGACGTATCGACTAGCACGGCTCGTATTTTTCCCAACCAATTCCGCTCCGACTCGGCGGTTCAGGCTGGCGCGGGAATCAGATTGCCATCTGGAGGATTCAAAATCAGATTCGACAAACCCGGTCCAGAGCGAGTTGCCTGCATTGGATCGGATCGTGAGTTAGTCGTCCCGGGTGCGCTTCGTGGAGCCCGTGATCTGTCTCCCTTGCCTGTCAGATCGGTTGACGATGTCGTTGGGCAGTTCAAGCAAAATAACCCGACCGCTGTAACAAGCATCGTTGACATTACTGTTACCCCTTAGCGAGAGCGAAATGGCGACCGATTCCCTTCGCATAACGGTAAGAAAGGTTGTTTTATCCAGTGGCGTCCTTGTCATGGGGATCTCAGGATGTCTGCTTTTGGCCGCGGCGAACCTCGCGGCCGGTGAAATAATCATCGGCCCGACGCAGCCAACACCAGGAACGGGAAGCGCCGCCGCGCAGTCCGCTCGAGAAAATCGTCAGCGTGCGGCGGTAAATCGTCTTGAAGAAGGCAGCAGTCCTAATATTGTCATAATTGACGGTATTAACGCTTGGAACGGTTCTAGCACCACGTCGCCAGCCGGAAACAGTGCCGCCTACAACCGTGGGCGAGCAAACGTAAATCGTCTCAATGGTGACGACGCCACACTTGTTGTTCCAAATCAGATCATTCTTTCGCCTGCCCCGGAAACCAATATTCACCAACCTTATACACCAGCCTCACAGTCCGCACATGAAAATCGTCGGCGTGCTGGAATTTATCGGGAACGAAGCGATTAATAAATGCACAAAATTTGACGTCGAAATCGAGAAAATTATTTTGTCATTGAAATGAATGTCGGAGGGAAAGTAGCAAATCGAGGGGTGATTAAACCAGCTTGAATCGTTAACCAGGAGTCATCAAATGAAATTCCCTTTGGCTGTAATTTTTGTAGTGCTTTCTCAAATGGCCTCCGCACAGGTGTCGATTGATTTGTCCGGGATTAGCGTCAAAACAGGTCCTGGGTCGAGTGCATCTGGGTCAAAAAATACGGTTTCAAATGAAAAAGGCGTCATTGGACCCGGTGCGGATGTCGAGGGGGTGGTAATAATTAACGATGAAGTTTATATTGACGGCAACAAAATCGCGCGTGGTGTGACCCAATATGTATCAAAAAAAACGAAAACAGTTTATGCCATTCGATGGGGAAAAAAGGGTGAAGGTGTGACGGTAACGGAAAAATAATACGAAAAATATTTAACTGTTCTTGGGTGAAGATGGAGAAAACCGTGCGCCTATCTGGATTTATACATCGCGTATCATTGCTGTTCAGCTTGTCGGTAGCGCTGCTCGGTAGTGGATACTTGCAGGCTTACGAAGTTCGGGAAGGAAATCTTAAAACGGTTTTTCACGCCAGGAGTGATGTGCCTATCGCTTGGCGTTACACAGCGATGAATGATGTATTTATAATCGATGTGCCTGGATTGGAGCGACTGGGTCGAACCTTCAATCGAATCACTCAATTAAAAGAGCATCAATATAGCGAAGCCTATCCGCGAGTCTTAACGACAGAGGAGCTGACCAGCTATATAAGCGCACTGCACAAGACGTTTGCCAGTTTTGCCTCCGGGCATGACCTGCTGGTGTCGGATTTGGTCCAATTTTTTAATCTTGCTGATCGCGACAAGGTTGAATTATTTTCAGAGGAGCACGCACTTCGGGATTTTCTTGTGGAACAAGGGTTGATCAAGGAATGGCGCGGTTTTTATCAGTCGCAGAAGCCGCACGCGATAATTCTTTCGATCCCTCAGGTACAGGAGCGTCGAGCTAATGAGCCCGGCGTCAGTAACAACGCGCGATACACCATTTTGCTCCATGAATTGGCACATGCTGAATTTCACGGTAATCCTTTTTACAATAAATACTGCAGGGAGTTTTGGGCCAACAGCCTGACCGACTCACAAAAAGAGTCATTCAAAAAATTCTTGGCTAGCATGCAGTATGCTGTTGATAACGAAGAGCTCCTGATCAATGAGATGCAGGCCTATTTGATGTTCACTCCGGATTCTGGCTCTTTTTCTGCCGCCAGGCTCGGTGTTTCCGAAGGTGCGTTGGTGGCGATGCGTGATTCTTTCATAAAGGGCCGGCCACCAATACAGCTTCCTCTTCGCGTTAAAGCAGGAGATTTGCCATGAAAAACCTATTTTTAATCAACTCATTTCTCGTTCTTTCGGCTGTTGTGTTTTCAGGCGTTGCGTTTGCACAAAAGTCGACACGTATTCAGGGAAACACAGAGATCAACGCTTCGTCAAATAATACGACTGCGGTGGCGGTCGGTGAAAATGTCGTTGCAAAAAATAGGGTTGGCGTTGTTCAGGGAGAGAAGAAAGGAAATACCCGAATAAACGTATCGACATCCAACGTAACCACGGTTGTTACCGGCCGGAACAAAAAAGCGTGCACCAATATAGGAGCTATAGTCAGCGATGAATGCAAATAAATTCTTTTTTTCAAGATGCTTGGTGGTTTTCTTTTTTGGTTTTTCAACGACAGCAGCAGTGGCTGTTCAAAACCTCAATGCGTCGTCACAAACTAAAGTTAATAATGCCATAGCTAAAGCGTGGCAAAAAGGCGGAAATCCCCAGGATCCAGCCCTTCAGAAACAAGTGGTCAATATCGGTAATAAACGGGCGGGAACGTGCAACGTGAATGTTGGTAGCGCGCAACCGCAAAGACCGGGACAAAGAGCTCCCAAGGATGTGGTGGTTACGACCAAGGAGGTAATCAACGTATGCAAATGATGAAAATAGAAACAACATCCCTCTGTCGTGCCTTGGTCTTCGCGATAGTAACAACAACGGGCGCAATATCGTCGTGGTCCGTCATGGCCGCCGATGATGAAGCGAGCAGCCTTGAGGAATTGAAGCGCGCGATGTTGTCGCCCGGCGATGCTCCCAAGAAGAAGCGGACTCGCGCTATCGTGTTCGATGGCGACGCTTCGCAGGCACCAGCGGCAGCTCAAGCCACCAGCGGTGGTTCAGCCGATTGCTCCGCGCTGCCACCGGACGTCAAGGCAACCGCCGTTCAATTTCCCATACAGTTCCGTCCGGGAAGTGCCGTTGTCACACCGGCTTCCGGAAATACCCTAACGGAAATCGCCAAAATCCTTTCACTTACACCGGATCGCTGTGTGATCGTGGAAGGGCACACCGATTCGGAAGGTAATTTTGATAAGAACATGGCCCTTTCACGCGATCGTGCCGGTGCGGTCGTGCGCTTTATTTCGGATAAAGGTGGCGTTGAACGTAGCCGCTTGGTACCTGTCGGCAAAGGTTCAACCGATCCGTTAAAAGACTTGGATTCACGAGACGCCAGAAACCGTCGCGTCGTTTTCAAGGTTGTTGCTGGCTAAGGAAAAATAGTTGTACTAACCCACAAACAGTCAAGGAGAAAACTTATGCGTACTATTGCTACCCTCGTCCTCGCCGCCGCTTTCGCCGCCGCTCCCGCTTTCGCTCAAAAGACCGAAGTGAAAGGCAAGACCGAAATCGACGCCAAGCAAGAAAACGTCGCGGCCGTGGCCATCGGCAAGGACAACACCGCCAAGAACACGGCGGGTGCCATCAAGGGCGACACCAAGGTTCAAGGCAACACCAAGATCAAGGCCGAGCAGAAAAATGCAGCGGCTGTCGCCATTGGCAAGGGCAACACCGCCGCCAACGAAGCTGGGGTTATCGGCGGCAAGTAATACACACGCAGTTTCTCAATCGCTAGCTAGCCACCATTTCGCGGTCGCGAGATGGTGGCTTTTTTCTGTATCGCGATTGAAGCGCCCCGGATTTCGTAGAGGCTACGGGGGTTTGAATACTGGCGTATTTGGCCTGTGAGGTTCCCTTGGTTTTTCGTCTGCCAAAGGGTGGGGTTCATGCGACCTGTTTTTCCTGATTCAGCCTGCCAAGGCACTTTTCCATGAACTGAACAGGCGACAGGTAGTCCAGGCTCGAATGCTGGCGTTTTCGATTGTAGAACACCTCGATATACTTAAAGCTGGTGACCTTCATGGCGGCATGGCTGGCATGACGTACGCCATGTACCCGCTCATTCTTGACGCTGTTGAACCCGCTCTCGGTGGGCGCGTTATCCCAACCGTTGCCCTTGCGGCTCATCGAGCAGGTCAGGCCATATTCGGTAGTCATCCCTGCGAAATCCCCGAGAGCCGCATGGGCAGGCGGTTCAAAAGGCAAATTTCCCTCAAGAAATCCCTGAGAAATTAAAATGATGGGCATAAAAACCCGAGAGAAATCGAAGGGAATCCGGATGGCTACCGACGATTTTTTCCTGTCACATAAGCTTGAAGTAGTCACCAAAGGTTACTACTCGGTTTCAGAGCTTGCGGCGATGGGGTTGCAAGGCTTCCCGAGATCAAGAAAAGGTTGGTACGACCTCGTATCAAGAGAGGGTTGGTTGTTCAGAGAAGTCGACGGGAAAGGTGGTGCAAAAGGAAAACTAAGGGAATACGTGGTTCCAGAAATTGTCTTGAGCCGCATTCGTAACCCAGAAGCCCAAGAGTTCCCCGGCGTCCATCGTGAAAAACTCGGCGTGAAAGAACCGGTGGCGACGTATCGGACATTTGAAACAACACAGAATAAAAACAAAGACATAACCAACGCACTGAACGGCGCCGTGCTGAATCTGTGTCTAGGCGCCTGTCAGGACGTGCATGGAAAAGACTTTGGCGACGAGCCGGCGGCGGCGCAAATGGCGTTTGCCATTGACCTCTACAACGTGCTCGGCAGGCTCGCGTCAGGAAAGGAAATCGGCGTCACGGGGAAAGGTCTTGCCGACTTTCACAAACTCGAACGAAAAGGGATGGAGGAACTGCTAAGGCTTCTTCTGCAAATGGGCTGGGCCATGAAATACGCCCCATCTTCCCCGAACACACCCGACAGACAACTCATTTTCTGACACAAAACCGCCCAAAAACCGAGCGGAAACGGTCAAAACCCAGCCGGAAAACGCCCATTTCGTGCCAAAAACAATTTGGCCTTATTTTTTCGGCCCACCGTAAAAACCCAACAAAAACAAATCCATCAACCCCGCACGCCAAAAAAACCCCTTCCCGCCGCTGTGCCAAATGCCCCACACCCTCACATTTCCGCGCTCGACTGGATCAGAGAATCGATCTCCGACACCCGTTGGCGGTGCTCGCTGGTCGAATGCCTTGGCATCGGATCGAAACGACCTTGGCACCGGCCCTTGCGCGCAAGAATCGGGCGGGCCGGGTGCAACCTGGCAGCGACCTGTTCGGAGCCACGCTGGAAATCGCCGGCGCGGGCATCAGCGCCGCCGGCAGGCCCCGCTTGCCGATTCGCTTGATGGCCGCCTTGCTCTCCCTCAAGCACGCCTTCAACCTGAGCGACGAGGAACGGGTCGCACGCTGGTCGGAGAACGTGGTGTGGCAATACGTCAGCGGACAGGACTACCACACGCCGACGCCGCCCTGCGATGCCACCCAGATTGGGCGTTTTCGCACCGCCATCGGCGAAGCCGGCGTTGAGGAGTTGCTCAAGACAACCATCGAC
This sequence comes from Pseudomonadota bacterium, assembly GCA_029776255.1. GTDB lineage: Bacteria > Pseudomonadota > Gammaproteobacteria > Burkholderiales > Rhodocyclaceae > Accumulibacter. The sequence goes on from JAKOTN010000019.1 coordinate 91,626, forward strand.
ACGGCCGTGCGGACCCAAGCCGTGCGTCCAGC
>JAKOTN010000164.1 GCA_029776255.1 Pseudomonadota bacterium
GGATATCGATCCTGCGGCAGCGAACCGCCGGGCCGATTCACCAATCTCGATGACGTTACCCAGAACCACGCTAACCCGCGGGCAATTCGCACCATTGCTCTATCGGTCTTCCGTGGCGCCGCATTCCACCTTGCCACAAGCCGACCGCCCCGTGTTTCTTCGGGACGATTTGCGGTGCCAGCCCGATTACTTCGCTAACCCTTCCGTCGAGAGGGACCGCCCACAAGCTGCGCTTGTGGGTTCCCTTCGCGGCTTCGCCGCTACGGCGGCCCCTCACGTCAAACGTTAGCCACCACCGGGTCGGTCAGTAGTGATATCGAAGCTGCGCAATCAACAGGCTGCCATCTTCAACTCGATACACCATTCGATGCTCATCGGTGATCCGCCGCGACCAGAACCCAGCCAAGGCATGCTTGAGCGGCTCAGGCTTGCCCACGCCCGCGAACGGTTCACGCATGACCTCTTGAATCAGCTTGTTGATTCGCTCCACCATCTTCCGGTCTTGCTTCTGCCAGTAGAGATAGTCCTCCCAGGCAGCATCGGCGAAGATCAGCCTCACTTCGCCAGATCCCGCTCAGTGCCCTTTCCCTCGGCGAGCTGCGCTACAGCGCCCAAGAGGCGTCGCGCATTTGTCGGGCTGCGCAGCAAGTACGACGTCTCCTCAAGCGCCTTGTAGTCCTCGAGAGAGAGCATGACGACCGACTGCTCGCCGTTTCGCGTGATGATCAGCGGTTCGTGGTCATCGCACACCCTGTCCATCGTCTTGGCCAGGTTGGCCCGAGCTGCGCTGTATGTAATCGCGTCCATTCTGTGGTCCCAAAAAAGGTTGTACTTTATATTGTACAATTACAAATTCCAGCAGTCAAAGGCGGGCGCAGTGCTGCGTAGACTCAACGTTGAAGTGCAACAAGTCTCAGGACGCATGATAGATCTCCGCGGGGGTTCTAAAGCCATGTCGTTTCCTCGGGCGTGTGTTGAGTTCATTGGCGATCCAGTCGCATTCCTTTTGCGTTAAGCGCTTCATGCAGGTTCCCCTCGGCAGGTACTGCCGAATCAGGCCGTTCAGGTTCTCGTTGCTGCCGCG
>JAKOTN010000165.1 GCA_029776255.1 Pseudomonadota bacterium
TGTTGATTTCCACGCAATCCTGACCCCGGTTTTCCATCCAATATTGACCCCACCTGTTGGGGTGTAGCCGGGCTACGCGTCTGTGGATAAGTCTACCGTTGGTGCATCGGTTTCTCCTTTCTCAGTCGTCTCGTTCTGGGTCGCCCGGGACTTCTTTCTCGGGCCTGTCTTCGCTGCAGCGCTGGAGTGTTTGAACCGCCAGCTCTCGTTGCCGGTCTCCACGATGTGACAGTGGTGGGTCAACCGGTCCAGCAGCGCCGTCGTCATCTTCGCGTCGCCGAACACCTGGCTCCATTCCCCGAAGCTCAGGTTGGTCGTGATCAACATGCTGGTGCGCTCGTAGAGCTTGGAGATCAGGTGGAACAGCAAGGCACCACCGGCCTGGCTGAACGGCAGGTAGCCCAGTTCATCGAGGATCACCAGGTCCATGTAAACCAGCCGGTGAGCCAACTGCCCGGCCTTGCCCTGGCTCTTCTCCAGCTCCAGCGCATTGACCAGCTCCACGGTCGAGAAGAACCGCACCCGTTTGCCGTGCTTCTGAATGGCCTCAATGCCGATGGCCGTGGCCAGGTGGGTCTTGCCCGTACCCGGTCCGCCGATGAGCACCACGTTGTGGGCCGCGTCAATGAACTGGCCACCATGCAGCGTGCGCACCAGAGCTTCGTCCACACCGGCCTGGCTGAATTCAAAGCCCGCCAGATCGCGGTGGGCGGGGAAGCGGGCTGCGCCCATCTGGTATGCCATGGAGCGCACCGTGCGCTCGGCCTGTTCGGCGCGCAGCAACTGACCCAGGAACGCCTCGGGACTGAACTCGGTGTGCCGCGCCTGCGCGGCCACTTCGGGGTAGTTGGCGGCCATGCCGTGCAGCTTCAATGCCTTGAGCGCTGTGATGATGGCCTGGCTCATGGCTGTGCTCCTGGGCCGTCGTCGCCATCCACCGCGCGCAGCCGGTCGTAGCGCTGCACATTGGCCAGCGGCTGCACCGTCAGCGTCAAGGGGGTTCTGGCCTCCTGAAGGTCAGCGACCTGGCTGCCCGTCTTCAAACGCGCCAGCACGTTGAGCACATGTTCGCCACTGGGTTTGCCGCTTTCCAGCGCCAGCTCGGCCGCCACCAGCACCGGCTCCAGACCATGCACCGGCACGGCCGCCAGCACCTGTGCCATCACCCGGTCGCCGCCTTCGTGGCGCAGCAGGATAGCCTGCAGCTTCTTCAATGGCTCGGGCAGGGTCTCGAAGGGCGCACCGTTGCGCAACGCCCCGGGCTTGCGTTCGATCAGGCTCACGTAGTGGCGCCAGTCGTAGAAGGTCAGGCTGCGCTCGAAGCTGCGCGCATGGCTGGCGATGCGGGTGTTCTCGGCCACCACATCAATGCGTTCGGGGTACAGGCGCAGGCTGACCACCTCGTGGACGTGTTCGGTCGGCACGCTGTAGCGGTTGCGCTGCAGGTGCACCAGCGCCGTGCTGGAGACCCGGGCGAGCACCTCCACGTAACCATCAAACGGCTTGGGGTTGGGCATGAGGCGCAGTTGTTCGTCTTGCAGCACGTCGGCCACCTTCAGCGTGGGCCATTCGGGGTGGTTGAGTTCGGCCCACGCGGCGCGGCACTCCTGGGCCAGCCAGTCG
>JAKOTN010000001.1 GCA_029776255.1 Pseudomonadota bacterium
GGATATCGATCCTGCGGCAGCGAACCGCCGGGCCGATTCACCAATCTCGATGACGTTACCCAGAACCACGCTAACCCGCGGGCAATTCGCACCATTGCTCTATCGGTCTTCCGTGGCGCCGCATTCCACCTTGCCACAAGCCGACCGCCCCGTGTTTCTTCGGGACGATTTGCGGTGCCAGCCCGATTACTTCGCTAACCCGTCATTCCAAGGGACGCGCCGCGATAATGCCGCGTCGCGCCCCTGAATTCAGACGCTAGACGTCACGAATGGGTCACCCATCAATCCGTGCAGCTAGTTGGTGCGCAGCGCAGTGCGTACGACACTATGCGATCAAGCAACGCGTCACACATCCGAGCCTTTTCGCTTTCTGCGCACACCTTGAGCAGCTTGCCTCGGCTATATCTTTAGCAGAATGGTCGCACGATGCGGACAACCTCGAAATTACCGGGCTGGGTGACCCGCGATGCCAAGTCGGGCGAGTGGGGCCGCTTGCTGGAATGGCGGGACGACGACGGCGTGACCCATCAATGGGCAATGCCGCTGGAACTGTTGCAAGGCGATGGCTCGAACGTTCGGCGCGAACTGGCGCGGCTGGGCCTGGCCATCTCGCCCGGCAAGAAAGCCCGCGACCTGCTGGCGTCCTTCCTGCAAGTCTGGCCGGTGGAAGATCGGGCGCGGTGCGTGGAACGGCTGGGCTGGCATGGTGGCGTGTTCGTGACCGCGGCGGAATCCATCGGGCAGGACGGGGAAATCGTGGTGTTCCAGAATGCCCATGCCATCGAACCCGCCTACTCCGCAGCGGGCAGTGTTGAGGAATGGCGCGATTCCGTTGGCCGACTGGCCGCCGGTAATTCCCGTCTGGTGTTCGCCCTGTCCGTGGCATTCGCGGGCGCATTGGCGGACGTGGTGGGCGAGGATTCCGGGGGCTTTCACTTTCGCGGCGCTTCATCGTCGGGCAAGACAACGGCCCTCAAGGTGGCGGCTTCCGTGTGGGGCGATCCATCGGCCTATCCCCGCCTATGGCGGGCGACGGCGAACGGGCTGGAAGGGCTGCCGACGGCGGGCGGGAATTCCTGGTGCTGCCCGAAGTGTTCCGGCGCGAGGTATGCGCAGGATTTGACGCGAAGGCGGCAACGCGGGCGCTGATCGAGGCCGTATGGATCGAACCGGGCGAAGGAGGCAGGACAACGCAGAAACCGCGTATCCCCGGAATCGGGACAACCCGCTGCTACGTTTTCACCGGGCGCATGTGGGAGGGCGACGAGTGAAAGCGGTTCATGTGAAAAAACGCGGGGACAAGTGGGGACAAACCGAATCCGCAAATCTTGCGAATTGAATTGCTGGCGTCCTACGCGCATGAAATCGCGCATTCAGCCGTCGCCCTGCACTACGGGTGCGAGGTGGCGGTGGAAATCAGCCATGACCCGGCAACGCGCTACTTCGATGGCGTTTGCCATTACCGGCACCCGAACGGCGAACTGCCCACGGAAACGGTGCGGGCTATCGCCCTGGGCGGAATCGTGGGCGAAGCCGCCGACTGGCCGGCGATCCAGACCGACGGCGAACGGTCAAGGTGAAATATCTCGCATAACGCTGGCGTGCCGGTCAAGGACTCATCGATGGATACCGCGACCGCCAAGGATCGCCAACAACGGCGTTTCTTGATCGTGCGCCCCGCACAATGCGACAATGCCGGTCTTCCATGACTGGCATTTTTTCGTCCGCGCCAACTTCCCCCACGTATTCGGCAATGGGTATGAAAGCGGGTATCAATCGACGGGAAATCGGCGGCAGCAGGGGATTGATCTATACAAATCAAAAGGATATATCACGCATGCTGCTGATGATCGATAATTACGATTCCTTCACCTACAACCTCGTGCAGTATTTTGGCGAGTTGGGACAAGAGGTCCGCGTTTTCCGCAACGACGCCATTTCCATCCCGCGGATCGCGCAACTGCAACCCGCTTTCCTGGTGATTTCGCCCGGCCCGTGCGCGCCGGGGCAAGCCGGAATCTCGCTGGCGGCGATCCGCGAGTTCGCCGGCAAGATTCCGCTGCTTGGCGTCTGCCTCGGCCATCAGGCCATCGGCGAGGCGTTCGGTGGCCGCATCGTCCACGCCCGCAAGCTGATGCACGGCAAGGTGTCGGCGGTGCGGCACGGCGACCGTGGCGTGTTCCGGGGGCTACCCAACCCCTTGACCTGCACCCGCTATCATTCGCTGGCCGTCGAACGCGAATCGCTGCCGGCCGATCTGGAAATCACCGCCTGGACCGACGACGGCGAAATCATGGGTTTGCGCCACAAAACGCTCGCTGTCGAAGGCGTGCAGTTCCACCCCGAATCCATCCTCACCGAACGCGGACACGACCTGCTGAAAAACTTTCTCGAGGAACACGCCTCATGAAACCGCAAGACGCCCTGGCGCGGGTCATCGACCATCGCGAGATTTTCCACGACGAAATGATTTCCCTGATGCGCCAGATCATGAGCGGCGACGTCACGCCGACGATGATCGCCGCGATCGTCGTCGGCATGCGCGTCAAGAAGGAAACGATCGGCGAAATCGCCGCCGCCGCGCAAGTCATGCGCGAACTGTCGACCAAGGTGCCGGTCGGCGACCCGTCGCGTCTGGTCGACACCTGCGGCACCGGCGGCGACGGCGCGCACACCTTCAACATCTCGACCGCCGCCATGTTCGTCGCCGCCGCCGCCGGCGCCCGCATCGCCAAGCACGGCGGCCGCTCGGTATCCTCGCAATCCGGCAGCGCCGACGTTCTCGAAGCGCTCGGCGCCGCCATCGATCTGCGCCCGGAAAACGTCGCGCGCTGCATCGACCAATGCGGCATCGGCTTCATGTTCGCCCCCAACCATCACAGCGCCATGAAACACGCGGCGCCGGTACGCCGCGAACTCGGCGTGCGCACCCTGTTCAACATTCTCGGACCGCTGACCAACCCCGCCAACGCCGCCAATCAGGTGCTTGGCGTCTTCCACCCCGACCTGGTCGGCATCCAGATCCGCGTCCTGCAACGGCTTGGCAGCACCCGCGCCCTCACCGTTTTCGGACGCGAAGGCCTCGACGAAATCTCGATCTCCGGTGAAACCCTGATCGGCGAACTCAAGAACGGCCGCATCGAGGAATACACCCTCCACCCCGAACAGTTCAACCTGCCCGTACACGACCCGCGGGTGTTGCGTGTCGGCAACGTCGAGGAATCGCGAGCGATGCTGCTCGCCGCGCTGGAAAACACCGCCGGCGCCGCGCGCGACATCGTCGCCCTCAACGCCGGCGCCAGCATCTATGTCGCTGGCGTCGCCCCCACGCTCGCCGATGGCGTCGACCAGGCCTTCGCCACCATCGCCTCCGGCGCCGCCCGCGCCCGGCTCGACGACTTCATCGCCCTTACCGGTCGCCTCTCGTCATGAGCGACATCCTCAAGCGCATTCTCGACGTCAAGCACGCCGAAGTCGCCCAGGCAAGGGCTGACGCGCCCCTCGCCGCCGTTCGCGCCGCCGCCGAGGCGCAAGCGCCGACACGCGATTTCATCGGCGCCCTGCAAGGCCGCATCGACGCCGGCCACGCCGCGGTCATCGCCGAAATCAAGAAAGCCAGCCCATCCAGGGGCGTGCTGCGCGCCGACTTTCAACCGGCCACCATCGCCGACGGCTACCAGCGACATGGCGCCGCCTGCCTGTCGATACTCACCGACCGGCAATTCTTTCAAGGATCGCCCGCGTACCTGCGAGCCGCTCGCGCCGCCTGCGACTTGCCGGTGCTGCGCAAGGATTTTCTCGTCGACCCCTATCAAATCCACGAAGCCCGCGCCATGGGCGCCGACGCCATCCTGCTGATCGCCGCCGCGCTCGACCTCGCCGCGATGCGCGATTTCGAAGCCATCGCCGACAGCCTGGGCATGGCGGTGCTGGTCGAAGTACACGACGGCCGGGAACTCGAACGCGCCCAATGCCTCCGCACCCGCCTGATCGGCATCAACAACCGCAACCTGCGCAGTTTCGACGTCAACCTGCGAACGACCATCGACCTGCTGCCGGAACTCGATCCCGCGCGCCTCGTCGTCACCGAAAGCGGCATCCTCGCCAAGGACGACGTGCAACGGATGCGCGCCAACGGCGTCAACGCCTTCCTCGTCGGCGAAGCCTTCATGCGCGCCGCCGACCCCGGCGCCGCGCTGGCCGCGCTGTTTCACTAACCCCCCCGCGCGTGGTCGCGACGGCCCCGGCGAAACAAATCACCCCGTTGCAAAAAACCAACACTACCTCGCCCGATAGACACAAAAGCCTTCCGGTCGCTTGCTCCGGCTGGCGGCGTTTGCCAGAATCGCCCCAACTTCTCGTCTTTTCGAGAGGTCAAGTTTGGTGAGGCGCCGGTTGGCTTCATCGATCTCAAACCTAGAGGAGATTCACCATGCAAAAGAAACTCATCGCGCTGGCAGTCGCCGGCCTGGCCTCGGGCGCTGCTTTTGCCCAGACCAACGTCACCATGTACGGCGTCGCCGACGTCGGCTACGTCTTCAGCCAGGGCGACGCCCCCCGCTCGGCATTTGTTGGCCTCCACACCACCAAGCCGGAATTCAGCGGCATCCAATCCGGTCTGCTGAGCGGTTCGCGCATCGGCTTCAAGGGCGAGGAAGCCCTGGGCAATGGCCTGAAGGCCGTGTTCACCCTTGAGTACGGCCTCAGCCTCGACACCAACGCCGGTGTCGGCACCGCCTTGGCCCGCCAGCAATATGTCGGCCTCGCCGGCAACTGGGGGCAAATCGCCCTCGGCCGCCAATATGCGCCTGGTTATGACGCCACCGCCAGAAACGACGCCCTGGCCGGCGCCGCGATTGCGCCGCAGTCTTTCCTGAGCGCTGGTGCCGGCAACACCTTCACCCCGAACAGCGGCGCCCGCTGGGATAACGCCGTCACCTTCACCACGGCCAATTACGGCGGATTCACCGGCAAGGCGATCTACAGTTTTGGTGAGCAAAGCCCGACTGGAAATTACTACTCCAATTTGAACGACAACATCTGGGATGGCGGCAAGCTCGGCCTCGGCGCGAACTACGCCAACGGCCCGCTCAACATTGACGTTGCCTATCAATCACGTCTGAAGAACCGCATCGCCACCCCCACCACCACCAAGCTCTATGACATCAACGAGTGGTATATCGGCGCCAGTTTCGACCTCAAGTTTGCCAAGCTGATGGCCAGCTATCAGGATCAAAACGACAAGAACAACTGGTCCGGCACCCAGAACGACAACACCATCTGGACCGTCGGCGCCGTGGTTCCGGTCATGAGTTCGAGCGCGATCCATCTGACCTACGCCCAGCTTGATTTCGATCAAAGAACCTACGCCGGCGGCTTCAGAACCGGTAAGGGCTATACCGGCAAGAGCGATTCGTTCGGCATCGCCTTTACCCATGGTCTGTCGAAGCGCACCACGCTGTACACCGGCTACTTTTTTGTCGACAACGACAAGCGTAGCGCCGGTTTCTCCCCGGCGGGCACCGGCCTGACCGACCAGCAAAACAACAGCTTCGTCGCCGGCATCCGTCACACCTTCTAATTCGGCCACGATTGTTGTTTGCCTCGATAAACGGGCGCTTCGGCGCCCGTTTTTTTATTCCCGCTTTATCTAACCGACGCGATGGCTCCTTCCAGCAAACTGTGACTCGAATGCAACACTTCCCCGCCGGCACGCCGTAATAATCAAGCAGCGACTTGCTCCCGCCATGGCGCTCTGCCAAAATCCAGTCATTGATCGCCTTGCCGGTTGCTGAATGAAACCCGCACGGCGCGGTCTTTTTCTTGATTTTTCAGCTTTTCGGGAGATTGCCCTCATGAACAAAAAACTCATCCCGCTGGCCGTCGCCAGCCTGACCGCCGGCGTCGCCGGCGCCCAGACCAACGTCACCGTTTATGGCATCGCCGATCTGGGCTATGTCTACAGCCAGGGCAAGTCTCGCGACCCCGTCACCAACATCAGGGGCACCACCAACAAATTCAGCGGCATCGCCAACGGCATCACCGCCGGCAACCGCCTCGGTTTCAAGGGCGAGGAAGCCCTCGGCAACGGTCTCAAGGCGGTGTTCACGCTTGAATACGGCCTCAACCTGGATACCAATCAGGGTATCGGCACCGGCGGTCTCAATGCCCGCCAGCAATACGTCGGTCTGGCCGGAAAGTTCGGTACCGTCGCGCTCGGCCGTCAATACGCGCCAGGCTTCAACGCCACCGCCAACAACGATGCGCTCGAAGCAACGGACATGAGCATCCAGTCCAGTCTCAGCGTCTACGCCGGCAACTCCATCACCCCGAACAGTTACGCCCGCTACAACAACGCGATTTCCTACACCAGCAACGCCATGTCCGGCGTCACCGTCAGTGCCATCTACGGCTTTGGTGAAAAAAGCCCTGTTGGCAGCTACTACTCCAAGGCGAATGACAACATCTGGGACGGCGGGAAAATTGGTCTCGGCCTCAACTACGCCAACGGCCCGATCAATCTCGACGCTGTTTTCCAAAGCCGTCAAAATGTCGTCACGGCCTTCCCCAATCCGGCCGGCATGGGCAAGGATGTCAACGAGTGGTATCTCGGCGGCAGTTGGGACTTTAAGGTCGTCAAGGCCTACGCCAGCTACCAGACGCTCAACAATAAAAACAGCGGCGATGTTGACGGCGCGGCCGGAAAAACCAAGAACAATATCTGGACCGTCGGCCTGAGCGCGCCGATTGGCGCCGGCACGCTTGGCCTGAGCTACGGCAAGCTGTCGCTCGACCGCAAGAATCTGGCCGATGGCGATAGCTGGGGCTGGGGCACGATGTACACCTACCCGCTGTCGAAGCGCACCGCCTTGTACGCCGCTTACACCTATATCGACAACGACCGGAATTCGATCGGCGTGCAAACGCAGGTCGCTGCCGATGGCGGCGGCATGGGTTTCGCCGGTGAAAGCAACCACACTTTCGGCACCGGCATTCGCCACAGCTTTTAAGCCGCGTCGGCTGGCATGAACGGGGGCGCTTCGGCGCCCCTTTTCATGCGGTGGCGTGTTTTCGGTCGAACACGTGCCGGCGAAGCCGGTTCTTGCATCGGGTGCCGAGACTCGGTATACTCCGCGCCTCTTCATCCCATCTTCAGTTTTCATAGGAACGAACACTCATGGCCAATAGCGCACAAGCCCGCAAGCGTGCTCGTCAAGCCGTCAAGCAGCGCGCACACAACGCCAGCCTGCGCTCCAGCCTGCGCACGGCCGTCAAGCGTGTACACAAAGCAATCGTCGCCGGCGACAAGGCGGCGGCTCAAAGCATTTACCGCGAATCGGTGGCGGTCATCGACCGTGTCGCCGACAAGAAAATCATTCACAAGAACAAGGCCGCGCGCCACAAGAGCCGACTGTCGGCCCAGATCAAGGGCCTCGCCGCCTAGTTTCGCGTCTTGCCGGGAAAAAAACGGCGCCTCTGGGCGTCGTTTTCTCGTTCACGGGCGACCGTGGATACAAGGTATAATCTCCGCCTATTGGGACAGATATTAGGTTACTCTAATATAAATGTGACGGGGAATGCTATGGCTGCGCTAGAGATGGACATCGAACAAGCTCGCTTCAACATGATCGAGCAGCAAATCCGCCCGTGGGAAGTGCTCGATCCCGAGGTGCTGAATCTATTGGCGGTGGTCAAGCGCGAGGATTTTGTTCCAGCGGCGCATCGGGCCTTGGCTTTTGCCGATCTGGAGTTGCCGATCGGCAATGGTCAAACCATGCTGGCTCCAAAAATAGACGCCAAACTTCTTCAGGAAGTGAGTGTCAAGAACACCGATATCGCGCTCGAAATCGGTGCCGGCAGCGGTTACATGGCCGCCCTGCTGGCCGCCAAGGCCGAGTACGTGCATGCGGTGGAAATCGATCCGGTGCTAGCCAACCTGGCCCGGAACAATCTCCGGCAAGCGGGCGTCGCCAACGTCAAGGTCGAAACGGGCGATGGCTCCAAGGGTTGGCCGGGGGCGTCGATGTATGACGTGATCGTCATTTCCGGCTCGCTGCCGGAACTGCCAGACGCTTTTCTCAAACAACTGAAGATTGGCGGGCGGCTGGTGGCGTTCATCGGCGAAGCGCCGGCAATGCGCGCGCAACTGGTGATTCGCGGTTCCGAAACGGCGTACAGCACGACCAACCTCTTTGAAACGGTGATCGCGCCGCTGCGGACCAAGAAGCGCCAGAGTTTCGTTTTCTGACCGGCTGGCCAAACCGACCGATGCAGCACCTTTCGGCGGTCGCTTTGGCGGAATGGTTGTCGGCAAGCGCGCCGGAGAAGGAAAACCACCCGGCCGTGCCGGCATCGCAACGACGACCGCTGTTGCTCGATGTGCGCGAACCCTGGGAATACGCCATCTGCCGCCTCCCGGATTCGCTGTCGATGCCGATGCGGTTCTTGCCGGAACGAATCGGCGAACTCGACCGGCGGAACAATACCGTGGTGATCTGTCACCACGGTATTCGTAGCCTGCGGGTCGCCCACTTCCTTGAGCGACAGGGCTTCGCCGCGGTCCATAATCTTTCCGGCGGTATCGATGCCTGGGCAAACGATGTCGACCCGCTGATGCGCAAGTACTGAAAGTGAGCTAGCGTCATGCCCCTGAAATTCCGTTCCTATCGCCGCATCGTTCTGCTGGCCGGGCTGCTCTCGGGGGCATCGGCCTTTGGCGCCGATTTATTGCAAGTCTATCGCGACGCTCTGGCCTACGACGCGCAATACGCCGCCGCCCGCGCAAACGCGGTGGCCGGACGCGAAAAGTTGCCGCAAGGACTGGCCGGGCTGCTGCCCACGCTCAATGCCTCCGGCAACACGTTTTGGAACGACAGCCGATTCGACACGCGCTCATCGAGCAACGGCTCGGCCTCGTATCAGGCCAGGTACAACAGCAATGGCTTTGGCGTCAATCTGACCCAACCGCTGTTCCGCTGGCAGAATTTCGTTCAGTACGATCAGGCCAAACTGTTGGTGATGCAGGCGGAAGCGAATTTCGCGCAAGCGGGACAAGACCTGATCCTGCGCGTGGCGCAAGCCTACTTCGACGTTCTGTTCGCCATCGAAAATCTACAAGCGGTGCGGATAAACAAGGCGGCCATCGCCCAACAACTCGCCCAGGCCAAGAAAAATTTCGAAGTCGGTACCGCGACGATCACCGACACCTACGAATCGCAATCGCGCTACGATCTGGCGCAAGCACAGGAGATCGCCGCCGAGAGCGACCTGGAAGTGAAACGCTATGCCTTGCGGGTGTTGATCGGCAAGGACCCGGGCGAGCTGCATCGCCTCAAGCCCAAGGCGACGATAACGCCGCCTCAGCCGGCCAGCATGGAGCAATGGGTCGAGGCCGCCGAACGGGATGGTTTTCTCGTGCAAGCGCAACAGGCCGCCGCCGAGGCCGCCGCCAAGGGGGTGGAGATCAACCGCGCCGGACATTATCCGACCCTGGATGTCGTCGCCAACTACAACAAAAGCAATGGCCCCGGACAACTGGGCATCGGCGAAATCGACACCACCAACCGCCAAATCGGCTTGCAGCTGACAATCCCGATTTATCAGGGCGGCGCGGTGAATTCGCGCACCCGCGAGGCGGTCGCCCGCCGTGACGCGGAAAACGCCGGACTCGACAACACCCGGCGCGTATCTGGCCTCAGCGCCCGCCAAGCCTACCTCGGCGTGGTTAACGGCCTGGCCGGCATCCGCGCGCTCGAAGCGGCCCTGGTTTCCAGCCTCGGTTCCCTGGAGTCGAACCGTCTCGGCTACGAAGTCGGCGTGCGCATCAACATCGACGTGTTGAACGCCGAGAATCAGGTCTACGTCACCAGACGCGATCTGGAAAAAGCGCGCTTCGACACCTTGATGTCCGAACTCAAGCTCAAGGCAGCGGTGGGCGCTCTCGGCGAACCCGATCTGGAACGGATCAACGCCTTGCTGATTCCGCCAGCAGCGCCCTGACCAGCGCCACCGTTCGCGCCGTCGCGCCGCCGTGCGCCCGGCTGAAGTCGTCGGCGGCGTCACGCATGGTTTGCAATTGCCGCCGATCATGCAGCAATTCCGTGACAAGGCCAGCGGCGGCGGCGAGATCCGGCACCCGTCGCGCCGCGCCGCCGGCAATGGCGTCCTCGCTGGCCTGGGCAAAGTTGAAGCTGTGCGGGCCGAGCACCACCGGGCAGCCGCAAGCCGCCGCCTCGATGAGATTCTGTCCGCCAAACGGCAGCCAGGTGCCGCCAATCAGCGCGATATCGGCCAACGCGTAATATGCCGCCAACTCGCCCATGCTGTCGCCCAGCCAAACCCGCGTGCCGGCATCGGGCAGCGTGTCGTCGCTCCGACGGCGATAAACCAACCGCCGCCCGGCGACCAGTTCGGCGACTTCGCCGAAACGCTGCGGATGGCGCGGCACCATCAGCAACAGCACGTCGCGCGCGCCGATGGCGGCAAACGCGTCGAGAAACAGCGCCTCTTCACCTTCACGACTGCTGGCGAACAGGCACACCGGCCGAGAACCGAGCGCCCGGCGCCACTCGGCGCCCAATGCCAGCTTTTCGGGCGCCGGCACGACATCGAATTTGAGATTCCCGAGAACGGCGACCCGACGGGCGCCAATCGCTTGCAAGCGCGCGGCGTCGGCCTCGGTTTGCGCGGCGACGGCGCTCAACGAGGCCAACGCCGGCGCGATCAGGGACGACAGCCGCGTGTAACCGCGCTGCGAGCGCGCCGACAAACGGCCGTTGATCAGCGCCAATGGCACGCGACGGCGCCTGGCGGCGGCGATCAGGTTCGGCCAGATCTCGGTTTCCATCAGCAAACCGACTTGCGGCTGGCAACGGTCGAGAAATCGCCCGCAGGCGTCTGGCAGATCGTAAGGCAAATATGCTTGCCACAAGCGGTCCGGGTGCCGGGCCCGAATTTCGCGGCCAGTGGCCCGGCCGGTGGGCGTCATGTGAGTCAACAACAGGTCGTGCGCGGGATAGTCGCGCAACAAGGCCTCGATCAGCGGTTCGGCGGCACGCGTCTCGCCGACCGAGACCGCATGCAACCAGATCAGCGGACGCGTGGACGACGGCCGACAGAATCCGTGCCGCTCGCGCACCTGCCGCAGATACTCGGGTTGCCGGCGCCCTCGCCACAGCAGGCGCGACCAGACCAGCGGCATCGCCAGATAAAACAGGAGGCTGTAAAACAGACGGGCCATCAGCGCAGCGCCTGTTCGGCGACCGCCAGGACCTCGCCCACCGACGGCGGTCGGCCGGCACCGCCCAGGTTGCGATGGAAGCCGGTGCCGAGCACGCCAGTCAGCGCCGGTTCGGTGGCGATGTACAACGCAATCACCGGCACGCGCAAGGCGGCGGCGAGGTGGGCCAGCCCGGTATCGACGCCGATGGTCAGGCTGGCGCGGGCGAGCAAGGCGGCCACCCGCGGCAAGGACAAAGGCGGGGCGACGATCGCGCCGGCCACCGCCGCCGCGATCCGTTCGACACGCTGGCGCTCTGGGGCGCTGCCCGCCGGCAGCACCGGCGTCAGGCCACGGGCACGCAGGGCGGCGGCGAGTTCGCGCCAGTGGTTTTCCGCCCACAGCTTATCGTCGCGGCTGGTGGCGGTCAGCAGGATCGCCAGCCGTCCCGCCGGCAACCAGTCGGCGTCCAGCGACGGCGCGGCGATACCATAGTCGAGCGGCAGATCGACCGGATAATCGAAAGCGGCGGCGGCCAGCCAGCGGTTGCGTTGCACGGCATGCACGTTGCGCGGAATGACGAACGTGGCATCGTAAAACCGCGCCGCCAGCGGTTCGCGCGCGACCTCGGCCGCGTAACCGCAGCGACGGCCGCGAGCGAAACGCGCGATCAGGGCGCTTTTCAACAGGCCCTGGGTATCGAGAACCGCATCGTAATCGTCGGCGCCGATTTCTCGCCGGAAGTCGGCCACGGCGCGCCAAGTGGCCACGGCGCCGAGATTTTTCCGCCAGCGCCTGACCGCCACCGGAATCACTCGCCCGACCCCCGGATGCAGCCTCGGAATGTCGGCGAAGGATTCTTCGACGCACCAATCGATCCGCGCATCGGGCAGACAACGCCGCAAGTCACTGACCACCGGCAGGTTGTGGATCACGTCACCGAGCGACGTCGTCTTGATCAAAAGAATGCGCATCGGTGAACCGGGAAATAAAGGATGGGCGGGAAGCGGGAAGCCCGCATTATAGGAGAAGGCACCCATCCGGCGGCGACTTCCGCCCGGGGCGGCCGGTACCGGCGCCGAGAGCGGTCGCGGCAGGCGCTATAATGCCGCGTCCAGGCGTCTTGCTCGCCGCATCGGCTGACCCGACCCGTCGGCCCCGCCGCCAACATCGGCGCGAACAAGCCACGAACCGAACGTGACGACCGTTTTCCCGCCACTCTTTGTGAAAGATTCTCGGATGATTCTGGTTACCGGCGGCGCCGGCTTTATCGGCGCCAATTTTGTCCTCGACTGGCTGGCGCACAGCGACGAGCCGGTCATCAATCTCGACAAGCTGACTTACGCCGGCAACCGCGAAAACCTGGCGTCGCTGGCCGGCGACCCGCGCCATCTTTTCGTGCGCGGCGACATCGGCGACAAGGCGCTGACAGGCCGTCTGCTGGCGGAGCACCGTCCGCGGGCGATCGTCAACCTCGCCGCCGAATCGCATGTCGACCGCTCGATCCACGGCCCCGAGGATTTTATTCAGACCAACATCGTCGGCACCTTCCACCTGCTCGAAGCGGCACGCGATTACTGGTCCGCGCTCGCCGACGACGCGCGAACCGCCTTTCGCTTTCTCCACGTCTCCACCGACGAAGTTTATGGCTCGCTCGGCAAGGACGACGACGCGTTCAGCGAAACCCACCGCCACGCGCCGAACAGCCCCTATTCGGCGAGCAAGGCGGCCAGCGATCATCTGGTGCGCGCCTACCATCACACCTACGGGTTGCCGGTGCTGACCACCAACTGCTCGAACAATTACGGCCCCTACCATTTCCCCGAGAAGCTGATCCCGCTGATGATCGTCAACGCCCTGGCCGGCAAGCCGCTGCCGGTATATGGCGACGGACAGCAGATTCGCGACTGGCTTTACGTCAAGGATCACTGCAGCGCCATCCGGCGGGTACTGGCCGCCGGCCGGCCGGGCGAAACCTACAATGTCGGTGGCTGGAACGAGAAACCGAATCTCGAAATCGTGCACACCGTCTGCGCGCTGCTCGACGAACTGCGGCCGCGCGCCGACGGCCAAGCCTACCGCCAACAGATTGCCTACGTCGCCGACCGGCCGGGCCACGACCGGCGTTACGCGATCGACGCCCGCAAGATCGAAAGCGAACTCGGCTGGCGGCCGGCGGAAACCTTCGCCACCGGCATCCGCAAGACCGTGCAATGGTACCTGGACCATCAGGATTGGGTACGCAACGTGCAATCCGGCGCCTATCGCGACTGGGTGGCCAAAAACTACGGCGAGCGCCAGTCATGAAAATCCTGCTCTTCGGCAAACGCGGCCAGGTCGGCTGGGAACTGCAACGCAGTCTGGCGCCCCTTGGCCAACTGGTCGCGCTCGACCACGACGATCGCGACGGTCCCCTGAGCGGCGACTTCAACGATCCCGCCGGACTGGCCGCCTGCGTGCGCGCGGTCGCGCCGGACGTGGTGGTTAACGCCGCCGCGCACACGGCGGTGGATCAGGCGGAGAACGAACCGGCGCTCGCCCGCCAGATCAACGCCCTGGCGCCGGGCGTCCTGGCCGAGGAAGCGCAACGGCTGGGCGCCTGGCTGGTGCATTACTCGACCGACTACGTCTTCGACGGCAGCGGCGACGCGCCATGGCGCGAGAGCGATCCCCCCGGACCGCTCGGCGTCTACGGCCAGACCAAACTGGAAGGCGAACAACGAGTCGCCCATTGCCAACGGCACCTGATCTTTCGCACCAGTTGGGTGTATGCCGCAAGAGGCAGTAATTTCGCGCGGACCATGCTCCGGCTGGCGCGGGAACGCGACCGGATCACCGTGGTCGCCGATCAGATCGGCGCGCCGACCGGCGCCGAATTGCTCGCCGACGTCACCGCGCATGCCATCCGCCGCGCGCGGCGCCAAACCGAACTCGCCGGACTGTACCATCTGGTCGCCGGCGGCGAGACGAGCTGGCACGGTTACGCCCGTCATGTCATCGAAACGGCCCGGCAGGCCGGGCAACCGATCCGTGTCGCGCCGGAAGCCGTCGAAGCGGTGCCCAGCAGCGCCTACCCGCTGCCGGCGCCGCGTCCGCACAACTCCCGCCTCGACACGCGCAAACTGCGGACGGCATTCGACGTGACGCTTCCCGACTGGCAACATGGCGTGGACCGGATGCTGAACGAAATACTCGCCCAATAGGACAAACTTCGGAGCAGACTTCGGAAACCCGCAACGGGAAAAACGCCATCGCGGGCGTCGACAGGATGCTCGCCACTTTGCCACATCGCTCCTGACGGAGGCCGTCAATGCTCTGGACGCTGGCTTACATTGCTTTGGGATTGTTCACCGGTCTCTTCGCCGGCATGCTGGGCATTGGCGGCGGACTGGTGATGGTCCCGGCGCTGACCCTGCTGTTCGCCGCTCAGGCCGGCTTCCCGAGCGGCGAAGTGCTGCACCTCGCGCTCGGCACCTCGATGGCCACCATCCTGTTCACCGCCCTGGCCAGCCTGCGGGCACACCACCGCCACGGCGCGGTGCTGTGGCCGGTGGTCGCGCAAATCACGCCGGGAATTCTCGCCGGCACGCTGCTCGGCACGCTGTTCGCCTCCAGCGTGCCGGCCAAGCCCCTGGCCATCTTCTTCACCTTGTTCGTGTGCGTCATTGCCGCGCAGATGATCCTCAACCTGAAACCGAAAGCCTCGCGCGAACTGCCGGGCACAGCCGGCGTCTTCGCGGTCGGTCTCGGTATCGGGGCGATCTCGGCGCTGGTGGCCATCGGCGGCGGCTCGCTGACCGTGCCTTTCCTGACCTGGTGCAACGTGCGCGTGCAAAATGCCATCGGCACCTCGGCGGCGGTAGGATTTCCGATCGCCATCGGCGGCTCGCTCGGCTACATCTACAACGGTTGGAATCACGCCGGCCTGCCGCCGTGGAGCATGGGCTACATTTACCTGCCGGCACTCGTCGCGCTGGTGCCGGCGAGCATGCTGACGGCACCGCTCGGCGCGAAACTGGCGCATCGGCTGCCGGTGGCCACTCTCAAGCGCCTGTTCGCCGGCGTGTTGATCGCCCTGGCGGCGAAAATGCTGTGGGGAATCGTGGCGTGAAACCGCCGCTCAGCGACCGCGAAAATTCGGGCGGCGCTTCTCGAGAAAGGCCGACAGGCCTTCGCGGTAATCGTCGCTGTCGAGAAAGGCGAAAGACGAGCGCAGTTCCTGCTCGCTGAGCGGCACGTCGTGCCGCAGGCGGCGAATCCATTGCTTGTGCCAGCTCGCCACCAGGGGCGCGCCGTCACAAATGCGTCGCGCGCTGGCGAACGCCTCGGTCACGGCCTCGGAATCGGCGACAACCCGCGTGACCAACCCTTTGGCAAACGCTTCCGGCGCACCGAGAATCCGCCCCTCGAGCAGGATCTCGCTGACTGTCGCCGCGCCGGCAAGACGCAACAGGCCGTCCATCTCGCCCGGATACATCGAAAAGCCGAGTTTGTTGATCGGCGCGCCGAAGCGCGACGATTGGCCGCAAATACGCAAGTCGCACTGGGCGGCGATTTCGAGCCCGCCGCCAATGCACGCGCCCTGAATCAAGGCAACGGTCGGATGCCGGCAGTCGAAAATCGCCCGCAGGGCGGCGCCGACCTGGGCGTGATAAGCCATGGCCCGCTCCAGGGTGTCGCGCCGATGGACGAATTCCTCGATGTCGCCGCCAGCGGCAAAGGCCTGATCGCCCTCGCCGCGCAACACGACGCAGCGCACCTCGCCGTCGCCGGACAGTTGAGCGAAAGTTTCAGTCAGTTGGCGCCACATGGCGAAGTCGATGGCGTTGAGCTTGCCCGGATTGGCGAGCGTCACGGTGGCGATGGCGCCTTCACGATGGCACAGAATCGTGCCGCTCATGCGCCGGTCTCCTCCTGTGGGACGTGGCTTCTGATCAACGCCAGCCGCCCGGAGAGAATGTGATCGTGCATCATGCCTTGGGCGCGCGTCGCGTCGCCGGCCTTGATCGCGGCCAGGATGGCCCGGTGTTCGATCAGCGACTGCTGCAAGCGACCGTCGACGCTGAGTGAAAACAGGCGGGTCAGCTTGAGCACCTTGCGCAGATCCTGAATCACCTGCCGCAACCAGCGGTTGCCGGACATTTCCTGAATGCGGAAATGAAACTCCTGATTGGCTTCGAAAAAGTCTTCGATCCGGTTGCTGTCGGCGAAATCTTCCAGTTGCTGGTGTATCGCCTCGATTTCGGCGATCGCCGCCGGCGTGACCCGGGCGGTGGCTTCCAGCGCGCAACGGCCTTCAAGCATGGCCATCAGGGGGAAAATCTCGTCGAGATCCTGTTCGGAAATTTCAGTGACGAAGCAGCCGCGACGCGGCACCAGCGTCACCAGACCTTCTGCCGCCAGAACCTTCAACGCCTCGCGCAACGGCGTCCGGCTGATGCCATAATCGACCGTCAAGGCCTGTTCGTCGATGCGCATCCCCGGCGGTAATTCGTGCGCGAAAATTCTCTGGCGCAGTCTTTCGGCGACTTCCTGGTAGAGGGCGGTCTGGGCAATGCGGCTTGGAACCATCAATCAACCATCGATCACTTTACTGACTTTACCGAATCGTGCGCCGGCCCCCGGAGGGACCTTGCTTTCGTAATTATGGATACAGTATTATTCGCGGAGCGGGGTGTCAAGCGTTACAACCTTCATTGGGTCGCCATGACTCTCCTGATCGGCGTGCTTCCAGAATCGCCAAGGGCGACGAGCAGCGCCACAATCCACAGGTTTCCACAGATTTCGTGAAAGGTTCCTTCATGCCCAACGCAAACAACGCCGCGCCGAACGACTCCAACGCCATGGAGGCCTGGAAAAAGGCCGCCGCCAAATCGGCTCCCGGCGGCAATGTCGACGCCCTGAACTGGGTCACGCCGGAAGGCATCGTCGTCAAGCCGCTCTACACCAAACAAGATATCGACGGTCTGGCGTACACCGACACCCTGCCCGGCCTGCCGCCCTTCGTGCGCGGCCCGCAGGCCACCATGTACGCGGTGCGCCCGTGGACCATTCGCCAGTACGCCGGCTTCTCCACCGCCGAAGCCTCGAACGCCTTCTATCGCAAGGCACTGGCCGCCGGCGGTCAGGGCGTCTCGGTGGCCTTCGACCTGGCCACCCACCGCGGCTACGATTCCGATCACCCACGCGTGACCGGCGACGTCGGCAAGGCCGGCGTGGCCATCGATTCGGTCGAGGACATGAAGATTCTTTTCAACGGCATCCCGCTGGAAAAAATCTCGGTATCGATGACCATGAACGGCGCCGTGCTGCCGATTCTCGCCGGCTATATCGTCGCCGCCGAGGAACAAGGCGTGCCGCAGGACAAGCTCTCGGGAACGATCCAGAACGACATCCTCAAGGAGTTCATGGTCCGCAACACCTACATCTACCCGCCGCAGCCGTCGATGAAGATCATCTCCGACATCATCGGCTACACCGCGCAGCACATGCCGAAATTCAATTCGATATCGATTTCGGGCTATCACATGCAGGAAGCGGGCGCGACACAGGCGCTCGAACTGGCCTTCACCCTGGCCGACGGCCGCGAATACGTCAAGACGGCGATCGCCTCCGGCCTCGATGTCGATGCCTTTGCCGGCCGTCTGTCGTTCTTTTTCGCCATCGGCATGAACTTCTACCTCGAAGTGGCCAAGCTGCGCGCCGCGCGGCTGTTGTGGTGGAAGATCATGCAGGAGTTCTCGCCGAAGAGCGCCAAGTCGATGATGTTGCGCACCCACTGCCAGACCTCGGGCTGGTCGCTGACCGAGCAGGACCCCTACAACAACGTGATCCGGACGACCATCGAAGCGATGGCGGCCGTTTTTGGCGGCACGCAGTCGCTGCACACCAACGCGCTGGACGAGGCCATCGCGTTGCCGACCGAGTTCTCGGCCCGCATCGCCCGCAACACGCAGCTGGTGATTCAGGAAGAAACGCACATCACCAAGGTCATCGATCCATGGGCCGGCTCGTACATGATGGAGAAGCTGACCCAGGATCTGGTCGATGAAGCCTGGAAACTGATCGAGGAAGTCGAAGCGATGGGCGGCATGACGCATGCCGTTGAATCCGGCTGGGCGAAGATGAAGATCGAGGGCTGCGCCGCCGACAAGCAGGCGCGCATCGACTCCGGCAAGGACGTGATCGTCGGCGTTAACAAATACAAGCTGGCCAAGGAAGACGATCTCGATATTCTCGACATCGACAACAACGCCGTGCGCGAGGCGCAGATCGCCCGCCTGCAACAGATTCGCGCCAGTCGCGACACCGAAAAGGTCAACGCGGCGCTGGCCGATCTCACGCGTCGCGCCGAAACCGGCGAAGGCAACCTGCTCGAAGGCGCGGTCAACGCGATGCGTCTGCGTGCCACGGTGGGCGAAGTCTCCGACGCGCTGGAAAAAGTTTACGGCCGCTTCCGCGCCACGCAGCAAACCGTTTCCGGCGTTTATGGCGCGGTCGTTGACGGCCTTTCCGGCTGGGAAACGCTGAAGGCGGACATCGCCAAATTCAGCGAGGAGGAAGGCCGCCGGCCGCGGATCATGATCGCCAAGCTCGGTCAGGACGGCCACGACCGCGGCGCCAAAGTGGTCGCCACCGCCTTCGCCGATCTCGGTTTCGACATCGACGTCGGTCCGCTGTTCCAGACCCCGGCGGAAGCCGCCCGGCTGGCGATCGAGAACGACGTGCACGCCGTCGGCGTTTCCTCGCTGGCCGCCGGCCATAAAACCCTGCTTCCCGAACTGGTGCAAGCCCTCAAGGCCCAAGGCGCCGACGACATCATCGTCTTCGCCGGCGGCGTCATCCCGGCACAGGATTACGAGTTCCTGTACCAGTCGGGCGCCAAGGCCATTTTCGGACCGGGCACGCGCATCGAGGATTCGGCCACCACCGTGCTGGCGGAAATCCGCAAGGCCCGGGCCTGAGTCCGGCACTCGTCGCGAAACCCACTGCCCGGAGCGAAGCATGGACATGACCAGCGCGTCCGCCGCCAGCCTCGGCACCGCCGACCAGCACCTGCTCGACGGCGTGCTGGCCGGGCGGCGGCGCGCGCTGGCCAAAACCATCACCCTCGTCGAATCGACTCGCGACGATCATCAACAACGCGCGCGGCAGGTGTTGACCGCCTTGCTGCCACATACCGGCAGAACCATGCGCGTAGGCATTTCCGGTGCCCCTGGCGCCGGCAAATCGACGTTCATCGAGTCGCTGGGCCTGTATCTTATTGAAGCCGGCAAACGTGTCGCCGTGCTCGCCGTCGACCCCTCCTCGTCTGTTTCCGGTGGCTCGATTCTCGGCGACAAGACACGCATGGAACTGCTCTGCCAGCGCGACGAAGCCTTCATCCGGCCCAGCCCGTCCGCCGGTTCGCTGGGCGGTGTCGCCGACAAAACCCGTGAAGCGATGCTGGTTTGCGAAGCCGCCGGTTTCGACGTGATCATCGTCGAAACCGTCGGCGTCGGTCAGTCGGAGACCACGGTCGCCGGCATGGTCGATGCGTTCGTTCTGCTGCAATTGCCGAACGCCGGCGACGATCTGCAAGCCATTAAAAAGGGCATCGTCGAAATCGCCGACCTGATCGTCTTCAACAAGGCCGACATCGACGAACGCGCGGCCGCTTTCGCCCGCGGCCAGATGAAGGCGGCACTGACCATGTTGCGCAGCGCCAGTCCCAACTGGCGCCCCCCCGTTCTGACCATCAGCGCGCTGGCCAAGCGCGGCATCGCCGAATTCTGGGCGGAAATCGAGCGTTATCAAAAAACGATGACCGACAGCGGCGAATTCGAGCACAAGCGCCGCCGGCAAGCGGTTGACTGGATGTGGAGCCTGATCGACTCCGGTTTGCGCCACTATTTCCGTTCCCATCCGGCGGTCCGCGGCGCCCTGCCGGATTTGTCAAATGACGTCGCGGAAGGACGGACCACGCCAGGAGCGGCGGCATCGCGTTTGCTTTCTTATTTAGTGAATTGATTTAATGAATTCCACGCATCGGGGCACCGTGCTCCGGCGTGTTTGAGTAGTTCTGATTGACCCGACCGTTAGGGAGTAAACCTTATGCACGACATCATTCGCCAGCTTGCAGAAAAGCGCGCGGCGGCTTGTCTGGGTGGTGGCCAGAAACGTATCGACAGCCAACACAGCAAGGGCAAACTGGCTGCCCGGGAGCGCATCGAGCTATTGCTCGACAGCGGCTCTTTCGAAGAGTGGGACATGTTCAAGGAGCACCGCTGTAACGACTTCGGCATGACCGAACAGTCGGTACCCGGTGACGGCGTGGTGATCGGCTGCGGAACGATCAACGGTCGGCTGATGTTCGTCTTTTCGCAGGATTTCACCGTCTTCGGCGGCTCGCTGTCGGAAGCGCACGCCGAAAAGATCTGCAAGGTCATGGACCACGCGATCAAGGTCGGCGCGCCGGTGATCGGCCTCAACGACTCGGGCGGCGCGCGAATTCAGGAGGGTGTCGCGTCGCTGGCCGGTTACGCCGACGTTTTCCAGCGCAATGTCCTGGCGTCCGGCGTGGTGCCGCAAATTTCGCTGATCATGGGTCCCTGCGCCGGCGGCGCGGTGTATAGCCCGTCGATGACCGACTTCATTTTCATGGTCAAGGACTCGTCGTACATGTTCGTCACCGGTCCGGAAGTGGTGAAGACCGTGACCCACGAAGACGTCACCTCCGAGGAACTCGGTGGCGCCATCACCCACACCACCAAGTCCGGCGTCGCCGACCTGGCCTTTGAAAACGATGTCGAAGCCTTGATGATGATTCGTCGCTTCATCAGCTTCCTGCCATCGAACAACCGCGAAAAACCGCCGGTGCTGCCGTCGCAGGACCCGGCCGATCGCCTCGATTTCTCGCTCGACACGCTGGTTCCGGACAACCCGAACAAGCCTTACAACATCAAGGAACTGATCATCAAGGTGGCGGACGACGGCGACTTTTTCGAACTGCAACGCGAATACGCCAAAAACATCGTCATCGGCTTCGCGCGCATGGACGGCTCGACCGTCGGCATCGTCGCCAATCAGCCGCTGGTGCTCGCCGGCTGCCTGGACATCAAGAGCTCGATCAAGGCCGCGCGCTTCGTCCGTTACTGCGACGCCTTCAACATCCCGGTGGTCACCTTCGTCGACGTGCCCGGCTTCATGCCCGGCACCGCCCAGGAATACGGCGGCATCATCAAGCACGGCGCCAAGCTGCTCTACGCCTACGCCGAGTGCACGGTACCGAAAATCACCGTCATCACCCGCAAGGCTTACGGCGGGGCTTACGACGTGATGGCCTCCAAGCACCTGCGCGGCGACGTCAACTTCGCGTGGCCATCGGCGGAAATCGCCGTCATGGGTCCGAAAGGCGCGGTCGAGATCATTTTCCGCGAGGAAAAGAACGATCCCGCCAAACTGGCGGCGCGCGAGGCCGAATACAAGGCCAAGTTCGCCAATCCGTTCGTCGCCGGCGCGCGGGGCTTCATCGACGACGTGATCATGCCCAACGAGACCCGCAAACGCATCTGCCGCTCACTGGCGATGCTGCGAAACAAGAAACTGGACAATCCGTGGCGCAAACACGGCAACATTCCGCTTTGATCCACAGGGAGAAATAGAGATGTTCAAGAAAATTCTGATCGCTAACCGCGGTGAGATTGCCTGCCGGGTCATGAAGAGCGCCAAAAAGATGGGCATCAAGACCGTCGCCGTCTATTCGGAGGCGGACAAGGACTCCATGCATGTCCTGACGGCCGATGAAGCGGTGTGCATCGGGCCGGCGGCGTCCAAGGAATCGTATCTGGTGATCGACAAGATCATCGCCGCCTGCAAGCAGACCGGCGCCGAGGCCGTGCATCCGGGCTACGGCTTCCTGTCGGAAAACGAGGAATTCTCGCGCCGCCTCGAAGAGCAAGGCATCATCTTCATTGGCCCGAAGCACTATTCGGTTGCCGCGATGGGCGACAAGATCGCCTCCAAGAAACTGGCGATGGAAGCCAAGGTCAACACCATCCCCGGTTATAACGCCGAAATCACCGATTCCGCGCAAGCGGTGGACATCGCCAAGGGTATTGGCTACCCGGTGATGATCAAGGCCTCGGCCGGCGGTGGCGGCAAGGGCCTGCGCGTCGCCTACAACGACAAGGAAGCCGCCGAGGGCTTCGACGCCTGCCGCAACGAAGCGCGCAACAGCTTCGGCGACGATCGCGTGTTCATCGAAAAATTCGTCGAGGGACCGCACCATATCGAGATTCAGGTCGTCGCGGACGCTTTCGGCAATACCGTTTATCTGCTCGAGCGCGAGTGTTCCATTCAGCGGCGGCACCAGAAAGTGCTTGAGGAAGCGCCATCGCCGTTCATCGACGACAGTATTCGCAAGGCGATGGGCGAACAGGCGGTGGCCTTGGCCAAGGCGGTGAAGTACCAGAGCGCCGGCACCGTCGAATTCGTCGTCGGCTCCGACAAGTCGTTCTACTTCCTCGAAATGAACACCCGCTTGCAGGTGGAGCACCCGGTCACCGAAATGATCACCGGCATCGACCTCGTCGAAACGATGATCCGTGTCGCCGCGGGCGAAAAGCTGCCCTTCACCCAGGACGACATCAAGGCCAACGGTTGGGCCATCGAATGCCGGATCAACGCCGAAGACCCCTTCCGCGGCTTCCTGCCCTCGGTCGGTCGTCTGGTCAAATACCGTCCGCCGGAAACCACCGACGGAGAAGTGCGCGTCGACACCGGCGTTTTCGAAGGCGGCGAGATTTCGATGTACTACGACTCGATGATCGCCAAGCTGATCTGCCACGGCGCCACGCGCGACCAGGCGGTCAGCCGCATGCGCGACGCGCTGAACGCTTTCGTCATTCGCGGCATCGACTCCAACATCCCCTTCCAGGCGGCGCTGATGCAAAACGAGCGTTTCCTGTCGGGCACCTTCACCACCGCCTTCATGGCCGAAGAGTATCCGAATGGTTTCGTCGCCGCCGACGTGGCGCACAGCGATCCGGCCCTGCTCGCCGCCGTCGCCGCCTTCGGACGCCGTCGCTACATCGACCGCGCCATCAAGGTCAGCGGCCAGATGCCCGGTCACGAGCGCAAGGTCGGCAGCGACTGGGTCGTTCAGTTCGACGACGAGGACTATCCGGTACGGCTGGTCAATATTCCTGGCGGCTATTCGGCCACCTGCAACGGCAAGCAATACGATCTCGTTTCCGACTGGCGTTTCGGCGAACTGGTGTTCCACGGCACCTGCAATGGCCAGCCGCTGTGCCTGCAACTCGAACGGATCGGCCTGCTCTACCGTGTCGTCCACTTCGGCAAGCAGGTCAAGGCGACGGTGATGACCGCCAACGCCGCGCGCATGCTGGCGCTGATGCCCAAGAAAGTGCCGCCGGATCTTTCGAAGTTCCTGCTCTCGCCGATGCCCGGGTTGTTGCGCGAAGTCTCGGTAGCGGAAGGCGAAACCGTCGCCGCCGGTGAAAAACTGGCGGTGATCGAAGCGATGAAGATGGAAAACGTCCTCAAGGCCGAACGCGACTGCAAGGTCAAGAAGGTTGTCGCCAAAGCCGGCGAAAGCCTGTCGGTCGATCAGGTGATCATCGAATTCGAATAAGCCGGCCAGCCACTGGCTGTCCGTCGCCAAGCCCGCCGTCAGGCGGGCTTTTTTTTCAAACTCCACATGCTGAAAACAGTGGTTCTTGCTTGCGCCGGATAGCGCCGCGCCGTCACGGGCGGAGCGACGCCTTGACGCCGGGCCTATTGCCGGCTCGCCTTGATATCGCCGTCGGTACCGATGCCCAGCGTGTAGCCCAGCGATACGTGATGGAAACGACCGCGCGCGTGGTCGGCATGTATGGCGATGCCGAAGGGAATCGTCTTGCCTTCTCCGGGATTTTTCCGGGTAAACGTCACGGTGTAGATCTCGCCGCTCTTGGCGGCTTCCGCCCTGACGCCGGTGGTGCCGCCGCTCATCTTGCGCTCGCCGGTCACGCTGCCATCCGACACCTTGTTGCCTTTGCTGGCCCACTGGATCAGTTCGTAAGCGCCTTCCTTGGTGTACTTGGTCTTGTTGTCGTCGGCCCCGGGCATCGTGCGCGCGTCGAGATGGCACGCCTGCCAGCAACCAAACTGGGCCGCCTGTGGCACTTTGGCATCAGCGAACAGCATTGTCGCCTTGACATCATTGTCCTTGTCGCCCTGGTCGGCGCCACCGCCGGGGGCCTTGAAGGTCAAACGGAGATAAACCGCATCCTTATCGTAGGCCGCCTGAAAACCGACGGGAAAGTTCATGCTCTTCGGCGCGCCCTTGGGTTCCAGTTCCTTGTCCGCCAGACGCTTGAAGTTGAAATTGAGCGTTCCTTTCTCCTCGTGACAGCCGGCGCAGCTTTCACCCTTGCGCATGCCCGCCGAACCGCTATGTTCGGATTTCTTGCTCACCCATTCGATTGGCGTCACGCCGGCATGAAACACCAGGATTTCCCGCTTTGGCACCTTGCCCCAGTCTGGCGCCGCCAGTGATGTCTGGGCGACGAGGGCAAGAAAAACACCTGAAGCGGCTACGGAAAAGACGGATTGGTTCATTTATTACCTCTCAAACGTGACATGGACGCGGAATATAGACGCAAGGAACAGCCGAATACCTTATCGGGTGCCGATCCAGACGAGGACCGGCAAGACACGGAAGAAACGCTTAGTCATCGTCGTCCTGCGTCATGCCTTGCGGTTTCTTATGGGCGATGCCCTTGTGGCAGTCGATGCAAGTTTGTCGATCGGCGACCCCGATTTTATGCATCTTCGACGCGCGCAATTTTTGCTTCTCGACATCCATGCCCTCGGCGACATGGCAGTCGCGGCATTCCCGCGAATCGCTGGCTTTCATCCGCGCCCACTCGTTCTCCGCCATTCGCAGGCGATGGGCTTCGAATTTCTCGGGCGTATCGATGACACCGGTCAAGGTGCCCCACACGTCCTTGGCCGCCGTGATCTTGCGGATCAGCCGCCGCGACCAGTCCTTTGGAACATGGCAATCGGCGCAAACGGCGCGCACACCCGTCCGGTTGGCATAGTGGATGGTTTGCCGATACTCCCGATAAACGGTATCGCGCATCTCGTGACAGCCGATACAGAATTCAAGCGAATTGGTCGCTTCCAATGCGCCGTTGAAACCGCTCCAGAAAAATGCTCCGCACAGCATGCCCACCGCCAGGATGCCCAGCAGCGAATATTTGGCGCTGGGGCGGCGCAATACCTCCCACAACCCGGATTTTTCATTGCCCGCCATGCCGGATTCCTCCCCTCGGTTCACCGCCGCGCGGAGCGCGGGGGCTCGCCTGCCCCAAGCCTCAATAGATATCGTGCTGGGTGTTGTAGATATTGAATTTGCCGGTCGGGGTGATCATTTTTGGATCGGTGATCACTTTTTTCAGCGCCAGCGTGGCATCGTCATACACGACGATTGCCGACTGGTCGGTCTTGCCCCCCCACAGCGAGATCCACACTTCCTTGCCGTCGGCGCTGTATTCGGGATGAACCGCGCGTTTGGTGGCCTTGGTCGGCGGCAGACCGGAATCCTCGGCCACGTTGATGACTTTCTTGGGCTTCGACAGGTCCGCCAAGTCCCAGACCGCCACCGACTCGGCCAGATCCTTGTCTGAATTCTGCGGCGAGTCGGCCCATAAGTGCCGGGAAACCGGGTGGGTCTTGATGAACAGGTTACCCGATACGTGCTTGATCTCCTGCACCGCTTTCCAGTTGTACGCCTTGTAGCCCGCGTATTTCTTGTCGTCGGAAGGCGTCGAAATCAAGGTGATGACGTCGGCGCCAAGGTGACCGGTGGCCCAAACGGGACCGAATTTCGGATGCACGAAATTGGCGCCGCGACCGGGATGCGGGATCTTGGCGGTGTCGATCAATGCCGCGAGCTTACCCAGCTTGGTATCGACGGCGGCAATCTTGTTCGACGCATTCGCCGCCACGAGAAAATAGCGCTTGGAAGCGTCCCAACCGCCGTCGTGAAGGAACTTCGCCGCTTCGATGGTGGTGGTCTTCAGGTTCTTGATGTCGGAATAGTCGACCAGCAGGATCTGGCCGGTTTCCTTGACGTTGACCACCCATTCCGGTTTGATCTCCGAAGAAACGATCGACGCCACGCGTGGTTCGGGGTGGTATTCGCCGTCGACGGTCATGCCGCGCGTCGACACCACTTTCAATGGCTTGAGCGTGTCGCCGTCCATGATCACGTATTGCGGTGGCCAGTAGGCACCGGCAATCGCATACTTGTCTTCGTAGCCCTTGAATTTCGAGGTATCGACCGAGCGGGCATCGAAACCGATCTTCAACTCGGCAACCACCGCGGGTTTCTCCAGCCACAGATCGATCAACGACAGACGGCCGTCGCGGCCGATGACGTAAATGTAGCGCCCGGATTTCGACAGGCGCGAGATATGCACCGCGTAACCGGTCTTGACGATGCTGACGATCGCCTTGCTGTCGCCGTCGATCAGCGCCACCTCGCCGGTATCGCGCAAGGTCACCGAGAACATGTTCTTGAGGTTGAGCTTGTTCATCGGCCGGGTTGGACGATCCTTCACCGGCACGATCACCTTCCACGAATCCATCGTCTCCTTGAAGCTGTATTCCGGCGGCACCTCCGGGGTGTTCTGAAGATACTTGGCGATCAGCGCGATCTCATCCTTGCTCAGGATATCGTCGAAATTGACCATCCCGCCGTCGGTGCCGTAGGCGATGATCTTCTCCAGGCGCGACTGGCCCAGCTTCAAGGTGCCGCCTTCCGTCTTCGTGCCGTCGACCGCCGTCTTCAGCCAGTGCGGTTCGAGATTCTTGCCCGTCGCGCCCTTGCGCAACACGCCGTGACAACCCGCGCAACGCTCAAAGTAGATTTTCCTGGCGGTCTCTTTCTCGGTCGCCGATAACGACGGCGCCTCCTGCGCGACGACCGCGCCCGTCGCCGCCACGGACAAGGCGAAACACCCGAACAGCTTCCGTTCCATCTTTTTCCCTTTAAATCGCAAGGGGCGAAGAGTAACCGAAGCCGTGCCGCCGACAAAGACCCTTCTAGAAAAATTGCCGCCGCGCGCTCGATGCGCGCGCGCCCCCGACGATGCGCCGCGTCCCGGCCAAGACTGAACTCCGCCCAGACTGTCGTTCCAGATGCGTTCGGCCCAGGCGTGGGCATAATGACCTTCGAGCTCCGACGCCGCGCTCGATACCCCGCCGGAACCATCCACGACGAGCGACACGCCCTTCTCGGCGTTGTAGCGATGGTCCGAATCGACATGGATGCCCCGGTTCTTATCCACCACCGAATAGCAGGCATTGGCCATCAGCGTGGCTTGCGGGTCGCGCCCGGAAAAGATTTCGACGAGCGCGGCGACAACAGCCTTGCCATGCTGGTTGGCCATGTGCGCGGATTTCGGCATCAACGGCGCCGCCGGGAGCACATCGCCTATCACGTGCGCCTTGGCAACGGCCGCCGACTCAAAGGTGATCCAGTTGATCTCGGCCCAGCGTTTGTCGATATTGATGACGCCGATTTTGTGGGCGATATCGGCGGCACGCTGCTCGGGCAGGATATCGAGGCTGCCGGCGGTTACATTGGCGGTAGCGGTGTATTTGGCGCGGGGCCCACCGGGGCAATGCTCTCCGCCGCCGCCAGCAACGTCGCCGGCCAGGGCATCAACATGGTCATTGGCCAGCAAAAGCAGTTCAGCTGGACCCGCCTTGCCGTCAGCGCGATCAGCGCGCCGATCGCGCAGGCGGTCGGCGGCAAGCTGACCGGCGAGGGCGGGGTCTTCGCCAAGTCGGATCCAGCGCTCCAGGCCCTGGTGAAAAGCACCACTTCCGCCCTGGTCTCCGCCGTCACCCACCTCGCCATCCAGGGCGGAAAGTTGCAGTAGGAGGCGATCGCCGCCGATGCGCTGTCCGGGGCGGCCTGCGGCTACTACGACAGCCAGAACCAGACCACCGCGGCGACCCAGCCGAAGGACGAGGCTACTCAGGAAGAGGCGCGGGCGAAAACCGGTGGCTTGGGCACCATAAGTCGTAATTTCGGTCAGTCGGCCGATTGGAGTCAGCGTATCACGCTGGCTGATAGTGGCGACATGATGTCGGATGCCGTCTTGACTCCGACTGAAGAAGCAATGGTAAAACTGGCGAGTAACCCGAAGGCAAATAATGACGGCGGTTCGACAGTTGATGACGATCCGCTGCTGGATCTATTTCCTCTCCATACCTTTGCCGCAGAGATTGAAAAGCAAAATGCCGAGGCCGTTGCGCGTGCGCGAAACAGTGGAGCCAGCTTGGCGCCCAATGTTTCAAATATGCTTCAAAGGGGAATCGTTTTGGCAGACACGTCGTCTTACTGGCAGATGTCGCAAGCGGCCGACGTATTGGTTCTGCCAGACAGCCCCATCGACAATGCGCCAAAAGAAACCGAACCCTTTGCCCAGGCCATGTCACGCACGGGCCACACCTTGCTCGGTGTGATTGAAGGGGGCTGGAATAGAACAGTAGCCGATATTACAAGAATGGCGTTGTCGCCGTTGACCTCGGAGATGCCGGCAAGCGAGACGATCGATCTCGACACCGGTATCGTGAATCGGGTTCCACGCTCCCCGGAGGCCTTGGCTTTCGCCCGTCAAATGCGCGGCTACGCGGATTTCCAGATGATCGAGCCACGAAATGACGCCCAGCGGCTCGGTCAGAGGGGGTTTGACGTGGCCTCGACAATACTCGGGGCGTATGGCTTGCTAGGCAAAGCGTACAATCTTACTGGCACAGCGTTCGGGGAAATCGGGGGGGCAAACACGGGATCAACTGCTTCCAAGGTATCGTTTGAAAGTTCTCTGAATGCTGCTGACAGGGCGCTGGGGCTTAATGCAGGGGACGCAATATCCGCCAATCCTGTGTCGGCAGCTTCCTATCAGCGTTTGCTGAACCAAGGAACGGATGTACGTTTTGTACGCGATACATTAATGGGAGACGCTGCGCTTTTTAATGGTAGTAAGAATTCAGTTACGGTCAATCTGCTGCGCCATTCATCAGCTGACGATGTGGCCTCAACCATCGTTCACGAAGCCACTCATCAAAACCGGTGGTTTAATGGAAATAGCCTCGGTACCCAGTACGAGGAATACTTGTCGTTGCGGAACGAGTTCTTGTATGGCGCAGGACGAAGGCCAACCATCCCTGAGCGCCAGATAATTTGGCAGAAAACACAGGAGATGTATCCGACCTTGCCGCAGGGTCGTGCACCTAGTGGAGGTTCAAGGTGAGTGCTATTGATATTAAGAGCCTGACAGGGGTCCAAGCTCTTCAGCTTTTTGAGCAAGGACAGGAGTTGTCTTGCCCTGTTTGCAGTACAACGCTACGAGCCATTCCAAATGACTGGAGACCGGGCATCCATTTGTCTGGAGTTGAATGTCCTGTGAGCCAAGCGCACTACCTTGTTTATGCAGATGGTGGTGGTCGGGGATTACAAGACTTCCGGGCTTGGGTGAAATCAGTTTCTTGATGACGATAAAACGATAAGGGTCCAGCTTGTGAACAACAGGGGACAGACCACGAATAGCAAGCCGGGAATTACGGTGACAGTTTACTAAATTACCGAATTAGTCCATGGTTGCGGCATGGCTCGCCTACCAAGACTTGTTGTTCCCGGTTACCCTCACCACGTGACGCAGCGAGGTAACCGAAGAAGTTGCGTCTTCTTTGAGGAAGGCGACTACGCGCTGTACATCGACCTGCTCAGCGAAGCCGCGCTCAATGCCAAGACGGA
>JAKOTN010000003.1 GCA_029776255.1 Pseudomonadota bacterium
CCCTACGCCACTCATGCCGACATGAAGGCTGTCAGCTTCGAATACATCGAGGTCTTTTACAACCGCAAGCGGCAGCATTCGACCCTCGGTTACAAATCGCCGATTCAGTTCCTGGAAAACTGGATCAGAGAGCAGCATCAGGAAAAACTGATAGCATGAAACTTACCCTTTGGCAGACGAAAAACCGAGGGAACCTCATAATCCAACCGGGGAATTCGAATGAAATTGTTTAATTATGTCTTTTATGCTCTCTTTACAGCACTGTCCATTAGTGCGAATGCAACGGTGATTGATACTACTGCTCCTCTAGAAAGCAGTTGGTATCCTTTCGGAGAGGATAACACAGCAACTTACGGACAAACGTTTACTATTACTGGCGATAATATTCTCAACTCTTTTTCACTATATTTAACGGCTCCTGCTGCAAATCCTGTTGATTTCAGAGGTTATCTGTATGAGTGGAACGGGAGCCGGGCTACGGGTGCGTCTTTGTTCACCAGTGCTGACCAGCAATTCACTGGTTCCCCCTCTGACACACCAACAGAGTTTTCCTTTTCGACCGGAGGCATTACCTTGGAAGTGGGGAAAACTTACGTTGCTTTCCTGAGTGCATCCGGGTTGTTTGATGGCATCCAAAGTACTGTCAATATGCCTTATAGCGGAACATTCGGCACAGATGCCCTGACGGGTGGCACCTTTGTTTATTACAACAATGGAAATGATTTTTCCTTGCTGACAACGAGTACTTGGGACAAGACATATGGCGTGGACGATGTCTGGTTTAAGGCATCCCTGTCATCTTCCAAAGTTCCAGAACCAGCTACTCTTGCTCTTTTTGGGCTTGGCTTTGCAGGAATCGCGTTTTCGCGGCGAAATAAAGCCTAACAAACGCATCAACACGGGCAAGCAAGAAGCGGGGCTAATGCCCCGCTTCTTGTTTTTCGGTCATGCCGCACGTTATGCCTCGCATGCCATCATGCGTTTCCTGTCCGATGGCGTCACCTGTAACATGACCGCCTGGCTCTTGGTGCGGCTGCAATCAGATGACTGAAAAAAAAATTCGCACGAAAACTGGAACACTTCGTCACCGACCTACGAGGTCACGTCAGCAGTGACGATGGCCAATGGACGGTCAAAGTAAAAGGAACGGCGAAGAATGACCATGAAAGTTGGTGTGCCGCCGATCAAATCACAGGGCATAAAGACAAAGCTCGTCCCTTGGATACAAAGCATACTTCCGAGCGACTTCAGCGACACATGGATTGAACCATTCGGGGGTACTGGCGCCGTGGCTTTCAATGTCGCGCCACGGCGCGCCGTCCGCCGTCTCGTGTGACTCAAACCCACACCCGGTTAATTTCTACGCCGGCATAGCGACAGGCAAAATAACGCCTGAATTGGTCAAGGAATTTCTTACTCGCGAAGGGGAAGTGCTGTTGTCAAAAGGCGAAGATCACTACTACTTCGTCAGGGAAAGATTTAACGCAGAACATTCCCCTCTCGATTTTTTGTTCGTCAATCGCGCAGGGTTCAATGGTATGATCCGCTTCAATAGAAAAGGCGGCTTCAATATTCCGTTTTGTAGAAAACCCCAACGATTTGCCCAGACTTATGTAACTAAAATCGTCAATCAGGTTGCGTGGGTCAGTAAGATCATCAAGGCAAAAGAATTCACTTTCAAATGCCAAGATTTCAATAAGACGATACAAGACGCTTCACCGAACGACATAATTTACCGCGACCCGCCGTGCATTGAACGGCATGTCGATTATTACAACGGGTGGGATGATGGTCACGAACGAGAGCTTTTTGACCGGCTCTCGGGCTTTGCCGGAAAATTCATTTTGTCGACTTGGCACCGCAATGACTACCGAGAAAATGAATATGTGAAAGGCTTGTGATCAGAGCATCACGTTCTTACACGGGAGCATTTCTATCATGTCGGCAAAAAAGAAAAAAATAGAAATCCAGTCGTTGAAGCGCCAGTAACCAACTTCATGGCTACATCCATGCGCCGCCGCGAAGAAAGCCAAGTCCAATACGTCCCACTTGAACCGCCAGTGGAATATAGCGTGGCATAACATGACGGTCCGCCGGACGCTGCGCGATTTAAGCCGCGCAGCGTCCGGTGACCTTTACGTTAGATTTACAACCCCATCCTCAAATAGCCGAGCACCCACATGGCAAAGAAAAGAGCTGAAAGCCGAGCACGCTACTACATCAGAGAGCAAGCAGAGAAAAGAGGCTGGAATACATCACACCCAAGCAAAGGCGGTAACTGTCTTGAAGAGCAGGAAATAGTTGATTATTTTGGCAACATAGGGCTTGGATTAGATAGACCAGATTTTCTATTCTCAATCGGCGGCCTTCCTGCTGTCGTTATTGAAGCCAAAAATAGTGCCGACAAAATAGAAGCAGCAATAAACGAGGCTGTTGAATATGCAAATACAATTAACAAGAAATCAAAATACGAAATCAAAGTCGCGGTTGGCGCTGCTGGCGAGGAAAGCCAGGGCTTTGCTGTAGAAGTCCGGTTTCTTAAGGGAAATTCGTGGATACCACTTAAATCAAAAGGCTACGAGATAACAACAATACCCTCAAAAAGAGAGGTCGAGTCCGCGTTACAGGCAAATGACGCAACAACAGTGGTAGATGTACCCAGCGTTGGTGAATTCATTGATGCCGCCATTGAGTTAAGCAAAATTCTCCGGCTGGCGAAAGTCGAAGCCCCATTAAGACCAAAAGTAATTGGCGCGTTAACTCTTGCAATGTATCAAGGGAATATAGATTTTCTAGAGCATCGAGCATTAGAAAGCATCAATAGTTTGCTTAATCAAGCAATCGACGAATCAGTTGACTTGGATGCAGATAAAAAAGTTCGCCTATCAGAATCTTTGCGGTTGTTTGGAGCAGACTATGACAGACTTCGCCCGCATATTGCGAAAGTCGTCCACTTGCTTCGCGGCCTCAATATTCGTTCTGTTTTACAAACCGACACTGACTTTCTTGGCCTATTTTACGAGGCATTTCTACGGTATGGCTACGACAACAACGCACTTGGCATTGTTTTTACGCCAAGGCATATAACAAAGTTTTGTGCTGAGTTAATAGATGCAAAGTCCACAGATAAAGTTGTAGATTTGGCATGTGGAACAGGGGGGTTCTTAGTTGCGGCATTCGATAGGATGATGTCTGGCGCTCATGGCCCTAAAGCAATTCAGAAAGTAAAGCGAGCACTCTTTGGCTTTGATACAAACCCAACAATTTGGGCGCTGGCCACTCTAAATATGTTTTTTAGAGGT
This sequence comes from Pseudomonadota bacterium, assembly GCA_029776255.1. Classification (GTDB taxonomy): domain Bacteria; phylum Pseudomonadota; class Gammaproteobacteria; order Burkholderiales; family Rhodocyclaceae; genus Accumulibacter. The sequence continues at coordinate 3,303 of JAKOTN010000003.1, forward strand.
GACGGAAAAAGTCATTTGGAAAACATTAGCTGTTTTGACCATGCGGCCAAAACAGCAGTAGCTGATTCGTGTACTAAAGCCTTTTTGAATCCGCCGTTCTCCCAAGCCGGAGAACCTGAAAGAGATTTCATTACCGCCTCTATGGACGCTTTGGAGCCAGATGGTCTTCTGGCTGTGGTTGTCAAAGCAGGGATATTTGCTGACGATGATAATGCTGTATGGAGACGTGAATTCACACGGAACCATACCGTTTTAGGCATGATTAGCCTCCCGGACGACCTTTTCTACCCAACTGCCGCACCAACTTCAATTCTCATTGCAAAAGCACACATACCACAAGATGCCAATAGTCGCGTTTTTATGGCTCGAATCTGGAATGATGGATTTGAAAAACTAAAAGGGCGTCGCGTATCAATTGAGGGAAGCCAGCTTTACGCAACAGCAAGTGCGTTCTCTTTGTTTCTGTTAGGCAAGCAAGTTACCGGAGATAATGTTTCTGTAACATCTTCAAAATTCATACTTGATGGAAACGAGTGGAGCCCGCAACAATGGCTTCCGCAACCAATTCAATCAGAGGACAAGCTACAGAAATATGAGGACGATGTAAAACTAGCAATCTACAGAGCAATAACAGCAATGCCTGAATTGGCCGACGTTGTTTTGCCGGAGTTTATGGAAGACTGGAGTTCTTTGCCTAGCTTTAGCCTTGGCGAAACTGCATCTGTATCCCATTTTTTCGAGGTTGTTAATGGGCGATCAAGTGGAGAAAAAAACTACCCAGAGGGTGAAGTCCCATATATTTCCAGCGGCGATCAAACAAACAGCATAGTGCGCTTAGTTGACAAGGACGATGAAGAACTATTTTATTCTGGCGGAATAACAGTAACAGCGTTCGGGCAAGCGTATGTCCAGCCATGGCCTTTCATGGCTCGCGGCAATGGCGGAAGCGCCGTAAGAATACTCTTGCCGAAATTCAACATGACGTTTAATGAAATGGTCTGGTTTGCCTCGCAAATTAACGCCCAGCGATGGAGGATTTTTTATGCGCGTATGTCAATAAAGTCCAGGTTAGAGCAACTTGAAATAACCAGTCCTCCCCGCCGACTTAAGGACAAAGGCGAACCGATTCATATAAGAGCAAAGAATTTCAAAAATAAATTACTAGAGTTAAGCGGTGCTGAATAAATCTAACATGGCGCTCGACTCGGACGCCAAAAATGCTGTGCATTTTTGGCGTCGGTTTGCTTTACGTTAGGCCGCAAAGGAACCGCCATGCCAGTTGGCTACTCCGGAACTCCATTGCCCAAGAAGCTCGGCTTTTCCGAGACCACGCGGCTCGCTGTCCTCCACGGACCAAGCGACTACCTGTCGATCGTCGGAGCGGTACCCGACGGACTTCAGGTCACTGCTGAACTTGGCGCGAGCACGAACTTGGTCCACTTGTTTGTCACCGAGCGTGAACGGCTTGCGGCTGAGCTCGCTCGCCTCCGCAAGGCGCTCAATCCGGAAGCGGTAATTTGGGTATCCTGGCCAAAGAAGGCCTCCAAAGTGCCTACCACGGTCACCGAGGATGTCATTCGCGAGGTGGCTCTGCCGCTTGGGTTCGTCGACGTGAAGGTCTGCGCGGTCACCGAGGTCTGGTCCGGGCTCAAGCTTGTCGTCCGCAAGGAGTTGCGGCTCAAGAGTGCGCTTTGACCCTTTGTTTGAACGGGCCTCTCCACCGGAAAGGTGGGACCCGCTCGGATCAAACGTTAGCAACATCCCTGCGCGCACGCTTTCAAAACCGGACAACGAAAGCAATGGACAAAAAGTTGCCACGGATGGCATTCGCCTGCTCACTGGCGAGCCCGGCTGAAAAACGCGCATCGTTCATCGCAAGGTCGTTTTTTTTCGGCGAAGAAACAGGCGTCGCGTTTGTGTCGGCGCGGAACGATGGGCTGAAAAAAGGCAGTTTGGACGGACACGATCCACTGGCGCGGCCAGTTTTTCCCCGAACCCGCGCGCCAAAGACGGCAAACGCTCGGCGATTGGCGTCATAATCCTCCGGAACCGCGGCGGCGATTCGCCCCCGAACGAGACTTTTTGCCAAACCCGATTTCATCTTTCCCGAAAGCGCCGCCAATGAACGAGAACAATCCCTTTTCGCCGCCGACCGCTCCGGTGGCACACGCCCATGAGCCGGAAACCGAGCGTTTGGCGGGAATCCGGGGCTGGCTGCTGCTGGTCGGACTGGGCGTCGTCGTCTCGCCGCTGCGCATCGTCGCCGAGGTGTTGCCGACCTATTTGAAACTCTTCGCCGACGGTTCCTGGCTGGCGTTGACAACCCCCGGCGGAGCGGCCTATCACCCGCTGTGGATGCCTTATCTGCTGATCGAGATGATCGTGAATGCCGGCCTGGTCGTGGCCTGGGTGTGGATCGCCACGCGCTTTTTCACCAGAAAGCGGAATTTCCCGCGAATGTATATCGGTGTGTTGACGTTCACCATCGCTTTTCAATTTCTCGATGCCTGGGGTATCACGGTGGTCAGCCCGAGCGAGACGGTCTTCGACCCGGAAACGGTCAAGGAACTGGGCCGCTCCGTTATCGCGGCGATCATCTGGATTCCCTATATGTTGCGCTCGAAGCGGGTGCAAGCGACGTTCACCCGCTAGCGGCGGGCGTTCCCGAGCGCGTCACACGGCCCGCGCGGCGCGGAGGCGGGCGATGTCATCAGGCGAATAGCCGATGCGGGCAAGAATGGCCTGGGTATGCTCACCGACGGCGGGAATCGGCGCCATCCGCGCCGTGGCCGTGCTCGGCAGGGCTGGCGGCAGCAGGGCCGGCAAGCGGCCAACCGGACTGTCGACCGTCGCCCAGCGCCCCCGGGCGCGCAGTTGCGGGTGTCGCCAGAGATCATGCATGTCGTTCATGCGGGCGTTGGCGATCCCGGCGGCGTCGAGACGGGCGATCACCTGCTCGACACCGAGCGTGGCGAAGACGTGCTCGATCAGCGCCTTGACCTCGTCCCGGGCGGCGCTGCGTTTCGATGTCGAGGCGTAGCGCGGGTCATCGATCAGTTCCGGTCGCCGCAGCACCTGTTCGCAGAAAACCGCCCATTCGCGCTCGTTTTGCAGGCCGAGCATCACCACCTTGCCATCGCCGGCGGCAAACGGGCCATAGGGATAAATCGTCGCGTGCGCGGCGCCGGAGCGCGGTGGCGGCGGCGCGCCGTCGAAGGCGTAATACAGCGGGTAGCCCATCCATTCGGCCATGCATTCGAGCATCGACACCTCGACGCGCGCGCCTTCGCCGGTGCGGGCGCGTTGCAGCAAGGCGGCCAGAATGCCGCTGTAGGCGTACATGCCGGCCGCAATGTCGGCGATCGAGCAACCGGCCTTCGCCGGCTCGTCGGCCAGACCGCTGACCGACAGGAAGCCGGCCTCGCTCTGGATCAGCAGATCGTAGGCCTTCTTGTCGCGGTAAGGACCCGAATCGCCGTAGCCGGAAATATCGCAGACGATCAGGCGCCGATGGCGGGCGTGCAGCGTTTCGAAGGACAGGCCGAGACGCGCGGCCGCGCCAGGCGCCAGATTCTGCACCAGCACGTCGCAATCGGCGAGCAGGCGCTCCAGGACGGTGGCCGCTTCCGGGTGTTTGAGATCGAGCGTCAGGCTTTCCTTGCCGCGGTTGGTCCACACGAAATGCGACGCCAGCCCGCGGACCCGCTCGTCGTAGGCGCGGGCGAAATCGCCGCCGCCGGGACGCTCGACCTTGATCACGCGCGCGCCGAGATCGGCCAGTTGGCGGGTGCAGAAAGGCGCGGCGATGGCGTGCTCCAGGGCCAGCACGGTGACGCCGTCGAGCGGGCGGGAAGAATCGTTCATGCGCGGGGTTTCAGTAGGATCGCGGCAGTCCGAGCACATGCTCGGCGACGTAGGCGAGAATCAGGTTGGTGGAAATCGGCGCCACCTGATAGAGGCGCGTTTCGCGAAACTTGCGCTCGATGTCGTACTCGCAGGCGAAACCGAAGCCGCCGTGAAACTGGAGGCAGGCATTGGCCGCTTCCCACGAGGCCTTGGCCGCCAGATACTTGGCCATGTTGGCCTGCGGACCGCAGGGCTGCCCGGCGTCGAACCGGCGGCAGGCATCGTAACGCATCAGATTGGCGGCTTCGACCTCGATATGGGCTTCGGCGATCGGAAACTGCACGCCCTGGTTCTTCCCGATCGGACGGCCGAAAACCTCGCGCTCCCCGACGTAGGCGCAAATCGTGTCGATGAACCAGTAGCCGTCGCCGATGCACTCGGCGGCGATCAGCGCCCGCTCGGCGTTGAGGCCGTCGAGAAGGTAGCGGAAGCCCTGCCCCTCCTCGCCGATCAGGTTCTCGGCGGGAATTTCCAGATTATCGAAAAACAGCTCGCTGGTTTCGTGATTGACCATGTTCGGAATCGGCCGCGCGCTCAGGCCGTTGCCGAGCGCCTGCCGCAGATCGACGATGAACGCCGACAGCCCCGCCGATTTTCCCGTCACCTCGGCCAGCGGCGTGGTGCGCGCCAGCAGGATCATCAGATCCGAGTGCCGGACCCGCGAAATCCACACTTTCTGACCGTTGACCACATAGCGGTCGCCCCGCCGGACGGCGCTGGTCTTGATCCGGGTGGTGTCGCTGCCGGTGGTCGGCTCGGTGACGCCCATCGATTGCAGGCGCAATTCGCCGGCGGCGATTTTCGGCAGGTAGGCCGCCTTTTGCGCCGGCGAACCGTGCCGCAGCAAGGTGCCCATGTTGTACATCTGGCCGTGACAGACGGCGGAATTGCCACCGCGGCGATTGATTTCCTCCAGAATCACCGACGCCTCGGTCAGGCCGAGACCGGAACCGCCATACGCCTTCGGAATCAGGGCCGCCAGCCAGCCGGCGCGGGTCAGCGCGTCGACAAAGGCCTCCGGATACGCGCGCTGCGCGTCGATGGCGCGAAAATACGCGGCGGGAAAACGCGCGCACAAGTCGCGCACGGCATCGCGGATTTCGGGAAACGATTCGGCGGAAGCATCGGTCGTCGGCATGGCGGTCTCGGCGGATCAGCGGGTGGTGGCGAATGATCGCACAGCGGCGCCTTCACGTCTCTCAAGGACACCGGGAGTCGATTCGAGCCCCGCCGCCCTGGGCTGCGACTGGATCGTTCCACTCTTTCTCTACGGCTTGGGCCACGCCACGGCGGCAAGGTGTCCGCCGCCTTCACCCGCCAGATCCCTCCGCCACTGGGCGACGATTTGCCACGACTTTTCCAGATCGGTGCGCAACATCAGATCGGAGCACGCCGCCGCATCGGGCGGCGCGTTCTTTCGGCAGATCGGGATGACGAGCCGAAGAATCTCCTCATACCGGGGATGCTGGGTCAGCGCTTCCTGCAACTCGGTGAGGTCTCTTGACGGTCGATTCACTGTAATCTAAACGCTAGGCAAGCTCGGCCACGCTCGATTCTGGATCGATCCGCGCGCAGCTATCGACAGACAGCCACCAGGCGAAAAGCCGCTGATGGCTTTTCCCGAGCGCCTTGATGGAAACCTCGCTCACCGCGTCCTCGGGAGCGAGCGTGGTCGGCGAGTTTTTCTGTTCCCCCAAGGTCCACCTCGGGAAACAGAAAAAACCGGAAAGCCGAACCGAGTGCTCCCTGAAACATCGCCGCCATGATAACGTCCGGCCTCCTGTCCCTTTTCTCGACGCCCTCCACACCATGCCGCGCAGCCGTTACCGGGTCTTGCAAAGCAAGGCCCCCCATTTCCTGACCGCGACGGCCAATCACTGGCTGTCGTTATTCGCGCGGCCGCGGGTCGTGAACATCGTGCTCGACAGATGGCGCTTTTTGCAACGCGACAGCAACTTTCAACTCCACGGTTATGTGATCCTGGAAAACCATCCGCACCTGATCGCCGCGGCGCCGGATTTGACCCGCGACATGCAACGCTTCAAAGCACATGTCGCCAAGGAGATCGTCGCTCATCTGCGGCGCCGCCGTTCGGAACGGGTGCTGGCCTTGCCGTCCATGCTGAAAAGGCCGCATAAAACCACCAGAAAAACGGTGCGAGACAAGGCGCGACCAGACAACAGGCGCGGCCTGGACTTTTTTGAAAGGAATCCCCGATGAGTGTCATTCCCGATCCGTCGCGCCGGCCTGGCGGCGAGGCGGCGGTTGTTGTCGAGCGCGACGTGCGTTGCGCGTCGCCCACCGGCCTGCATCGCGTGGTGTATGGCGAGTGGGGCGATCCGGAGAACCCGAACGTGCTGTTCTGTGTGCATGGCATGGCCCGCAACCGCCGCGATTTCGACGATCTGGCGCGGGCGATGGCCGGGGAGTACCGGGTGATTTGCCCGGATGTGGTCGGGCGCGGCCGCAGCGACTGGCTGACCGATCCCTTGGGCTACGATTATCCGCAGTACGTGGCGGACATGATGGTGCTGCTGGCGCGCATCGACGTGGACACCATCCACTGGCTGGGAACGTCGATGGGTGGCCTGATCGGGATGTGGATCGCCAGCCAGCCGGAATCGCCGATTACCCGTCTGGTGCTCAACGATGTCGGCCCGCTGATTCCAGCGGCGTCGCTGCGGCGTATCGGCGAGCATCTGGGACGGGCGCCGAGATTCGACAGCCATCAGGACGCGGAGAATTATCTGCGGGTGGTCAGCAAGCCGTTCGGGCCCCTGACCGACGCGCAGTGGCGTCACCTGACCGAGTCCAGCCTGCGGCAGGCCGCCGACGGACGCCTGGAAATGCGTTACGACCCGGGTATCGGCGAGCCGTTCCGGCAACGGATGCGCGATGGCGACGTCGACCTGTGGCCGATCTATGATCGCATTCGCTGCCCGACGCTGGTGATTCGCGGGGCGGAGTCGGATTTGCTGACCCGGGAGACGCTGCACGAGATGGCGGCACGCGGTCCGCGCCCGCGGATCGTCGAAATCGACGCCGTCGGACACGCGCCGATGTTCCTCGATGCCGGGCAGATCGACATCGTGCGCGATTTCCTGCGCGGGCGCTGAAGATGGCCTTCGTCACCATCGACGGCGCCACGCTCGAATACGACGATCTGCCGGCGCGGCACGGCGGACGACCGAGCCTGGTCTTTCTCCACGAAGGGCTGGGCAGCGTCGCCATGTGGCGCGATTTCCCGGCGCGGGTGGCGGCGGCGACCGGCTGCCGGGTGTTCCAGTGGTCCCGGCAGGGGCACGGATGGTCCAGCCCGTTGCCGGCGCCGCGCACGCCGCGTTACTTGCACGAGGAAGCGGAGCGCCTGCCGACGCTGCTGGCCGCGCTGGCCATCGAGCGACCGCTGTTGATCGGCCATAGCGACGGCGGTTCAATCGCCCTGCTACACGCGGCGGCGTTCCCGGAACAGGTTGCCGGGGCGGTGGTGCTGGCGCCGCACGAGTTCGTCGAGGACAAGGCGCTCGACGGTATCCGTCGTGCCGGCATCTCTTACGCCAGCGGCGACTGGCGACAAAAACTGGGCCGTCACCACCGCGACCCGGACGCGGTGTTCCACGCCTGGCACGACGTCTGGCTGGCGCCGGCCTATCGCACGTGGGACATCACCGCCTGCCTGCCGTCGATCCGTTGCCCGGTGTTGGCGATTCAGGGCGAGGACGACGAGTACGCGACGATGCGGCAGATCGAGTGCATCGCCGATGGCGCGGCGGAGGTCGAGCTACTGAAGCTGGCCAATTGCGGCCATTCGCCGCACCGCGACCAGCCGGAGGCGGTGTGCGAGGCAATCGTCCGTTTTCTGGCACGGCTGGACACCGGGGAGCCGGGTTGAGAACCAGGTTGGAAGCCGGCCGGGCGGTGGGGAAACGATTCTATCGCCGCTCGCCGGGAGCCGGCCACTTTCTGGTCGCCGGGTCCTGCCGGTAGAACATCGCCAGCTTGGCGTATAGCGCGGGGTAGTCGGCGAGCAGTTCGGCCGGGGTCTCGAAAAACGCCTCGCTCATCACCGCGAAGAATTCTCCGGGGTTTTCCGCGGCGTAAGGATCGAAAAAAGTCTCTTCGCCGGCCGCCTCGGCGGCATCCGCCAGCGCGCGGAAATCGTCGAAGGCCGCGAGCAGAACGTTTTGCCAATCGGCGCGCGAGATCTCCGCCGGCAGCGGCGGGATGCCGTTCGGCTCGCCGGACAGCATGTCCAGTTTGTGGGCGAACTCGTGAATCACCACGTTGTACCCCTGGCCAGCCATCCGCGCATCCGACCAGGAAATCAGCAGCGGCCCGCCGTCCCAGGCTTCGCCGGACGCCACTTCGCGATACTCATGCACCACGCCGAACTCGTCCTCGACGCAGCGCGGAATGATGAATTCGTCGGCATAGACGATCACCCCCACCCAGCCGCGATAGTAGTCCAGACCGAGGTTGAGGATCGGCAGGCAGCCCTGCGCGGCGATCGACACGCAGATCGCGTCGCTGAGTTCAAGGCCACCGGCGGCGGCGAACTCCTTGTCGGCAAGAAAATCCTCGACCAGGCCACGCAAGCGGCACTGCTCTTCGCGGGTGAGGGCATCGAGAAACGGCAGCGCCGACAGCGTCTCCTGCCACAAGTCATCGGGCACCGGCGGGCGACCGCCGCGCAACCGGTCGAACCACTTGCCGATCATGGCGTTTTCGCTCCCGGCCGTTTGGCCGTGGTCAGATAGATGCCGGCGAAAATCAACCCCATTCCAGCGTAGTGATAGCCATGCGGGATTTCAGCGAGAAAAATCGCCGACAGCAGGGTCCCGAAAACCGGCATCAGATGCAGGAACAGGCTGGCTTTGCTGGCACCGACATCGGCCACCGCGCGGTTGTAGAACACGTAACCCAGAAATCCGGGGAACAAACCGGTGTAGACAATCCCGGCCAGCGAGCCGGCCGAGACGACGATGCGCTTGCCTTGTGCGATTTCCCAGGCGTAGGCCGGGGCCAGGGCGAGCAGGCCGACGACGGTGAAGGCGGCGAGCAACAGCATCGGATCGATGCCGGCCGGTCGCCATTGCAGGCCGATGGTGTAAAACGCCCAGGTGAACACCGCGCCCAGCATCCACAGATCGCCAACGTTCGGACTCAAGGAGGCCAGCGCATGCAGGTCGCCGCGACAGACAATCGTCGTCACGCCCAACAAGGAGAGCAGCACCCCGAGCCACTCGATGCCGCGCAGGCGCTTGTCGAGAAACGCCCACGACAGGGCGATGGTGGCGACGGGGATGAACGAATTGAGCAGCACGGCATTGGTGGCCGGCGTGTGGTTGAGGCCGATATACGCCAGGGTGTTGTAACCGCCGACGCCGAGCAACCCGAGAACGACGATGGCCGGCCAACCCCGCCGGAGCAAGGGCCACTGCGCGCGCAGATGCGGCAAGGCCAGCGGCAAGGTCAGCGCCAGGGCAATCGTCCAGCGCCAGAAGGCCAGCGACAGCGGCGGCACCTGGTCGCGAATGGCACGGCCAAGGACCATGTTGCCCGACCAGAACAAGGTGGTCAGCACCAGCAGCAAATACGGGTGATGGAGGCGGGCGACAATCGGGGAGCGCAAATCAACGGACCACGTATAAACACATAAGGACGCATTATGCATGCGATGCGCGAACGACCACTTATAATCAGACGCATGGTCTCCGTTATTCATTCAGTCGCCGCGCAAAGCGACTTGGAACACTCGCTGCAAACCCTCGCCGAAGGTCTTCCCCAGGCCGAGGCCGACCGGCTGCGCCAGGCGGCCGATTTGGTCCGCGAAGTCTACGGCGACAAACCGCTCGGCAGCGGCGAAAGCGTCTGGGGTCATGCGCTTGGAATGGCCCTGATCGTCGCCGGTCTCAAGCTCGATGCCGATTGCCGTCTGGCAGCGCTTTTGTTTGCCGTGCCGGCGCTACGCGACCAAGGGCTGGCGCACATCGAAAAGCATTTCGGCCACGCGGTCGTCCATCTGGTCGACGGCATTTCGCGCCTGAGCCGGGTGCGGCCGATCACCCGCAATTTCGTCGCGCACTCCGCCGAAAGCAGCGACAAGAACCCGCAGGAAATGAAATCGCAGGTCGAAGTGCTGCGCAAGATGCTGCTGGCCATGGTCGAGGACATCCGCGTGGTGTTGCTGCGTCTGGCGTCGCGCACGCAGACCTTGCGCTATTACGCCGACGAACCCGACGATCTGCGAGTGCAGGTCGCGCGCGAGACCCTGGAACTGTATTCGCCACTCGCCAACCGACTGGGCGTCTGGGAACTGAAATGGGAACTCGAGGATCTGTCCTTCCGTTTCCTGCATCCGGCGATCTACAGGCAGATCGCGCAGCAGCTCGACGAGAAGCGCACCGAACGCGAGCAGTTCATCGCCGAAGCGGTCAAGCGCCTGAAAGCGGAACTGTCCACCGTCGGCATCGTCAACGCCGAGGTTTATGGCCGGCCGAAACACATCTACAGCATCTGGAACAAGATGCGCAAGAAAGATGTCGGTTTTTCAGAAGTTTACGACGTGCGCGCGCTGCGCGTGATCGTCGACGAGATCAAGGATTGCTACACCGCGCTGGGCATCGTGCATCACATCTGGTCGCCGATTTCAAAGGAGTTCGACGACTACATCTCGAACCCGAAAGGGAACGACTACCGCTCGCTGCATACCGCCGTGCATTGCCCGGACGGGCGGGCGCTGGAGGTCCAGATTCGAACGCGCGCCATGCACCACCACGCGGAACTGGGCGTCGCCGCGCACTGGCGCTACAAGGAAGGCAGCAAGGCGACGCCGGAAGACCGCTACGACGAGAAAATCGCCTGGCTGCGGCAACTATTGACCTGGCGCGACGAAGTCGCCGATTCCTCCGACTGGGTCAAGCACTATAAACAGGCGGCTTTCGACGAGACGGTCTACATCCTGACGCCGCAGGGACGCGTCGTCGACCTGCCGCGCGGCGCGACCCCGGTCGACTTCGCTTATCGGGTGCACACCGACATCGGCCACCGCTGCCGTGGCGCCAAGATCGACGGCGTGCTGTCGCCGCTGAACACGCCCTTGGCCACCGGACAGCGCGTTGAAATCATCCTCGCCAAGCATGGCGGCCCTTCGCGCGACTGGCTCAACCCCACGCTCGGTTATCTGAACACGCATCGGGCGCGGGTGAAAGTCCGGCAGTGGTTCGCCGGTCTGGCGCTGGAGGACACTCTCGCCGAAGGCCGGGCGGTGGTCAGCCGCGAACTGCAACGGATGGGCCAGACCAGCGTCAACCTCGACGATCTGGCGCTACGCATGGGTTTTGCCAAAAGCGAGGACCTGTTCATCGACGTGGCGCGCGCCAAATTGAACCTCCGCCAGCTGCAAGTGGCGGTGCGCGGCACCGAAATGCCGGTGGACGAGCGCGTGCTCGGCGACATGCCGGTGCGTCGGGTCCGGGCCAGCGACGTCGCCGAAAAAGGCGTGCTGATCGTCGGCGTCGGCCGCTTGCTGACCCAGATGGCCGGCTGCTGCAAACCGGTGCCGCCGGACCCGATCATCGGCTTCGTGACTCGCGGCAAGGGGGTGTCGGTCCATCGCGCGGACTGTAGCAATTTCGGCAACATGCGCTCGCTGTTTCCTGAACGGGTGATCGAAACCAGTTGGGGCGGACACACCGACGGCGTGTTCGCGGTGGACATCGTCATCGATGCCCACGACCGGCAGGGATTGCTGCGCGATGTGTCGGACATTCTGGCCCGCGAGAAAATCAACGTCATCGCGGTGAATACGCAGTCCAGACAAGGCCACGCGCACATGAGTTTTACCGCCGAGATCGACAGCATTCCGCATCTCAACCGCACCCTGACCTTGCTGCACACCGTCGACGGCGTGGTCGGCGCCCGTCGCGCCTGACGTCCCGCCGGCTCGGCGGCGCCGGCGGGTGGGCGCGCACCCGCCGGTTCCTCGCTCACGCCTTGAGCAGTTCGATCAGTTCGCCTTGCGCGGAGTGGGCACTGCCGCGCGAGCCGCGCCGCAGATGGTAAGTGCCGTCCGGCCCGAGTTCCCAGGCTTGCTGGTTGTCGGTCAGATAAATCTGCAAGCCTTCGGCAATCACCCGGCGTTTCAGTTTGCGGTCGAGAACCGGAAACGCCAGTTCGATGCGGCGAAAGAAGTTGCGTTCCATCCAGTCGGCGCTGGAAAGGTAAACCTTCTCCTCGCCGCCGGCATAGAAGTAAAAGACCCGGTGATGTTCGAGCTGGCGACCGATGATCGAGCGCACGGTGATGTTTTCGGAGAGGTCCTTCACCCCGGCGCGCAGACCGCAAACGCCGCGCACGATCAGGTCGATCTTCACGCCGGCCCGCGAGGCGTCGTAGAGCGCCGCGATGGTTTCCGGTTCAAGCAGCGAATTCATCTTGGCGATGATCCGCGACCGTTTTCCGGCGCGCGCGGCCTCCGCCTCGGCGCGAATCCCGGCGACAACGTTCGCCTGCAAGGAAAACGGCGCCTGCCAGAGATGCGTCAGCGTCTGCGCCCGCCCCAGACCGGTCAGTTGTTTGAAGACTTCGTTGGTGTCGATGCCGATTTCCTCGTTGCAAGTCAGCAGACCGAAATCCGAATACAGGCGCGCGGTCTTGGGATGGTAGTTGCCAGTGCCGAGATGGACGTAGCGCCGGAGGATGCTGCCGGATTTGCCTTCCTCGCGGCGGACGATCATCAACATCTTGGCGTGCGTCTTGTAGCCGACCACCCCGTAGACGACGTGCGCGCCGACTTCCTCCAGGCGAGTCGCCCAGCCGATGTTGGCTTCCTCGTCGAAACGCGCCATCAATTCGACCACCACGGTCACTTCCTTACCGTTTTGCGCGGCGCGCAGCAGCGACTGCATCAGCACCGAATCGGTGCCGGTGCGATAAACGGTCATTTTGATCGCCACCACCTGCGGGTCGACCGCTGCCTGTTCGAGCAGTTCGATCACCGGGTTGAAGCTCTGGTAAGGGTGGTGAAGCAGGATATCGCCACCGCGAATGCTGTCGAAAACGCTATGGCACTTCTGTAGGGACTTCGGCGTGCCGGGCGTGAACGGCGGAAATTTCAGATCGTTGCGCAACACCCAGTCCGGCACCTGCATCAGACGCGCCAGATTGACAGGACCGGCCACGCGATAGAGATCGCTTTCGCCGAGATTGAACTGGCCAAGCAGGAACTCGGTCATCGCGTCGGAACAGTTGTTGGCCACTTCCAGACGGACGGCGTCGCCGAAATTGCGTTGCGGCAATTCCCCCTGAATCTTGGCGCGCAGGTTCTTGACTTCCTCCTCATCGACGAACAGATCGCTGTTGCGCGTGACCCGGAACTGGTAGCAGCCGAGAACCTTCATGCCGGCGAACAATTCATGCACGAATTCATGCAGGATCGACGACAGGAAAACGAAAGAATATTCCGACTCGCCGAGTTCGCGCGGCAAGCGGATGACGCGCGGCAGGACGCGCGGCGCCTGGACGATGGCCGCGCCCGAACTGCGGCCGAAAGCGTCGCGGCCTTCCAGTTCGACGGCGAAGTTGAGGCTTTTGTTGAGCACCCGCGGGAAAGGGTGCGAAGGATCGAGACCGATCGGAGTGATCACCGGCATCACTTCCCGGAAGAAGAAATCCCGTATCCACTCGCGCTGCGCGGCGTTCCAGTCGCCGCGCTTATCGAAACGGATGCCTTCGGAAGCGAGCAGCGGAAGGATTTCGTCGTTGAGCAACGTGTACTGTTCCTTGACCAACGCGTGCGTTTCCTCGCAGACCAGCCGATAGACTTCGCGAGCGGTCTTGCCATCGGTGGTGATCGCCACCGATCCGAGCTTGAGTTGTTCCTTGATCCCGGCGACCCGGATTTCGAAGAACTCGTCGAGATTGCTACTGACGATGCACAGGAAGCGCAAACGTTCGAGCAGCGGCGTGCGTGGATTCCTGGCCTGGTAAAGCACGCGCTTGTTGAAGCCCAGCAGACCGATCTCGCGATTCAGAAAGAATTCCGGCGGAAAGCCGCTTGGTGAGTGCAGGGGTGTGTTTTCGGTCGTCTGGGTTACTGTATCCATTGAGTTATCCTATGAAAATGAGCGGTCGGTAGGCCACGGCAACTACGGCGGACATATTACAACCATCGATCCGTCGCATGATGATCGAACGTTTTTTCTCTTGCCGTTTCCAACCGGGCCTGGTGACGGCGCGCGCAAGGACCCGCGACAGGGAATCGGACTCCCTTGTCCGGGAGTGGTAGAATTTTCGACCCGCCAATCGGCTCGTGCCACACGGCCCCGAAAGAACAGTCATGAGTTACGAATTAATCGCCGGCGTCGACCTGGGCTCCAACAGCTTCCGCCTGCAAATCGGTCGCATCGTCGGCAACCAGATTCACCCGCTCGAGACGATGAAAGAGACGGTTCGCCTCGGCTCCGGTCTAACGCGGGAAAGAATTCTCGACCATGCCTCGCAACAGCGCGCGGTTCAGGCGCTGCGGATTTTCGGCGAACGGCTGCGCGAATTCGCGCCGGAGACCGTCCGGGCGGTAACGACCGACGCCATGCGCGTCGCGCGCAATGCCAGCATGGTGCTGCCGCAGGCGGAAGCCGCCCTCGGCTTTCCGATCGAAATCATCGGTGGCCGCGAGGAAGCGCGCCTGATTTTCATCGGCGCCTCGAATGCGCTGCCCACCGCCAGCCATCGGCGCCTGGTGGTCGATATCGGCGGCGGCTCGACCGAATTCATCGTCGGCGAAGGCACCGAGCCGCTGTTGATGGAATCCCTGTTCATGGGATGCATCAGCTATCGGCAGCGCTTTTTCCCGGAAGGCCGGGTCGACAAAAAACGCATGTATGCCGCGCAAGTGGCGGCGGCGCGCGAAATCGAGGCCATCGCCGTCGATTACGAACGCCTGGGCTGGCAGGAGGCGGTTGGGTCGTCAGGCTCGGCGCAGGAAGTCGCCGACATCCTCGAACTGAACGGCCTCAATCCGGAAGGCGTCACCGGCATCAGTCGCGAGGGGCTGGACAAGCTGCGGCAACGGCTGATCCGGGCCGGATCGGCGGAAGCGTTGACGCTCGACGGCATGCGTAGCGACCGGCTGGCGATTCTGCCCGGCGCGGTGGCGATCATGACCTCGGTGTTTTCGGAACTGTCTCTCGAGCACATGACCTATTCCGACGGCGCCCTGCCGCTGGGCGTGCTCTACGATCTGCTGGGCCGTTTCGAGCATCACGACACCCGCGACGAGACGGTGACGCAGTTCATGCGCCGCTATCAGGCCGACGAAACGCAGGTCAGGCGTGTCGAACGCACCGCCCTGACACTGCTTGGCCAGATGATCAGGCTCGATCTGCCGGAGCATGAAAACGATGCGCACTTCCTGCGCTGGGCCGTCTCGGTGCATGAAATCGGAATTTCGGTGGCGCACAGCGAGTTCCACAAGCACGGCGCTTACATTCTGAGCCACGCCGACATGCCCGGCTTTTCCAAGCGCGATCAGGCGCGCCTGGCGCTGTTGGTGCTCGGCCAGCGCGGCAAGCTCCAGAAACTGGCGTCGATGCCGGTCGGCGACCCGAACTGGCGACTGGTATTTTGCCTGCGCCTGGGGGTGTTGCTGCATCGGGCGCGCGAGGATCAACCCTGGCCGAATTTGACGGTCCGCGAGTCCCCGGTCGGTTTTCAGCTCGACGTGCCGGTGGAATGGCTGGACGCCAACCCGATGACGGCCGCCGCCCTGGAAGACGAATCGATGGTCTGGCGCCGGATCGGTATCAAGGTGCGCTTGAAATCCGTGTCGGGCGAATCCGCGCCTGCCGTCGAACCGGTGAAGAAGTCGTAACGGACCCACCGTTGGACGATTCGCGTCGCTCGCGCCGGCTTTTTTTCGTGCCGAGTCAGGGATGACGGCGACCCTTATCGCCGTCGAGAACGCCAGCGGCGCGCGGGTCGAGCTTGCCGGCGACTGGACGCTGACCGGCTTGCCACGACCCATCGCCGATCTCGAAAAACGTTTGCGGGAACTGGCGGTCGCCGATCCCGACTGGCAACTGCAAGCAGTCGCCAAGCTCGACAGCGCGGCGGCGATTCTGCTCTGGCGCGCGTGGGGGCGGCGCTGGCCGGCCTCGCTGTCGATTTCGCCGACGCATCGGCGGGTGCTGGAGCGGGTGGCGAACCTTCCCACCGCCCCGGAACCGGTCGTCCGCCGGGATCCGCTGGCCGGCGTGCTCTGGCTGGGCCGGCAAGTCCTCACGGCGATCAATCATTTGTCGGGAATGATCGCGCTGATTGGCCAGATGCTGCTGGATCTGGCACATCTCAGCCGCCATCCGCGCGACATTCCCTGGCGCGAATTCTCGGCCAATCTTTACAGGAGCGGCGCCCAGGCCCTGCCGGTCACCGCACTGATCGGCGTGTTGATCGGCATCGTTCTCTCCTACCTCTCGGCGTTGCAGTTGAAGGCATTCGGCGCCGATGTGTTCGTGGTCAATCTGCTCGGCATCAGCATCGTCCGCGAACTGGGACCGGTACTGGTCGCGGTGCTGGTGGCTGGCCGCTCCGGCTCGGCGATGACGGCGCAGATCGGGGTCATGCGCGTCACGGAGGAAATCGACGCCCTGGCCACGATGGGCGTTTCGCGCAGTTTGCGACTGGTATTGCCGAAAGTCCTGGCGCTCACCGTGGCCGTCCCCTTGCTGGTACTGTGGTGCTCGACGGCCGGCATCGTCGGCGGCATGGTGGCCGCCAAGCTGCAAATGGACTTGTCGTATGGCTTTTTCATCGAGGCGCTGCCACGCGCGGTGCCGGTGGCCAATTTATGGATCGGCCTGGGCAAAGGGATGGTTTTCGGTGTGTTGATCGCGGTCATCGCCTGTCACTTCGGTCTGCGCGTGGAACCGAATACCGAGAGCCTGTCGTCGCGTACGACGACCGCCGTGGTGACCTCGATCACCGTCGCCATCCTGGTGGACGCGATTTTCGCCATTCTGACGCGTGGCGTCGGCATCCCCTTGTGAGCACGAACGCCGATGCCGCGACGACGACCGTGCCGGCGATAGAAATTCGCGGCGTGTGGACCCGATTCGGCGACAACGTGGTGCATCGCGACATCGACTTGCGGATCGATGCCGGACAAATCGTCGGTCTGGTCGGCGGTTCGGGAAGCGGAAAGACCACGCTGCTGCGCGAGATCGTCGGCCTGCTGGCGCCCAGCCAGGGAACGGTCAAACTGTTTGGCCAGGATGTCCTCGACGCCGACCCAGCGCGCCGGCTGGCGGTACGGCGCCGTTTCGGCATGCTTTTCCAGCAAGGCGCCCTGTTTTCGGCATTGTCGGTGCACGACAATATCGCCTTCCCGTTGCGCGAACTGCGCTGCCTCGACGAAGAGACGATCCACGATCTGGTGCTGCTCAAACTGGCGATGGTCGAACTCGAACCGAGGCACGGCCGACTGATGCCCGCCGAACTGTCGGGCGGCATGATCAAGCGCGTGGCACTGGCGCGGGCGCTGTCTCTCGAACCCGAACTGCTGGTGCTGGACGAGCCGACGGCCGGACTCGACCCGGATCGAAGCGCGAATTTCGTCAAGCTGATCAATACATTGCAGCACGAGCTCCACTTCACGGTGGTGATGGTCACGCACGACATCGACACCCTCAACGGCCTGGCCACCCGGCTGGCGGTGCTCGCCGACCAGCGGCTGGTGGCCCACGGCACGACCGCCGACGTATTGGCGGTCGACCATCCGTTCATTCATAACTTTTTTGCCGCCGGCCGCCCGGCGGCAACCATTGAACAAGGAGGGCATTAGCCTTGGAGAATCGATCGCACGCCCTGGTGGCCGGCTTGTTCGCACTCCTGCTCGGTTGCGCCGCCGCACTGGCCCTGTGGTGGTTCGGTGGCAAGCACGAATCGGTCAAGGAATATATCGTGGTCACCCGTCAAAATGTTACCGGCCTCGGTTTGCAAGGTCAGGTGCGCTACCGTGGCATTCGCGTCGGCAAGGTACAAGCCATCGACCTCGACCCGCGAGACCCCGGCAACATCCTGATTCGGATCGCTGTCGACAACGCCGTGCCCGTCACCCGCGGCACGACCGCGAAACTCAACTACCAAGGCGTGACCGGCATCGCCCACATCCTGCTCGAAGAAGGCGGCGGCGACAGCACGCCGCTGCCTGGCAGCGATCCAGGCGCCGCCCTGCTTGGCGGCGGTGGCGAGCCGCCACGGATCGCCATGAGTCCGTCGCTGATCCAGGAACTGTCGGACACCGGCGGCGCGACCCTTCGCCAAGCGCGCGACCTCCTGACCAACGCCAATGAAATCTTCGACGACGAAAATCGAGAACGCTTCGCCAATATTCTGACCAATGTCGAAGCCACCACCGGCAGCGCCAGCGTCGCCGCCGCGCAACTGCGGCATCTGCTGACGCCGGCGACCGTCCGCTCCGTGAATACCTCGCTGGCCCGCGCCGAACAGGTGGCTGGCGAAGCCGCGCCCTTGCTGGTCGAGATCAGGCAACTGACGGCACGCCTGCGCACGGTCAGCGACCGGCTGGATACCCTGCTCGCCGACCCTTCCCCCAATGGCGCCGGCGCGCTCGTCCCTCGCCTGAACACTCTGGGCAGCGATCTGTCGGCGAATTCCCGCCAGTTGGGACGGGTGTTGCAAATGCTTGAGGATTCACCGCAAAGCGTCGTTTTTGGCCCGCCGGCGCCGGCGCCGGGACCAGGCGAAGCCGGCTTCATCGATCCGCCCAACCGCGAGGGAACGCCATGAGAAAACTGCTGGTGCTGTCGGCCGTCGGCGGCCTTGTCGCTTGTGTCGGAGGGCGCAACGCGCCGCCGGCCGAGGTCTACGATTTCGGTTTGTCGCCGCCGCCCACGGCCGCCGGCGTCCCCTGGACGGGTGTCGCCCTCGAAGTCCGGGCGCCACCCTGGGTCAACACCCCGGCGGTCGAATACCGCCTGCTGTACGACACACCGCTCCGGTTGCGCGCCTACGCCGGCAGTCGCTGGGCCGGGGAACCGGCACAACTGCTGGCGCAGCGGCTGCGGCAGCAACTGGGGATAACGGCCGGCGGAAGCCACGCGCCGGCACGCTGCCTGCTGCGGGTCGAGTTGCAGGAATTTTCGCAACTCTTCGACAGCCCGCAAGGCAGTCACGGCACCTTGCGCGGCACTCTCGAGGTGTTCGACGCCAGCCAGCGGCGGCTGGCCACGCAGCCGTTCGACATCGCCACGCCGGCCGCGACCGCCGACGCGCGCGGCGGCGTCGCCGCACTGGTCACGAGCAGCAAGGAACTCGGCCGGGAAATTGCCGCATGGTTGAATGATCAGGAGAAACATGGCAGGCTGACTGGTTGCCGGACCGCGGCTGTGGCAGATCAATAAAACAGACCCATTTCACACAGGAGGGATAAAGGGAATGCAAAATATTTACCAACAAGATCTCGACAAAAATACTGCCAATTACACGCCGTTGACGCCGCTGACCTTCCTCGCCCGCACCGCGTATATTTACCCGGAGCGCACGGCGGTGATACACGGTGAGCGCCGCTACACATGGCTGGAAACCTTCACCCGTTCGCGCCGCCTGGCGTCGGCGCTGGCCGATCACGGCATCGGCGTTGGCGATACCGTCGCGGCGATGCTCAACAACACGCCGGAAATGGTCGAATGCCATTTCGGCGTGCCGGTTACCGGTGCGGTACTCAATACGCTGAACACACGCCTGGACGCCGAAACCATCGCCTTCATGCTCGAACACGGCGAAGCCAAGGTGCTGATCACCGACCGCGAATATTCCCCCACCGTCAAGAAAGCGCTGGCGGCGTTAACCCGGCAGATTCTGGTGATCGATGTCGACGACAGTGAATACAGCGGCCCCGGCGAACGGCTGGGAACGATCGACTACGAAACCTTCATCGCCGCCGGCAGCCCCGATTTTTCCTGGAACGGCCCGGCCGACGAATGGGACGCCATCTCGCTGAATTACACCTCGGGAACGACCGGTAATCCGAAGGGCGTGGTCTATCACCATCGCGGCGCCTATCTGAACTCGATGAGCAATATCGTCAGCTGGGGAATGCGGCCGCATTCGGTGTACTTGTGGACCCTGCCGATGTTCCATTGCAACGGCTGGTGCTTCGTCTGGACCATGGCCGCCAATGCCGGTACCAATGTCTGTCTGCGTCGCGTCGATCCCAAACTGATCTTCGAAGCCATCCGCGCGCACGGTGTCACCCACTATTGCGGCGCCCCCATCGTACACAGCCTGATGGCCAATGCACCCGCCGCCCTGCGGGCCGGTATCACCCATCAGGTCGCCGGCCTGATCGCCGCCGCCCCGCCACCGGCGGCGGTGATCGAGGCGATGGCCAACATCGGCGTCGATCTGACACACGTTTACGGACTGACCGAAACTTATGGACCGGCCGCGGTTTGCGCCAAACACGAGCATTGGTCGAAATTGCCGCTTGCCGAGCAGGTCGACCTGAACGGCCGGCAAGGTGTCCGTTACCACGCACAGGAAGGCATTACCGTTCTCGACCCGACGAATATGGACCCGGTGCCCTGGGACGGCGAGACCATGGGCGAGATCATGTTCCGTGGCAATCTGGTGATGAAAGGCTACCTGAAGAACCCGAAAGCCACCGCCGAATCCTTCGCCGGCGGCTGGTACCACACCGGCGACCTGGCGGTGATGCACCAGGACGGCTACGTCAAGATCAAGGATCGCTCGAAAGACGTGATCATTTCCGGCGGCGAGAACATCTCCTCGATCGAGGTCGAAGATGTGCTCTACAAACACCCGGCGGTGATCGCTGCGGCGGTGGTCGCCACGCCGGACGCCACCTGGGGTGAAGTCCCCTGCGCCTTCCTCGAATTGCGCGACGGCGCCTCGGTCACCGAGCAGGAGATCATCGAGTTTTGCCGCCAGCACATGGCCCGCTTCAAAGTGCCCAAGCGAGTGGTGATCTGCACGCTGCCCAAGACCTCGACCGGCAAGATTCAAAAGTACGTCCTGCGCGAGCAGGCCAAATCGTCTGCCGCCATCGAGTAGTTTTCCGCGGCACGCCTCCGTCGCGCGCCGGTCCGCCGCCCTGGCGAACCGACGGACGCGGCGTCCGACAACAACTTGCTCCCGCAGGAGATCCTCCCATGACCTCAAGCACCGAAACGCCCACGGATGAACCCTATGTTCTGCGCAATGATCGCGACGGCATTGCGACCCTGACGCTGAACCGTCCGCGGCAATTCAACGCCCTGTCGCAGGCGATGATCGCCGCCATGCAGGCGCAGCTTCAGACCATCGCGGCGGACCGGCAGGTCCGCGTGGTAGTGCTCGCCGGCGCCGGCAAGGCATTTTGCGCCGGACACGACCTCAAGGAAATGCGCGCCAACCACGACAAGGCGTTCATGCAAGACCTCTTCCGGCGCTGCGGCAAGATGATGATGACGATCAACGAAATGCCGCAACCGGTCATCGCCCGCGTGCATGGCATCGCCACGGCGGCGGGCTGTCAACTGGTTTCGATGTGCGATCTGGCGGTCGCCTCCGACAACGCGCGTTTCGCCACCTCGGGCATCAATGTCGGCCTGTTCTGCGCCACGCCCGGCGTTGGTCTGTCACGCAACCTCGGCCGCAAGCAGGCGCTGGAAATGTTGCTGACCGGCGATTTCATCGATGCGGAAACAGCACTGCGTCAGGGTTTGCTCAACCGGGTGGTGACCGGCGAGGCGCTCGACGCCGAAGTCGACGCCCTGGCACGCGCCATTGTCGCCAAATCGTCGGTCGCCATCGGCATGGGCAAGCAGATGTTCTACAAGCAGCTTGAAATGGGACTGGAGGCCGCTTATCAATACGCCTCGGAAGTCATGGCCTGCAACATGATGACCGACGATGCCGGCGAAGGCATCGATGCGTTCATCGGCAAACGCCAACCGACCTGGCAAGGACGGTAGCAAGACACAGGTAGCGCAAGCAGGCGTGACGTGAAAGAACGCACGTACCCCAAGTCACGCCTCACGTCATGCCACCTCGATCCGGTCGTAACCCTTTGCCTTGGCCTGGTGCAGGGCGACGCCGGCGCGTTTGAGCAAAACATCCGTCGACGCATCCGTCGCCAGCGCGGCGGTCACGCCGGTGCTACTGGTGAACCGGACCGTGCCGTCATCGGTCGCGATGGCGATCCGGGCGGTTTGTTCACGGATGCGCGCGGCAACCCGCAAGGCCCGGTCGACACCGGTATTCGGAAGCAGGATCGCGAACTCGCCAGCGCCGAGCCGTCCGATGAGATCCTCGTCGCGCAGGCAACTCTTCGCGGCGCCGACAAACGAAATCAGCACTTGATCGCCCACCGCGTGACCGTAGCCATCGTTGAGCCGCTTGAAGAAGTCGATGTCGAACAGCAGAACGGTCAGCGACGCGTCACCGCTGCGCACCCGCGCCAGATCGGCGTCCAGGGTTTCGACGAAATGCTGCCGGCTACCGGTGCCGGTCAGCGGGTCACTGGTCGCCAAACGATGTAACTGCGCGTCCTGTAAAGCCAGCGCCTTCAACAATCGCAGCGACCGGTACGCGACGACCAGCATGGGCGCGGTGATACCGCACGCCAGCAGCAGCACCCACAAGGTTTGCCGCCGCCATGGCGCCAGCACTTGATCGTAGTCCTCGGAAACGAGAACCGTCAGGGAATATTCCGCCATCGACGAATAGGCGACAATTTCCCCGGTACCGGCGGTATCCATGGGCGCATCCAGAACCAGTACTCCACGCCCTGGCGACGCCAGCTGCCTCCAATACGGCGCCGTGGCGAGCGTCCGACCGGGCGGCGCCCCCTCCTCCGGCGCCCGTGCCAGCACGGTGCCGTCGTGCCGGACGAGGGCGATGGCGCCACCCGTCGGCGGACGTTGTTGGTCGTAAATACCGGTGAGTGTCGCCAGATCGACGACGACGACGAGTCCGCGAATACCGTGCGAGGGACGCTTGAAGGCACGCATGATCGGCAATCCGGGACGACCGCCGGGCGCCTGATGCGCGATCGGATTACCGATATGGATACCCTCGCCGGCCAGGTGTGCCGCCTCGCCGGCATCCGCATCGCCTGCCGGCGAAGCAGCGGCCGAATTCAGCACATCCACCGTCCGGCCTTGTTCATCCAGCAGACGAATGGCGAGCCTGTCGCGAGCGCCGACGCCTAAATCGGCGACCAATTTGTGGAACCCCGGATCGTGGCGCGGATCGCGGCCGGGATTCTCGGTCAGCCAGTGTTCGCACGCGATGAACAGTGCGTCGAACAGACGCATGTGCTGCCGGGTCTGCACGTCGACAGCGAGAGTCATGCGTTGCAGCAGATCGCTGGCGGTAGCGATGCTGTACTGCCGTGCCGTTGTCGCCGACACCGCCACCACCACCCATAACGCCGCCAGCAACAGCGTTGTCGTTAGAATGACCGTCCGCGGGTTTGCCCATTCTTCCAAGTGCTTGCTGGTGGCCTTAGGCATAAGTTTCGAGTCTATCGCGAGTCGGTGGCGACCATTCTACCAGTCCGTCAACCGGGGTTGCGCAAACCGCGCCATGTCGGTTCGCTTAATGACCATCGATATCGAACGGCTCTTGTTCGATATCGATCACCTCCGAGAACAGTTCGATGGCGGTATTGGCCACCTGCATCGTGTCGTAATACGCATAAATACCGGCGCCGAAGGCGCCAGCCACCGGTACCCAGCGAGAAATCCCCTTCCCGATCAGGCGTTGCGAAATGTGAAAGCCGATTTTCAACGCCAGTGCGGGCAAATCGGGGCGGGAAGCTTGCTGGACGACCTGTTGCCTGCCAATTCGCGCCAGCTGACCGCGAATGGTTTTGACGTCGGTATGGCGGAAAAGACAGTAAATCATCTGTTCCCCCCCCAGATCCGACGTCTTGCCATGACAACTAGCGACGTCCGCCACCATCTGCGACTGCAATCGCCACAGCGAACGCAGTTCCGGCAACAGCGTCAGCCATCCCAGTGGACCGGGCGGCAGTGTCAGACCGCCGGCGGTGACGGCCGCCTGACGCGCGGCCGCACGCGCGATCACCCGCGCTCGAATTCCCGGATTCGGTCGCCGCGGTTCGGTGCTGAGCGGTATCTCGCCAACACGATCGAGGATTTCTTCGGCAATCCGCTGCGCGACCCGTGGTCCAAGATGGCGCGTCGAGAAACGTTTATTCGGCATGGCAATGAGGTGACAAAGGGAACAAGAAAAATAGAGCGCCACGATGACGCTATCGTGAGCCATTTCGCCGTCTTTCGCCAGCGATTTGTCGGCCCGCCGGCACACGCGCACTCCTCTGATCGTCGCGCCGGCAATACCGGTGAAACGTGGACAATCGCCAAAGGATATGCGACTCTTTCGCGAGTTTCCGAACCCGACCACGCAACGGCTTGCCGTTTCGATTTCCCACCAGAAAACTTATCACTCATGACTTCGCGACGCCGCTTGCCCCCTTCTTTTGCCGATGTCTGAAAGCTTTTCGCAAGCGCGAGAAAACCGTAAACCGCCGCGCACGAAAGCGGCGGAAATGCGGGTCACGCTGCAATTGCAGCGGATCGTGGTGCGGATCGTCTGGGCCGTCGTCGCCGTCGTCGTGCTGATCGCCATCGGCACCTACGGTTTCTACAGTATCGCCGACGACCCCAATCTGTCGGACGCGCTTTACATGACCCTGATCACCATCTCGACCGTCGGTTACGGCGAGATCATTCCTCTGCATTCGATGGAGGACCGCCTGTTCGCGGGGATCATCGCCATTTCCGGGCTGGGTGCGCTGACCTTCCTGTTCACCAGCCTATCGGTGTTCTTTCTCGAGAAAGACCTGGATCATTCCCTGCGGAGACGACGAATGGAAAAACGGATTCAGAAGCTGCGGCAGCATTTCATTATCTGCGGCTTCGGTCGCGTGGGGCGCAGTGTCGGACGCGAACTACAAAATACCGGTCGTCACTTCGTCGCCATCGACATCGAGGAAGATCGTTTCGACGAGCATCTCGATAAATTTCCGGGATTGCTCTACCTCCAAGGCGACGCCTCCGACGACGACTTGATGGAAGAAGCCGATATCGTCGACGCCAGGGGTCTGTTCGCGGTCACCGGCGACGATTCGCGCAACCTGATGATCATCATCACCGCCCGACAACTCAATCCAAGTTTGCGGATCGTCGCCCGCGCGCAGGAGATGCGCAATGTCGAGAAAATGCGCAAGGCCGGCGCTGACGCCGTGATTTCACCCGATTTTACCGGTGGCATCCGCTTGGCATCGGCGATGGTTCGACCACACGTCGTCGGCTTCCTTGATGAAATGATCCGCTCGGACAAGAACGTGCGCGTCGAGGAAGTGCCGGTTCCGGCGAACTTCCCGCCGACCCGCGTCGGCGACATGCGCTTGCGAAGCCCGGACTATGTGCTGCTGGCGCTACGCGAAGAAGACGGCGCCTGGGTTTTCAACCCCAAGATCGACCACGTCATCCAACCGGGAAACACGATCATCGCCATGGCCAACCCGTCGGGCCGTGCCCAACTCAAGGCTCACCTGATCGAGAAGATGTCGTGACCGTTCTCGCACGACCTATCGCGCGTTTGTTTTCGGCGACGAGACATCCGCGCCGAATGTTCCCTCCCTGACATGGCTCCAGCGCTTTCCAGGCGACAGACTGGCGTTCTCGCACCGCAAAACACAAAAAAGCCTGTGCTAATCTACGCCGGTTTTCGCCTGCCTGGACGCGTCGATTTGTTTCACCGCGAGGAGCGCACGATGTATCGCGCTAGAGGACACATGGCTTCATGCTTGAACGAGAGGGGAGATCATGACTATAGAAACAGAAATAAAACTGTCACTGTCGGCGCGTGCCGCAAACGCGTTAACAACGCACCCAATGTTGAATGGCATCGAACCCCGGAAGCAATTGTTGGTCACCACCTACTACGACACGCCGGACAACCGACTACGGCGCGAGCGGATCGTGGTGCGTTTTCGCCAGGTGGACGAAGACTATCTGTTGGCGGTAAAAACGTCTGGCGCACTCAGCGGCGGTCTGGCGCAACGGGGAGAATGGGAGGTTTCACGGCGAGCGGGCCAGTTCGACTTCTCGCACGTCAGCGATCAACGGATTCGTGGACTCGTGGAATCCGCCCGCGACGAACTGCAAGCGGTGTTCACCACTCAATTCAGACGCAACGCCTGGATGCTGGAGCCCATCGCCGGCACGCGCGTCGAATTGGCGCTTGATCGCGGATGGATAGACGCGTGCGGACAACGCGAGCCGATCCGTGAAATCGAATTGGAACTGCATACCGGGAAAGTGACCGCGCTGTTCGACATCGCGCGAAAGTTGCAGGAAACCGTGCCCCTACACCCTGAAGTCAGCAGCAAGTCGGAGCGCGCTTACCGCCTGCTGCTCGGCGCGCCCACCGCCGCCGTCAAGGCGTCGCTGGTGCCGATTTCGGCCGGGATGTCGACCATCGAGGCTTTTCGGTTGATCGCCTTGTCCTGCGTCAGTCATCTGCAAAGCAATGAAAAAGGCGTTTGCGACAACGATCAGCCGGAGTTCGTCCATCAGGCACGGGTGGCCGTCCGCCGCTTGCGGTCGGCCATTCGACTTTGGGAACCGATCCTTCCGGAAGAATTTGTCGCGCGTTTCGAATCCCGCTGGCAAGATTTCGCCGGCAGCCTGGGTGATGCGCGCAATTGGGACGTATTTTTTTCCGAAACGCTACCGACTCTCCGGCAGTTTTTCCCGACTGGTGCCGAAATAGACAGCCTGACGCGCCATGCCCAGCGGCGCTGCAGGAGTTGCCGTCGTGCTGTCAAGGCAACCCTCAAATCGACGGAGTACTCGCGCCTACTGCTCGATTTCACCGCCGCGGTTCTCGCCCTCCCCGAAAGCGACGCCGGCAAGCTTGAAAAATTCGTTCCGCGCTGCCTGAACAAGCGCGCCAAGCGCGTCAATGAACGAGCCGAATTGGCCGTGACCGGCGATGTGGCGGCCAGGCACCGCTTACGGGTGGCCTTCAAGCAACTGCGCTACGCCCTCGAATTCTTCACCACCCTCCTCACCGGCCCAACGTTACCGAACTACCACCACTCAGCCACCGCGTTGCAGGAACTGCTCGGCACGCTGAACGATCTGGCTGTCGCCACGCAATTGGTCGCCGAGGCGCTTCCAGGCAAGAAAGGTCAAGCGATTGAAGCCTGGTTGCTGGCGAGAGGCGAGTCACTGTTGCCCGAACTGGCGACCGTGCTTGGCGACTTCCAGCACCAAGAGGTTCCCTGGAAATAAATAGTAATTCCAGGCCAACGTTCGGGAACAATGGCGGCCATCAAGAGAGATCGCCTTGACAGCCGCCAACGGATGGAGAAGTCCCATTACAAGTTATAAATCCAGCTGGCAATCATAAAGTAGTTCAGGACACCAAGGATATCGATAGCGGTTGTGACGAATGGTCCGGTGGCAACGGCTGGATCGACTTTCATTCGTTGGAATATCATCGGCAGCAGCACCGCTAGCAAGGCCGCTCCGGTCATGTTGCCGAGAATTGTCAGACCAACCACCTGCCCAAGGTGCACGCTGTGATGAACGAAGTAGCCATAAAGGGCAAGAATACAGCCGTAAAACCCCCCGAGCACGAGACCGACACGAAGTTCTTTCAGCACCAGCGGAAGGGTGTCGCGAACATCGATCGCTCCGGTCGCCAGACCCCTCACGGCAACGGTAGCCGACTGCACGCCAACGTTGCCGGCCATCCCCATGACCACCGGCAGGAAGGCACTCAATACCAGCACTTGCCCAAGTATTTCCTCGTATTGACCAATTACCGCGGTGGCCGCTAGGCCACCGATAAACGCCGCCAACAACCACGGCAAACGAATTCCAGCAATCTTGAAAGCCGAATGAGTCATGGTCTCCGATTCGCTGGTACCGGCCATTTTCAAGATATCGCGGGTGGTCTCTTCCTCGATGACGTCAATCACGTCGTCAACGGTGACCATGCCGACCAGAACATTGTTGTCGTCGACCACCGGCATTGCCAGCAAGCGATACTTTTCGACCAACATCGCCACTTTGGTCTGGTCGGTACTCGTCGTAACCTTCATGACACGCCGGTTCATGATTTTATGTAATGGCGCGTCCGGACGATTCAACAACAATTGCCGTAGAGAAACGACTCCGACCAAACAACCCGCCTCATCGGTTAGGTACAGATAGAAAACCATCTCGACGTCTTCGCGGCTACGAATATTGGCCACAGCCTCTTCGACCGTCAGCGTGTGCGAAAGCGAGAAAAAGTCGGTGGTCATGATGCCACCGGCGCTGTTTGGATCGTACTGCAGGAGATTCTCGATCTCGTCCTTACTTTCGCGACCAAGCAGCGACATGACCTGTTCGCGCTGCTCTTCCGGCAATTTTCCCATCACGTCGGCCAGATCGTCAGGCGGCAGACATTCCAAAACCCGAGCCAGCTTGTCGGTCGACGACTCGCCGATGATGTGGGTTCGTAAATCCGGCGACAGCTGACCAAAGACATCTGAAGCCATTGTCATATCAGGGATTGAATAAAATATATCCGTAACATGCTCAATGGGAAGGTCGTCGAAAATGGCCGCCATATCCGCAGGGTGAATGCGAGCGATCATCTTTTGCAGCGGCGCCTTGGCATCACGATGATAAAGACGGTCGATCGTCTCGACTAGGCGCTTCTTCCGCGCATCGTAGCCCGAGGTGGCGACGGGCTTGGTTTCTACGTTGATTTGCATGGCAATTTTTTTCCCCTTGAAGTCCGTTCACTCGATCGCGGAACGTGTAAGTTTAGTCTCAGTGGCTGGATCGGTCCACGACTTACTGACATTTTGCTGACGTTTTTTTACTGAATACCGCTTGACGATCCTCAGGCCGCACGAGGTCAGGCGGTGCCGACCATCGTTACCGTATTTAGCCGCGAGAGTACTTTCCGACCTAAATTGTCGGGAATTTCACCTGCCGTCGTATCCGAGCAGGTTTTAGAACATCGACATGCACACTCCCATCAATCCGGGCGAGCAGCTATCGAGAGCAAGGTCGCAGGGGTATAACTTGCCGAATTGTAGGCATATCGAGGTATATTTGCGGGCCGCGCATTTGTGACTGGAGCCACGCTCATGAGAATTGCCGTTTTTTTCAGGTATCTGTTGTCGAGCATGCCGATAATCTCAACGCTGCAAGAATATCGTCTGGCCTGGCTGAGCAAGGACATGATCGCCGGTCTGTCCGCTTGCATCGTCATGATTCCCTCGGTGATCGCCTATGCCGAACTCGTTCATCTACCGCCGATCGCCGGCCTGTATGCCGCGCTGGCGGCGTCGATCGGCTACGCCATTTTCGCCAGTTCGCGGCACGTCATCGCCGGCCCGGACGCCGCCATCGGCCTGCTGGCCGGTTCGGCGATTCTGCCGCTGGCGGCCGGCGATCCGTCGCGAATGGCGGCGCTGGCGGCGGTTCTCGGCGTTCTTTCGGGTCTGGTGCTGTTGCTCGCCGCGCGCCTGAAACTCGGCGTGATTGCCGACCTGCTATCCCGGCCGGTGCTCATCGGTTATTTGAATGGCGCGTCGCTGGTATTGATTTCGACACAGTTGGGCAAGATGTTCCGGATCAAGACCGAGGGCGAGGACTTTTTCGAGTTGCTGCACGCGGTGTTCGTGAAACTGCCGGAAACGCACTGGCCGACTTTCGGCTTCGGCGTCGCCCTGGTTCTGCTGCTGATCGCGCTTGCGCGCTGGTTTCCGCGCATACCGGGAGCCCTGGCGGTCTGCACGGTCGCCATTATCGCCACTTTTCTGTTCGATCTCGGCAGCTACGGCATCGCGTTGGTCGGCAAGGTACCCTCCGGAATTCCGCGGTTATCGATCCCCTCCCTCGGGGTGGGCGACATCGGCGCGCTGGCGCCGGCGGCGGTGGCGATTGCCTTTCTGGCGTTTTCGGACGGCATTCTGCTCGCCCAGACCTTCGCCGAGAAAAACGGCTACGAAGTCTATCCGAACCGCGAACTGGTCGCCCTCGGCTCGGCCAACATTCTTGCCGGCCTCTGGCAGGGTTTTCCGGTTTCGGCGAGCCAGTCCCGAACCTCGATCGTCGATGCCGCAGGCGGCAAGACGCAGGTAGCGCAATTGGTAGCCTCGGTCGGTCTGCTGCTGTTCCTGTTCTTCCTGACCGGCCTGATCGCCCTGCTCCCCAAGGTGGCGCTCGGCGCGATCCTGATCGTCACCGCCATTGGCATGCTGGAAGCCGCATCGCTGTTTGCCATGTACAAGGTTGACCGCGTGGAATTCGGCATCGCCATGGGCGTCACCGCCGCCATCCTCATCGCGGGCGTGGTACCCGGAATCATCCTCGGTCTGCTGTTGTCGCTGATCGCCGTGCTGGTCGAGATTTCGCGTCCCGACGACGCCGTGCTGCGCAAGCGCTTGAATGATGGCAAGTTTCACGATTGCCGCGACGACGAAGAAGCGGTCAGCGTGCCCGGCTTGCTGGTGTATCGGCTTTACGCGCCACTGATCTTCGCCAATGCGCGACATGTGATGATGCGCCTGCGCTCGCTGGTCGACGAGGCGCAGCCCCCGATCAAGTGGCTGATCATCGACGCGCAAGCCATCCACGACATGGACATTACGGCGGCGCAACGGTTTGCCGAATTGCATCGGGAATTCGCCGACGAAGGCATCGACGTCAAGATCGCCGACGCGCCGCGTCCTTTCCTTGAGGAATTGGCCAAGGTCGGGCTGTCGGACGAAATCGGCGGACAGGATTTCTTCGTTTCGGTTAAAAAGGCGGCCGACGCTTTCGAACAGAAATACGGTACGTCGGTACCGGCGACCGTGAAGTCGCTTCCGACGCGCCCTGGCAAGGACGCCGGCGAGTCGAATTGAGCCAAGACGGTAGTGGCTCTAGCGAGGCACCGAATCTGCCTCGCTAGCCGGCGGTTCCACCGCGATGCGAATGCTCAACGGTTTCTGACAGGCAACACCTCCCGCAACAACGCGGCGGCATCGCGAATCATTTTCTCGGTGGTCGGCCAGTCAACGCAGGCATCGGTGACCGAGCAGCCATACTTGAGTTGCGAAAGATCGTCGGGAATCGCCTGGTTGCCGACCACGAGGTTGGATTCGATCATCGTCCCGATGATCGACCGGTTGCCCAGGCGAACCTGATTGACCACATCGGCCATCACCAGGGGCTGAAGTTCCGGTTTCTTATAGCTGTTGGCGTGCGAGCAGTCGACGACGATATTGCTTGGCAAGCCGGCCTTGCTCAAGGCCTTCTCGGCCATCTGCACGCTCACCGTATCGTAATTCGGTCGACCATCGCCGCCACGCAAAACCAGATGACCGTAACGGTTGCCGTTGGTGCGCACGATGGCCGTGCGTCCCAGGCTGTTGATGCCCAAAAAACTGTGCGGACGCGATGCCGAAAGGATGGCGTTGACGGCGATGGCCATGTCGCCATTGGTGCCGTTCTTGAAACCGACGGGCGTGGAGAGGCCCGACGACATTTCGCGATGCGTCTGCGATTCGGCCGTGCGCGCGCCGATGGCCGTCCAGGAAATCAGATCGCCCAGGTATTGCGGACTGATCGGGTCGAGCGCTTCGGTGCCTGCCGGCAGGCCGATCTCGGCAACCCGCAGCAGGAACTCGCGCGCCTTTTGCATGCCCTGGTCGACACGGAAGGAATCGTCCATGTCCGGGTCGTTGATATATCCCTTCCAACCCGTGGTCGTGCGCGGTTTTTCGAAATAAACGCGCATCACCAGATAAAGCGTCTCGCTCACTTCGTCGGCCAGTGCCTTCAGGCGGCGCGCGTAGTCGATGCCGGCAACCGGATCGTGGATCGAACAGGGTCCGACGACGACGAGAAAGCGATGATCGACACGGTCGATGATCTTGCGCAAGGTCTCGCGGCCGCTCGTCACCGTGTCGCCAGCCGACGACGACAGTGGCAATTGGGCCTGAATGTCCTCTGGCGAGGGCATGGGATCGAAGGCGCTGACGTTGATGTTGTCGAGATGGAAAGTAGTCATGGTGTCGGCCGGTGGCTGAGTTGGTGGACAAGATCCTTGACCGCGGCAACACGGTCGGCAAGGGTTGGGCAATGGCGCTTGAGGATCAGTCGATCCTGCCCTGCCAGACGGCAATGGCGGTCTTTTTGTATCAGGTTGATGATTCTTATCGGATCTATCGGAGGTTCCGCGACAAACTGTACGGCGATCTGCTCGCTGGTCGTGTCGACCTTGCTGATTCCGAGCGGCTTGCAGAGCAAACGCAAGCGGTGGCTTTCGAGCAGCGCCCGTGCCTGCGGCGGTAAATCGCCGAAGCGATCGACCAGTTCTTCCTGCAAGGCCGTCAGTTCATCGGCGGTGGCAGCGTCGGCGAGACGTTTATAGAGAGACAGCCGCTCGTGCACATCCGGCGCGTAGTCGTCGGGCAGCAGGGCCGGAGAATGCAGATTGATTTCGGTGGCGATCACTAGCGGCGCCGCCGGATCGGGTTCCTTGCCCTGTTTGAGCGCGGCGACGGCGCGATTGAGCATTTCGGTGAACATGTTGAAACCGACTTCCTGCATCTCGCCGGACTGGCTGTCGCCCAGCACTTCGCCGGCGCCACGGATTTCCAGGTCGTGCATCGCCAGATAAAAACCGGCGCCGAGTTCGTCCATCATCTGGATCGCCTCCAGTCGCTGCCGTGCCTGCTTGCTCAGCGTGGCATCGTCGTGGGTCAGCAGGTAGGCGTAGGCTTGGTGATGCGAGCGGCCGACCCGGCCGCGCAACTGATGCAGTTGCGCCAGACCGAACTTCTCGGCGCGGTTGATGACGATCGTGTTGGCATGTGGATTATCGATCCCGGTTTCGATGATCGTGGTGCACAGCAACAGGTTGGCGCGCTGTTGGGTGAAATCGCGCATCACCCGCTCCAGATCGCGTTCCTTCATCTGTCCGTGGCCGACGACGATGCGCGCCTCGGGCAACAACTTGGCAAGCTTCTCGCGCATGTTTTCGATGGTGTCGACTTCGTTGTGCAGGAAATACACCTGCCCGCCACGCTTGAATTCGCGCAGCAAGGCCTCGCGGACGATACCGTCGGAAAATAGGTTGACGAAGGTCTTGATCGCCAGACGCTTTTGGGGCGCGGTGGCGATCACCGAGAAATCGCGCAGCGCCTCCAGCGACATCGCCAGCGTGCGCGGAATCGGCGTCGCCGTCAGCGTCAGCACATCGACCTCGGCGCGCAGCGCCTTCAGCGCCTCCTTCTGCCGGACGCCGAAACGGTGCTCCTCGTCGATGACCACCAGGCCGAGGCGACTGAATTTGACATCCTTTTGCAGCAGACGGTGCGTGCCGATGACGATGTCGAGCTTGCCGTCGGCCAGTTCCCGGATCGATTCGCCGGCCTCCTTGGCGGTCTTGAAACGCGACAGTTCGGCGATGCGCACCGGCCAGTCGGCAAAGCGGTCGCTGAAGGTCTGGAAATGCTGTTCGCAGAGCAAGGTGGTCGGGCAAAGCACCGCCACTTGCCGGCCACCGGCAACGGCGCAGAACGCCGCGCGCAGCGCCACTTCGGTCTTGCCGAAACCGACATCGCCGCACACCAGACGGTCCATCGGTCGCCCCGATTTCATGTCTTCGATCACCGCGGCGATGGCCACCGCCTGATCGCGTGATTCCTCGAAGCCGAAGCCATCGGCGAAGGCATCGTAATCCTGCGCCTTGAACTCGCAGGCATGTCCTTGCCGGGCCGCGCGCAAGGCGTACAGCGCCAGCAGTTCGGCGGCGGTGTCGCGCGCCTGCAAGGCCGCGCGACGCTTGGCCTTTTCCCACTGTGGCGAACCCAGCGCATGCAGGGGCGCCGTATCGGGATCGGCGCCGGAATAGCGCGAAATGACATGCAACTGCGACACCGGCACATAAAGCTTGGCCTCGCCGGCGTAGTGAAGTTCAAGAAACTCCATGTCGCCTTCGCCGAGATCGAGATGGATCAATCCCTGGTATCGGCCGATGCCGTGCTGTTCATGCACCACCGGCGAACCGACTTTCAGTTCGGTGAGGTCACGCAGCCAGTTGTCGATCGACGCCTTGCGTTGCGCGACGTGCCGGGCGCGACGCGACGGGGTCTCGGCGTACAGTTCGGCTTCGGTGACCACCGCCAGATCGTCGAGCCGAAAGCCCGCATGCACGGGCGCGACGACCAGCGCGAGTCGCGCAGACGCGGCGGCGAACTCGCCGAAGCCGGCACAGGCATCAGGCCGCAGGCCATGCTCGGCGAACAGGCCGGCGAGCGTTTCGCGCCGGCCGGCGGTTTCGGCGAGCAACAGCACCCGGCCGGGAAATTCGTCGATAAAGCGTTTCAGGCGACCCAGCGGATCGTCGGCGCGGCGGTCGATGGCCAGGGCCGGCAAGACGCGCGCCGGCCCATCGTCGCCGGCGTTGATGGCTATCCGCGCATACGCCTTGGCGGCCACGAAGAATTGCTCCTCGGCCAGAAAAAGTTCTGCCGGCGGCAGCAGCGGTCGCGAACGCTCGCCTGACAGCATGGTGTGGCGCGACTGCGCCTCGTTCCAGAACGCGCGGATCGCCGCCGATACGTCGCCATGCAGGCAGAGCAGCGTTTCCGCGGGCAGGTAATCGAAAAGGCTGGCGGTGTCGTCGAAGAACAAGGGCAACCAGTATTCGATGCCTGCCGCCGCCACGCCATTGGTGACGTCCTTGTAGATCCCCGAGCGTCCGGGATCGCCCTCGAACATTTCGCGGAAACGCTGGCGAAAACGCGCCCGCCCTTTGTCGTCGAGCGGAAATTCGCGCGCCGGCAGCAGGCGGATTTCCGGCACCGGATAAAGCGTGCGTTGGCTGTCGACATCGAAGGTCTTGATGCTTTCGATTTCGTCGTCGAACAGATCGAGACGGAACGGTAGCGGCGAGCCCATCGGAAAAAGGTCGACCAGCCCGCCGCGCAGCGAATACTCGCCCGGCGCCACCACCTGCGTCACATGCGCATAGCCGGCCAGCGTCAATTGTGCGCGGAAGCGCTCGGCGTCGAGTTTTTCACCCTGCTTGAAAAAGAAAGTGTAGGCGGCAAGGTAGGCGGGCGGCGCCAGCCGATACACCGCCGTGCCGGCCGGCACCAGCAACACGTCGCATTCGCCGCGCGACACGGCGTGGAGCGTCGCCAGCCGCTCCGAGATCAAATCCTGATGTGGCGAAAAACTGTCGTAAGGCAGCGTCTCCCAGTCGGGCAACAAGCGCACGCGCAGCGACTTCGCAAACCAGGGAATTTCGTCGAGCAGACGTTGGGCATCGCCGGCGCTGGCGGTAAGCACGGCCAATAGGCGCTGGCGCCGGTGCGGGTCCTTGCGCATGCTCAGCGCCGTCTGCGCGATCAGGAGGGCGTCGGCCGAGCCGGTGAAAGCGGGAAATTGCCGCTTCTCGCCGATGGCGGGCAAGGACGGCAGAGAAAACGGGAGGAACAATGAACGTGACTCGCGACTCGAATGCTGAATTGGGTTGGACACGCCGACCGGCCAAGGGCTTCGGCGAAAGGAACGCATTATATCTTGCGCGGGAACCGCCTCGAACGCTCGGCGTACGGATATCGCGTCGTGACTCATGGAACCGACAGGAGGACAGGATGAGCCAGCAAAGATTTTTCGGGATCGAGGCGTGCGTTTTCGATGCCTATGGCACGCTTTTCGACGTTGGTAGCGTGGCGCGCGGTGCGCGGCACCTGCTGGGGCAGCGCGAACAGGCCCTTTCCGACCTGTGGCGCGACAAACAATTGCAATACACCTGGCTGCGCGGCTTGGCCGGACAACATGCCGATTTCTGGCAAGTCACCAGCGATGCACTGGATTTTTCCCTGGCGACCCTGGGAATCAAGAGCGACGGCCTGCACGAACGTCTGATGGACTTTTATCTGGAAATCGCCGCCTATCCGGATGTCGCCGAAACCCTTCGCCATCTGCGAAACGTCGGCATGAAGCTGGCGATTCTCTCGAACGGCACGCCGCGCATGCTGCGAGCCGCGGTGGACAACGCCGGTTTCGGCGAGTTGTTCGATGCCGTGCTGTCGGTGGAATCGGTCGGGGTGTTCAAACCGCACCCGGCTGTTTATGATTTGGCGGCGCGGCATTTTCCGTTCCCCCCACGGAAAATCTGTTTTTTGTCGTCGTACAGCTGGGATGCCAGCGCGGCCAAGGCCCGCGGTCTACATGTGCTGTGGTTGAATCGCTGCGGGAAAGCGGCCGACCATCTTCTGGCGCCGCCCGATGGGGAAATCGCCAGTTTGCCGGAGATCGTCGCCTGTCTCGGTCACGAGCGGGAAAAAAATGTAAGCAAGCACCACGAGTCGGCGACCAATACGCACGAGGCCACGATGGACACGGGGTAAGGCGGGTCATACGGCACCGAGCCGCGCCCAGTATCCGCCGGGTCCGGCCTTCCAGAAATCCCGAGATCCCGACACACCGACGACGCACTGGGCCGATGAACAACAAAAAACTGCTCTTACTCGCTCTCCTGGGCACGCTGCTGGGCGCGTATTTCGCCTTCGATCTGGGGCAATACGTCAATCTGCGGACGCTGAAGACTCAACAAGCGGCCATCGACGCGTTTCGGGCGCACAGCCCGCTGCTGAGCGTCGCCATCTATTTCGTCGCCTATGTTGCCGTCACCGCGCTTTCCCTGCCCGGCGCAACGCTGCTGACGCTGGCCGGCGGCGCCATTTTCGGGCTGCTCTGGGGAACACTGATTGTTTCCTTCGCCTCGACCATCGGCGCGACGCTGGCTTTCCTGATTGCGCGCTTTCTGCTGCGCGATTGGGTGGCGCGCCGCTTCGGCCAGCGGCTGGCGGCGGTTGATGAGGGCGTGCGGCGCGACGGCGGTTTCTATCTGTTCACCCTGCGCCTGGTACCTG
This sequence comes from Pseudomonadota bacterium, assembly GCA_029776255.1. Classification (GTDB taxonomy): domain Bacteria; phylum Pseudomonadota; class Gammaproteobacteria; order Burkholderiales; family Rhodocyclaceae; genus Accumulibacter. The sequence goes on from JAKOTN010000003.1 coordinate 40,213, forward strand.
TTTTTCCGTTCTTCCTGGTCAACCTGCTGCTCGGGCTGACGGCGATGAAGGCGCGAACCTTCTACGGCGTCAGCCAGCTCGGCATGCTGGCCGGCACGGTGGTGTATGTCAATGCCGGCACACAACTGGCGCGACTCGACTCGCTGGCCGGTATTTTGTCGCCGAGTCTTCTCGCCTCTTTCGCGCTGCTCGGCGTTTTTCCGCTGCTGGCACGTAAACTGATCGACAAAGCGCATGCCAACAAGGTCTACGCCGGCTGGCAAAAACCGAAGGTTTTCGACCGCAATCTGGTGGTGATCGGCGGTGGCAGCGCCGGCCTGGTCACCGCCTACATCGCTGCCGCCGTGAAAGCCAAAGTCACGCTGGTCGAAAAACACCAGCTGGGTGGCGATTGCCTGAATACCGGTTGCGTGCCGTCGAAAGCGCTGATCCGCTCGGCCAAGCTGCTGTCGCACATCGCCCGCGCCCGCGAATTCGGCATCGCCTCGGCACATGCTGAATTCGACTTCGCCGAGGTCATGGCGCGCGTGCAAGCGGTGATCGCCGCCATCGCGCCACACGACTCGGCGGAACGCTATCGCGAACTCGGCGTCGACGTACGGCAAGGCACGGCGACCCTCGTTTCGCCATGGGAAGTGGCGATTGCCCAGGCTGATGGCGACACCCGGCGGTTGCGCACGCGCAGCATCGTCATTGCCGCCGGCGCGCGGCCCGTCGTGCCGCCGATTCCGGGTATCGAGGAGGTCGGCTATTTGACTTCGGATACCGTCTGGCATCTGCGCCGGTTGCCAAAGCGGCTGCTGGTTCTCGGCGGCGGGCCGATCGGCTCGGAACTGACACAGGCCTTCGCCCGTCTCGGCGCCGACGTCACCCAGGTCGAAATGGGGCCGCGCCTGTTGCCGCGCGAAGACCCCGAAGTATCCGAACTGGTGTTGCGGCGTTTCCAGGCCGAAGGCGTCGCCGTGTTGCTCGATCACCGCGTCAGGCAATTCACCATCGACAACGGCGAGAAGGTCCTGATCGCCGAGCACGCCGGGCAGGACGTGCGTCTTCCCTTCGACGCGTTGTTGGTCGCCGTCGGCCGGACGGCCAACCTGCAAGGCTACGGGCTGGAGGATCTGGGCATTCCGGCGGACCGAACGGTCGAGACCAACGAATTCCTGCAAACCCGCTATCCCAACATCTATGCCGCCGGCGACGTTGCCGGCCCCTTCCAATTCACCCACACGGCGGCACATCAGGCCTGGTACGCGGCGGTCAACGCCTTGTTCGACCCGTTCAAGAAATTCAAGGCCGATTACGCGGTGATCCCCTGGGCGACGTTCATCGAGCCTGAAGTCGCGCGCGTCGGCCTCAACGAACGTGAAGCCCGCGAGCGCGGCATCCCGCACGAAGTCACCACCTACGGCATCGACGACCTCGATCGCGCCATCGCCGACGGCGAAGCGCACGGCTTCGTCAAGGTGCTGACCGTGCCGGGCAGGGACAAGCTCCTTGGGGTCACTCTCGTCGGCGACCACGCCGGCGACCTGATCGCCGAATACGTGCTGGCGATGAAACACGGTATCGGCCTGAACAAAATCCTCGGCACCATCCACATCTATCCGACACTGGCCGAGGCCAACAAATACGTCGCCGGCCAGTGGAAAAAAGCGCACGCACCACAAAAACTACTCGCTTGGGTGGAGCGCTTTCACGCCTGGCGGCGAAACGACGCCCACGCACGCTGACGCGGAACCTCACCATGCGCAAAACAAACCGGCTGACCGTCGCCGCCCTCCTCCTGCCGCTGACGGTGATCGCGGACACGCTCTGGATTAGCCGTTTCGACAACGGCGCGGCGGACATCCCGGCGCCGTGGCAAATCGAACGGCTCGATCGACGCGTGCCGCCCACCGTGTACAAACTTCGCAAATGGGACGGCGTGATGGCTGTCGAAGCCTGGGCGAAGAACAGCATGGCGCTGCTGGCGCGGCCGCTGCGCGTCGATTTACAGAGTACGCCGATCCTGTGCTGGCAATGGCGCGTTGACGCGCCCGTCGCCACCGCCGACATGACCCGCAAGGCCGGCGACGACTACGCCGCTCGCGTTTATCTGACTTTCGAGGTTCCGCCGGAACAACTGTCGCTGGCGACACGGGCCAAGCTCCGCCTGGCGCGCTCGATTCACGGCCCGCACGTGCCGGACGCGGCGATCAACTACGTCTGGGACAACCGGCAACCGGTCGGCACCTGGCGCGACAACGCCTACACCGACCGCGCCCGCATGCTGGTGCTGCGCTCCGGCGCCGCCAAGGCTGGCGGCTGGGTGTACGAACGACGCGACGTGGCGCAAGACTTCCGACGTGCCTTCGGCGATATCGACGGCCACTTGCACGGGCTGGCCCTGGCCACCGATACCGACAACACCGGCGAGGACGCGCACGCCGGCTTTGCCGATTTCCGCTTCGTCGCCCGGGCGGAGGACTGCCCCGCGCCGGACGGCCACTGACCCATGTCGGCGCCCCCCCAACCGATAGGCATCGCCATTCTCGCCAAAGCGCCGATTCCCGGACTGGCCAAGACCCGCCTGATTCCCCGCCTCGGCGCCGCCGGCGCCGCCGCCCTGCAAGGCTGGCTGCTGCAACGGGCGGTGGCCACCGCGCGAGCCGCTGGACTCGGCCCGGTCAGCCTGTGGTGCACGCCGGACACCGCCCACCCCGAATTCGTCGCCTGCGCCGCCGGCGACCAGGTGCGGCTACGCCAACAACCGGACGGTGATCTCGGCCAAAGGATGCGAACGGCGATGGCCGAATCGCCGACACCCGCCGGCACGCTGCTGATCGGCAGCGATTGCCCACGGTTGAGCGCCCCGTTGCTGCGGCAGGCGGCTACCGCCCTGCGCACGCGGCCCGCCTGCCTCGTGCCGGCGGAAGACGGCGGCTACGTGCTGATCGGTCTGCGCCGGGCAGACGGACGCCTGTTCTCCGGCATCGACTGGGGCAGCGCCAAAGTCATGGCGCAGACCCGGAGTCGCCTTAGCGAAATCGGCTGGCGCTGGCAGGAATTCCCGCCCCTGCCGGACATCGACCGCCCGGCCGACATCGAGCGCCTGCATCGCGCTTGGCCGGAAACCGGCGACCTGCCGGGAGTTTAGTCATCCGGGAAAAATGGTCGTTTACAATGTCTTTTCAGGCACAGCCAGATCGGAGCAAGGCTCGAAGCGAGGGGTTGACTTGCCAGCGCCGAACCGATCGACGACAATCAAACAAGCGCTTGCTTGCCTAATCGTTAATCGATACCGACCCTCAGCCGCCGTAGGAGACTTCCACATGGTTCATGGTGCTTACCCGCATTTGCTCGCCCCGCTCGATCTTGGTTTCACCACGTTACGCAATCGCGTTTTGATGGGCTCGATGCACACCGGTCTTGAAGAGATGCCCAAAGGTTTTGCCCGTCTGGCGGCTTTTTATGCGGAACGCGCACGCGGCGGCGTCGGCCTGATCGTCACCGGCGGCATCGCGCCGAATCAGGACGGAGTGGTGATGACCGGCGCGGCGGTGCTGGAAAATGAAACGCAGGTGGACAAGCATCGTTTGATCACCGACGCGGTGCATGGGGCGGGCGGCAAGATCGCGATGCAGATTCTGCACACCGGCCGCTACGCCTATCATCGCGGCGCGGTGGCACCATCGGCCTTGCAGGCACCGATTTCGCCGGTCCGCCCGCGCGAACTCAGCGCCGAAGACATCGAGAAGACGATCGCCGATTACGCGCGTTGCGCCAGCCTGGCGCAACGCGCCGGCTACGACGGGGTCGAGGTGATGGGTTCCGAAGGGTATCTGATCAACCAGTTCATCGCCCAGCAGACCAATTGCCGCGACGACGCCTGGGGCGGTGATTTCGAAAATCGCTGCCGTTTCGCCGTCGAAACGGTGCGGCGGGTACGCGCGGCGACCGGCGCCAATTTCATCATCGTCTTCCGGCTGTCGATGCTCGATCTCGTCGAGGGCGGCAGCACCTGGGACGAGATTGTCACCCTGGCCAAGGCGATCGAAAATGCCGGCGCGACAATGATCAATACCGGCATCGGCTGGCACGAGGCGCGCATCCCGACCATCGCCACCATGGTGCCGCGCGCGGCATTTACCTGGGTGACCCGACGGCTGATGGGCGCAGTGCGCATTCCGCTGATCACCACCAACCGCATCAACACGCCGGCCGTGGCCGAGGAAGTTCTCGCCACGGGCTGTGCCGACATGGTGTCGATGGCGCGTCCCTTCCTCGCCGATGCCGACTTCGTCAACAAGGCCGCCGGCGGACAGGCCGACGCCATCAACACCTGCATCGCCTGCAACCAGGCCTGTCTCGACGAAATCTTCGCCGGTCGGCCGAGCACCTGCCTGGTGAACCCGCGGGCCTGCCGGGAAACCGAGTGGTCGATCGAGAAAACCGCCAGCCCACGGCGCATCGCGGTGGTCGGCGCCGGCCCGGCCGGAATGGCCTGCGCGGCAACGGCCGCCGAACGCGGACATGATGTCACGCTGTTCGATGCCGCGCCGGAAATCGGCGGTCAGTTCAGGCTGGCGCGCCGGATTCCCGGCAAGGAGGAGTTCGACGAAACGCTGCGCTACTTCGGTCGCCGCCTGCGCGACCTCAACGTCACGCTGGTGCTCGGCAAGCTCTGCGAGCTGGCGGATCTGGCCGGTGGCCGCTTCGATCACGTCGTTCTGGCCACCGGCATCGTGCCGCGACAACCGTCGTTGCCGGGGATCGAACACGAAAAGGTGATTCCCTACATTGATTTACTGGAAGGCTTGCGCGTTGCCGGCGAGCGCGTGGCCATCGTCGGCGCCGGTGGCATCGGCTTCGATGTCGCGGAGTTTCTGACGCATGTCGAGGACGAACGCGACGAGCAAGAGCGTTTTCAGGACGACTGGGGCATCGATTCTTCCTACGCCGGACGCGGCGGTCTGAAGCGGCCAAGCCGGGTAAACACGCCGCGACAGGTTTGGCTCTTGCAGCGCAAAGCGGCCAAGGTCGGCGATGGGCTAGCCAAAACCACGGGCTGGATACGGCGAACGCTGCTCAAACGACGCGGGGTGCAGATGCTCGCCGGCGTCAGCTACGAGCGCATCGACGGCGACGGCCTGCACATCGTCGTCGACGGGCAACCGCACTGCCTGCCGGTCGACCACGTCGTCGTCTGCGCCGGTCAGGAGTCTCGCCGCGAGCTTGAAGAGGGTCTGCGGGCGGCGAACGTGCCGTTGTCGCTGATCGGCGGCGCCGACGTGGCCACCGAACTCGACGCCAGGCGCGCCATCGAGCAAGGCACGCGGCTGGCGACAACGCTCTGAAATTCATGCCGGCGAAAAAAAAGAAAGCCGGCGCGCCACTGGAAACCAACCGTCGCGAGGAACTGTTGCGCGTGGCGGCACGGCTGTTCGTCGAGAAAGGCTTCGAGGCGACGACCACGCGCGACATCGCCGACGCGGCCGGCATGCGTTCCGGCAGCCCCTTTTATCACTTCCGCAGCAAGCAAGAGTTGCTGAAAACGGTGATGATCGACGGCATCGAAAATGGCGCGCGCCGCCTGCACGCGGCGATCGCGGCGGTTGACGACCCCGAGCGCCGCTTGCGAACCATGATTCGCGTGCATCTCGACAATCTGCTGGCAGGCGACTGCCGCACGCCGATGCTGCTATTCGAATCGCGGTCCCTGGACAGCGCCGCGCGCGACGAAATCGCTGCCGCCGCCGATCGTTATCAGCAGGCATGGCAAACGACGCTGAACGAACTGGCAACCAGCGGCCGTCTGCGCGGCTCGGCGCGAACCTCGCGCCTGTTGCTGTTCGGCATGCTGAACTGGAGCAGCCAGTGGTACCGGCCGGACGGCGCGCTGTCGCTGGACGACATCGGCGACGCGGCGGCCGCCTTGCTGCTGGCGTAAGGCGTCAGGCAGGGCCGATGGCCACCGGCCGCGCCGGATCGCCGCACCACTCGCTCCAGGAACCGGCGTAGAGCCGCGCGCCCGGCAGACCGGCCACTTCCATTGCCAGCAAGGCATGGCAGGCGGTAACGCCAGAGCCACAGGACAAGACCACCTGTTCAGGCTCGCTCCCGGCAAGCCGCGCCAACCACAAGCGGCGCAGATCCGCCGCAGGCAGGAAGCGGCCCTCGGCGCCCAAGTTGTCACGGAAAAAAACGTTGCGGGCACCGGGAATATGTCCGGCGACCGGGTCGAGCGTTTCGTTTTCGCCTCGGAAACGATCCGGGCTGCGCGCGTCGATCAGGCAAAAACGCGGGTTGCCAAGATTGGCGAGCACGGTTTCGCTGCTCACCACCCAATCGCGCAGCACGATTGGCAACACGACTGGCAACACCCCGGCGGGGACATCCGGTGGCTCGTCGGCCAACGGTCGCCCTTCCGCCAGCCAACGCCCGAGGCCACCGTCGAGCACCGCGACACGATCATGCCCCAGCCAGCGGAGCAGCCACCACAGGCGACTGGCGAACATCCCGTCGGCGTCGTCGTACGCAACCACTTGAGTCGTGCTGGAAACCCCCGCCGCCGCGAGCCGCTCGGCGAGACGCCACGGGTCCGGCAAGGGGTGCCGCCCGTTGCGGCCGGTTCGCGGCCCGGACAAATCGCGGTCCAGGTGCAGGAAAGAAGCGCCGGGCAGGTGGCCGGCGGCGTATGCTCGCGCACCGGCTTCCGGATCGGTCAACTGGTGGCGGCAATCGAAAATCCGCCACGTTGGATCGTCCAAATGCGCCGCGAGCAGCGCGCTGTCGACCAGCGTGGAATGAATGGCCTGGCTCACGCCGCCGCCTCGCCGTCACCGTCACCATCCAGCAACCACGTGCGCGCATCGAGTTCGTCGTCGAAGATGCGCATCTCGGCGCTGACGAAGATCTGTGCCAACCAGGCGCTCCAAGCCACCCACTGGCTCTCGGTCAGGACAGCAATCCGAGAAAAATCGTTGGCATGCGCCCGGGCAAAAACAATATCCTCCCAAGCGACATCCAAGGTGAAATCAGCCATTTCGCGCAGATCGAACAACAGATCGACCGGCCCCTCGAACTGGATCGCGAAATTGACGGCCCGCTCGAATTCCTGGTAATCGGCGAGAGTAAACTCCGCATAAACGGTGACTTCGACACGCTTCGGCTGTTGTTCGATGACTATCATGGCAGACTCCCCTCGGCCCCCTGTTCGTTGCCGCAGTTTAGCACCAGTACCGGCGGGAAAACCGCGCCGCGTCGGCTGGATAGGCCCCGAACGCCAAGGGCTCGCGAAATGTCGACCGCTTGCCCGCGCGTGCGTCTTGCTCGCCTTTTCATTTGACCGCGAACCCACTAATAGGCTATTTTCGCCGGTTTGATTCGAGCCTTTCCGATGTCAAGACCGAACCCCGAACCCACTGACGGCCACACGGGCGAGTCCGTCATTGGCGAAATGAAGTTCGAGGCGGCGCTTGCCGAACTCGAACAGATCGTCCAGCGCATGGAAAGCGGTCGCCTGCCTCTCGAAGAATCGCTCGCGGCCTACGGTCGCGGCAGCGAATTGCTCAAACACTGCCGGCGTCGCCTCGACGACGCCGAAAAACAAATCCAGATTCTCGACAACGACACCTTGCGCGACTTCGCGCCCGACACGGGAGACGCGCCATGAGCCTCGCCAACGCGCCCACTGGCAAACCCGCGACCCCGCCTTTCCCCGACTGGGCGCTTGGCGTTCAGACGCGCGTCGAGGCGGCGTTGCTCCGGTACTTGCCGAGCGGCGATGCCATCCCGGGCCGTTTGCATCAAGCGATGCGATACGCCAGCCTGAATGGCGGCAAACGGGTACGTCCATTGCTGGCCTTCGCCGCCGGCGAGCTGACCGCCGCACCGCCCGAACGGGTGGAAATCGTTGCTGGCGCCGTGGAACTGATCCATGGCTACTCGTTGGTGCATGACGATCTCCCGTGCATGGACGACGACGTGCTGCGGCGCGGCCGCCCCACTTGTCACGTCGAATACGACGAGGCGACCGCCCTGCTGGTCGGCGACAGCCTGCAATCCCTGGCCTTCGAACTGTTGGCCAGCCAGGATTTCGGCGACGCGGCCCGGCAAGTGGAAATGCTGCGTCTGCTGGCGCGCGCCAGCGGCTCGCGCGGCATGGCCGGCGGCCAGTCGATCGATCTCGAATCGGTCGGCAAACACCTGGAACAGCCGGAACTCGAACTGATGCACGCCTTGAAAACCGGCGCCTTGATTCACGCCGCCGTGCTGCTTGGCGCCTTGTGCGGCGGTGCCTTGAGCACCGCCGAACGGGAAGCGCTCGACCGCTTCGCCAGGCGCGCCGGCCTGCTGTTCCAAGTCGTCGACGATATTCTCGATTGCACCGCCAGCACGATCACGCTGGGCAAGACCGCCGGCAAGGATGCCGCCACCGAAAAACCCACTTACGTCAGCCTCATGAGCCTCGAACGGGCGCGCGAGTTCGCCGCCGACCTCAAAAATCAGGCGCTGGCCGCCTTGGCGATTTTCGGTGAGCGTCGCCAGCGGCTTTGCGAGCTAACCGAGTTCATCGCGCAACGCCAGTTTTGACCATCAACGGCTTCGACTCTTTTTCCGGTCGCCGCGCCTGGCCATCATTTTCGAGTGCCACCCCAGGACCCAGATAAATGACCCGTTACCCTTTGCTCGACACCATCAGCGACCCCGCGCAAGTGCGTCGGCTCGACCGCCGGCAACTGCCGCAACTGGCCGATGAATTGCGTTCCTTCCTGGTCGAATCGGTCTCCAAGACCGGCGGGCACCTGTCTTCCAACCTGGGCACCGTCGAACTGACGATCGCCTTGCACTACGTTTTCGACACCCCGCACGACCGTCTGGTGTGGGATGTCGGGCATCAGACCTATGCGCACAAGGTACTCACCGGCCGCCGCGCCGGCATGGCCAAACTGCGGATGCATGGCGGCGTATCCGGGTTTCCGAAGCGTGGCGAGAGCAATTACGACACATTTGGCGTCGGCCATTCGTCGACCTCGATATCGGCGGCCCTGGGCATGGCCCTGGCGACCCAGATCAAGGGGGAAATGCGCAAGGTGGTGGCGATCATCGGCGACGGCGCGATGTCCGCCGGACAGGCTTTCGAAGCCTTGAACAACGGTGGCGTCGCCGACACCGACATGCTGGTGATCCTCAACGATAACGACATGTCGATTTCGCCGCCGGTCGGCGCGCTCAACCGCTATCTGGCACGACTTTTTTCCGGCAACACCTTCAACGCCGCGCGCAAGGCCGGCGAGAAAATACTCGATTTTTCTCCGTCGTTGCGCGAATTCGCCAAACGCGCCGAGGAGCACGTCAAGGGCATGTTGACTCCGGGAACACTGTTCGAAGAACTCGGCTTCAACTACATCGGCCCGATAGACGGCCACGACCTGGAGTCGCTGGTGCCAACCTTGTTGAACCTCAAGAACCTCAAGGGGCCGCGATTCCTGCACGTGATCACCAAGAAGGGTCAAGGCTACAAGCTGGCGGAGGTCGATCCCATTCTCTATCACGGAGTATCGAAATTTCACCCCGACGTCGGCATCGCCAGCGGACAAAGCGGCGCCAAGCCCTCGTACACGCAAATTTTCGGCGATTGGCTGTGCGACATGGCCGAGGCCGACCCGCTGCTGGTCGGCATTACCCCGGCAATGCGCGAAGGCTCCGGCCTGCTGCGCTTCAGCGAACGCTACCCGCGCCGCTATTTCGACGTCGGCATCGCCGAGCAGCATGCCGTCACCTTCGCCGCCGGTCTGGCCTGCGAAGGTCTACGGCCGGTGGTGGCCATTTATTCGACCTTTCTCCAGCGCGCCTACGACCAGCTGGTGCACGATGTCGCGCTTCAGAATCTGCCGGTGGTCTTCGCACTTGATCGCGGTGGCCTGGTCGGCGCCGACGGCCCGACACACCACGGCGCCTTCGACATCTCCTTCCTGACCTGCATCCCCAACATGGTGGTGATGACGCCGTCCGACGAGGACGAGTGCCGCAAAATGCTGACCACCGCCTTCAGGCTCGACGGCCCGAGCGCCGTGCGCTATCCGCGCGGTACCGGCCCTGGCGTCGCGATCGAACGACAACTGACCGGCCTGCCGCTCGGCAAGGGCGAAATTCGCCGGCGCGGCCGCGAGGTGGCGCTGCTCGCGTTCGGCAGCATGCTGACGCCCGCCCTGGCGGCGGCGGAAACCTTGGATGCCAGTGTCGCCAACATGCGTTTCGTCAAGCCCATCGACCGGGAACTGATTGTTTCGCTGGCGGCGGAACATTCCCTGTTGGTCAGCGTCGAAGAGAATGCGGTGATCGGTGGCGCCGGTTCGGAAGTCGAGCGGGTTCTTGAAGAGATCGGTCGTCCGGCGCGCCTGCTGCGCCTGGGCATTCCGGACCGTTTCATCGACCACGGCGATCAAACGCGGCTGCTGGCGGAAATCGGTCTTGACCGGGAGGGCATCGTCCGCGCCGTCCGCGAGCAACAGGAGAAAACCCCGATGTCACCCAAGCCGGCCGTTGCGGCCGACTAACGAAGAAACCACAGGAGCAACAATGAATGCACCCGAAACCCGCCCGCCCGCCGCCGCGATGGCCGATGTCCAGGGCTCGGCGGACACCCGGCGGATCGCCATCAACAAAGTCGGCATCAAGGCGATTCGTCACCCGGTAAAAGTGCTCGACAAATCGGGCGGCGTGCAGCACACCATCGCCATGTTCAACATGTATGTCGGTCTGCCGCACAATTTCAAGGGCACGCACATGTCGCGCTTCGTGGAAATTCTCAACAGTCACGAGCGGGAGATTTCCGTCGAGAACTTTCCGGCGATGCTGCGCGAAATGGTCGAACGCCTGGAAGCGAAGACCGGCCACATCGAGATGAGCTTCCCCTATTTCATCAACAAAGCGGCGCCCGTCTCCGGCGTGCAAAGTCTGATGGACTACGACGTGACGCTGATCGGTGAAATATGCCATGGCGAAATCGCCTCCACCATCAAGGTCGCCATTCCGGTGACCAGCCTGTGCCCGTGCTCCAAGGAAATTTCCGAACGCGGCGCGCACAATCAGCGTTCGCAAGTCACCGTCACCGTCAAGATCAACGACCACTTATGGATCGAGGAATTGGTGCAATTTGTCGAGGAACAGGCGTCCTGCGAGCTTTACGGCCTGCTTAAGCGCCCGGACGAGAAATACGTCACCGAGCGGGCCTACGATAATCCGAAGTTCGTCGAAGACATGGTGCGCGACGTGGCGGCGCGTCTGAACAGCGAACGGCGCATCGATGCCTATGTGGTGGAATCCGAGAATTTCGAATCCATTCACAACCATTCGGCCTACGCGCTGATCGAGAACGACAAGCGGGCGGGGTCCGGCGGCGCCTGAAACCAACCAAAAAACGGCTTGGCTGCCTGCGGCGCCAAGCCGTTTTTCGTTGACCGCGCGGCGCGTTCAGCGCTGCTTGCGAACCAGCTTTTCCTTGATCCGCGCCGACTTGCCCGAGCGCTCGCGCAAGTAGTAAAGCTTGGCCCGGCGCACATCGCCGCGCCGTTTGACTTCAATCGACGCCACTAACGGCGAATAGGTCTGGAAAGTACGCTCGACACCTTCTCCGGACGAAACCTTGCGGACGATAAAGCTGGAATTGAGACCGCGATTTCGCTTGGCGATAACCACCCCTTCATATGCCTGCAGACGTTCGCGGGTACCTTCCTTGACCTTCACCTGCACCACCACCGTGTCGCCAGGCGCGAACGAGGGAATGACTTTGCCCAGACGGGCGACTTCTTCTTGCTCCAGTTGCTCGATCAGATTCATCTTATAAACTCCATTCATGCGATTCACGCTTTATTTTCCTGACCGCATTGCTCCTGAAACTGCACCAGGAGTTGCGTTTCCGATTTGGACAAGGTTCGCCCCGCCAATAGCTCGGGACGTCGCCGCCATGTTCGACCCAGCGCCTGCTGCAAACGCCAGCGTCGTATTTCCTCGTGGTGACCGGAAAGCAGGACCTCCGGCACTCGCCAACCGTCGTGCTCCTCCGGACGCGTGTAGTGCGGACAATCCAGCAAACCAGCCACGAACGAATCCTGTTGTGCCGAATCGGCATCGTTCAATACACCGGGCAACTGCCTGACAACCGCGTCCAGCAGTGCCATCGCCGGAATTTCGCCCCCCGACAGAACGAAATCGCCAATCGAAATTTCCTCATCGACACAGCGTCCGATCAGCCGCTCGTCGATTCCTTCATAACGCCCGCAGACCAGCACCATGGCCTCATCCGCCTGCGCCAGCCGCATCACTCGCCGATGCGTCAGCACCGCGCCTTGCGGCGAGAGGCAAATCACCCGGCTAACCGCTACGCCAGCCGCCAGCTGTCGAGCTTTCGCCGCCTTGATCGCCGCTTCCAGCGGTCCCGGCATCATCACCATCCCCGGCCCACCGCCATACGGCCGGTCGTCGACGGTGCGGTGCCTGTCGGTGGTGAAATCGCGCGGATTCCAGCAATGCAAATCCCAGCGTCCCTCGTCCAAGGCCCGGCGACTGATTCCCGACTGCGTCACAGCGGCAAACATCTCGGGAAACAAGGTCACCACGTCAACGACCAATGGCCGCCGCACCGACAACCCGGCCTCCGAGCCCATCACCAGACAATCAGCATCTGGGTTCGCTCACCAGTCGACTTCCCAATCGACACGAATCCGACGCGCGGCCAAATCCACGTCAATCACCGTCGCCGCAACGAAAGGCAGCAGCCTTTCCGCCCCCCCATCGTCGCCGACCCGCAAAACCGCATTCGCCGGCGTCTCGATCAGATCGAGAACGCGCCCCAGCGCTTGGCCTTGCGTATTGACCACGTCGAGGCCAAATAGATCGCCCCAGTAATACTCGCCGGCGACAGTCTCTGGCAAACACTCGCGTGGCACCCCAACCAGCAGACCTTGCATGCCCTCCGCCGCCGTTCGATCGGCGGCGCACGCCAGCCGAGCAACCAGAAAAGCATTTCGCGAGAGGCACTTGTTGACTTTTACCCGACGCCAAGACGCCGGAGAAGCCCCTTCTTGGCCGACCCACCAGTACGGCAAGCGCGCCCAACTCAACGGATCGTCGGCGTAAGGATAGACGCGCACCGCGCCCTGTATGCCATGCGGCCCGACGATTTTGCCAAGAACGACGATGTCGGCAATCTCGGCGGCGAGTTCCGCGACGGCGGTATCCGCTACCGCGGACAAGCCACTGTCAGGCAAAGCTCACACTGCTCACACTGCCGCCTTGGCGGACTGCTTGAGCAAGCGCGCGACCGTGGACGAGGTCCGGGCACCCTGCTGCTGCCAGTAACCAAGGCGATCGGTCGCGACATGTAGGCCCTGCTCCTTACCGGAGGCCAAGGGATTGTAGAAACCGATGCGCTCGATAAAGCGACCGTCACGACGGGAGCGCGAATCGGTGACCACCATATTGTAGAAAGGGCGCTTTTTCGCGCCGCCACGGGCCAAACGGATAACAACCATGACAGTCTCTTCCGAATCCAGAAAAAGGGGTGGATTATAGCAAAAAAAAAGCGTCCGACGTGATCGCGAGAAAAGCAAGGGCGGGAACCCGGCGAATTCGGCTATCCGGATAGTCGAGCGCAGATCTTGGCGCCGAGGTACCGCCGATCGGCAATCGCGAATTCCCCCACCCAGCCAGCCGGTCAGAAGCTGTAGCGCAACTCCGTATAGACGCGGTCGCTATTGTCATAACGACCGAAGTAGCCCAGCGGTGGCCCCTTGAAAACATCGGCGCCAAACGCCAAACGCCAATTTTTTTCGAAATTCCAACTCGCGCGCGGACGCAACATCCAATCGCTCCGATTCAGGCTGGCTATCAACAAAACCTGCGCCTCGACCTTGTCGCCGAATTTGCGATTCAACAATACGCTGTAACCATTCTCATTCGTCGACTGAATGATATCCGGATGGCGATCGAAGAAATGACTCTGGAAGAACTGCAAATTGATCCGGGTGTCGGCAATCTCGTTGTAGTCCAGACCGACCACCCAGTTCAACGTGTCCTGCGGCACCACACCATCGGCATCGCTCAGGTTGGTCACCTGGTACTTCATCCCCTTGGTGTAAACCGCTTCGGCTTTGAAAACGACCGAGCCAAGGTCCTTCGCCAGCGTGGCGCCATACTGGGTGATGCGGTCATGTTGGGCTTGATACACCACGGTCGGTTGTGGCGATTGAACGATTTCGCGATAAAAGGTCGGCGCGACGCTCATGCTGCGATAAGCGAAGGCCGCCACGTCCCAGCCGTCTCGCAATACCGATAACCGCAGCCCGTAATTGGTATTTGACAAGTTTCGCGACGGCGTCTTTTCGTTTCGGAACACCGTCGCCACCCCCGCGGGCGCTGGCAAGGTGTAGTTAAAAAACTGCGAGCCGGGTTTGCCGATATCATCGTAAGAGGCAACCGGAATCCATAACAGTTCGGCGTGGAAGTCGTCCTTGAAGTACTCGGCTCTGGCGGCCCATTGCGGGATACGAAGAATCTCGAAATCGGGCAAAATGAACTGCCGCATGTCCTTGGCGGAAACCACATCGCCAAACAGCAGGCCGACCATTTCACCCCAAACCACCTGCTGCCGACCGAGGCGGAAATCCCAGTCGCCCGCACCGATATCGAGATAGTTCTCGCGCGATGTGACGTTGAAGCGCTGGTCATTCGCCACGGCCCGCGGATAATAATCGGCGAGACTGTATGTCGCGTCGTAATCGAAGCGCGCGCCCATCTTCCATTTCACCGCGCTACCGAGATCGCCTTGCGCCGTCAGGTCCGCACGAAACATCATCTCCGACCAATGTCGCGGTCGCGACGTGGTATAAGCCATGACATTTTCAACGAATCCCTTGATGGCTCCACCTTGGCCACCGCCCGCCGCCTGCCCGCCCGACGAGGATTTCACCGATTGGTCGTCGAGGAACAAGGACTCCTTCGTGGCTGGCGGCGGTTCGGAATCGTTGTTTGGCTCGTCGTCATCGAACAGCGCATCACGACTCTTCGGCAGCGCATCGGTCGATTTCGCCGCCAGGACAGGCGCCATCGGTAACGGCGGCGCACCTGCGGCGGCGGGAAAAGTCGTCGGAAAATCGCCTCGCCCACTCGCTCCCGCATCGGCTACCGCGGACAACGGCAAACCAACGATGGCGAATACGACAATGCCGCAAGATGCATTAGCCTTGAACTGCATTATTTTCTCCCTCGACGCTTTTTTCCACGGGCCGATGGCGCGCGAGCGACCACTTGCTGTGCGAACGCACGCCCAGTAGCGACACCGCGCCATCTTCGACGCGGACCAGACGGTCGGCCTTGGCGATGACACGTTTGTCATGCGTGGAAAAAATGAAGGTCGTCTTGAACGCCCGATTGATCTTCTTCATCAAGAGAAGAATCTCCTCGCCCGTTTTGTGGTCGAGATTCGCCGTCGGCTCGTCGGCCAACACAATCGACGGCCTGATCGCCAAGGCCCGCGCAATGGCCACGCGCTGGCGCTGACCGCCGCTCAACTGATTCGGCCGATGCTCGGCATAACGCGACAAACCAACGATATCGAGAAAATACGCGACACGTTTCTGGCGCTCCTTGGGCGAAACGTCCTTGCGATGCAGCAGTGGATATTCGACATTCTCGGCGGCGGACAGTACCGGCAACAAATTGAAGGTCTGAAAAATAAAACCGATCGTCCGAGCACGCAAATCGGCGAGCTGATCCGGCGTTCTTCCGCTTACATCCTGATCGTTGATGTAAATTTTTCCACTGCTCGGTGTGTCTATGCAACCGATCAGATTCAGGAGCGTGGTTTTGCCACTGCCGGAAGGACCGGCGATCGCCAGAAAAACGCCGGGGTCGAACGATAGATTGATGTCTCTGAGTGCTTGGACTTTCTGCTCGCCAAGCAGATAATCCTTACAAACGTGCTCGATACGGACTACGCTCATTCGAAGGCACTTTCAACCAATTCGGTTTAGATCAGCACATTGGGGTGCAAGCTATGGAAATCATGACGACCCGCCATTCTATTGTCAATACAACGCTGATACTCATGGCAGTCGGCGTCAGCGTCTGTTTAACACCAGCAGCGGCGACGGCCGCCGAGGTCCCGCCGCCTGCGGCGACCGAAACAGCCGAAGCCAAGGCCATCGTCGAGAAGGCCGATCAGGTGCGTTTTCCGTCCGACGGTTTCCAGGTCGACGTCACAATCACCACCACCGGCGCCAGCCAGAGCAACGAGGTGAGAAAATACCGCGTGCTCGCCAAGGGGAACACCAATAGCGTGGTGATGGTCACCGAACCCGCCTCCGAGCGGGGTCAGATCATGCTGATGAAAGGTCGCGATCTATGGATTTTCATGCCCGACGTCTCACAACCGATACGTCTCGCCCTCTCGCAGCGGTTGACGGGACAAGTGGCCAATGGCGATCTGGCCCGCGCGAACTTCGCCGCCGACTACGTTCCCAAGATTTTGCGTAGCGAAAAAATCGCCAACGACGATTATCACGTGCTCGAATTGACCGGCGTCGATCGTAGCGTCACCTATCAGCGCGTCCTTTATTGGGTGCGGGAAAAAGATTCCTGGCCTTACAAGGCCGAATTTTATTCGTTGTCGAATCGCTTGCTAAAAACCTGCAAATACGAGAATTTCAAACTGATGGAAGGCAAGAAACGGCCAACCCGCCTGGTGATGGAAGACGCGCTACGCGGCGGCGAACAATCGGTACTCGAATACGGCAACATGAAGTTGCGTGATCTGCCGGATAAGATTTTCACCAAGGATTACCTCAAAAAACTGGATTAAGCGACCCAGTGGAAGGTCTCTCGACCGGAGTCGGCGGCGGAATTCTCGTTTGTCGCGTCAAACCGGAAATACGTCGTCCGGCCGCTCAGCCACACAGATAATCGTCAACAGGCGCCGTTTTCCAACACGGCGCGAGCATCTGTTCATGAAGGCAAGGAGCAGATGCCAAGCTCACTTCGTAGTACCATGCAAGGCGTATTGCTCTGGCGGCAGCACACGCCAAGACAGTTTCAACTTGCAGAGGAATGAAGGATGTTTCTTTCGAGCTTGACGGAACTGACGATGAGCCAAGGCTATCGCCGATTCTTCAACGTGGTGCCTGCGCTCTCGGAGGAACTCCGGGCGGAGAATTTTCGCATTCGTCACGAAGTCTATTGCCGCGAACTCAGTTTCGAGTCCTTGCGATCCAATGGAATGGAGACCGACGATTTCGACGCGCAGTCGCTGCACTGCCTGGTACGCTCGGTATCGTCTGGGCAATTCGTCGGTTGCGCCCGCCTGGTGTTGGTCGACCCGGACGATCCGCGACAATCCCGACTGCCCTTTGAAATCAGTTGCGATGCCGCTCTGGACAGGTCGATCATCGACCCGATGAAACTCGATCGTCGCCGTATTGCCGAAATCTCCCGTCTGGCGGTGATCGGCAATTACCGTCGGCGACAAAGCGACCAAGGAAAACCGTTCTCGATCGCCGAAGAAGACTTCAGCACCGAAAAAAGACCGCGCCAGCCCTATCTCGCGCTGGCCATCTATCTGTGCCTGATCGCCCTCGCCCGTCACTACGGCATCAGCACCCTGTTTGTGCTGACCGAGAGACGCCTGGCGCAAAACATCTCCCGCCTGGGCGTCAATGTCCGACAAATCGGAGGAGAAATCGAACACCGTGGCGCCCGGATTCCGTCGATGATCTCGGTGGATGAGATTATCGACGGCATGAATTTCATTATCCGCGCGCTGTTCGAAATCATCTCTCGCGAAGTGAAGGAAGGACTTGATGCCGCAGGGGAAAACGCCGTCCGGGCCGGCCACCGTCCGATCTCCCGACCCCCATCCTGACCCGCCATGTCTACTTCTCGCCGGCCACCGCGGGGAATAACCCGGCGTGACTGAACACCGCCATGTACCATAATTTACCGGAATCGGTCCGTGATGCGATAAGCTCCGGGCGCTCCCTGTCGCCGCCCCAGATCGTTCTGCGCCTGGTGCAGATGGTCGATGCCGGAAACACGTCGATTGCCGATATCGCCCGCTTTGTCGAACTTGACCCAGGATTGTGCGTCAGGATTTTTACAGCGGCCAACACGCCTGCGCTCCGGCGCGGCAGACCGTTGCGGACCATTGAAGCCTGCCTGGAGTCCCTCGGCAACCGCCTGATTCGCGCCATCACCACCTCGCTGTCCGTGCAAAGCCTGCTCGACGAACGAGCGATGCAGCGCACGGTCGACCTGTCCGCCTATTGGGCACACTCGCTGCTTGTCGCCGAACTGTCCCGCCGCATCGCCAAGGCATCCGGCTACCCGGATCCGGGGGACGCCTATCTGGCGGGCCTGCTGCATGATGTCGGACAACTGATTCTGATCTCCGCGCTAGGCGAACCTTATCTGCAAATATTAGCGGCTTGCGGCGAGGAAAACGCACTGGCTGAACAGGAAACCCGGCACTTCGGCACCCACCACGGCGAAATCGGCACTTGGCTGGTGGACCAGTGGCAACTCGATTCGCCCTTTGCCGACGGGATTCTTTATCACCACTTGCCAGCCGATCAAATTGCCAGCGCCACGGCGCTACCGCAAATGGTTTGGCTGGCGCATGCGCTGATCCACCCCCACGACGGGTCCGGCGAATCGTCGGCGGTCGCCGCGCAGCTATTCCCCGACATCAGCGTCGCCCAGTTGAAAACGCTGCACGAGGAAGCCTTGCAACGGTTGTCGACGACGGCGGCGAACCTGAGCATTGCGCTGACCGACGGCGCGAGTTCCCGAGGCGCCACTAGCCTGCCGAGAATTCGCCCCGTCCGAACAGCGGCCGAACCCGACCACTATGCCCGGCTCACGTCGATCGTCGGCAACAAAGCTCTTTTGCAAGCGCTGCAACAAGATCTTTTCGTGATCGAGGATCAGGACGAACTGTTGCTTGCCCTGCGGGAATCGGCGCGGATCCTTTTTGATCTCGGCTCGCTCACCATCGTGCTCTGCGACCCGCGCGACGGTCTGCTGAGCGGCCGGGGCGTACCAGGACAACTGCCTCTTTTCGCACAGATCAGCAAGCACCCGGATCAGTTCCCGGGCGTTGTCGCAACGGCGGCACGCAGTCAGCAGGTGTGCACCAGCTACGACCGGCAACCCATCAGCCCGACACTTGCCGACCAGCAGTTTTCCCGGGCGCTCGCCAGCTCCGGCCTACTGTGCATTCCGATGATCGGCAACACCCGCACCGTCGGCTTCATCGTCGCCGGACTGACCGCCACGCAGCACGCCCGCCTTTCTCGACGTCAGCCGGCACTGGCCAATTTCGGTCGAATCGCCGGCATCAGCCTGGACGACGGACGCCAAGCGCAGGCGATTCGCGAACAGACGGAAGAAGCCGTGGCCGCACGCTTTACCGGTCAGACCAAGCGCATCGTCCATGAAGCCGGCAATCCGCTCGGCATTCTCAAGGGCTATCTGCGGATACTTGACGGCAAGTTGCCGAAAGAAACCGATGTTCGTCGCGAACTGTCGGTGCTGGCCGAAGAAATCGAACGCGTTTCCAACATCGTGCAGCGCATGAGCGAGATCCCGCAAGAGCGAGACGAACCGGGCACGCTGGACATCGGCGATCAGCTTCGCGAACTGTTGCTGCTCTACCGCGGCGCCCTGTTCGACTCGCGAGGCATCACTATTGCAACCGTCTTTCCGACGGAAACTATCCAGGTCAATTGCGATCGCGACGGCATCAAACAGATCCTGCTCAATCTTTTGAAAAACGCCGCGGAGGCCCTCGTCCGCGGGCAGAACATCCGGCTGTCGCTGACCGGCGACCTCTTTCATCAAGGCAACCGTTATGCGGAATTGCGGATGGAAGACAACGGACCGGGCATGAGCGACGCCGCGATGAGCGTGCTGCATCGTCCAGCCGCCGACGGGCGTGGCGACGGCGGAACGCGCGGCCTCGGTCTGTCGATCGTCGGCACCCTGACGCGGCGGCTCGGCATCCCGGTCACCTGCCGTAGCCAGCCCGGCCAGGGAACAACCATTTCGCTGCTGCTACCGATGCGTGAACCGGCGGACGGAAGGAATCGGCGTGCGGCAGCGGCCGGCACTCCATCCACGATCTCGCAAGCCAACAATCAGGAACAGCGATGAAGGCTTTGCCAAGCGTCGATCTTTCCCCGCAACTTCAAAAACTTAACGAATCTTCCAGCCACATCCTGATCGTCGATGACGAGAAGCGCATCCGGACCGCCTACCGCCACCTGCTGGCCGCCGCGGGGCGAACGATCATGGAGTGCGGCACCGGCACCGAAGCAATGCTTCGTCTTGAGCATCGCGATGTCGATATCGTGATCCTCGACCTCGATCTGCCGGACGTCAACGGACTGGGGATCATGGAGTGGATGATTCTCAAGAAAATCCCGACCTCGGTGATCGTGTTCAGTGGCGACGACTCCATCGATTCCGCCATTCGCGCACTGCGACACGGCGCTCTCGAATTCATTCGCAAGCAAGGCGATCCGCAGGAACTGCTCGATACCGTGGATCGGGTGCTGCGTCGGCGCCGAATCGAGCGCGAGCATGCTCTGATGACTGTTCAACTCGAACATTCCGAGCGCCTGCATCGCTTCCTGGTGGAACAATCGCCGGACATCATCTACACCCTGGACAGGAGCGGCCGGTTTATTTTCGTCAACTGTCGCGTCCAGATTCTGCTTGGCTACAGCAGCGACGAACTTGTCGGTCAACACTATGCCGCCATCGTCCACCCGGACGACATGGAGCATGCCCGTTATGCATTCAACGAAAGGCGGATCGGCGACCGCGCCAGCACCAACATCGAAATCCGCCTGCTCGCTAAAACAGCGGGGACTCGCCACGTCGAGAACCGTTCGATCGTCACCATCCTCTCGGCCCAAGGAATCTACACCTCCCGCGAAGGACCGAGCGCCACCCACTTCCTCGGCACCTCCGGCGTCGTTCGCGACATCACCGATCGCAAGAAGGCCGAAGAAACCATCGCTTTCCAGGCCTTTCACGATTTGCTCACCGGTCTGCCAAACCGCATCCTGTTCAAGGACCGCCTCGGCATGACGCTCGCCCAGGCAAAAAGAACGCACAAAAGGGTCGGCGTGATGTTCATCGACATCGACCGTTTCAAGCTGGTCAACGACACCTATGGCCACCATGAAGGCGATGAGTTGCTGAAATGCTTCGCGCAACGCGCCGCCAACTGCCTGCGTTCGGGCGACACCCTGGCGCGGCAGGGCGGCGATGAATTCACCGTGCTGCTGCCTGACCTGACAACGATCGAAGACGCCACGACCATCGCCGCCAAAATGATTTCAGCGCTCAAGAAACCCTTCAAGATCGCCGGCGTCGACTTCTTCACCACCATCAGCATCGGTATCGCGCTGTATCCGGACGACGGAGAAACCCCGGAAGTGCTGTTGCGCAACGCCGATATCGCGATGTATCAGATCAAAGGACGCGGCAAGAACGGTTTCATCCAATACACCTCGCAAATGCACAACGGCCACTCCGTGCGCATCACGCTGGAAAACGATCTGCGCGGCGCGCTGGAAAGCGGTGACCAATTCGAGCTCCGCTACCAACCGCAAATTTGCTACAACCGGCGCCTGACCTTGGGCATGGAGGCGCTTTTGCGCTGGCATCATCCACGACACGGGTTGATGACGCCCGACGCCTTCATCCCGTTGGCCGAGGAAACCGGCATGATCGTCGACCTCAGCGACTGGGTGCTCGAACACGCCCTGCGCCAGTTGGCGAACTGGCGCCGCATGGGATTCAACCACTTGCAACTGGCGGTAAACGTCTCGCCCAAGGAGTTCGACCGCAACGATCTACCGGAAAGGCTTGGCAGATGTCTTGGCACGCACGCCGTTCCGCCGGAAGCGCTCGAAATCGAGATCACCGAAAATCTGTTGATGAACGACGCCGAAAAGAACATCGACCTGGTCAAGCAATTGCGCCAAAACGGCCTGCGGGTGTCCATCGACGATTTCGGCACGCGCTACTCGTCGCTGAACTATCTCCGCCGCTTCCCCATCAACAGCATCAAGATCGACCAGTCTTTCGTCCGCGATCTAACGCCGTACAACCACAGTTCGACGTCGATCATTCACGCGATCACCAGCATCGCCCGCAGTTTCGGATTGCGCACCCTGGCCGAGGGCGTCGAAACGGAAACGCAGCGGCGACTGCTCAGCGCCCTGGCCTGTGACGACATGCAAGGCTTTTTGTTCAGCAAACCCTTGACCGCCACGGCCTTCGAGGATTTTCTCAGGAACAGCGCCTTCCCGTCGCCCGGCAAATCGCTGATGCACTAACGCGCCAGCAGCGGTGCCAGATAACGGCCGCTGTGACTCGCCGGCACGCCGACAATCTCTTCCGGCGTGCCGACGGCAAGAATACAGCCACCGCCGGCTCCGCCTTCCGGACCCAGATCGATCAGCCAGTCGGCGGTCTTGATCACATCGAGATTGTGTTCGATCACCACCACCGTGTTGCCGTGATCGACCAGCCGGTGCAAGACGGCCAGCAGCATTTCGATATCCTGAAAATGCAGGCCGGTGGTCGGTTCGTCGAGGATATAAAGTGTTCTGCCGGTATCGCGCTTCGATAACTCCAGCGCCAGCTTGACACGTTGCGCCTCGCCGCCCGACAGCGTGGTCGCCGCCTGACCGAGGGTGATATAACTCAAGCCGACATCGACCAGCGTTTGCAACTTTCTCGCCACCACCGGCACGGCGTCGAAAAACGCCCGCGCCGCCTCGACGGTCATCCGCAGGATCTCGTGGATGGTCTTGCCCTTGTACTGAATCTCCAGCGTTTCGCGGTTGTAGCGCTTGCCGTGACAGACGTCGCAAGCGACATAGATATCCGGCAGAAAATGCATTTCGACCTTGATCACGCCATCGCCCTGACAGGCCTCGCAACGCCCGCCCTTGACGTTGAACGAAAATCGGCCGGGACCGTAACCGCGCGAACGCGCTTCCGGCACCCCCGAAAACAACTCGCGAATCGGCGTCAACAAGCCGGTATAGGTGGCGGGGTTGGAGCGCGGCGTGCGGCCGATCGGGCTTTGATCGACGTTGATCACCTTATCGAAATGCGCCAGACCGTCGATTTGCCGGTGCTCGGCCGGTTCGACGCTCGATCCGTACAGGTGCCGGGCCGCCGCCGCATACAGGGTATCGTTGATCAACGTCGATTTTCCCGAACCGGAAACGCCGGTGATTCCGATGAACAAGCCGACCGGCAAATCGACACTGATATCCTTGAGATTGTTGCCGCGCGCGCCGACGATCCGCAGCAGACGCGCGGGGTCCGGCCGGCGACGCGGCGCGCGCACGGCGATCCGCCGCCGGCCGGCCAGGTAATCGCCAGTCAGCGATGCCGGATTGGCGACGATCGCCGCCGGCGCGCCCTCGGCAACCACGTAGCCGCCATGAACGCCGGCGCCGGGACCGATATCGACCACATGGTCGGCGCCACGAATCGCCTCCTCGTCGTGTTCGACGACGATGACGGTGTTGCCGATGTCCCGCAGTTGCTGCAAGGTTTTCAGCAGCCGCTCGTTATCGCGCTGATGTAAGCCGATCGACGGCTCGTCGAGAACGTACATCACGCCGGTCAGGCCGGAACCGATCTGCGACGCCAGGCGGATGCGTTGCGCCTCGCCGCCGGAAAGCGTCTCCGCCGAGCGATCCAGCGACAGGTAATCGAGTCCGACATTGATCAGGAACTGCAGACGGCTGACGATCTCCTTGAGCACTTTCTCGGCCACCTTGGCCTTGTTGCCGGGCAATCGCAGCCCAAGGAAATAGTCGCGCGCCAGCGCCAGCGGCTGCCGGTTGATCTCGTGCAGCGTGCGCGCCTGTCCGTCGACGCCGACGCGCACATTGCGCGCCTCCTCGCGTAGGCGGCTGCCCAGACACGACGGGCAGGTGCGATGGCTGATCAATCGCGACAGTTCCTCGCGCACCGCCTGCGAATCGGTTTCCTTGTAGCGCCGTTCCAGATTGACGATGACCCCTTCAAAGGCGTGCTCGCGCAGCGTCAGTCGCCCGCGCTCGTTGACATAATTGAACGGCACCGGCTCGCGACCGGAGCCGTGGAGAATGACCTGCCGAATGTTTTCCGGCAACTCGCCGAAAGGAGTCTCGACATCGAAACCGTAATGCGTGGCCAGCGAGCACAGCATCTGAAAATAAAACGGCGTGCGCCGGTCCCAGCCGCGAATCGCGCCGCCGGCCAGCGACAAATCCGGCCGGGCGACGACGCGCCTGGGATCGAAGAACTGAATGACGCCCAAACCGTCGCATTTCTGGCACGCGCCAAGCGGGCTGTTGAAGGAGAAAATTCGCGGTTCGAGTTCCGACAGGGCGTAGGAACACACCGGGCAGGCGAATTTGGCGGAAAAGAAATGCTCGCGCCCGCCATCCATCTCGCAAGCGATCGCCCGCCCGTCGGCATGCCGGAGCGCGGTTTCAAAGGATTCGGCCAACCGCTGGCGCAGATCGTCGCGCACGCGCAGCCGGTCAACGACCACATCGACGGTGTGCTTGTGTGTTTTCGCCAGTTTGGGCAGGGCATCGATCTCGTGAATCTGACCGTCGACGCGCAATCTGACAAAACCCTGCGCGCGCAATTCGGTGAAAAGTTCGAGTTGCTCGCCCTTGCGATTGGCAACCACCGGCGCCAGGATCATCAATCGCGTGCCTTCGGGCAGGGCCAACACCTGATCGACCATCTGCGACACGGTCTGCGCCTCGAGAGGCCGCTGATGTTCCGCGCAATACGGCGTGCCGGCGCGAGCGAACAACAGACGCAGATAATCGTGGATTTCGGTGACCGTGCCGACCGTCGAGCGCGGGTTGTGGCTGGTCGCTTTCTGCTCGATGGAAATCGCCGGCGACAGGCCCTCGATCAGATCGACATCGGGCTTTTCCATGCGCTGCAGAAACTGCCGGGCATAGGCCGACAGCGACTCGACGTACCGGCGCTGCCCCTCGGCGTAAAGCGTGTCGAAGGCCAGCGACGACTTGCCGGAACCGGACAGCCCGGTGATGACGATCAGCCGGTTGCGCGGCAGGTCGAGATTGATGTCCTTGAGGTTATGCGTGCGCGCACCGCGAATCCGAATGTCGCGAATCTCTCTGGTTTCGTCCATGGCGTCCATTGGCGGCTCGCTCCGGGTGGCGTCGGCAAACCTGCTAATATACGCAATTCCGCCTTCCCGCCGCAAACCTTCATGCCAGCCACCACACCTTCCGACCGCATGAGCCATGAGGAAAAACGCGCCGGCGCCAGTCTGGCCGCGGTTTTCGCCCTGCGCATGCTCGGACTGTTCCTGATCCTGCCGGTTTTCGCGATTTACGCCAAAACGCTGCCATCCGGCAACGACGTGGCGCTGGTCGGCATCGCCCTTGGCGCTTACGGACTGACGCAAGCCTGCCTGCAAATCGCCTATGGCGCCGCGTCCGATCGCTTCGGTCGCAAACCGGTGATCGTCTTCGGACTCCTTCTCTTCGCCATCGGCAGCTTCGTCGCGGCCAGCGCCGACGACATTTACCTGGTCATCGCCGGGCGCGTCCTGCAAGGCGCCGGCGCCATTTCGGCGGCCGTCACCGCCCTGGCCGCCGACCTGACCCGCGAACGGCATCTGACCAAGGTGATGGCCATGATCGGTTCGTCGATCGGTCTGGTATTTGCCGTCTCGATGGTCGCCGGGCCAGTGCTCTATGTCGGCATCGGCATGCCGGGCACCTTCGCGCTGACCGGCATTCTGGCGCTGCTCGCCATTTTCGTCGTGCTCAAGGTGGTACCCGCCGCGCCCGCCACGCCAAGGCAGCCGACATGGCAAAGCTTTGTCGAAGTCCTTGCCGATCGCCAGTTACAGCGCCTGAATTTTGGCGTCTTTTCCCTGCACCTGCTGCTGACCGCGATGTGGGTGCTGCTGCCGGGCGAACTGATCAAGACCGGCGCGCTGCCGGTGGCCGAACACTGGAAGGTCTATCTGCCGGCGCTGCTGCTCTCTTTTTTGATCATGGTGCCGGCCATCATCGTCGCGGAACGCTTCGCGCGCATGAAATTGATCTTCAATGCCGCCATCGTCGTGCTGCTGGCGGTGCAGGCCGGCTTCGGCCTCCTGGCGCACGGTCTTTACGGCTTGGCCTTCTGGCTGACGCTGTTCTTCGTCGCCTTCAACATTCTCGAAGCGACACAGCCGTCGCTGATCGCGCGCATCGCGCCGCCACACGCCAAGGGCGCCGCTCTCGGCGTGTACAACACCACTCAGGCGCTAGGACTGTTTCTTGGCGGCGTTTTCGGCGGCACGCTGGTCAAATACGCCGGACCTGGCGCCGTCTGGCTGACCGGCGGCGCGCTGACAGCCGTTTGGCTCTGGCTTGGGCTGACCATGCCGTCGCTGCCGCGCGGCAAGCCGGCGGCAACCCAAGCCCCGCTATAATCGCGCGGATCTTTCTACACCTTCAGGGAGGCAACATGGCTTCGGTCAATAAAGTCATTCTGGTCGGCAACCTTGGCGCCGACCCGGAAATTCGCTATCTGCCAAGCGGCGACGCGGTCTGCAATATCCGGCTGGCCACCACCGATCGCGTCCGCGACAAATCGTCTGGCGAGTACAAGGAAAACACCGAGTGGCACCGGATCGTCTTCTTCGGCAAAACGGCTGAAACGGCCGGGCAATACCTCAAGAAAGGCCGGCAGGTGTATGTCGAAGGGCGCATCCGGACCAACAAGTGGCAGGACAAGGAAGGCAACGAGCGCTACACCACCGAGATTGTCGGCAACGAAATGAAAATGCTCGGCAGTCGCGAAGGCATGGGTTCGCCAGCCTCGAGCGAAAACGAATACGGCGGCAGCATGCCTTCGGCCGGCGGACCGGCCACCGGCGGCTCGCGCTCGGCCCCCGCCAAGAAAACACCGAGTTTCGAGGACATGGACGACGACATCCCGTTTTAGCGCGAACTCATCGGATGGAAAGATTCAGCCGGCCCGTTTTCTGGCCGGCTTTTTTATCCGTTGGCTATTGCGTCATCCTGGCTCATTTGGTTCTTATATCATTCCCGGAACCCAGCCGCGGCCATTCACGCCCACGCGAATGACAGAAAACCAAAACCCCGAACAAAAAGCCCGCGACAACATCGACGCGCAACTCAAACGCGCCGGCTGGGTCGTGCAATCGGCCAAGAAAATCGACTTCAGCGCCGGTCTCGGCGTCGCCGTCCGCGAATACCGCACCGATGTCGGCCCCGCCGATTACGTCCTGTTCGTCGACAAGAAAGCCGTCGGCGTCATCGAAGCCAAGAAGGAAGAGCTTGGCCACAAGATCACCGAGGTCGAGGAGCAAACCGAAGCCTATGCCGCCGCCAAGCTGAAATGGGTCGATAACAAGGAACCGCTGCCCTTCCTCTACGAGAGCACCGGCATCCTCACCCGCTTCACCGATGGCCGCGACCCGAAGCCGCGCTCGCGTGAAATCTTCAACGTCCACCGCCCGGAAACGATCACGGAATGGCTCGCCCAAGGCGCCAGCCTGCGCGCCCGCTTGCCGCACATGCCGCTGCTCAACCCGGAACATCGCCCCGCCCACGAATTGCGCCTGCGCGATTGCCAGGAAATCGCCATCACCAACCTGGAAGAATCCTTCAAGGCCGACCGACCCCGCGCCCTGATCCAGATGGCCACCGGCGCCGGCAAGACCTACACCGCCATCACCTCCATCTACCGCCTGCTCAAGCACGCCAACGCCAAGCGCGTCCTGTTTCTCGTCGATACCAAGAACCTCGGCGAGCAAGCCGAGCAGGAAATGATGTCCTATGTGCCGATCAACGATAACCGCAAGTTCACCGAGCTTTACAACGTCCAGCGCCTGAAGTCCTCCTACGTCGCCAAGGATAGCCAGGTCTGCATCAGCACCATCCAGCGCCTGTATTCGATCCTGAAGGACACGCCGCTCGACGATGCCGCCGACGAAATCAATCCGGCCGAACTGGCCGCTGTACTTACCCTTCCCAAGGCGCCGATGCCCGTCGTCTACAACGAGAAGGCGCCGCCGGAGTTCTTCGACTTCATCTACATCGACGAATGCCACCGCTCGATCTACAACCTGTGGCAACAGGTGCTCGACTACTTCGACGCCAGCCTGATCGGCCTCACCGCCACGCCGGATAACCGCACCCACGGTTTCTTCAAGAAGAACGTCGTCAGCGATTACAGCCACGAAAAAGCCGTCGCCGATGGCGTCAACGTCGGCAACGAAATCTACGTCATCGAAACGCAGGTCACCAAGGCCGGCGGCGAGATCAAGGCGCAACAACAAGTCGAGCGTCGCGAAAAACTCACGCGCAAGAAGCGCTGGGAAATGCAGGACGAGGACGAAGCCTATTCCGCCACCCAGCTCGACCGCGCCATCGTCAACCCCGACCAGATTCGCACCGTCATCCGCGCCTTCCGCGACAAGCTGCCCGAGATCTTCCCCGGTCGCAGGGAAGTGCCAAAGACGCTGATCTTCGCCAAGACCGACAGCCACGCCGACGACATCATCCAGACCGTGCGCGAGGAATTCGGCGAAGGAAACGCCTTCTGCAAGAAGCTCACCTACAAGATCGAGGAAGACCCCAAGTCCGTCCTCGCCCAGTTCCGCAACGACTACTATCCGCGCATCGCCGTCACCGTGGACATGATCGCCACCGGCACCGACGTCAAGCCCCTCGAATGCCTGCTCTTCATGCGCGACGTGAAGAGCCGCAACTACTTCGAGCAGATGAAAGGGCGCGGCACCCGCACGCTGGACATGGACGAGCTGCGCAAGGTCACCCCTTCCGCCGTCGGCGCCAAGACCCACTACGTCATCGTCGACGCCATCGGCGTCACCAAGTCGCTCAAGACCGCCAGCCAGCCGCTCATCACCAAGCCCTCGGTGCCGCTCAAGGATTTGGCCATGGCCGTGATGATGGGCGCCACCGACGACGACACCGTCTCCTCACTGGCCGGGCGGCTGGCCCGCCTCAACAAACAGCTCGACCCCGATGACCAGCGACGAATCCGCGACGCGGCCGGCGGCATCGAACTCAAGCAGATCGTCGGTCGGCTGTTCAACGCCATCGACGCCGACGTCATCGAAGCCAAGGCGCTGGAACTCGCCGGCCTTGCATTTGGGCCAGATGCGGGCAGCGATCCCGGCGACACCAAGCGCCAGCAAGCGCAGGAACTGCTGGTCCAGGCCGCGGCCAGCGTCTTCAACGGCGAACTCGTTGAACTCATCGACGCCATCCGCCGCGACAAAGAGCAGACCATCGATCACGACAACCTCGACAGCGTCCTGCGCGCCGAGTGGGACAAGGACGCGGCCAGCAACGCTCAAGCTTTAACCTGCGAGTTTGTCGATTACCTGAAGGCCAATCAGGACAACATCACCGCGCTGACCATCTTCTTCAGTCAGCCCTACCGGCGGCGCGAACTGAGCTTCGACCTGATCCGACAAGTGCTGGACAAGCTGAAGGCTGACAAACCCAAGCTCGCGCCCCTGCGCATCTGGCACGCCTACAGCCAACTGGATGACTACAAGGGCGATCAACCGATCGGCGAACTCACCGCGCTCGTCGCCCTGATTCGCCGCGTCTGCGGCATGGATGAAAAACTTTCCACCTTCGACGACAGCGTCCGCCGCAACTTCCAGAACTGGGTGATGAAGCACCACTCCGGCGGCAGCGAGAAATTCAACGAGGAACAAATGGACTGGTTGCGCATGATTCGCGACCACGTCGCCAACTCCTTCCACATCGAACGCGACGATCTTGAAATGTCGCCCTTCGATGGGCAGGGCGGGCTTGGAAAAATGGTTCAGTTGTTTGGGGCGAAGATGGACACGCTGCTGGATGAATTGAATGAAGTGCTGGTGGCGTGATGGAAAGTGAGCATACGGTTCCAGACTGGTGGGTATCTACGCGCCTATCAGATGTATCAAGTAAGTTAGTTGACGGCTCTCACAACCCACCGCCAAAGCAGGATAAAGGTTTGCCCATGCTCAGCGCAGTCAACATCAACGACAACAAAATCATTTTTTCGGACTATCGGCTAATCAAAGAGGACTCTTTTCTCTTGGAAGATCGCCGGACGAGAATTACGCCAAACGATGTGCTACTGACAATCGTTGGCGCAATTGGTAGAACAGCGGTGGTATCGAAGGCGACCCCAAAATTCACATTACAACGAAGTGTCGCCGTAATATCCCCTCTGTTAATTGACTCGAAATTTCTGATGTATCAGTTCGAGTCTCCACGCATTGCACTTCACTTCAAGAAGAATGCTAGAGGGACTGCTCAAAAAGGGGTGTACCTAAAGACCCTAGGAAATACAGAGATTTGGCTTCCCCCTCTAAACGAGCAACACCGCATCGTCGCCAAAATCGAGGAACTGTTCTCCGATCTCGACAAGGGCATCGAAAGCCTGAAAACCGCCCAAGCCCAGCTCAAGGTCTATCGTCAGGCGCTGCTCAAACATGCCTTCGAGGGCAAGCTAACCGCCCAATGGCGCGCCGACAACCCGGACAAACTCGAAACTGCCGACGCCTTGCTCAAGCGTATCCAGAAGGAACGTGAGCAACGCTATCAGCAGCAGGTCGCTGAATGGGGGGCTGCAGGGCAGAAAGGCCGCAAGCCAAAAGCGCTCTCGCCGGTGCCGCCGCTAAC
Organism: Pseudomonadota bacterium; assembly: GCA_029776255.1. Lineage (GTDB taxonomy): Bacteria > Pseudomonadota > Gammaproteobacteria > Burkholderiales > Rhodocyclaceae > Accumulibacter. The sequence continues at coordinate 70,989 of JAKOTN010000003.1, forward strand.
CGTCGAAGAGTCGATTGAATTGCCGAAATTACCGCAGGGTTGGCGCTGGATTCGACCGGAGGAGATTGCGTCACAAGAGCCTTACTCGATTGGTATCGGCCCCTTTGGCAGCAACCTGAAAGTCAGCGACTATAGAGATAGCGGTGTTCCTCTGGTTTTCGTGAAAAATATTACTCGTTCAAACTTTAGTGCCGATCTGAAATTCATCGACCGCGACAAATATGAAGAGTTATATGCACACGCCGTTCAGGCACTAGATCTGCTAATCACCAAAATGGGGGATCCTCCAGGGGATTGTGAAATTTATCCGGCGGGCGCACCGAATGCTGTTCTTACTGCCGACTGTTTGAAGTACAGACTGTGGGATAAGTTTGCGAATCGCCAGATGTACAAGCACTGTATTAACTCAAATCTTGTTAAGCGCCAGCTTGGCCTCATAACGCGTGGTGTTGCTCAGAAGAAAATTAGCGTCGAACGTTTTAAAACGATTGCGCTGCCATTGATGGCCGTCGCGGAACAACAAGTATTAGTGGAAATACTCGATTCCAAGCTCTCCGAAGCTGATCAACTCGACAAAACCCTCGATACCGCCCTTCGACAAGCCGAAGCCCTTCGCCAGTCCATCCTAAAAAAAGCCTTCTCCGGCCAGTTGGTCCCGCAAGACCCGGCCGACGAACCCGCCTCGGCACTCCTCGCCCGCATCAAGGCGGAACGACCTCAATCCAGCAAGAAAATACACCCTGCAAGAACAGGAGCCACGCGATGAATGCATCTCGGGACATTGATCTGGTGAACGAACTGCGCGCTCAGCCCGATGAAATGGAGTGGCTGGAATTCAAGGCGAACAATGCCGACCCGGAGATGATCGGCGTGCGCTGCTCGGCGCTTTCCAATGCGGCGCGAATGCTGGGGCGAGAAACCGCCTTCATGATGTGGGGAATCGAGGATGGCAGTCATCGCGTCGTAGGAACCGGTTTTCGCCCGGAATCGGCCAAGCGGGGCAATCAGCCATTGCAGCTCTGGTTGGCGCAATGCTTGCAGCCCAGTATTGCGTTCTCTTTCAGAGAAATCCACCATCCCGACGGGCGTGTCGTTTTGCTGGAAATTCCGGCGGCGACTGGCGCACCGGTTTGCTTCAATGGAACGCCTTACATCCGCATTGGCAGCGCAACGCCCAAGTTGACGGACTACCCCGAGCGCTATCAGACCTTGATCGATCGCATGCGCCCCTATCGCTGGGAAGGGGGCGTCGCGCGCCAGTATGTTTCGGGCGACGATGTTCTGGCGTTGCTGGATTACAGCCAGTATTTCCGTTTGACCAAGCAGCCTTTGCCAGACAACCGTCAAGGTATCTTCGAAAAACTGGCAGCGGATCGGCTGGTGGTAAAGGATGTGGGCGAACGCTGGAACATCACCAATCTGGGGGCCATCCTCTTTGCCAACCGTATGTCCGAGTTCGACGACGGGATTTCCCGCAAGGCCATCCGGTTTGTCGCCTATGACGGCAAGACACGAGCAGCTACGGTCAAGCACCGCCATGACGGACAAAAGGGCTACGCCGTCGGATTCGAGGGTTTGGTCACGTATCTGAACGATTTACTACCCAAGAATGAGCATATTGGGGCGGCGCTGCGGGAATCGCATTCGATGTTTCCGGAGTTGGCCATTCGGGAACTAGTCGCCAACGCAATGATTCATCAGGACATGACGATTACCGGAGCAGGGCCGCAGATCGAGCTTTTCAGCGACCGCATTGAGATCAGCAATCCCGGCATTCCCCTCGTTCAGCCTGACCGGATGGTCGATTTACCGCCACGCTCCCGCAATGCGGCACTGGCTACCTTGATGCGGCGAATGGGGTTTTGCGAAGAGCAGGGCAGCGGCTTGGACAAGGTGATCGAGCTGGTTGAGCTTTACCAGCTTCCTGCGCCTTGGTTTCGCGCCGAAAATCATGCAACGCAAGTTATTCTGTACGGACCGCGCGTGTTTGCCGACATGACACCGGATGAGCGCGTACGTGCCTGCTACTTTCACGCGGTTCTCAAGTTTCTGAGCGGCGACAAAATGAAGAACGCCACCTTGTGCACCCGCCTGGGCATTGCCAGCCGGAATGCTGCGCAGGCGACGACGGTCATCAACAAGGCGCTGGAAGCCAATCTGATCAGAGTTGCCGACCCGGAGCACCCCAGAGGAGGGTACGTTCCGGGGTGGGCGTAGTTTCTTGATCCTGTTTTGATCAAGTCCCAGCAAAAGAGCTGCATTGAAATAGACAAGTCAAATAAATCAGTTAGTTGTGTATTTTTATGTGCGCTGATTTTCTTGATCCATGCTTGACGTTGTGCGAGCCGGATGATTCACCTCTGGAAATCGGGGATTGTGGCAACGTGAGCTGATGCGCCAAGAGGTGCAGAAATAGAGGGGGTAATTACCCCCAAGTAAGGGTAATAGAAAGGGTAACAACGCAATGAACGCCACTGCCTCCATTGTCTCCAAGGTCTGGAGTTTCTGCACCACGTTGCGCGACGACGGCGTCAGCTACGGCGACTACCTTGAACAGCTCACTTATCTCATTTTCCTCAAAATGGCCGACGAGTACAGTCAGCCACCGTACAGCCGCAAGGTCGGCATCCCCGCCGAATACAACTGGCCCAGCCTCAAGGCTAAGCGCGGCGCGGAACTGGAAGTGCATTACGTGACCCTGCTGCGCGAGCTGGGCAACAAGCCGGGCATGCTCGGTTCGATCTTCACCAAGGCACAGAACAAGATTCAAGACCCGGCCAAGCTCTATCGCCTGATCGACATGGTCGACGAAACGCAGTGGGTGACCATGGGCGCCGACGTCAAAGGCGACATCTACGAGGGCTTGCTCGAACGCAACGCCGAAGACACCAAATCCGGCGCCGGCCAGTATTTCACGCCACGCGCCCTGATCCGCGCCATGGTCGAATGCGTCCGCCCGGAGCCGAACAAGACCATCGCCGACCCGGCCTGCGGCACCGGCGGCTTCTTCCTCGCGGCGTATGACTTCCTCGTCGCGGCTCATGCGCTGGACAAGCCGCAGAAAGCGTTCCTCAAGCGCGAAACTTTCCACGGCAACGAGATCGTCGCCGGCACCCGCCGCCTCGCGCTGATGAACATGTTCCTGCATAACATCGGCGAGATCGACGGCGAAAGCACCATCTCTCCCAACGACGCCCTGGTCGCCAGCTCACCCAAGACTTACGACTATGTGCTGGCCAATCCGCCCTTCGGCAAGAAGAGCTCGATGAGCTTCACCAACGAAGAGGGCGAGCAGGAAAAGGACGACCTGACCTACAACCGCCAGGACTTCTGGGCCACCACCTCGAACAAGCAGCTCAACTTCGTCCAGCACATCCGCACCATGCTCAAGAGCACCGGCCGCGCCGCCGTGGTGGTGCCGGATAACGTGCTCTTCGAAGGCGGCGCCGGCGAAACCGTGCGCAAGAAGCTGATGGAGAACACCGACCTGCACACCGTCCTGCGCCTGCCGACCGGCATCTTCTACGCCAACGGCGTCAAGGCCAATGTGCTCTTCTTCGACAACCACGCCGCCAGCAAGGAGCCGTGGACCAAGGAAATCTGGTTCTACGACTACCGCACCAACATTCACCACACCTTGAAAAAGAAGCCGCTCCGCTTCGATGATTTGCAGGAATTCATCGCCTGCTACCGCCCGCGGAACCGCTTCGAGCGCCAGGAAACCTGGGACGAGCAGACCAACCCCGACGGCCGCTGGCGCAAATACACCCACGAGCAGATCGTCGCGCGCGACAAGACCAGTCTCGACATTTTCTGGCTGAAGGACAAGAGTCTCGCCGATCTCGATAACCTGCCCGACCCGGATGAGCTGGCCGGGGAAATCATCGAAAATCTGGAGGCGGGGCTGGAGAGTTTTCGGGCAATCGCGGCGGTAATGCAATAGTCCCGCGATAGGCGAAAACACTCGGTAGTGGAAACCGTCGCACCGCTCTTGGCGCTTGAGTGGCCGAGCGCGTCCAAAGCGGGATTTGGGACCGGTTCGGGACACCAAGCCAATTCGGAGGGCTGGAAACAAAAAACCCGCTGGCGAATCAGCGGGTTTTGTGTTCCTTGGTGGTGATGGGTGGAATTGAACCACCGACCTATGGGTTATGAAAACTTGGAACGCAAAATTCGTGTTGTCAGAAATTCTCTCTAATTCCTTGGTTTAGCTTGATCATCCTGGAACATTAGGGAAAAGCATGTTGCCAAACTTCTGCTCCACCATGACCTAACTTTCCAAAGCTTGATTGCCATCGGACCAGAAAGTGACCAGAAGTGCGCAACCGGAATCCCCTCACCGTCCCCCCCCGACACTGAACACGGTGCTGGTAATCCCCTTCTGACGCAGACGCGTGACGGCTCAGTGCTAACGTGTCAAAATCCAACTTCCATACAGCAAGCATGGGCGACGCATGAGTACAATCTGGAATGCTGACGGGCTTGTACCCACGCGGTCCGCGAATATTGACCGTTACAAGCTCAATTTTTTAAAGCAAGCTGTTTGCGAGCTTCGATTCCCTACGCTTATGGAGTTGGGCGACTCACGTCCCCCAGTGGCAATGGTCGCGGCACTTCGAAAGGAGTATCCGCATTTGGAACTGGCCAATCAGGTCACCATTGGTGTTGGTGCGCCTGCCGGGACCAGCAATGCCCATATTTTCCGCTCTTCGAAACTAAATTGGACCGTTTCTCTGAATCAGAGCTCACTATCGATTGAGACGACTGCTTACCCAGGATTTCCGCAGATGCGTGAGCGTATTCTTCGAGTCGTCGATGCTGCGGCTAAGATCATTGACTCGGATTTCTTTACGCGAATTGGGCTTCGCTACATAAACGTAATTGACACTGACGAAGACCCGACCGATGGGTGGGTTAATCCTGCGCTGGTTCAACCGATACTGTCTCGTCAATTTGCTGGCATCCAAGAGTACGCGGGCAGACTCCAGTTACTGGCTGACGACGGTGGCTGCTTACTCCAGCACGGCATTCGACTAAAGCAGCCGGCGCGCGATGGTAAAGCAACGCCCCCTGAATATCTGCTAGATATTGACTCGAATCGAAACGACGTTGCTCTTTCCGATACAGCGGAAGCGTTGGACGCAATGCACAATCAAGTTTTCGATATTTTCGACTGGTCACTCGGCGAAAAGGCTCGAAATCATTTATCCAAGGGAGCTTCCTGACATGATGGATTATGTTGATGTCACCCCTTTGGTGAACCCAATTGTTAGCTGGGCACATATTGCCCCCTACGAACCGCAAAGAAGTACACCTCGCCAAGCGTCTCTCCTGCAAACGCATTCCGCTCGATCCCAAGTCAATCCTTTTGACCTCTTTGTATCAGGATCAGGTGCTCTCGCTCCCACTTCTATTGTCGAGGAACGAGTCGAAAGGTTTGCAAAAGAACGTGAGACAGCTAGCAGGACAATATCTCCGGCTGGGCTATACGCTTCTTCTAAAAGCGAAAACGATGAGATTGACCGGATCGCAAAGCAGCGAGTCAAATTAATGGCTGCAAAGTACGCGAGCGGAACTGCATCTGCTGAGATATTAGCCCGTTTGGAAATATTAAACCGACGACTGCTGGAACGATCTCCGCGAGTATTGCCCAGGCAGGTTGAAGCCCTCGAATCAGCTAACGATAAACTGAATCGCATACGTGCAGCCCGAGAGGAACGAGCTAAACGTCTTGGAATTACAGCCTGACAGTGGCCCTATTTCAATATCCAAAGTCCAAACACCGCCGCCAGATCTCTCCTCGAAAATACAAACACTACCGGAGCTATAAGCGGACCCTGCAGACCGAATTTTCCCGTGTCTGCGTATACTGCCGCCAACCCGATAGTAGTGCTCCCAACCTGAATTTCGGTGTCGACCACTACCGGCCAAAGGGGATTCCCCGATTCGCCAACTTGGTCTGCACATACGAAAACCTGTACTACTGCTGCGGAACCTGTAATAGCCGTAAAAATGACTACTGGCCACTCGATGAAAAACAGGGGCCATTTGTCGTTGCTCCATGTGAGCATGAGATGGCTGCTCATCTCCGATTTAACGGCACAACGGGTCTTGTAGAACACCGAACTGTTGAAGGGGAGCACACGACTGAGTTGTTGCAGTTAAATGATGCTGCCACAGTTCAGTGGCGACTTGGCACCCTTCGAACTGTACGAATGTACGCAACCGAGATCGAGGAGCAAAGCAGCTTATTGAAAGCTGCTGTTCGCTTATTGCGTGAAGGCAAAATGTCGCAAGCACAGTTCGACGATGAAGCGAAATCTATTCAAGAGGAATTGGAGGACCTTCGCCGTACCATGCAAAGTTTTACAGGCGAACTCCCATTACCTCCTCTACCTAAGCAACGTCTCGGCGTGTCGCTACTCGCACCATAAGCTACAGGCAACGGTCCCTTTCGCCTAGATCGCTTTAACAGGATGCTCAAAAAGACCCTGACGCCTTCGGCCATTTGGCGCTGACGATGATTAAATATCTGCCGTTCAACCCTGTTGGTGCCTGGAAACCGGATTTCAGCCGGTGCTATGGCCCCTTTCGGGGTTGTTGGTCGCCTTTCAGCGACCTGCGGGCGGATTTCGCCCTATGTGACAGACAATCGCCAGCCGAACAG
>JAKOTN010000023.1 GCA_029776255.1 Pseudomonadota bacterium
TACTTGAATCGGGACTTCAAAACCGAGTTGCGTTCCTCTGATCGCGCCACCAGCAAAAAAGCGTTGCTGCAAAAGGCGAGCCAATTCATGGAATTTCTCAGCAAAACACCTGAACGGGTTATGGCTTATTTCAATCATTCGGCTGTCCAGTATGCCGCAAGTCAGACTATTTGATTGCCGGGTTAATAAGACATCAGGCTGTTCAGGCTGGAAAATACTAGGGCGCATGTCATGGGGCGGCGTGAGGAGTTTTGCGCGTTATCGGCTGGTCGGCGTATCCGCCGTGGTGCCGGGCGGGCGGCGCGGAGGGCAACCGGCCAACAGCGCGTGCAAGTCCACCAGACCGCTGATATGCAGACTGGCGTTGGCGGCGCAGGGTACGCCGGGTCGCAGGATCTGCACGGTGCGCATGCCCAGGCGGTTGCCAGCGGCGATTTCCGATTCGGCGCTGTCGCCGACGACGAGCACGTGCGCCGGATGCAGGTCGTGGTCACTCAGAATCCGCGCGAACAAGGCCTGTTTGCCTTGGCGGGCAGGTTCGTCGATGGCATCGATATGGATGCCGGTGAACATCGGCGTCAGGCCCAGGGCGTCGATCTTGCTCTGCTGTAGAACGCGGAATCCGGAAGTGACGAGAAAGCGGGCGACCGGCAATTCCGGCAACGTCGCCAGATCGTCGTAGCCGCGCAACGGGGTGTCGACCCGCAGGCGCGCGAATTCCCGCCAGGCGGCGGCGCGCATGGCATCGGAAAAATCATGGCGATGTGCCACCCAATCGAGCGGATGTCGCCAAATGTCGGCGAAGGCGGCTTGCAGGCGCGCTTCCGACAGGCGTCCGCGATTGACGGCCCGGATCGCCGCCAGCGCCGGCTCGACCAGCGCCGCGCCGATCTCGGCGGTGGCGAGGAGGCAGTTGTCGAGGTCGAAGACAATCGCCTCGACAGCCGGCATGGGCACGGTCAACGGGAGACGAGCGTTCAGCCGGCGACCGGGTCGCCAGCCGGTTTGGGCGGCTCGGGTTTGATCCGATACCACGCCGCGTACAGGGCTGGCAGAAACAACAGCGTCAGCAGCGTGGCGACGATCAGCCCGCCCATGATCGCCACGGCCATCGGTCCCCAGAAGACGCTGCGCGTCAGCGGGATCATCGCCAGGATGGCGGCGGCGGCGGTGAGCATGATCGGCCGGAATCGACGCACGGTCGAGCCGACCACCGCTTCCCAGGCCGGTTTGCCGGCTTTTTCGTCCTGTTCGATCTGGTCGACCAGGATCACCGCGTTGCGCATGATCATCCCGGACAGCGCGATGACCCCGAGGTTGGCGACGAAGCCGAAGGGGACGTTGAAAACCAGCAAGGCCATCGCCACGCCGATCAAACCCAGCGGCGCGGTCAGCAACACCAGCACCGTGCGACCGATGTTCTGTAGCTGAATCATCAGCAAGGTGACGACGCCGACCAGCATCAGCGGCATCACCGCCTTGATCGAATTTTCGCCCTTGGCCGATTCCTCGGTGGCGCCGCCGGCTTCGATAAGGAAGCCAGTCGGCAGGGTGGCACGCAGCGCGTCGAGTTGCGGATCGATCTGCGCGGTGACCACCGGTGCTTGAATGTCGTCGCGGATGTCGGCGCGCACGGTCACCGTCGGCAGGCGGTTGCGGCGCGCGATCACCCCGTCTTCAAGGCCGTAAGTGATTTTCGCCACTTGCGCCAGCGGCACGTAGCGGCCGCTGGCGGTGTGGATGTTGATGTCCGCCAGCGCCGACATGCGGGCGCGTTCGTCGCCGGCGGCGCGCGCCACCACGTCGATCAATTGGTCGCCCTCGCGCATCTGCGTCACGCTGATGCCGGTAAGCATGGAATTGAGGTAGGCCGAGAGTTCTTGCGAACTGATGCCGAGCGCGCGCGCGCGATCCTGATCGATATCGATACGGATCGTCTTGCTCATTTCGTTCCAGTCGAAGTTGACGTCCTTGAGATGCGGATTGGCGCGCATCAATGTTGCCACTTCCGCCGCCACGCGTCGCAATTCGACGATGTTTTCGCCGGAAACCCGGAACAACACCGGAAAGCCCACCGGTGGCCCGTTTTCGAGACGCAGGACGCGTGTGCGCAAGCCGCTCCAGGCCGCGTTGCCATCGGCGAACCGCTGTTCGAGGCGGTGCTTGAGATCCTCGCGAGCGGCGATGTCGTGGGTGGTGATGACGAACTGCGCGAAGCTGTCGTTGAACAACTGTTGGTCGAGCGGCAGATAGAAGCGTGGGCTGCCGTTGCCGAGGTAGTTGGCGAAGTACTTGACCGATTTCTTCATTTCCGGCTCGGCGAGCAGTTGCTCGACCCTGCTCGCCACCGTTTCGGTGGCTTTCAGCGACGCGCCGTTCGGCAACCACAAGTCGACCAGCAGTTCCGGGCGGCTGGAAGCCGGGAAAAACTGTTTCTGCACGCCGAGGCTCAGCGCCGCCATCGACGCCGCGAAGGCGAGCAGCGTGGCGGCGATGACCAGCCAGCGGCGCCGCAGACACCAGTCGATGGTCGCCCGCACGCGCCGGTAGAACGGCGTGCCGTAGGTATCGTCGCCGTGTCGCTGCGCTTTCAGACGCAGTTGTTCCGGATTGAGCACCAGATAGCCGAGATAGGGAGTAAACAGCACCGCCACCACCCACGACACCAGCAGCGCGATGCTCACCACCGCGAAAATCGAGAAAGTGTATTCGCCGGCGCCCGACCGGGCCAGACCGACGGGCATGAAGCCGATGGCGGTGATCAGCGTGCCGGTCAGCATCGGGAAGGCTGTCGAGGTATACGCGAAAGTCGCCGCGCGGAAGCGATCCCAGCCTTGTTCCATTTTGACGACCATCATTTCGACGGCGATGATCGCGTCGTCGACCAGCAGGCCCAGGGCGATGACCAGTGCTCCCAGCGAAATTCGTTGCAGGTCGATACCGAACACCAGCATCAGCAGGAAGGTCATCGCCAGCACCAGCGGAATCGACAAGGCGACCACCGCGCCGGTGCGCATGCCGAGACTGAGAAAGGATACCGCCAGAACGATCAGCACCGCTTCGGCCAGCGATGAGACGAACAAATCCATCGATTGGCGGACGATCGCCGGCTGATCGGCGACGACATGCAGGTCGATGCCCACCGGCAATGCGTGGCGCAGGCGCTCGGTTTCGGCGTGTAGACGGTTGCCGAGCTGGATCACGTCGCCGCCCTTGTTCATGGCGATGCCCACGCCGACCGCGTCCTGCCCCTGCACGCGCATGCGCGGCGCCGGCGGGTCGGCGAAACCGCGGCGCACGCTGGCGATGTCACCCAGCCGAAACAGGCGGTCACCGGCCTGGATGCCGATTTCGCGGATGCTTTCCAGCGAGTCGAAGTCCCCGGAAACGCGAATCCGCACCCGGTCGGAGGCCGTTTCGTAGAAACCGGCCGGCGTCATCGCATTCTGCTTCTGCAAGGCATCGAAGATGGTCAACGGATTCAGCCCCAGGGTGGCCAGTTTGGCGTCCGCGATCTCGATGTAGATTTTTTCGTCCTGCACGCCGATCAATTCCACTTTCTTGACGTCGGGCACTTGCCGCAGTTCGCGGGCGATGCGGTCGGCCTCGCGGCGCAGGGCCGCCAGATCGAAGCCATCGCCGGTCAGCGCGTAGATGTTGATGAAGGTGTCGCCGAACTCGTCGTTGAGCAGCGGGCCGATCACGCCTTGCGGCAGCGTGTTGCGAATGTCGCCGACTTTCTTGCGAATCTGGTACCACGCCTCCGGCACTTCTTTTTTCGGCGTGTAATCTTTCAACAGCACGGTGATCAACGAATCGCCGGCCCGGGTCTGGGAGCGCACCACGTCCACCCATGGCACATCCTGTAGCCTTTTTTCGAGCCGTTCGGTGACCTGCAACTCGACCTCGCGCGCCGTCGCGCCCGGCCAGAGCGTGCGAACGACCATCGCCTTGAAGGTGAAATCCGGGTCCTCGGCGCGGCCGAGCTTGAAATACGACAGCACGCCGGCGAGCATCAGCACGACGATCAGATAGCCCACCAGCGCGCGGTGGCGCAGCGCCCATTCGGACAGATTCAGCGATTTCATGGCACGGCCGCCGTGGGTTTCTCGTCCGTCGTTCGCTCCGTCGGCGACGCGGGAACGGGCGATGGTGCCGCCAGCGGGTTGGTTTGTTCCACGGCTTGCACGCGCTCGCCGGCCGTCAGTTTATGAACGCCGGCAACGACGATGCGCTCGCCGGGCCGCGCGCCGCCGGCCAGGACGGCGGCGTTTTCCCGGTACGCGGCCACCGTCACTGGTCGCAAGGTCACGCGGCGGTCGCCGCCGACGACCCACAGCGCCGGATGCGCATCCTGCTGAAAGATCGCCGTCAGTGGCACGCGCACGCGTTGATCCCCGTCGGGCGACGAAAATCGCACGCTGGCGGTCATCCCGAGCAGCACTTTTGCATCGGGTTGGTTGATGGTCACGCGCGCGGCGAAGGTTCGCGTCACCGGGTCGGCCACCGGCGACAGTTCGCGCAGCGATCCCCGATAGCGCGCGTGATTATCGGCCCACAGGCTGATTTCGGCCGCTTTCAGCGCGCGCACGTCGGGCATGCGCGATTCCGGAATGGCGATCGCCACTTCCATGGTGTCCGGTCGCGCCAGACGCATCACCGTTTGCCCGGCGCTCACCACTTGCCCGACTTCCGCCGAGATCAGTCCGATGACCCCCGAATGTTCGGCGCGCAGCACGGTGTAGGAGGCCTGATTGCGGGCGAGATCGGTTTGCGCCAGTGCGCTCTTGAAACTGCTTTCACGCGCATCGAGGGCGGCGCGGCTGACGAAGTTTTTCGCATGCAGTTCGCGGTAACGCTGTTGCTCGGCGCGCGCCAGATCGAGTTGCGCCGTCGCCGCCGCGAGCGACAAGGCGGTGTCGCCGGGGTCCAGTCGCGCCAGCACGTCGCCGGCCTTGACCAGACGCCCGTTGTCGACCAGGCGGGCGCTGATCTTGCCTCCAACGCGGAAGGACAGCGGAATTTCGTGTCTGGAACGGACTTCACCGGAGTAGACCAGGGTTTCGTCGCCGGCACCGGCGGCAATCAACTGGGTCAAAACCGGGCGGGCGGCGTCGGGCGCCGCCGCCTGTTTGCCGCAAGCGGTCAACGCCAAGAGTAGCGACAACCCGTGGATCCAACTCGCGCGGGCGAAAAACGCGCTTGCGGTAGTCATGCTCGGCCTCCGGGCGGCAGGCCGTCTGAATCGACGCCGCGCCGGGGCCGCGCGCGCCAACGCCCCACCGATTTGTTTTCATTGAAGGAAAAATACTCCGCGGAGCAAGCCGGCGACCGATCCATGACAAACGGTTCACGGACGCCCCGCATCGTTGTTAATGTAAGCGGCGGCGGCGGATGCCGTCAATCGACGGGTGCCGTCTTCCGGTATTCGCCAGCGAACTTCAGGCGTGGAATAATGCCCAAGACGCGCCGGGAACCACTTGTCCCGACCGCTTTTCCACACCTCACTTCAAACAAGGAATGCACATGACCAGCACAGTCACCCTTGGCGGCAATCCCTTCAACGTCAATGGCCAGTTTCCGCGAAAAGGACAAACGGCACCCGCGTTTTCATTGGTCGGCAAGGACTTGGCCGACGTCACCCTCGCCAGCTTCGCCGGCCAGCGCAAGGTGTTGAACATCTTCCCCAGCGTGGATACGCCGACTTGCGCCACCTCGGTGCGGCAGTTCAACGCGCGAGCGAGCGCGCTGGCCAACACGGTGGTGCTGTGCATTTCCGCCGACCTGCCGTTCGCCCAGAGTCGTTTCTGCGGCGCCGAGGGGCTGGACAAGGTCGTCACGCTGTCGACCATGCGTGGCCGCGACTTCCTCGACGCTTACGGCGTCGCTCTGGCCAACGGCCCGCTGGCCGGTTTGGCCGCGCGCGCGGTGCTCGTCCTCGACGCCGACAACCGGGTCCTGCACAGCCAGTTGGTGGCGGAAATCAAGGACGAGCCGGATTACGACGGCGTGATCGCGGCCCTGGCCTGAGCCTTCGACCACCTCACGCCGGCGCCGCGATAGCCAGCGGTAGCCGGTGGACATCGTTTTTTCATACCCACCCGAACCCATTCCATGTCCGACACTTCCGACGATTCGCCCGCCAAGCAGCGGCAAGGCATTCAATCCATCGAAATCGGCACCCGGCTGCTGCGGGCGCTGGCGGCCAACGGCCGTCCGATGATGCTGCGCGACATTGCCCATAATGCCGGCATGTCCGCGGCCAAGGCGCGCCGCTATCTGGTGAGTTTCATGCGCATGGGGCTGGTCGAGCAAAATGGGCTCAGCGGTCGTTACGATCTTGGCGAATTCGCTCTCGAACTCGGCTTGGCCAGTCTGGCGCGCCTCGACCCGGTGCGTCTGGCCGGGCCGGTGCTCGACGATCTCTGCGAACGCACCGGCGAAACGGTGGCGCTGGCGATGTGGGGCAATCGCGGTGTGACCTGCGTGCACTGGGTGGAAGCGGGCGGACCGATCACCGTCACCTTGCGCACCGGTGTCGTCCTGCCACTGACGGCGTCGGCGACCGGGCTGGCTTTTGCCGCCTTTTACCGCTCGCCGTATCTCAAGCGCATGCTCGACGCCGAAGTGCTGGCCGGCGCGGCGGCGCGCAAGACGCCCGTCGACGAGGCTTTCGCCGCCTTGGCCGAGCGTTTGACGGAAATCCGCCAGCGGGGCATCGCGCGCGCATCGGGTAGCATGACACCGGGCATCAACGGATTCAGCGCGCCGGTCTTCGACCATACCGGGCACATGGTCGCCGCGTTGACCTCGCTAGGCATCATCGGCACGTTCGATCTGGACTGGGACAGCGTCATGGCGCAAGGCACCCGCGAAGCGGCGGCGGTATTGTCGCGACGCCTGGGATACGGCGCGAGCGGCGAGATCGCGAGTGGCTGAGTGCCGGCCCGCCTGCGGTGCCTGCTGCATCGCGCCATCGATCAACACGCCGCTGCCCGGCCATCCGCGCGGGAAAGCGGCCGGCGAGCGTTGCGCGAATCTGGACGACGACCAACGCTGTCGTCTATGGCAGCGTCCCGACCGCCCCGTCTTTTGCGCGGGACTGCGACCCTCGACTGAAATGTGCGGCGAAAATCGGGCGCAGGCACTCACCTGGTTGTCGGCGCTGGAATTGGCCACCTGTCCCGAGCGCGCGGTGGGCCAATGAACGATCCGGGTTAAAGCGCGCGCGCCAGACAGGCGCGATAGCGCCCGTCAACCCGCCGGGCGAACCATTCAGTAGTCAATTGACGGCTGATTTTCGGGCTTTTCAGGTCGATACGCGGTAAAAGCTCGCGCGATCCTCGTTCGCCAGTTGCGTCGATCAAGGCGTATAATCGTTGATATAAAATGCTATTTTCAAATGCGATCGATTTTTCCAGTTTGAGATCGCGCAAAATCTCGGTTTCGCCAAGACCAAGGCGCGAACGGAGCGTCAGGATCGCACGCAGGGTGTCGCTGTTTTCACCAGTGGGCACGCCATCCTTGTAGCGCAGCAGATCGCCGTCCAGCGCCAGCGCCCGGCCGCTCAAGCGGCTGACGGCGTTTTGGAACGCGGCGTTGCGGCTGCTGTAACGGCCGGCGTTGAAATCGGCGAAGCGGTACAACATCTGGCTATAGTTGGTCGGGTAATCGAGCAGAAAAGCGGTGCCGAAGTAGACGCCGCCCCGGCGCGTGAACACTTCGTTGCGGACGCTGCCCGGACGCTGGTAGGGGTAAGGTTTTTGGCGAATCTGCTCCTCGGCGAAATCGACGCCGACCTGCATCGGGCCGCCGGTGCGTACCGGGTTGTAGCCACTCAACAACAGTTTTCCTAGCGGCAACTCCGAGATCATGTCGTCGTAAAGGATATTGACCTGGTTTTCCGTGCGCAGGGCGTCGATGCGCGCCTTGTAACCGCGGCCGTCGGGTGAGGATTTTTGCAGGGCCAGATCGAGAACGATTTTCGGAACGCCGTATTTTTTCCGCCGTCTCTCGATTTCCTGCCAGACGATGCGCGACAGGCCGCTGACCGGCGGATCGGCTTGCCAGGTCGACTCCTGTTCGATGATCGCCATCGTCGCGCACAGGTTCTCGGGCAACAGGCGGAGGCGCAAGGCGGCAAACGCGGTGTGGATGTCGGTTGCCCAGGCGGCCCGGTTGCCGATCCCGGCAGGCAGGAGACGAAGGATCAGTTCGCGCCCTTCGCGTTCGCCGGGATTGGGCGCGGGAGTGGGCGTCGGTGGAACTGGAACCGCCGGCGGCGGCAGTGGCCGCACCGTTTGCGGCGGTGGCGTGGGTGTTGGCAACGACGGTGGTGCCGTGACCGGCGGTATGGGCCTTTGCGGTGCGGGAACCGGTCGCGACTCGTAGGCGCCGTCGCTGGCGCAACCGGCGACGACAGCGGTCAGCAGGATCAATTTAAGTTTAACCATATAATTTAACATTTAAATAATTTTATTCACCCACCACTTTGCCTTCCCGTCGAGGGTCGGCGCCGCCCATGTAGCCCGCCGGGTCCTTGCGGATCGCTTGCAGGCCGCTGTTGAGATCGACTTCCTTGATCTCATGGCCTCGCTGCCGTAGCGCGTCGACGACCGACGGCGCGAAGCGCCCGGCCTCAAGCAGGGTCGGACCGTTCACCGAGCCGAAGTTGGGCAGATCGATGGCTTGTTGCGGAGTCATTTGCCAGTTGAGCAGCGCATAAAGCAATTTCGCGGTGTAGTGGATGATCATCGCGCCGCCCGGCGAACCGCCGCTGAGCACCAGTTCTCCGCTATCCGCGTCGAAAACCAGTGTCGGACTCATCGACGAGCGCGGGCGCTTGCCCGGTTCGACGCGATTGGTTACCGGCAAGCCGGAGGCGTCTCTGGAGGCGAAGGAAAAATCGGTTAGCTCGTTATTGAGCAGAAAGCCATTGACCATTTGCCGCGATCCGAAGGCATCCTCGATGGTGGTGGTCATCGCCAGGGCGTTGCCGTATCCATCGACGATGCTGACGTGGGAGGTGCCGTGTTCCGGCTGCTCGGCCATCGGCGCGTGCACCGTCCTTGCCGGCGCGGGCGAACCCGGCACGGCGGTTCGCATGCTTCGCGCGCCGATCAACCGCGCCCTGTCCGCCAGATAAACGGGATCGATCAGGGACCGCCAATCGCCGGCCGGCGGCGCGACGAAATCCGGATCGCCCAGATACCGCGCCCGATCGGCGAAGGCCAGGCGGGCCGCTTCGCTGTAATAGTGCAGCCACGCCGGATCGGCAAAAGTCAGCGCCGGCGCTTCGGTGCGCTCGAGAATGCCGAGAATCTGGGCGATGGCGATTGCTCCGGAACTCGGCGGCGGGAAACCGCAGATCCGGTAGCGGCGCACCGGTTCGACATTTTTCGGCGTGTAATCGCTGCACATCGGCGCACGCCGTTTGGCCCGATAGTCGGCCATGTCGGCCATGCTCAAGGCGCCCGGATTGCCGACGTGCCCTCGCACCTTATCGACCACCGCCTGGGCGATCTCGCCGGTGTACAGCGCGCGAGCCCCCTCGTTGGCGATCCGGCGCAACACGGTTGCCAGTGCCGGGTTGCGGAGCCGCGTGCCAACCGCCGGTGGTTGCCCCTCGCGGTCGTAAAAATACGCGGCCGCCACCGGGTCCCGGCGCAAATGGGGATCGGTTTCCAGCAACACGCGCAGCCGCGCGCCGACCGGAAAGCCCTGTTCGGCGAGACGGATCGCCGGATCGAACAGGGTGGCCCAAGGCAGCTTGCCGTACTCGGCGTGCGCCATTTCCAGCATCCGAACCGCTCCCGGCACGCCGACCGACCGACCGCCGGCCACCGCCTCGGAAAAGGCCATTGGTTTGCCGTCGGCACCGGTGAACAAGGATTCGCCGACCGCCGCCGGCGCGGTCTCACGGCCATCGAAGGCCACGGTCCGGTGGCCGTCGAAGTGCAGCAGGAAAGCGCCGCCACCGATGCCGCTCGACTGCGGTTCGACCAGCGTCAACACCATTTGCACCGCCACCGCCGCATCGGTCGCCGTGCCGCCGGCCTTGAGCATTTCCAGACCAGCGGCGCTGGCCAGCGGATGCGCCGTGGCCACGGCAAAGCGCTTTCCCTGCCAACCCGCCTGGACGGTGTGTCCGGACGGGCCTTCTGGCTGCCTTGTATCGGCCGACGGCGGCGGGAGCGTGCCGCAAGCCGCCGCCGACAGCGCGGCTAGTAGCGCAAGACCGAGCAATTTCATGGCGATTCCGAGGATTGGGCGTTTCGGTGCCCGACAGTTCCTTTGTCTCACTCTCGGCGCGCGGGCGTCAAGAGGGCAAAGCGCTGCGAGAGCACTTGTCGTTACACATGCATTAATTAGTGAACCTTGATTCACCAACCCCGCCGAGTCGCCTATCGGTTACCACTTTGCCTGTTCTTGGCGGGCGGGCCAAGCCCCCAGGCGGGGGTCGAAAGACGTTTCGACTGGCGCCCTTGACGCGGCCGGCGAGCGCTTCGACACAGGGCAAGGGACGAATAATGCAAACAGATCGCCAGGGTACCGACGACCGGCATCGGTGCTAGAATCAAACATCTTTGTATTCGTTTCGCCGCCATGAACCCAACTGCTCTCCTCGACGCTGAAATCGAGCGCAATGTGACCGCCGCGCTTGCCGAAGATGTCGGTGGTGGCGATCTCACCGCGCAACTGGTCCCATCGGGCGTATGGAGCCGGGCGGTGGTCGTCGCACGCGAGAACGCGATACTTTGCGGTAGCGCCTGGTTCGAGCGCTGCTTTGCGCGGCTTGATCCGGAAATCATCCTGGACTGGACAGCCGCCGACGGCGAGCGCATCGTTCCCGATCAGGTACTTTGCCGCATCGAAGGACCTGCCCGCGCGCTGTTGACCGGCGAGCGTAGCGCGCTCAATTTCCTCCAGTTGTTGTCGGGTGTCGCCACCAAGGCACGTCAGTTCGTCGACCGAGTCGCGGGAACGAAGGCACGGATCGTCGATACGCGCAAGACCGTTCCAGGTCTGCGCCTGGCCCAAAAGTACGCTGTGACGTGTGGCGGTGGCGCCAATCATCGACTCGGGCTTTACGATGGCATTCTGATCAAGGAGAATCACATCGTGGCCGCGGGCAGCATTGGAGCGGCAATGATCGCGGCCAGGCAGGTGGCGGACAAGGCGGCTGGCGATTGTCAATTCATTCAGGTGGAAGTCGAAACCGCCATGGAGTTGCACGAGGCGCTTGCCGCTGGCGCGAAGATGATACTGCTCGACAACATGAGCCTTGATCAAATGCGAGAAGCCGTGGCGATCACCGCCGGTCGTGCCGTGCTTGAAGCGTCCGGAAACGTCAGCCTCGATACCGTGCGCGCCATTGCCGATACCGGTGTTGATCGCATCTCGATCGGCGGTCTGACCAAGGATGTGCGGGCTCTTGATTTGTCGATGCGTTTTCAGGGTTAGGCGTTTTAGCGATAGAGTCTCTTGCAGCGAGAGATGAAAACGCTGCGGTCTTGCCAGAGTATTCACGTGCACCACCACGCTTTGAAGAGCCACCTGCTGAAGCACTAAAACGAATCGGCCAGAGCCGAGCGCGCAAGGCGGAGAATCTGTTCAGATCGAGAAGACGAAGGGGCGCCCAATGCTATTTGCGTTGTTTTATGTTGTGGCTATTACAATTCTGATTTTGCATTTCACCGGATTTCTGGCGCGGCACAACCTTGAGTGGTTGGTTCTGGTGCTCGCGGCGGCCGTCTTTCCTGCGGTCATTTATCTATAGATCATTGTTTTAATTGTATTTATTGATGAGTTCTTTCCGGCGGCGAGAATCGCGGATACCGACCATGCAACACAAAACAAAGAGGAAAGTTTAATAATCTCCGCCGGTAAAGGGGCGCCGGCGGCGGCCAGTGTCGCTCCCAGCCCGTCGGAATCGAAGCATCCCGTCGTTTGTGCGCCAAGGGTTTTTTCTTCGTTGGTGAGTGCGTACTGGTGCGGCCATTACATAATCTAGCGTTGTATCCCTGTTCAATTAACGTCACAGTGGAAGGTTGCCATGGACCGAACAAGAAGACACCGGAACATCCTGTCGGTGATCGCGAGTGGAGCATGTTGTCTGGCGGCAATTGGCGCCGCAGCGGTTTTCGCGGCGGAACCCGCGCCGGTGACAGGCAATGCCTGGGAAGCCCAGATCAAGGTTTCGCGCGGTGTGGTCAGCATCGATCGCGGTGGTCAGCAGTATCCTGGCGTCGTCGGCGCGCGTCTCAAGGAAAAGGATGTCATCCAGACCGGGGGCAACGGATCGGTCGGTATCATGTTCAATGATAACTCGACGCTTTCGCTTGGGCCGGATGCCGAGGTCGTGCTGCAGCGCTACGCTTACGATTCGACGACCTACATGGGTGCTTTCGATGCGTATATCAAGCGAGGGACCGTTTCGGTACAAGCCGGCAACATCGCCAAGCAATCGCCGGGCGCGATGCGCATGATGACGCCAAAGGCCGAGCTCACCGGCACCGCCAAGAATTACGTTGTCAGCGTAGGGGAATGAGTAATGAATAGGGTATCGATCGCAATCGCACTGCTTCTGACGGCTTCGGCTTGCGCCAATCGCGACAATTACGTACTGCTGCCCGACCGGGGCGGTCAATCCGGAACACTCAGCGTCAAGGCCAAGGAAGGCGGTCATCAAATCAAACTCGAGCAACCGTATCAGACCGCGCGCTCGACTTCAGGTGGCTATGAACAGGGGAGCACCAACGCACAGGACGTACAGCGACGCTATGGTGCCGCTCTCGATGCGTCGCCACCGGAGCCATCGCGATTCGTATTGTATTTCCTTGAGGGGAGCGACGAATTAACACCGGCCTCCAAGCGGGATCTCGAGGCGATTCTGGCGGAAATCAAGGCGCGACCGGTACCCGATATCGTTGTTGTCGGTCACACCGACCGTGTCGGCAGTGTTGCCGATAACGACCGGCTCGCCTTGCGCCGCGCGGAGTCTTTCAGAAAGCGTTTGGTTCAGCAAGGCATCGCCGACGACACGATTCAGACGGCTGGCCGCGGCGAGCGCGAGCCGTTGGTTAACACCGCCGACGAGGTTGCCGAGCCACGTAACCGCAGGATCGAAATTCTCGTCCGTTAGTGGGTTGTTGCCGGGGAGGGCGAAACATGGTCGGAAAATCGATCCGGGCGTTTTTGTTGTGCGCTTCGGCGCTCTGTCTCGGGTTGGCGGGAAAGGCTGGCGCCCAACTTCCCTCCGAGCCGACCCTGAAAATCGAGGCGGGCGCGCATCTGTCCCTGGTCACGCGTGTCAGCAGCGACGCACAAGGCCGCTGGATTCTGACCGCTTCGGAGGACAAGACCGCCCGCGTCTGGGAGGCGTCGACGGGCAAGCTGCTCTCGGTTTTACGACCGCCGATCGGCACCGAAAGCGTTGGGGCGCTGTATGCCGCCGCGCTGTCGCCTGACGGCAGGCAAGTCGCTCTCGGCGGCAACGCCGCTTTCGATGGTCGGACCCATTCGCTCTATCTTTTCGACCGTGCCAGTGGCCGTTTACCGCCGAAAAGCACGCTGTCGGGTTTGGAGGCGCCGTTGACGCAACTGGCCTGGTCGAAAGACAGCCAGCTTGTCGCTCTTGGTCTGCGTCAATCGGGCCTGCGTGTTTTTCAGCGAAACCTCGGCTTTGTCGGTAGCGATCCGGAGTATAACGAAGCCATTTACGGGGCGGATTTCGCTGCCGATGGACGCTTGGTCACGTGTAGTCTGGATGGCAGCGTCCGCCTTTATCGCGTCGACCGCAAGGGGTTGACCCGCACGGCGAGAAAGCAAATGGTGAGCGGCCGACCGTATTCGGTGGCTTTTTCACCGGATGGCATGTCGATCGCGGTCGGCTATCAAGACGCCGGAACAGTGGATGTGCTGGATGCCGCGACGTTGGCGCTCCGCTACTCGACACCCTCGGTCAGTAAGGAAGGCAATCTCGGACGGGTGGCTTGGAGCAGCGACGGTCGCCAATTGTTCGCCGCCGGTACCGCCGTCAGCAACGGCCGTTTCCCGGTATTCGCCTTCGCCGACGCCGGTCGCGGTTCGGCGCGTGAATTGAACAGTTTCGGGAATATCGTCACCGCTCTGGCGCCGTGGCGAGACGGGGTAGTGGCGGCCAGTGCCGAACCGTCGTGGGCGAGCTTTGACGGCGGGGGCAAACGGTATCTTTTCGCCCGTGCCACCACCGCCGATTTTCGCGATGCGGAGGAAAAATTCAGAGTCTCCGCCGACGCGATGCGGGTTTCCTTCCCACTCACCCGAGGTGGCGACGCGCTCGTTTTCGATTTGACCAAGGGCGATGTCCGACCCTACGCCTCCGACGCCAAGGTCGAGCCTCCTCGCCAGCCGGGTTGGAGCGGCGGTCCTAGCAACTGGAAAAACTCGGCCACACCCAAGGCGGGTTCGCGGCAACTTCAACTCCGTCCCGGAGAGATTTCGCGAAGCGTCGCCCTGTCTCCTGACAAGCAACGTTTTGTTCTGGGGACGGAGTGGTTCGTTCGGGCTTTCGACGCCGACGGCAATCCGCTTTGGGAACAGAGAACGCCGGCCGCCGCCTGGGCAATCAATATCTCCAGCGACGGCCGCTGGGCTCTGGCCGCGCTCGGCGATGGCACCGTGCGCTGGTATCGTATGCAGGATGGACGCGAGCAGTTATCGCTGTTCGTCCATGCGGATGGCAAGCGCTGGATCATCTGGTCGCCTTCCGGCTATTACGATACTTCGCTGGACGGCGAGGATCTGGTTGGCTGGCATCTCAATCGCGGCATGAACCAGGCGTCGGATTTCTTTTCGGTTGGTCGTTTTCGTGATCGCTTTTATCGGCCGGAGATCATTCAGGGCATCGTGCGTACCGCCGATGAGGGAGCCGCTGTTCGACAGGTACAAGCGGCTGTTGCGGCGCTGGACGTGTCGGAGCCGACAGCCAAATCCGTGCCGGCCGTCGTTAAACAAGCCGGGCCGGCGCCGAAGGTGTCGATGACGTCTTCCGTCCTCACCGAAAAGCCGGCTGTCGCGACCGTTCTGCCGCCGGTGATTGAGTTGCTGTCCGACGGGCAGCTGGAGAGTTCGGCTAGCACGATTCCCGTGCGCTTCGCCTTGCGGAGCCCGGCTGACGCACCCGTTAGCGAAGTCAAGGTGCGTGTCAACGACAAGCTGGTTCGCTCCCTGGATACAAGAATCTTGCGCGGTACGCGAGGCGACGGCCATGAAGTTCAGGTTGCGGTGCCGCCGGTCGATAGTGAGATTCGCCTGTTCGCGGCAAACAAGAACGGCAAATCGGAGCCAGTAACGGTCAGCATTCGGCGAAATGCGGTTTCCGCCAAGCTTCCTGACACCCGTTTTGAGACTCTTTACCTGTTAATCATCGGTGTCAGCAAGTATCCTGAGGATTGGAAGCTTGAACTTGCCGAGAAAGATGCCCGCGATTTCAATTTTCACATGGTGAGGCAGGCGGGGAAACTTTACGGTACGGCTGTGCCGCGTTTACTGATCAACGAGCAGGCCAGCCGCGAAAAAGTTCTGGAAGGGTTGCGTTGGTTACGCGAAAGTGTTGGTGAGAAGGATGCGGGAGTGGTGTTCATCGCGGGTCATGGAGACCGGGTTGGAGCGGCGTACTATTTCATTCCAGGGGATGCTGAAGTTCTGCCCGCGCGTTCGGATTTCAAGAGCGCGAGCGAGTTCGATACATGGAAAATAAAGAATGCTCCCAAAAAATGGGTGCCTGGCGAGGAAATTTCGCGCACCTTGCTTGGCTTGAAAGGACGCTCGGCTTTCTTCATCGATACCTGCCACTCAGGAATCAACGCACGTCCGGGGCAATCGACCAATCCGGATTTGACCAAGGCGCTCAATGAAATCAATGAGGAACGAGGTGTCATCGTTTTCGCGTCTTCCACAGGCAGGGAACTTTCACAGGAAGACCCCGCCTGGGGTAACGGTGCATTTACCAAGGCGATTATCGAGGGTATTCGTGGTGGCGCCGACTTTAAAAAGGATGGCTTGATTCGTCCGTCCACCTTGCAGAGCTATGTCACCGACCGGGTCATGGAATTGACCAAGAAAGAGCAGCGCCCCGTGATTTTCACCGTCGGGATTGATGACCCGATTGCCGTCAAAGGTCAATAGTTTTTTTGGAAGGTTTTTGAGATGACCGAAAACAATTTGAATCCGCGTTGGAGTGCCGTGGCGTTGTCCAGCATCATCTTGTTCAGCGCGTGCGCGACCAATCCGGATGGTTCGATCAAAATGGACAATCGCGCGACCGGTGCTTTAATAGGAGCCGGAGCGGGATGTGTGCTGGCAACCGCCGCGGGCAAGAATTGTCTGGCCGGCGCGGCGATAGGCGCGACCGTCGGTTTTCTGGTGGGATGGTACTTCGAATCGAAAAAAGTGGCTGACGCCAATCAGGTCAATGCCGAATACAAACGAAAAGGCCAGGTCATTCCCAAAACCGAAATCAAGCCGGTAAAAGTCGATACCGTGATCAAGCCTGGCGTTCCGGAACGCGACGGGCAGCGTGAAGTGCAGGTGACCTCGAATACCGATTTGATCGGTTATGGGGATAAAGCTCCGGAAATGAGCCAAAAATACGCGATATACGACGAAAACAACAAACTTGTCGACGAAAAGACCGAACGGATGGCGGCAGTAGACGGCGCGGGTCGTTACGAAAGCAATTCGAAATTCAAATTGCCGGCGTCGGCCAAGGGAAAAAAATACACCGTCAAAACGACGGTTCTGGCCGACAACAAGGCTTATAAGGAAAGCTCTTACAAAGTTTCGTTTACCGATCAGGGACCCTTCCTCGTGGCACTGGCGAATTGATGCCGCCAAATGACGAAAAAGCTGGCCGGACAAGATGGTCCGGCCATTTTCTTTCCCCTGTTGGTTAATTACGTCGGCGAGCCGGGCGGAGTGAAGCGGTTATGACGCCAAACCTTGAGTGGCGAGCAAAAGACAGTGGTCAAATACTCGTCAATCCGCGCGGTCGCGGATGACGGGGGCACGGGGCGATACCGTGCCTGTCGTTTTATTCTGAACGGGGAGCAACCGTTTGCGCGGGACGCAAATGCAATGCCTCACCCTTGGCAACCGGCGTCGTTGTAGGGCTGTTGCTGCCTTTGGTTTTCGGCTGAATGATCGCGCGCGCGCGCGTCTGCGCGGTAGCCCCTGCCGTTTTGGCGGTACCGCTACCCGCGTTGACCACATATTGTTCGTTCAGGGAATCGTAGGAAATGAAGGGTCCGCGGGCTTCATCAAGCCCACTTTTGACCCAGGCACGAATGTAAAAATCGGTTTTCTCGCTACGGGCATCGTGTTCGATGCGCTCTGCCTCGCCTTCGACGTAGTCGTCACGACCGTCGCGCTTTTGCTTGAAGCGTGCCAGGCCATTGGCACCGCCGGTGGCAACCCCTTTCTGAAAGCCATCGGCGTCCTGCGTTACCACTAAATGGCTGGTGCGTATTTCCGTCGTTCCTTGGGTTAGCACAACGTTGCCGTCGAGAATTTTCACCTTTTTAATATCGTCAATACTCATCCGATCGGCCTCAAGGTGAATCGGCTTTTCACGGTCGGCGCGTTCCGCTTGGACAGATATCGAAAATACCAGCAGCAAGCTGCTTGCACAGACGCGATAGATGATTTTTCTCATGGGCCTATTTTTTCTTCCTGCCAAACCGGCTTTCAAGTTCGCCTGTTACCTGAGACTCTAATAAATAGGTCTGCAATTTGTTATCCACCTGCATTCCTACACCGCGCAGCACGGAGTTGTCTTGAGTGATTACTACTTTGCTTTTGGTGAAAGCTTGTTCGGGATCCGATAGCACCGTCAAATCTGGCGATTCGACCAACAGTTCTCCCGATTTGTCGTTCGCCGCCCGTCGCACTTCAACTTTTTCGAGCAAGTCGACCCGCTCTCCCTTGCTGCTTAGATGCCCATGATTCGCGCTGACGGTAACTGGCGGGCGTGTCGGGTGTAACAGCAGAAGCCGCGGTTGAATCAGATCGGTGGCGTCGTCGTCGGGGTAGTGACGAATTTCCTTGGCGTGCAAAGTGTATTGCAGGGTTCCGGTGGTGTTGAGTTTGTGCAAAATGGCGTCGTTTACGATGTAGTCTGGGTCGTGGCGCTTCTTGCCATCGTGGCGATCACTCGGCACCTCGGTGGCGTATCGTAGCCAAAAGGTGAGAGCCGCCAGAGCCAACAGTATTCCAAGCGGTAGAAAAGCGGTATTTCCTTGTTTCATTGTCGAAACGAGCGCCGATTCGCGATTGCGACGAGACCTTGGCTTCCGATCGGCATCAGATGACCTTTGCCTTGAACAAGTCGTGCATGTTGAGCGCCCCAACCACAAGACCATCTTCATCAATCACTGGTAGTTGATTGATTTTATGTTGTTCCATCATTTCGACCGCTTCAATGGCGAGCCGGTTGGGTGTGATGGCGCGAGGTTTGCAGCCCATGATGTCGGCGGCGTGAAGTTTCCGCAAATCAAAATCTCCAGCGAAGGCGCGACGCAAGTCGCCATCCGTAACGATGCCGAGCAAATGTCGTTCCGGACTCACCACCACGGTCATGCCGATGCCGCCGCGAGAAATTTCGAGAATGGCATCGGCGACCGGGGTTTCCGGAGAGACTTTTGGAATCGTTTCTCCTGAACGCATGACATCACGCACGTGCGTCAACAAGCGGCGCCCGAGTCGGCCACCTGGGTGCGAACGGGCGAAATCGTCGCGGCTGAAACCGCGCGCGTCTAGCAAGGCGACGGCCAAGGCATCGCCAAGCGCCAGCGCCGCGGTGGTGCTGGCTGTCGGCGCCAGATTCAGTGGACATGCTTCCTGCGCGACCGCGGCGTCGAGGTGGATATCCGCTGCAAGGGCCAGCGACGACCGCCGGTTGCCGGTCATGGCGATCAGCTTGGCGCCCTGCCGTTTGATGATCGGCACGATGGTCAGCAATTCGGCGGCTTCGCCCGAATTGGAGAGCGCTATCAAAATGTCCTCGCGCGTGATCATTCCCAGATCGCCGTGGCTGGCCTCGGCCGGGTGAACAAAATAGGCCGGTGTTCCAGTGCTGGCCAATGTCGAGGCGATCTTGCGGCCGACATGCCCGGATTTACCCATGCCGCTGACGATCACTCGGCCGCGACAATCGAGAATGAACCGCAATGCCTCGATAAAGTCACCATTGATGCGGTCACGCAAGGCCAGAATCGCGTCGGCTTCGATGCGCAACACCTGGCGAGCCAGTTCGAGAGTATGGGCGGAAGACGGCACGATGAATTGGAGATACGACGGAAGACGGGGAGAATATAGCAGAACGCCCCGACTGACTACACCGGCCAGAGTCCCGCGACTTCGACAACGATCACTCGTATGGAAGTCGGCAGAACCGGCGCGGTGAAACGATCCGATGAGCGACGACGCAGCGTTTTTGTTTTGCTTGACGGGGCGCTCAGTTGGCGACACAGACGGTGTAAGTCAAACCGTCGACGATACTCGCGGTCGCGGTCGCCGCTGTGTCGCGCGCCGAACCGGACAGTACCGCCTGCACCGATCCACCGGCGGTGTTGCCGTCATCCATGGCGGTGTCGATCTGCCTGACGTAACGCCCGAGGATGCCGTCCGAACAAACGAAAAAGGTGCCGCGCATGCCGGAGATATAAGGCGCTGCTGCGCCCGCCGCGCTGATGCCGCTTTCGATGCCGATCAACCCTCCATCGGCATTGCGCGGCAGGTAGTTGGCATCGTTAACCGATAGCGGACCGGTCGCCAGGTTGGCCAATCGGACATGCTGCCAGAAAACAAAGGTTTCGCTAGTCACCGCATTGGCATTCCACGCGCCATCGATGCGGCCATTGTTTTGCGCGCAAAGACCGGCGGCGGCCGGAGTACATGCCTTCGCGGTATTGGCCGGCGGGAAGGCCGCATCCAGTTGCGCCTGCGTCTGATCGCCTGGCAAGGCCCGGAAACGGTCTTGAAAGCCATAGACCACCGTGGATACCGTGCGGAAATCACCGATCATGTTCTTGACCTTGGCGCTGTTGATCAACTCCTGTCCCTTGAGCACCCCCCCCAGCAGCAGGCCAATGATGACGAGTACAATCGCGATCTCAACCAGCGTAAAGCCCGACTGTTGTCTGTTCAATTGGTTCACTTCGTTCTCCAAGCGGTGTCGAAAATCTTGTACTCGAAGAAGCACGTTTTGTGCCAGAAAAATCACACTAATTCGGTGTCAGCGGCGTCCGCGCCTGTCCAATTCCCGACACTATCGTCGGGAATTGGACTATTCCTCTGCTTGTCGCACCACTCCGCGTGGTCTGCCGGAGTGACGGCATGACGCTTCTTGGACGCCTGGCGGTCGTCTTGCGTAGCCGCCAACGTTGGCTGCTGATTGCCATGCTGATGTTTTTGCATTTGGCGTTGTTGGCCGGTGCCGAAACCGCGATCAGCCTGTACTGCTGGCTGGTCAATCTCGGGTTGTTCATTCTTTGGCAGCCGTTCTATTACGCCGAGCGACGGGTCGATCTCGGTGGGCTGGTGGTGATCGCGCTGGTGCTTGGTGCCGGTATTGCTTTGTACGACTGGTGGCTGCTGATCCTTTGGGTGATCGTCCTGGCCGCACTGGTTGGCGGACGTGTGATGTTCATTGATCATTTGCCGACGCGAATCGTTTACTTAAATGCCTTTGCTTATCTTTTAACCGCCCTTCTTTTTCGGCTGGTACCCCAGGTGATGCCGGCGGCGACCCTGGGCGCGCCACTGCTGGATCGCGTATTCGCTTACGGCATGCCGGTTTTTTTCGTGGTGATGTGGCTGCTACCGACTTCGCCGGAAGATGACAAACCCGTTCGCACCGAAGGGGCGATGCTCGACTTGTTTTACAGCATTTTCATTTTTCTGCTGGTCGCCGTTCTTTTTCTCGGCAGTCTGGCTTTCATGCTGTTGCAACAGGCTGATTATTTCGTGGCGGTTCTGAACACGTTGATCGCCGTGGCGGTGTCCCTGCTGTTGATCGGGTGGACCTGGAACACCCACCCTGGCTTCACCGGTATCGGAGTTTTCTTCTCGCGCTATCTGCTAACCATCGGTCTGCCCTTTGAAAAATGGCTGCACCGACTGACGGCGATGGCCGCTAGGGAAAGCGACCCCGAAGTGTTTCTCTCGCACGCACTTCACGATTTGCTCAATCTGCCGTGGATCGAAGGAGGGACTTGGCGAGCCGGTGTGCTTCGAGGCTCTTTTGGCCGAGCATCGAAATTTCGCCAGGATTTTCCCGGCCAGCCGTTGATTCTCAGTCTGCACACGCAACATAAGCTTAGCCCGGCTCTGGTTTGGCATTTCCACCTGCTGGCGCAGTTGGCCAATGAACACTACGTTGCCAAATTGCGGGCGCGCGAGTTGCAACAAGTCAGCTATTTGCGCGCGGTTCACGAAACCGGCGCTCGTTTGACGCATGATGTGAAAAACCTCTTGCAGTCCTTGAACAATCTTTGTTATCTCGCACAAACCATCAGCAGCCATGACAGCGAACGCGTTGAAGCTCTCCTGCAACGGCAATTGCCCCAAATCACCTTGCGGTTGCAGCAAACCCTCGCGAAACTGCAAAAACCGGAAGTCGAAAAGGGCGGTTTTTCGCCGGCGGCGCTTTGGTGGACAACTTTGCGGCAGCGCTACATCGACACGCCGATTGATTTCGCCGCCGTGGAAATCGACGCCAACGTGTCGCTACCGACAGTGTTGTTCGATAGCGTTGCCGATAACCTCCTGCATAACGCCCTACTAAAAAAACAAACGGAAAACCACCTGCGGATCGCGATCCGCATCGCGGCGGACGCCTCCATATTAAGCGTCAGCGATACCGGTAGTCCGCTGGGAGACACGTTGGCGCACGCGTTATTTCACGGACCCGTGTCGTCCGAAAATGGATTGGGAATCGGCCTTTATCACGCCTATCAACAGGCCGAACGTCATGGCTACGCATTGCGTTTGGCTGCCAACAACCCCGGTCAGGTGTGTTTCGAGTTGCGCCGGCGCGAAAAAGTCGTCGCCTCCAGCTAGATCGGAGTGGAGTGGCCGTCACGCCGGCCGACCAAGCGGTGAACGACCATATTTCCCTTGCCTTTGAGGTGAATGGTCTGTGGTGCCTGGAACTCAAATCGGGAGCACAGACGCCGGTAACTCCGCTCGTCGACCTGAACCATGCCCGGAACGCCTTCCGTGGTAATCCGGCTGGCGATATTGACGGTGTCGCCCCAGAGGTCGTAGATGAATTTCTTCGTGCCAACCACGCCCGCGACCACCGGCCCGGTTCCGATACCGATGCGGACATCGAGGTGCATCTCGTTGATATTGAAATCGTGGTGCAGCAAGCTGCACATTTCCAACGCCATCTCGGCCAACGATTCGGTATAGTCGCCTTCGGTGTCGTTCAAGCCACCCGCGACCATGTAGGCATCGCCGATGGTTTTTATTTTTTCCAGGCCATATTTTCCGGCAAGCTCGTCGAAGCAGGAGAATATCTTGTTCAGCATGGCAAAAACCTGTTTTGGAGAAAGACCCTCTGCGACTCTGGTGAAATTCACGATGTCGGCAAACATCACGGAAACCTCGGCAAAACCGTCGACGATGGGCTGATTGCTGTTTTTCAAGCGTTCGGCGATTGGCGCGGGGAGAATATTCAGCAACAGTCTTTCCGAACGGCCCTGTTCGATTTGCAACAGGCGGTGCGCATCCTGCAATCGCTCCTGGGCTTTATGTTTCTCATTATCGGAATAGCGCAAAAGCAAGTAGACGATGGTCGAAACAGCGATGAAGTTGAGAGCGAAAAAAAATGCCGAGGTTTGCGGTGACACCTTTTGCGGCTGAACGACGATGGTGTCGGCCAGGTAATAATCGAAGGCGCCGGAAACCGTGGTGAGAAAAACGTAAGCAAAAAACCAAGCTCCCGATTCTCGCGGGCCGATAAATAAAACCGCGCCGATTGGCGCCAGGAGTGCCCAGAGGCTGATGCCGCTGGATGTGATGAAACTGCCGATACTCCATTGCGCCACGAAAGGCGTAAACAAAAACAACGACAACTGCAAAACCCTAAACACATTAAAATCAAGGGTTTTAAGGTAAATTAGTAAGTTGCCAACAAGTAGGAGCTGCAACAGAAATGGTAGATTCGACGAGAATCGTGGGCCGAGTTGCCAATAAATCAGCAACCAGACCATTGACGCCAGGCAAATCAGGCCGGTGGCGAAAACAAGTAGCGACTTTTGCAGGCGCAACTCTTCGGAATCCGACGGCGATATCCCGGCATTGCGTAGCCGATCGACAAAGGTCGGCGTGACGACAGTCATCGGTGGTTAAGTGAGTAGAACGAAAGCATAGCGTTATTGGACCCTAAACCGTCGGCAGGGTCAATCCGGCGACTTCTGACCGCGGTGGGCGTCGATGGATTCCGTGGCCGAAAGCGAATGAAAACGAATTTTTCCGACAAGCGAACGTCGATCTTCTTTGCCAACGAAGCAGGCCGTGCGGAATGACATATTGTTTCACGCCCGCGCCTAGGTTCACCACGCGCCAGAAGGGAATCCGCCTTGTCGCCATAGAGCTTTCGTTCCTATACAAGGCAGTATTTTTCCCGTAGAATCCTTGCTTTGTCACCCGGTGAGTCCGTCTGTTGGCGACCCATCGAGGCGTTCCGCGATTGAAATTGGAACGCAGAGCGTAATCCGGCGGCGCAAGCCGCCGTTTCAGTTTAAAAGCCTCCGCAATGGGTGATCCATGTCTCATGTGATGAATACCTACGATCGCTTGCCGATTGCTTTCAGCCATGGTGACGGCAGTTGGCTCACCGACACCGATGGCAAATGTTATCTCGATGCTTTAGCGGGAATCGCCGTATCCACGTTGGGGCACAATCACCCGGCTTTGGTCGCTGCCTTGGCGGCGCAAGCGCAGCGGCTGTTGCATGTTTCGAACCTTTACCGCATTCCGCAACAGGAGCAACTGGCCGAAAAGCTGGCCGCGCTGGCGGGAATGGACGAAGTCTTTTTTTGCAATTCGGGCTGCGAAGCCAACGAAGCGGCAATTAAGCTGGCCCGATATTTTGGGCATCGACGGGATGTCGACAGCCCGGTGATCGTGGTCATGGAGAAGGCATTCCACGGCCGCACCATGGCCACGCTGTCGGCTACGGGCAACCGCAAGGCGCAGGCGGGCTTCGAGCCGCTGCTGCCGGGTTTTGTCCGTGTTCCTTATAACGACCTCGACGCGATCCGCGCCGTTGCCAGACACAACAAGAACATCGTCGCCGTGATGCTGGAGATTGTCCAGGGCGAGGGCGGGGTCAATATCGCCGATGGCGATTTTCAGCGTGGGCTGCGCCAATTGTGCGATGAACACGACTGGCTGATGATTTGCGACGAAGTCCAGTGCGGCATGGGTCGCACCGGCACCTGGTTCGCCTTCCAGCATGCGGGCATTCATCCCGATGTGGTTACGCTGGCCAAGGGATTGGGTGGCGGCGTTCCCATCGGCGCATGCTTGGTTGGAGGTCGGGCCACGGGTTTGTTCACGCCCGGTAACCATGGCTCCACGTTCGGTGGCAACCCCTTGGCTACCGCTGCCGCGTTGACGACCATCGGGGTCGTCGAAAAGGACAGGTTGATCGACAGCGCGGTGCTTGTCGGCAAAATCGTTCGCCAGGGGTTGCGGGAAGGATTGGCCGACTGTGCGGGTGTGGTCGATATTCGCGGGCGGGGCCTGATGATTGGAGTTGAACTGGATCGACCGTGTGGCGAACTGGTCACCCGAGCCCTCAAGATCGGCCTGCTGATCAATGTCACCGCGGACAAGGTCGTGCGCCTGTTGCCACCACTAATCTTCAGTGCCGACGACGCGCGAGAGCTGGTGTCGCGCCTTACAAAGCTGATTCGCGACTTTCTCGCCGCCCAATAGGGAGTTGTCATGGACAGCGTCAAACATTTTCTGCAGTTCAAGGATTTTTCGCGAGCGCAGTTCGATTACCTTTTTGCGCGCGCCGCGTGGATCAAGGCGCAGTTCAAGGCTTATCGGAAATATTGGCCGCTCAGTGATCGTACGCTGGTGATGATCTTCGAAAAAGCAAGCACCCGCACACGCTTGTCGTTCGAGGCCGGCATGCAGCAGCTTGGCGGCTCGGCGATCTATCTCAACAGTCGTGACTCGCAACTCCAGCGAGGCGAGTCCGTCGAGGATGCGGCGCAAGTGATATCGCGAATGAGCGACGTGGTGATGATCCGCACCTTCGAGCAGGCGCTCATTGAGCGTTTTGCCGCCAACTCGCGCGTGCCGGTCATCAATGGTCTGACCAATGAGTACCATCCGTGTCAAATCGTTGCCGATATCTTCACTTTCATCGAGCATCGCGGTCCGATTCAAGGCAAAACCGTGGCCTGGATCGGCGATTCGAACAATGTCTGCAACACTTGGCTTCAAGCCGCCGAGGTCCTTGATTTCAAGGTGCATGTTTCCACCCCGCCAGGCTACGAGGTCGAACCGGCGCGCGCCGGTCTGCGGAGCGCTTTGCATTACGAGGAATTTTCCGACCCTCTTGAAGCGACGCGCAACAGCGACCTGGTGACCACCGATGTGTGGACATCGATGGGCTTCGAGGCAGAGAACGAGGAGCGGCGCCGCGACTTCGCCGACTGGCAGGTCGGCCCGGATATGATGCGCGTCGCCAGACCACGGGCGCTGTTCATGCACTGCCTGCCGGTGCATCGCGGCGAGGAAGTCGCCGCCGCCGTCATCGACGGACCGCAAAGTGTGGTCTGGGACGAAGCCGAAAACCGCATGCATACCCAGAAAGCCTTGCTGGAGTATCTCCTGCTTGGTCATGTCGATGTTTCCAGCGATGTCGCGAAATCTGATTCGTGATTGTCGCGATTGATCCGTAAATTGGTGCAGGAATAAACATGAGTAACATTCGTAAAGCCGTGCTCGCCTATTCGGGCGGTTTGGACACCTCGGTTATTCTTAAATGGCTTCAGGACACGTATCGCTGCGAAGTGGTGACTTTTACCGCCGACCTCGGACAAGGCGACGAGCTCGAGGCGGCGCGTCCGAAAGCGCTCAAGTTCGGCATCGCGCCTGAAAACATTTTCATCGACGATCTCCGCGAGGAATTCGTCCGTGATTTCGTTTTTCCGATGTTCCGCGCCAACACCGTCTATGAAGGCGAATATTTACTCGGCACCTCGATCGCGCGGCCGTTGATCGCCAAAAGAATGATCGAAATCGTTAATCTGACCGGTGCCGATGCCGTCTCGCACGGCGCCACCGGCAAGGGCAACGATCAGGTGCGTTTCGAACTGGGCGCCTATGCGCTCAAGCCGGGTATCAAGATCATCGCTCCCTGGCGGGAGTGGGATTTGCTGTCGCGTGAAAAGCTGCTGTCTTACGCCGAGCAGCACGGTATTCCGGTCGAGATGAAACACAAACAGGGGGGATCGCCATACTCGATGGATGCCAATCTGCTACACATCAGCTACGAAGGTCGCCACCTCGAAGATCCGGCCGCCGAAGCCGAGGAGTCGATGTGGCGCTGGACGGTCTCGCCGGAGGCCGCGCCCGACGCGGCCGAGTATGTTGATCTGGAATTCGAGAAAGGCGATCTGGTGGCCATCAACGGCCAGCGTATGCCGGCCCACGAATTGCTGGCGTTGCTGAACCGCCTGGGTGGCAAGCACGGTGTCGGGCGTATCGATCTTGTCGAAAACCGCTATGTCGGGATGAAGTCGCGCGGCTGCTATGAAACACCTGGCGGCACGATCCTGTTGCCGGCGCATCGGGCGATTGAGTCGATCACCCTCGACCGCGAGGTCGCGCACCTCAAGGACGACTTGATGCCGCGCTACGCCAGCCTGATTTACAACGGTTATTGGTGGAGTCCGGAGCGAGTCGCCTTGCAAACGCTGATCGATCACACGCAACAAGTGGTGAACGGCTGGGTGCGCGTCAAACTCTATAAGGGCAACGTCATCGTCGTCGGCCGTGACTCGAAGAGCGACTCGCTGTTCGACTCGACCATCGCCACGTTCGAGGACGATGCCGGCGCTTACGATCAGAAGGACGCGGCTGGCTTCATCAAGCTCAACGCCTTGCGCATGCGTATCGCCGCCAACCTCGCCCAGCGCAAGATCTGAACACGGGGAAACGTCCTAAATGTTCGGGCTAACCGAAGAACAGATTTCCGACTTCGGCACGACTTTCGGGATCGGCGCCTTCATTCTGTTCATGCTGTTCATCATCGGTGAAATTGCCTGGAAATCGAAAGCGGGCAAAACCGGCACCATTGTCCTGTTCTTCGTTTTGTCGTTCGGCATGGTTGGCTTCATCGCCAAGACAATCATGCAAAAATTCATGGGGATGTAAATCATGTCGCAATTCGATACCGTCAGCGTCGTCAAGCGAGCCAATGTTTATTTCGACGGCAAGTGCGTCAGTCACACCGTGCTGCTGGCCGACGGCACAAAAAAAACGATTGGCGTGATTTTGCCGTCTACCCTGACCTTCAACACTGGCGTGCCGGAAGTGATGGAAGGCGTCGGCGGGTGGTGCCGCGTTCGCCAAGCCGGCGAAAGCGGGTGGACTCGCTACGGCGAAGGCGAATCTTTTGCCGTCGCGGCCAATTCGTCGTTTGAAATCGCCTGCGACGACGCGTATCACTACGTTTGCCACTTCGGCTAGAGCGAGTCCAGCCGCCTCTCTGCCGTCACGCGCCGATTTTCCCGAGCAATCCTCTAACCGGACGCCCGCAACAATGCCTTCATTCGATTTTTCTTCAGAAGCCGACATGGCCGCGCTGCACAATGCGATCGACGTGGCCAAGCGGGCCATCGACAACCGCTACGATTTCAAGGGGACTTCCGCCAAAGTCGAGTTGAACGAAAAGGATAAACTGATCGTCATTCACGGCGACTCCGATTTTCAACTCGATCAGATAAAGGATCTGCTTTTTCCAGCGATGGAGAAAAAAGAAAAGGAGAGCACCAAACGGCTGGACCATCAACCGGTGCAGCGCGTCTCTGGCAACAAGGTCAAGCAGGAACTCAAGATCAAGATCGGCATCGAATCGGAGTTAGCCAAGAAAATCGTCAAGCTGATCAAGGATTCCAGGCTCAAGGTCCAAGCCTCTATCCAAGGCGATGCCGTGCGCGTCAGCGGCGCCAAACGGGATGAACTGCAAGCCTGCATCGCCATGGTGACCAAGGCAATTTCCGACTTTCCGATCAAGTACGGCAACTTTCGCGACTGATCGCAGCGACGATTGGCGAATCCCTTCGCCGTCGCCATCCTTGCTGCAAGACCCTATGCCGTGCTAGCGTGGGTGGCTGTCTTTTTGACCGCCTTGTCCGCCAGCGCACCAGAAAAGTGCTCATCAATGATTTGCCGTTGCGAGTTCCGAGCGTGAGGGCGCTTTCGTTCACTTTGTTCCATTTGATGCCATTTCCGTGGTGTCGTTCTAGTTTTTGTTGGCAAGGTCTTCATTTTGCATAAGCTCGTCGATGATGCGGAAACGCCGCGCAAGACCGACCTCGGCGTTCTCTCGTGGACCGAGGAATTGCGCCGGGTCAGTGCGGCGGTCAGCAAAAAAAATCGTCAGGCGCCGATCGGGCGTCAGCAACTGTTCTATCTTTTGCACTGGACCAGCGACGAACAAGGTTTCGGTGTCACGGTACGCAAGGGCCGCGATCCGGAAAATGGCGAGGATCTGTGGAGTCTCGACCGCGCGCTGAGCAAGCCCCAGCGTTTCATTGGTGACGAAGATCGCCCGATCCTGCGTTTGTTGTGGGCCGAGCGCGCTTACGATACCGGCCTGCGCGCTTTTGGCCTTGGCCCGAAGCACGGTAGCGATGTGCTTCACCTTTTGGCACAAACGGGACGCTTGTGTCGAAAGGATGATTTTTCCTTTCTTGCTTTTGCCACTCCACGGCCTGCCACTCTCGCCTGGCGCGATAGCACCGAAGGCCGTCAGCGTCCGGTCCTGCTGTCCGAGCCACCCGCGACCCTGGTCGTTCCGCTACCTGCCCCCTGGTATATCGATCTCGAAAAACACCAGATCGGTTTCTTGGAGGTAAGGGGCAACCCCGCCGTTGTCGCGCGCTTGTTCTCCATGCCGCCATTGTCGCCAATCGCCGCCGCTTTGGTTGACGAGGCATTGGCTGAAGCGAGCGGTGACCAACCGCCCTTGCCCGCCGATGCGACGCAGCCGGCGCTGCGCCGCATCGTCGCCGAACCGCGTCCGCTGTTGCGTTTGCAAACACTTCACACCCACGGCAACCGCAATTGGCGCGACTACGGCAGCAGTTATGGCGGTGGCCCATTCGACGTTGTTTTGCCGGTATTTTGCTACGACGATGTCGAACTCATCCCTGACGATATGCGTGACTTCGCGATCATGGAAGGCGGGGAAATGGTCCGCGTGGAGCGTCGACGAGAACTCGAAGACCGCCTGATGGCCGAGCTGGCGGCCTGCGATTTGGAAAAAATTCCAGGTTATGTCTTGCAGACATTCGGCCGGCCACCGGACAATGCCTACGGGTTGGCGACGGAAGACTCTTGGCCGGATTTTGTCCGTGACGAGTTGCCGCATTTGCGCAACGCGGGCTGGCAGGTCGATTACGCCGACGATTTCCGTCATCGGCAGCTTGAAATCGACGCTTGGGACGCCGACCTCATCGAGGTCGACAACGGCTGGTTCGATCTTGACATGGGAATCATCGTCGAAGGCCAGCGCGTTCCGCTGGCACCGTTGCTGGCCGGACTTTTCCGGCGCGACGGGCGCTGGCTGGATGCCGCGTTGCTGGCGCGGATTCCGGATGGCGAAATGATTGACCTGATTTCGCCCAGCGGTCCACGTATTCGCGCGCCGGCAGGTCGCCTGAAAGTTCTCGCGGCAACCTTGAT
This sequence comes from Pseudomonadota bacterium, assembly GCA_029776255.1. Taxonomy (GTDB): domain Bacteria; phylum Pseudomonadota; class Gammaproteobacteria; order Burkholderiales; family Rhodocyclaceae; genus Accumulibacter. The sequence goes on from JAKOTN010000023.1 coordinate 29,983, forward strand.
CGATCTCTTTGACGGATTTTCAGGCGGCACGACCCTGCGTCTTTCCCGTTTCGACGCTCCCCGACTGGCAGAGCTCAACGACAGCAATCGTTGGCGTTTTTGTGGGCAGGACGACGTGCTGACCATGGCCAATCGCTTGAGCGCCGCGCAAGGCATCAGTCACATTGAGCCACCGACGGGATTGGGGCTGGAATTGCGACATTACCAGACCGAGGGTCTGGCATGGCTACAGTTTTTGCGCGAACAAAATCTTGCCGGCATCCTTGCCGACGACATGGGGCTGGGAAAAACGGCGCAGACCTTGGCGCACCTTCTGCTGGAGAAGGAAGGCGGGCGTTTGGATCGTCCTGCCCTGATCGTCCTTCCGACGTCGCTGATCTTCAACTGGAAAAACGAAGCCGCCCGTTTTGCGCCGGGGCTGTCCATCCTCTCGCTGCACGGCCCGGAGCGAAAGTCTCGGTTTTCGGATATATCAAAACACGATGTCGTTTTGACCACTTATCCTTTGTTGTGGCGCGATGCGGCCGAGTTGACCAGCCACGCCTATCATCTGTTGATTCTCGATGAGGCGCAAACCGTCAAAAATGCCCGCAGCCAAGGCGCTGAAGTGGTGCGGCGGATCAACTCCCGCCATCGCCTGTGTCTGACCGGCACGCCACTGGAAAACCATCTTGGCGAGTTGTGGAGCCAATTCGATTTTTTGCTGCCGGGTTTTCTGGGTAACCACCACAATTTCACAAGATACTGGCGGGCACCGATCGAAAAACAAGGCGACGCCCAACGGCGCGATTTGCTGGCGCGCCGAGTCCGGCCGTTCATCCTTCGCCGCAGAAAGGAGGAGGTCGCTCGAGAGCTGCCGCCAAAAACGATCATCGTCCGCAAAGTGGAGCTCGTTGGCAGCCAGCGCGATTTGTACGAAACCGTGCGCGTGGCGATGGATGTAAAAGTCCGCGAGGAAATCGCCAGCAAAGGGTTCAATCGTAGCCAGATTGTCATCCTCGATGCCTTGCTCAAGCTTCGCCAGGTGTGCTGTGACCCGCGACTGGTCAAGGCCAAGGCGGCGCAGAAGGTCAAGGAACGCGCCAAACTCGAACTATTGATGACCATGCTGCCCGAACAAGTCGAGGAAGGGCGTCGAATTCTGCTCTTTTCGCAGTTCACCAGCATGCTGGAACTGATTGAAAGAGAGCTCAAGTCAGCCGGGTTGGGGTATGTCTTGCTGACCGGCGACACTCGCGACCGCGAAGAGCAGGTGCGCCGTTTTCAGACCGGCGAAGTGCCGATTTTCCTGATCAGCTTGAAAACCGGCGGTGTCGGCCTCAACCTGACGGCGGCAGATACCGTTATCCATTACGATCCCTGGTGGAATCCAGCCGCCGAGAATCAGGCCACCGATCGTGCGCACCGCCTCGGGCAAGACAAACCGGTATTTGTCTATAAACTGATTGTCGCCGGCAGCATAGAAGAGAAAATCATCGCATTGCAAGAACGGAAAGCCGAACTTGCCGCACACATTCTCTCCGCGGACACCGGTATCGACGCCAAATTCGGCACCGAAGACATTGCCGCGCTATTCGCGCCCCTACCCAGCTAAAGACGGCTCCGGCGGGCACCAATCGTAACGCGCCAAGAGTTCAATCGCTTGGCGACGCTCCTCCCCTCGGCAAGCGTGCGATTTGGCAGACATCAAAAAACACGTCATTTATATTAAATTTGTTAATGCAAAAATCGAGAGTGTAAACGCGTATTTTTAGTGACCGGCGCCGTGGCGGCATCGGTCCACGCCATTTTAGCAACGATAGAAAATTCCAAAAATCAGAACCCGGTTGCGGTAGAAGTGCTCACAAAGTAAACTATTCCGCTGTTTTTCTTATATTTTTTTGTGGACTGTTAAATCAATGGCAAAAAAATGCCACCTAAACCTGGCATACGGCTCACCAGGTTCCGGTACGAAGGAGCGAGGCGCTGGGGCGTTTTCGGTGCTGAGAAGCCGTGGAATCCGTCAGATGTTTTCCTCGTTAGCCAATTGATTTTTTTTGGCAATCCGCTTTTGATTAGCGCGTTTACGGACTTTTACCACAGGTCGTTGGCATCGAGTTGCCTACACTGAAAGCTCGCCGCGTGCGAATCGATAATGCGTCGGCGGCAACAACCCAGCTCGTGGCTCTTCAAACAAACGCCTACACGATCTGGGGCGAAACCTGCAACGGAGGGTGAGAGCGTCGTGACACCACATTTGTCTACGATACACGCGGCAACATCACAGGATGCGGCCTTGGGGCAGCCCAGCGTCTTGGAAAGCGATCTGCTGCATTCGTTTCAACAACTGAACATTGACTCGATCAGTGCGTTGCTGGTCAATCTTGGCACTCTGGAATTCGAGGCGGCCTGGGCGGTTACCCATACTGGCGCCATTCGGCGCGAACTTCCCGAATGGTCCGTTGACAGCCAGTTTCCCGGGATGGTGACCACCATTTCACGTATCGCCTTGGCACCGCCGGAGGAAATGCTCGCGCAGTGCAGGAGTCCACGGCATTGGGTTTTTGCTTGGCGCCTCGATGACACGCATGTCGCGGTGGCCGAAACGTATTTCCGTTCCGACCGCGACGACATGAGCCACACCGACAAGACGTTGTTGCGCATCTTGTGCGGCGTGAATTTGCGCGCCAAGGGCATCGACGCGGCGGCTGCGGTGGCAACGCAAACACAGGCGAAAACGACCGCTGAAACTCACCGCACTTCCGAACCTTCCGGCAGTCAAATCAGTCGTCAATACGCCGTACGGTTCGAGATCCCGGCGACAGCCGAAACGGTGACCAACCCGAGCCAGCCAGCCGCACCACCGGCACCACCGGCACCACCGGCACCCGTTTCGCCACTTCCGTCAATTCGGACCACCAAACTAGACGATGAAGCGGATATGGAGGTTCCTTTAGTTGAATCACCCATACGTTCGGGTACGGTGGCTCCACCGGTGGCAAACGTCGACGCTTGGCCGGCGAGCGCTTACGCAAGCCGAAAGACGATAGCCATTCCTCTTGGCCATGAGCCTCTGCCATACGTTAAACCGACAGATGTCGAGAGGTCGGCTCATGTTCCCCGCAGCGGGATGCCAGAAGCCAAAATGCGCCGCCCCGCCCTCGCGGAGACCCCGCCAAACGCGTCGGCATCGAAACGGCGGAGTAGCACGCGCAAAGGAGGCCACGGTGCGGCGGTCGGCAAGCCGTCTCGTCAGCGTGACCGACGAGAACTTCCGCGCGCGGACTCGGAAAGCATGGATTGGCCATTGGGGCAGGTAAAGCTATCGTTGATTTCTACCCTGGGGTTAGCGTTGACCCTGGTTTGCACGCTACTCGGGTTGTGGGTGGCGGCCGTGGCGGTTCCCGACACCACGGCCGCGTACCGCCCCGATATCGAGCGGCGCCGGATGATCAGCGACCAGACCATGGTTCGCGACCTATCGGCAGCCTTGGCCACCGGCGATCACGGCAACGTGCAGGCCGCGCTGTCCTCGTTTTCGTCGCTCGGTTATTTTGAAAGCGCCTTGGTCAGTGACCCGCAATTGCGGGTGATCGCGCTGGCCGGCACGGATACCGGTTTGCATCTCGGAGACAGCTTGCCCGCAGAAATAAAGCAGTACGATCGTTCGATCGATTTGATTCATGGATCGGGAAAAGATGGGCAATTGCTGCTGCTTAAAGAACCCACGCTGGAAAGCACCGCCAACAAGTTGAAATCAATCCGAATCGCCGCAGCGAGTGCCGGCGGTGCCTCATTCACCGTTACGCTGCTGATTTTATTGCGTCTCCTGCGCGGCTTCATCGCCCGCTTGTTCCTTCGCGGCCGATAAATCCGTCGATCGGTGCTCAGGCGGCACGATGAATATCAATCCGCCTGGAACAACTCCGGGTGCTTCCCCTTGAACGGCGCGTAAAAAGCTTTGATGGTCGCCATGTCGCGTTCGATATCGCCAGTCGGCCAAAAAACAGGTCCCAATCCGCAACATTTGCGACTGAAATCGATATAGGCCATGACAATTGGCACTTCCGCGCCGAGCGCGATGTAATAAAAGCCCGTTCTCCAGCGGCGCGTGCATCCGCGAGTTCCCTCGGGCGATATCACCAGTTGTAGAGGGCTGTCCGCCGCCTTGATCGCTGTCACCGAAGCGGCGACAAGTTGCGTCGATTGTTCGCGATTCACCGGCATGCCTCCCAACCACATCATCAAGCCACGAAGCGGCGGTCGGAAAATCGCCTGCTTGCCCATCCAGTAGACGCGAAGCCGCAATACGAAAGCCGCCATCAACAAATACGGCAGGTCCCAGTTGCTGGTATGTGGCGCGGCGATCATCACGCACTTCGGTGAATTTTTCGGCAATTGGCCTTCGATTCGCCAGCCGGTCAAGTGAAGAACGGTCAGCGACGCGACCCGTAACAGGGCGCTGACCAGCGGGTTATGGAAAATCGTACGATGCATGTTTTTTACACGTGATGAGTGATGCGGCGGTCCTGAATCAAGCGGTGGTCGCATCTGGCAATACAACAACGCGACAACGAACGAGCGCCGGAATTATCGCCTGATAGACCCCGTCGTGTCGCCGGAATCCGAAGCCGAATCAGTTGGCGGAGCGCCAATGGGGTCGCGAAAGCGACACGGTGGCCATTTTCCGATTACCATCCAAGCTTTATTGCCACTGCCGGAGTTGATGATGGATGCCGAATGGGTGCTGGCGACCTTGAGCGATGCCATGGAGGCGCTGGAGAGCGCGGTCGCCGAGTTGGAGTCCGACCCGGAGTCGCTTGACGAGCGGCTACCGGAACTGCTGCCGGCGATTTATGCCAAACTCAACTACGCGTGGAATAGCCGCGAATTGGGGCCCGCGGCATTGGAACAAATCGACCACGACCGACTGGTTGCCTTTCCGCGGGATTTGCCGTTCTGAGCGCCGAAGGCGATCGTCGGCCGCGGCTTCCGAGACCGAATCCGTGAGCACCTTGCTGTTTCGCGGTGAGTTGCGGCGCATCGACGAGCACGGGCAGTGGACCGGTATTTACAAACAGCCGGTTGACGAACCGATCCGTATTGGCTTCTCCGGGTTGGACGGTGACCGCCAAGCCGACCGGCGTGTGCACGGCGGCCTGGAAAAAGCGGTGCATTTTTACCCGGTCGACCATTACCGTTATCTGGCGACGCGTTTCCCGGCCATCGCCGAGCAATTGGTCGCCGGCAGCATCGGCGAGAATCTTTCAGCGGGCGACCTCGACGAAAAAACGGTTTTCATCGGCGATATTTTTCGTCTTGGCGGCGTCCGACTGCAAGTCACGCAACCGCGTAGCCCCTGCTGGAAGATCGACGCTCGTTATGGTTTTGACGGACTGGCGCAAGCGATCGCCACGACGGGCGTCACCGGCTGGTATTTCAGGGTGCTGGACGAGGGCATGGTCGATCCCGGAGACGAATTGCGGCGGGTCGAACGTTTGCCGGACGCCATTTCCCTGGCGGAGTCATGGCAGGTGTGGCGGGAACATCGTCCCGAAACGCGGCGCCTCGAACGCCTGTTGGCGGCTCCCGGCCTGACCGACGGATGGCGAGAAAAAGTGCGCAATCGCCTGCTTTGGCTAGTCGGCAAGCAAGCGGACGATCCGTCTGTTTGACCGATTCTCGACCTCACGATCAACAATTGAACTGTTCTGGCCCATGCTCTGGCTGAAACTTTTCCTGCCCTTCGCCGGCGCTTATTTTCTTTCGTATCTCTATCGCACTGTCAATGCGGTGATCGGACCGGTGCTCAGCACGGAAATGGCGCTAGGCGCCGGTAGCCTTGGTCTGTTGACCGGCGCGTACTTTTTGGCTTTTGCCGCCGCACAATTGCCGCTCGGCGTGTTGCTCGACCGTTTTGGCGCTCGCCGGGTCGAATCCGGTCTGCTGCTGATCGCCGCGGGCGGTGCGGCTGTTTTCGGTCTTGGACAGAGTGTCGGCGAACTGGCCATTGGCCGAGGTTTGATCGGTCTTGGCGTTTCAGCCTGTCTGATGGCCGCCTTCAAAGCGTTTTCGCTGTGGTTTCCGGTGGATCGGCAAGCGTCGTTGACGGGCTGGATCATGACTTCCGGCGGATTGGGCGCCTTGGCCGCCAGCAGGCCGCTTGAATTCGCGCTGTCTTTTGCTGGTTGGCGGGAAATTTTCTTCACCCTGGCGGTGCTGACCGTCCTGGTGGCGATTTGGCTTTTCCTGAGCGTGCCGGAACGCGAAGAACAGCATCGGCCGGAGGCCATGGCGGCGCAATGGGCTGGCGTGCGCGAAGTTTTTTGCAGCGCGCATTTCTGGCGCTTTGTTCCCTTGGGAGTGACGCTGATTGGAGGCTTCATGGCGGTGCAAAGCTTGTGGTCGGTCTCGTGGCTGATGAACGTGAATTCTTTCACTCGCTCCGTCGCCGCCGATCACATCGCCGGCATGAGCGTGGCGATGCTGCTTGCTTATGTGCTGATTGGTTTGCTGGCCACCCGTCTGGCAAGCCGCGGTCTGACACCGGTCAAACTGCTTGGTGGCGGGCTGGTGCTGGCGCTCCTGACCGCCGCCACAATCGCGTTGGAGGTTAGCGAACACACATATGGCTTATGGATTGCTTACGGCGCCTTTTCGAGTTTTGGCACGCTGGCGTATTCACAGGCGGCGGCGGGTTTTCCGGTGACCCTGTCCGGCCGTGCCAACACCGCTTTCAATTTGATGGTCTTCGTCGGCGCGTTCGGTATTCAATGGGGTCTCGGGGGGCTCATCGATGCCCTGGAGAAGCATGGCGCAAGCATCGCGGTCGCCCATCGGCACGCCTTTTTGCTGCTGCTGGCCGTGCAATCGGCGTCTTTGGCGTGGTTTTTCATCGCCGGCCGGCGTGGCCGTGCGCTTCGCGCTCAGCGGTAAAGCGGCAACGCCGATAAACGGCGTTCGATTTCTTCGCTCAGGCGCTGGAACGCCGGATCCTTCCGGTTGTGAAAGCGGCGCGTCATTTCCTTTTCCGAGAGCGATTCGGGCAGATCGGCCAGGACCGGCGCCAGATCGTCTTCCGTCAAGCCACCGGTGAGCGCTTCGTTCAGGCGTGCCGGTTCATCGACCACCAGTTGACCGAAGCGCGTGCCGGCGCGGTCCGCCGCGAGGTCGGCAAAAGAAAAGCCGCTGCCGTCGCGCGAATCGACGATTTCCTTGTACAAGCCGATGGCGTTGGCCACGGGCTCGCCCGCCCATGCCGCCAAGGCCGCGGAAATGCCGAAATGCTGCGCGCTATCGTGGCGATCGCGTAGCGTCGGCAATACCGAACGCGGGCGCGGCCACGGCCCGATGTCCGGCAACATCGCTCCGAGATCTTTTTCCGCCAGAAAAACCGCTAGTACCAGCAAAGTGGCGCGTCGCTGCCGAGTCGAGCCGTCGAGTTGCGTTAATAGCGGCGTCAGCAGGTTCGTCAAGGGCAACCGGGTCCGGGTCGCGTAGTGATCCAGCAGACCCGCCAGCGCATACCGCGCCGCCCTGATCGCCGCCACGTCCTCAGGGGCGAACGCCAGCAAACGGGCGCGTTCGAGTAGACTTGTTTCCCAGATGTAATCGATCTCGACTGTCGCGCGACCCGGTTCGAATGCTATCCGCCGGACGGCCTGACGAGCGATCCGCCATTGATCCGCCACGCCGGCGGATTCCATCGCCGCGGCTACCAGCCATTCGACGACCGCTGGCGGAACGGGCAACCAGCCGATCGAAGCGGCCGCGATACGGGGTTCCCCCGCGGCTTCCCGCAACGACGCCCGCAAGTTGAGATAGCGGGCCAACGGTAAACTCAGGGTCAAACGAACTTCGGCGCTGTCTTCGGCGATGAGGAAGGCGCCACGGCCATTCGCGCCACGACTGGCGAGATAATTGACGCCCTCGTCGATCAGGGCGGCGGGAATACTGGCCGTGCGTTCGTCGCCATCGTGCAGACGACGTGGGTCGTTACGGTTCAATAGGCGTTTGGCCTCGGCGATCGACTGGGGAGAGATACTTTCATCGCGGCGAACCAGGGGCGAACCGTCCAGCGTCGAGGCGAACACCAGGGCGGTGACGAACAGGCAGAGCAGCGCCAGCTTCGTCAGGCGGAAAAAAAGACATTTCAAGACGGTGTGTCGATTCCGGCTCGGCCGGTCGCCGACCCGCGCGACTGTTGTTGCGCGATAGGTGGCACGGTCGACGATCAAGCGACGGTCAAACGCAATTCAAATCCGGCTTTATGCAAAAATCGGGCTTCCGCCTCGAGGTCGGCGCTGGTCAAGGGATGTTCGTCCAGCCAACCGGCCGGGAAGCCGAGGCGCAGACGGTGTCGATCCGCCCGCGCGGCGATGGTTGGCAATGGGTCCCTGCCACGACCGCGATGCAACACGACCGCCAGACGCAACAGGACGCACAATTTAGCCGCCACGGTTTGCCAATCAGCGCTGACATCGGCAAAAGCCTTCGCGGGCAGCGACTTGCGGTGATAACGCACCAGCGCCGACAGTAGGTATTGATCGTCTCTGGAATACCCCGGCAGATCGGAATGTTGCAGCACGTAGGCACCGTGCTTGTGATACTGGTCGTGTGTCAGCAATAAACCGATTTCATGCAGGCGGGCGGCACGCTCCAGTACGTGCGGCGTTTCGTCGCCGGCCAGATGCCACGTCCCCTTTATTTGATCCCATAAATTCAACGCGGTGGTGCTGACGCGCTTGGCTTGGGTTTCGTCGAGGCCAAAGCGCCGGGTCACCTCGGCAATCGTACGGTCGCGAACATCTTCGTGGCGAATGCGGCCAAGCAAGTCGTAAACCAGGCCCTCGCGCAATGCGCCTTCGGATACTTCCATCTGCTCGATCGCCAACGCCTCGCAAATGCCGTGCAACACCGCGAAACCACCGACGAAAACCCGTGCGCGCGCCGGCTCGATCTGCCAGCGCCAGGCGATGCCCGCCGTATCGCCTTCCCTCAGCAACTCTTCGCGCAGACGGCGTAGCGATGGCAGCGTGATTCCTTCGCGACTCCAACCTTCCCCGACAACGATGTCCCGAATCGCCTTGATCGAACCGGAGGCACCGGTGACCGTCTGCCAGCCGCTGGCCAGATAGTCCTGCCGCAGTGGCTCCAGTTGGAGGTTGACCAGCAAATCGGCATCCCGCAGGCGTTTTTCCGTCACGCGACCGTCGGCGAATTGGGCGCGGCTCATGCTGACACAGCCCATGCGCAGGCTGGCCAAGTGTCGCGGATCGAAGCCCTGTCCGACGATCAATTCGGTACTGCCGCCACCGATATCGATCACCAGTCGTTGGCCGGGAATATCGGCGACGCTGTGCGCCACACCAAGGTAGATCAGGCGCGCTTCCTCTTGGCCGCTAACGATTTCCACCCGGTGTCCGAGAACTTTTTCGGCGCGCGCGACGAACTCGGCGCTGTTGCGCGCCTGACGCAAGGTGTTGGTGCCGACGATGCGCAGGCGATTCGCTGGAATGTGGCGCAAGCGCTGGCCAAAACGGGCCAGACATTCAAGCGCCCGTTGTTGTGACTCCGCTGACAGGCGATTGTGGCTGTCCAGTCCGTCGGCGAGTTGCACCATGTCGCGCAAGCGGTCGAGCACTTGCACGTGACCGTCGCCGATACGGGCGACGATCATGTGAAAACTGTTGGAGCCAAGATCGATGGCGGCTACGAAATGGTCTGACAAGATCACGCTCTCCGGAAAATTGTGGCGGCGACTTTATAGACAAACGATAGTCGACGTTGGCGACGAAATCCGTTAAATCGGCCACGAATCATGGGTTGATGAGAATGTTTGATCGCTGCGTGGCCAGGAAATTCTAAAATTCCAGCGGATCGACTTCTAAATGCCAACGCAGGTGCGACGGTGTCCTGATTTCATCGAGCCGATTCAAGCGGTTGGCGAGGAAATGCTGCAAGGCGCGTCGCGACGGCGATTCGATCAACAGTTGCGCGCGTTCGAGGCTTGCCCGTCGCGACAGGCGCATCGGCACCGGGTCATAAAAAGTGATGTGCCGATCGCTCTCCGGCAACCAGCAGGCGCGCGCGGAATTCAGGAAAGCCAGCGCGTCGGCCATGGCGTTGGCCTCGGCGCGCAACATCGCCTGGTGGGCGTAGGGCGGGAACCCGGCCTGTCGCCGTTCGACGAGTTGCGTGGCGGCGAAGGCCGGGTAATCGTGCCGCGCCAGCGCGTCATACAACGGATGGTCGGGAAACTGGGTCTGAATCAGCACTTCGCCAGGAAAGCGGTGGCGACCCGCGCGGCCGGCCACCTGCATCAACTGCGCGAACAGACGTTCCGGCGCGCGCCAATCGGCGGCGAAAAGCGCCGCGTCGGGTGCGATCGCGCCAACCAAGGTCAATTTCGGGAAATCGTGGCCCTTGGCCAGCATTTGCGTGCCGACCAGAATATCGACGTCTCCACCGTGAATGCGGGCGACCAGCGAATCCCATTGCTTGCGGCTGCCGGCTGAATCGCGATCGATCCGCAAGATGCGGGCTTGCGGGAAACGTTTGCCAAGAATTGCCTCTAGACGTTGTGTGCCGCGACCAAAAGCGCTGAGATCCTGATTGCCGCACGTCGGGCAAGCCGGCGGGACGCCCGCCTCATGGCCGCAGTGATGGCAACGCAACCGGCGATCGGCCAGATGCAAGACCAGGTTCGCGGCACAACGACGACATCGCGAGGTCCAGCCACAGGCGGCGCAAGCGAGTACCGGCGCGTAGCCGCGGCGATTGAGAAACAGCAGGCTTTGCTCGCCGCGACTCAAGCGCTCCTCGACCGCTTGCAACAAGGGGTCGGTCAGCCCGTCCAGCGCTTTGTTGACGCGGGTGTCGATACGCCGGACGGTCGGCAGGCCGGCACCTGGCACCGCGCGATTGTGCAACGTCAGCAAGCGATAGCGTTCGCGGCCACCGTTTGCGCCGGCATTGGCCCAGGTTTCGAGAGAGGGGGTCGCCGAACCGAGGACGATCGGCACATCGCACACCCGCGCGCGAAAAACGGCCAGGTCGCGCGCCGAGTAGCGAATGCCATCCTGCTGCTTGAACGAGGCATCGTGTTCTTCGTCGACGATCACCAGCCCGAGTGCCGGCATCGGCGTGAACACCGCCAGACGCGTTCCAAGCACGATTCGCGCCTCGCCTCCAATGGCCGACCGCCAGGCACGGCTGCGCGCCGCATTGCCCAACTCGCTGTGAAGACTGACCAGGCCGACGTCGGGAAAACGCGCCGCGACGCGTGCCTCGAGCTGTGGTGTTAGATTGATTTCCGGCACCAGCAGCAGCGCTTGTCTTCCCGCCGCCAGCGCGTGTTCGACCAGGCGCAAGTACACCTCGGTCTTGCCGCTACCGGTGACACCGTGGAGTAGGTAGGCGTTGTAGGCGGCGCCGTGCTCGGCGATTGTCGCCACGGCGGCGTGTTGTTCAGGCGTGAGCGGTGGCGGCGTTTGCACCACGGCGCCATCATTCACCTTTTGACGACGACGGGCTTTCGGCGGTGCGAGCGCGCGCAAGCCAGCCGGCAAGGTCGACAACATCACTTGCCCAAGCGGCGCATGGTAATAGTCGGCGCAAAACCCGGTCAGATGGAACCAGTCCGGTGGTAAAGGCGGCTCGTCACGCAGTACGCCGTCGATGCATCTCAGTTGATCGACGGGAACGTCGGTTTCGGTTATCAGATCGACGACGATGCCGATTTTTTGCTGCCTGCCAAAAGGCACCCGCACACGATAGCCGCGATCGGCGAGCGACAACGTTTCGCCCTGGGGTGCCAGATAATCGAAGAGGCGGCGCAGCGGCAGATCCAAGGCCACGCGGGCAATCAATGGGTTGGGCATTTTTTCGTGAAAGCGGGTCAAAACCAGCCGGAGGCGAAATTATTTACCGGACAAAGCTCGCGCCAGTTCTGGCAATGCCGGGTAAGACTCTCTGTTTTAAGTGCTTTCCCGACCATGCACAATTGTTGTGGATAACTCTGTGGATCAAGCTATCGAATCGCCTTTAAACGCCCGCCACACAAGGGTTTAAGACGCTTCGCCGGAAAAATAGGCAATTCAAAATGCGCTATAAATCCATGAGTTATTCATATCGGGCTGATTCTTAAAGTTCTTTCGCAATCACGCCGTCCTTGACCTTGTTTCTGTGAACAAGTCAAGCGGTAAAACGCGACTCACGGCGCTGTTTTCCGAATTGCCCGACCGTGTTCGCGAACGGCGTCGACCAGCGCCCGCACGTTTTCCGGTGGAGTGAATTGGGAAATACCATGCCCAAGGTTGAATACCAGCCCTGTCTGATCCGCCCCGTGGCTGTCGAGCACTTTTCGTGCTTCCGTGGCGACGATGTCGGGCGAGGCGAAAAGAACGCCAGGATCGAGATTCCCTTGCAGGGCAACGCGTTGCCCAACCCGCCGCCGCGCTTCGCCGATGTCGATGGTCCAGTCGACACCGATGGCATCGCAGCCGCTATCGGCTATCGACTCCAACCACAGCCCGCCGCCCTTGGTGAACACAATGGACGGAATCCGCTCGCCGTTTTTTTCGCGCGTCAGATTGGCGACGATGCGCTGCATGTAGGATAACGAGAATTCTCGGTAGGCGGCGGCTGACAAGGAGCCTCCCCAGGAATCGAAGAGCATCACCGCTTGCGCGCCAGAGTCGATCTGCGCGTTCAAGTAGGCGGTGACCGCGTCGGCGGTCACCGACAAAATACGGTGCAGCAAATCCGGCCGGTCGTAGAGCATGCGTTTGATGTGGCGGTAGTCGTTGCTTGCGCCGCCTTCGACCATATAACACGCCAAGGTGTAGGGACTGCCGGAAAAGCCTATCAGCGGCACTGAATTGTTCAGCGCGCGCCGGATTTCGGCGACGGCATCCATCACGTACCGGAGATGATCCCAGGGGCCGGGCGCCGTTAGGCCGCGTATTGCCCATTCCTCGCGCAAGGGCCGCTCGAATCGCGGTCCTTCGCCCTCGGTGAAATAGAGTCCGAGACCCATGGCGTCAGGGACGGTCAGAATGTCTGAAAACAGGATCGCCGCGTCGAGATCGTAGCGGGCCAGCGGTTGCAGGGTCACTTCGCAGGCCAGCGCGGGATTCTTGCATAATTGCAAAAAGCTGCCGGCGCGGCGGCGCGTTTCGCAGTATTCCGGCAAATAGCGACCCGCCTGTCGCATCAGCCAGATCGGTGTGTGGTCGGTTGGCTGTCGGAGCAGGGCGCGCAGAAAACTGTCGTTGGTCGGTCGGGTCACGGTTGTTCACTCCGCTGGCGAGAAATAGTGCCGGAAGGCGCCGATTATCCGCCTTTCCTGGCAATCTGCGCCAGAAAGCCGGCGTCGACACCACCCTCAGGGTAAGATTTCTAGGTGGTCAATCCGTATCGGGGAGGTGCATACCCCGGTCTGGAAATCGCCAACATCCGGCAACCCGATGAGCGGTCAATCCCTGTCGTCACCACGGCGACCAATGTTGAGTCCAAGCTGCCGCAATTTGCGATACAAATGTGTGCGCTCCAGGCCGGTCTTTTCCGCCAAGCGGGTCATGTTACCGCGCTCTCCATGCAGGTGGTATTGGAAGTAAAGTCGTTCGAAAGCCTCGCGCGCGTCGCGCAGCGGTTGTTCGAAAAAGACGTTCGGCAATAGCGCGGCGGCATCGCCGGCATCCGTTTGCAGGGTCCTGGCCACATCGTCGGCGCTGATTTCCTCCTCCAGGGCGGACAGACCGAGGTTTTTCACGGTGGTCAGCAGTTCAGCCCATTCGCCTTGCCAGCGATGCAGGCGGAGTGCGTTCTGGGCGCCACTGGAGAAGCGGCGCAGGGGAACTTCGCCGCGTTCGGCGAGATCGGCGAGTAGCATCGAGGCGATCTCGGGTACATCGTCCGGGTGGCCGGAAATTTGCGGTAGGGCGACCCAGACTTCGCTGATCCGGGCGATCAATTGCGCGTCCCAGCCCATTTCCGTCAAGCCGGACAGTGGCCGTGACGAAGCGGCGATCAGTTGCAGATTGTGTCTTTCGAGTCTTTCGAGCGCGAAAACGAGATTCATCTGCTGTAGCTTGCCAAGCTGCGCCAGATCGGCGATGAAGGCGACGCCGCCACTAGCGCCTTGGAGCATTTCCTGCGTCAGGGGCGCGCTGGAACTGGACAAATCCAGCCATGGCGCGCGATGCGGCTGTAGTGTTCGCGCGCAGATTTCCGCCATGCCGCCCGACGCGTTCTTGAGCAACAGCACCGATGTTTTTGCCGCGGCCTGTTCGAGACGCCGTTTGAGGTCCTTGAGCAACGGTGAGCGAATGAAAGCGTCAAGCGTCAACGGTTTTTTCTGGAGCAGCGTTTCGTGCTTGAGCGCTTTTTTGACCGTTGCCAGCAGTTTTTGCAGGGCGATCGGTTTTTCGAGAAAATCGGTGGCGCCGATGCGCGTGGCCTCGACCGCCGAATCGATGGTTCCGTGCCCGGACATCATTACCACCGGCATGGTGAGTTGACCGCCGGCCGACCATTCCTTGAGCAAGGAAATGCCGTCGGTATCGGGCATCCAGATGTCGAGAAGCACCAGATCGGGGCGTCGTTCCGCTCTTTGTCTGCGCGCAGCCGCGGCATTTTCAGCCAGCCAGACCGAGTGTCCCTCGTCGGCAAGGATTTCGGAGAGCAATTCCCGGATGCCCATTTCATCATCGACGATCAGTATTTGCGCCATGCTCAGATCTCGGTAGGTAAGTTGTTGCTCGAATGCCGCCGGGGAACCGGTACGACGGCGAGCGGCAGCTTGATGCTGACCTTGGCGCCCACCGGTTGGCGGTTGTTGATCTTGATGAGGCCATGATGTTCGTCGACGATCTTCTTGACGATCGCCAAACCCAAACCGGTGCCGCGGGCCTTGGTGGTGACATAGGGTTCGAAAACGCGTGCCAGCAGTTCGGGAGGAAAGCCAGGGCCACTGTCGGTGACCAGCAGTTCCGCCATGTTGTCGCTGCGGCGCGTGGCAATGCCGATGCACGGCGAGGCGACAGCCTCTTGCGCATCTTCGGCGTTACGTAGCAGATTGTGGATGATCTGCCGCAACTGAGTGGCGTCGCCCCATACCGGCGGCAGGCGGGGCGCCAGTTTGATGTCAATGGTGGCGGCCGAGGTTTCGTACAGTCCGAGGACTTCGCTCACCAGCGCGTTCAAATCGACGGCGTTTAGATCCGGTGCCGGCAATCGGGCGTAGTCACTGAAGTCGTTGACCATGCGTTTCATCGCCTGCACCTGGGCAATGATCGTCTGGGTGGCCCGGGCAAGCATTTCCGCGTCGGCATCGTCGAGCCGGTCGGCGAGTTTCATCTGCAAGCGTTCGGCCGACAGTTGGATCGGCGTCAGCGGATTCTTGATTTCATGCGCCAGTCGTCTGGCGACTTCGCCCCAGGCGGCACTGCGTTGGGCGGCGATCAGGCGGGTGACGTCGTCGAAGACCACCACATAGCCGCCATGCGAGCCGGTCGGCAAGGGGGTGCCGCGCAGCAGGAGCGTTTGCGGCAACCCGCCAGGGTGGTCGAGTTCGATCTGTTCCTGCCATTCGGCGCTTTCATGTTCGGCAAAAGCCCGACGAATGGCCTGGCCGAGAATCTGCTGACGCGGCCAAAGCTCGGCGGCTTGACCGAGCAGTTCCCGAAAATCGTCGGCCAGAATGCTCAGCGCGCCTTCGTTGACCGTTCGCAAGATGAAACTGCGGTCGAAAACCATGACGCCGGCGGAGAGGTTGGCGAGAATCGATTCGAGATACGCCCGGGCCGCTTCCAGTTCGGCGCGATGGCGTTCGTTGTCGCGCCGCGCCTCATTGAGCTGGCTGGTCATCTGCTTGAACGAACGGGTCAGCACGCCGAGTTCGTCGCTGCTATAGACGGCTTGCCGTGGCGTGTAGTCACCGGAGGCCACCGCTTGCGTTCCTTCGGCAAGAATCGACAGCGGTGCCGAGAAACGGCGGGCCAGCACGAAGGCAAGTGCGATGGCGGCGAACAAGGCCAGCAGGACGGTCAGCGTCAGGGTCATCGCGTAGATGCGCGTCAGCCCTTCGCGGCCCAGCGAAAGCTCCTGATAGTCGGCATAAACCGTTTGCACGCTGTCGGCGTTGAGAGCCAAACTACTGGGAACCGGGTCGATCAATTGCAGGATGCGCGTTTCGATGCCCAACCCCGGCGGCGATACCGTGACCAGGACACGCAGCGTCAAATCCTTTTCCCCGCTGCTTTCGATCACCGCCAGACGGCGTTCGCTGCGCGCGCGACGCAGCTGTTCGGCCGTCGGCTGCGACGGCAACAAGGTGGACAGTTCTCCGGTCGCGCTGGCTAGCAACAAGCCCTTGCTGGAAAAAAGCGCGGCGGATTGCACGCCGTTCAATTCCCGCAGCCGGTTGAGTTCAAGCCGTCGTTGTCCCTCGGGACGTTCGGCCAGTTCCATCGACATCGCTTGCGCCTTGGCGAGCAGATCCGCGAGCAGGGAATCCAGGGCGCTACGGCCGAGGTTGAGGCCGGCTTCGAGGGCTTTCTCGACGCGTACATCGAACCAGGTCTCGATACTTTTGGTGACGAATTGCACCGACACCGCGTAAATCAACACGCCGGGCACGACGGCCATCAAGCCGAACATCAACATCAGACGTAATTTGAGACGCGAACCAAAAACCTTGGCGCGGTGTTCGCGCCACAGCGCGCGCAATTGCCAGGCGATCAGTGCCAGCAGGGACAAGGCGACGATGGCGTTCAGTCCCAGCAGCCACGGGTAGTGGCGGGCGAATAAAGCGGTATTGGCGCTGGCCGAGGCCAGCAGGAACAACAAGATGCCGCCAAACGACGCCGCGGCAACGATCAGTGTTTTCATTTACCGTCGCCGGAAACCGATCCCGCGTCGCCAGGCGTGAACGTCCAGCGCGCCCATTCGGCGGAAAGGTTCCAGTCGCGGTTGGCCAGCGCGTTAACCTGGAAAGTTTTCGGCATCTGCGAGAGATCCAGGCGCATCCGCACCGCGGCGAAATAGCTCTGGTCGTTCCTCAGCGCGCCCTTGTCGAGCACCTGCCAGTTGCGCACGCGCGAGAGAATGCGCAAGGCGTCGTCAAGCGTGGGAAATGTCTGGTGCAGGGCGCCCCTCGATAAGCGGTATTGCCGCGTCAGGGCATGATAGGAGAGCTGAAACGACTGGCTGCGGCTGATTACCTGTTCGTCCAGCCAGTACCAGCGTGAGCGAGTGAGTTCGAAGTCGACCACGAAATACAGGGGAACGCCCTTGGCAATGGCTTCTTCGAGACGGGCGTTAAGGGTGAAATCAAAATCGGCTGCGAGAACATAACCCTCGTCACCGGCGGTCAAGTGCGGGTTGCGGACGCTGATGTCGGCCGCCGTTGCCGCCGCCGAACCAAACAGCAACAACAGCAGACCGACTAACCGGACACTAAGAAGTTTTCTCCAGCAAGGCATAGAAAAATCCGTCATGGTGAGCAAGAGGCAGAAGCGACTGTTTTTCGAGCAAACGGGCGTTCGTCCAGCGGAAGAGAAAAGCGTCGACCTGGGCACCATTTTCTTCGGGAAAGACCGAGCAGGTGGCGTACAACAGTCGCCCACCGGTTTTAAGCACCGGCCAGAGTTGGTCAAGAATTTCACTTTGCAGAAGCGAGAACCGCCGGATGTCGCTCTCCCGCCGCAGGTATTTGCCGTCGGGGTGGCGCCGGACGACACCGCTGGCGGAACAGGGAACGTCGGCAAGAATGGCGTCGAAGGGCTGTCCGTCCCACCACCGCGCGGTGTCACGACAGTCGGCGACAACGACCGCCGCCGACAAGCCGAGACGCTGCAAGTTTTCGTCGATGCGCTGGGCGCGTTTGCCGTCGACGTCCAGCGCCACCAACCGAATTTCCGCGGTTTCCAGCAGGTGCGCGGCCTTGCCGCCGGGCGCGGCGCACGCATCGAGAATTCGCTCTCCGGACACCGGACCGAGAAGATGCGCGGCGCGTTGAGCGCCGGCGTCCTGCACGGAGACCAGTCCATCGGCAAAGCCCGGCAGACTGTCGACGCCAACCGGTTTGGCCAGAAGCAGGGCGTCTCCGTCGAGACGTCTTGCCGGCAATTCCGCCGCCCGCAAGCGGGCGAAATAGTCGTCTACGGTCCCACGGCGGCGATTGACGCGCAAACACATCGGTGGCGGCGTGTTTCCGGCGGCAAGAATCTCACGCCAGCTTTCCGGATACGCTCGCCGCAGGCGCGAAATCCACCACTGGGGGTGCCGGTACGTGGCTTCGTCGCTGTCTTGCATAGCCGCGTGCAGCGCGTCGCGCTGTCGCAGATAATTGCGCAGCAGCGCGTTAATCAGACCTTTGAACGTGCCGTTCGCGAGTTCGCCAGCGGCGACAACGGCTTGATCGACCACCGTGTGCGGCGAGTCAGGGCGCGTTCGTAGTCGATACAAGGCCACCAGTAACAACGCCTCGGTTTCCGGATGCGGCAGGGGACGCTCCAGCAGGCGGGAGAGAATGAATTCGCCGCAGCCAAAATCGCGCAAGGTGCCGTAGGCCGCGTCCCGTGCCGCTGCGCGTGCCGCGGGCGTTTCGTTGCGGAGGGCGGTGCCGAGAACCGCGGTCAGGCTTTGTCCGGCGCGGACGCCGGCGACCGCGCTTGCCGCCAGCAGCAAACTCCGCGCCAGCGAATCCGGCGGCAATCCGGCGGTTGACCGCGCGCGCGCGTCGGAATGGGCCTCTCTGGGTACGCGGCGCATGCGCGACGACGAAAGTGACGATGACACGGCCGGGTGTATTCCTGTCGACAGAGCGGCGAGTTTAGCACGATGCCGAACCGTGGCGAGCGCGACGATTGGCGACCATAATCCGTCTGCCGACAAGCGATCGATAAAGATCGCACACGATGCCTGCTGACAATATCCTGGAGTCGAGACGATGTTTGGTCCTCCGTTTTACTCGCCCTTCCACCCGCTATTCAGGTTGATGTTATTGACGTTTTTGGCGTTTTCAGGGCTTCCAGCGTTCGCCTGGAACACCGCCGGTCATCGGCTGGTGGCCACCATCGCCTGGGAGTGCCTGGACAGCGACACTCGCTCGACAGTCGCCGACATTCTGCGCCAGCACCCCGATCACGCGTCATGGCAGGCGCGCGGTGGCACCGAGCCGGGGCTGACGGCATTTCTTGCCGCGTCCACCTGGCCGGACGACATTCGGAAGGATCCCCGTTTTTATAACGCGGGCGAAGAGCAGCCGACCGTGCTGGTAGCCGGTTTCCCGGACATGGAGCGGCGGCGACACTGGCACTACGTCGATCATCCAATCGGTCTCGTCACTGGCGATACTTCCACGGGAACCCTCGATCGCCAATTGCCACGGTTGATCCACACGCTTGGTTCTCGGCAGGCGGCGGCGAATGAACGCGCCTACGCATTGCCGTGGCTGATCCATCTGCTTGGCGACGCCCATCAGCCACTGCACACCGCCAGTCGATACGATGCCGACGGGCGTGGCGATCGCGGTGGTAATGAGTTGGCGATCGTCAATCCGTTTGATCCGCAAAGCCCGGTGACCAATTTGCACCGCTATTGGGACAGCCTGCCTGGGCCACCATGGTTGCGCGACGCACGTCTGGAATCGATTGCCAAGGCATTGATGGCGAGCTATCCACCGCCACTTATCGGCACGCCGCGACACTGGTTGGCCGAAAGTCGACGAATCGCCGAGAACGACGCCTACCCGTTCAACGATGCTGTTGTGCCGACGATAAGCGCCGCGTTCCATCAGCGCGCGTCGGAAATCGCGCGCCGTCGGATCGCCGATGCCGGCTACCGGCTCGCGGAATTGCTGCAACGCTTGCTGTCGCACGACGGCTCCGATCACGCATGCGTCGCGGTAAAAGTCGTGCCGTAGCCCGCCCGTTGTTGCTTTCCGGAGCAGGCCGCGACGAGATGGGCGTGCCCTTGTTTCACGTGAAACATCCGGGAGTCGTGCCAATCGCGACGGGGGAGGGTCAGGAGGACGGCAGCTGACAGATCGTGCCTGGTGGAATCGGATTTCCGGCAAGAAATTGCGCCGCGGATATCCGTTTGCCGCCGGGGCGTTGCAGTTCCATCAAACGCAAGGCGCCCTCGCCGCAAGCGACAACGAAACCCTCGCGATCAGCGCGCACGATCATTCCGGGAGGGCCGTTGACTTCCGCAGTCAGCACGTCGGCGCGCCAGACCTTGAGCGGCTTGTCGTCGAGGAGCAATGTCGCACCGGGGAAGGGATTGAACGCCCGAACCTGTCGTTCGATCTGTCTGGCCGTCGAGCGCCAGTCGAGCCGCGCCTCGGCCTTTTCGATCTTGGCCGCGTAAGTGATTCCGACGATCGCCTGCGGTGTTGCCGGCAAGGGCAATCTCACCAGCGTGTCGACGATCAGCCTGGCGCCCAAAACCGCCAATTTGTCGTGCAGCGATGCCGCGGTGTCGTCGCTGGCAATCGGCAGGCTATCGGATAACAGCAGCGGACCGGTGTCGAGGCCGGCGGCCATTTGCATGACACAAATGCCGGTCACCTCATCGCCAGCGAGCAGTGCCCGTTGGATTGGCGCGGCGCCTCGCCAACGCGGCAGCAGGGACGCGTGAATATTGATGCCGCCAAAACGCGGCATGTCGAGCACCGCTTGCGGCAGGATCAGGCCGTAGGCCGCCACCACCAGCACCTCGGCCGCGGCGGCACGCAGCCTGGCTTGCGCGTCGGCGTCCCTTAGTGTCGGCGGCTGGAAGACGTCGATTGCCGCCGTCATCGCCAGCCGCTTGACCGGTGAAGGCTGCAGCGCCAGGCCGCGTCCGGCGGCGCGATCCGGCTGGGTCAGCACGAGTGCGACATCATGCCCGGCGTCGATGATCGCCTGCAAGGCGACGGCGGCGAACTCCGGCGTGCCGGCGAAAGCCACTCTCATGCGGTGATTCGCGCCTGCTTGGCGAGCTTGTTCTTGATCCGCACCTGTTTCAACTGCGACAGGTGCTCGACGAAGACCCGGCCCTGCAAATGGTCGATTTCGTGTTGCAGGCAAACCGCGAGCAAGCCGTCGGCGGCAATCATCTGGCTTTCACCATCGAGGTCGAGAAAGCGAACGACAACGTGCGCCGCCCGTTCAACCTTATCGTAGATTCCAGGAACCGACAGGCATCCTTCTTCGCCCACTTGCTGGCCGTCCATCTCGACGATTTCGGGGTTCACCAAAGTCAGCAGTTGATCTTTCGTTTCCGACGCGTCGACGACGATGACTCGCCGATGAACATCCACCTGTGTCGCGGCAAGCCCAATCCCAGGGGCTTCGTACATGGTTTCGGCCATGTCGCTCGCCAGGCGACGGATCGAGTCGTCAATCGAGTCGACACGCGCGGCGACCTTTTTCAAGCGCGGATCGGGAAAGCGGAGTATGGGTAATAAAGACATATAAAGCTTGATCAAAGAATTAACCACGTGCAGAATCTAACGTAGTATCTTGAAATTGCCGACCCCTTCGAACGGGCCGTGTGATGCCGTCGGCAACCAGCCCGGCCCCCAATTCAACGGGGCACACAACCGGGCAGCTGGGTAAAGCCCGGCATCGCGCTCCACCCGGCAAGGCGTACCAAGCGAACAGCTTCGCGCTCGGGCAACCGCTCCTACGAGGATAACACGATGATCCGCATTATGTCCGCCTTCATTCTGGCCATGCTGAGCGCGCTGTGCGCCGCCGCCGACCCGGATATTCAACTGGCCGACGGCGCCCCGGGGCGCCACGTCGTGTTGCCGGGCGACACCCTGTGGGGGTTGTCCACCACGTTTCTCAAGGACCCTTGGCGGTGGTCGGAAATCTGGCAAATGAATCGAGAACAGATCCGAAGCCCGCACCGTATTTATCCTGGCGATGTCATCCTTCTCGAGCGCGACCTACAGGGCCGGCCGCGGCTGCGACTGCAAAGCGCCAAACTGGCGCCGCAAGTCCATGTCGAGAAAAATCCGCAAGCCATCCCGACGATCGCGCCGAACGTCATCCGCCCCTTCCTTTCCGAGCCGCTGATCGTCGAAGCCGACAGTCTCGATCGCTCCGCGCGCATCGTCGCCGCGCAGGAGGACCGGGTGAATCTGGGCAACGGCGACAGGGCCTACGTGATCGGTGCGGAACCCGCCACCGAGAATTGGCAGGTGTTCCGCAACGGCAAACCGCTGCTCGACCCGGTTAACAAGGAGGTGCTCGGTTATGAAGCCTTCTATCTGGGAACGGCCAAGCAACGCCAGCCCGGCGAACCGGCAACCTTCGAAATCATATCGGCGAAGGAGGAAATCAGCCGCGGCGACCGACTCGTCCCCGCTGTCCGTCCAACGCTGATTGCGTATGCGCCCCATAAGCCCGACGCCGTGATCGAGGGGAGGGTTCTCTCGGTCTATGGTGGCGTTGGCGTCGGTGGTCAGGGGTCGGTGGTGGCGATCAACCGCGGGACCAGGGACGGCCTGGAAATCGGCCATGTCCTCACCCTGGAACGTAACCGCGTCGTCGTGCAGCGGGATGAAAACGACCAAAAGGAATCCGTGATCATTCCACCGCATCGCGGCGGCTATCTGTTCATATTCCGGACCTTCGAACGTATCTCCTACGCGTTGGTCGCGACGGCTGAAGGCGTAGTCGAGGTGAACGATTTCGTGCGCACCCCTTAGCGATGACCGTGCCCGGTTCGCTCGTCGACTGGCTACGGTTTACCCTGATTCCAGGCATCGGTGGCGAGACGCAACGTAAGTTGCTGACGGCCTTTGGACTTCCAGAGGCCGTTTTCGCTGCCGGAACCGAGGCGTTGTCCCAAACGATCGGCAACAAGGCGGCTCGTCTGCTGCACGCGGCGGACAATCGCCCTGCCGTCGAACGGGCCTTGGCCTGGGCGGCAAGCCCTGGTCATCGCATCGTCTGTCTGGCCGACGCCGACTATCCTCGATCATTGCTGCAGATTCCCGATCCTCCGACGTTGCTTTACGTTGTCGGCCGCGTTGAACTCCTCAATCAAACGGCGGTAGCCGTGGTCGGCAGCCGTAATCCGACGGCGCAAGGCATCCAGAATGCCGAGCGTTTCGCCAGTTCCTTGACGCAAGCCGGACTGTCGATCACCAGTGGTTTGGCGCTCGGCATCGACGCGGCGGCACACCGGGGAGCGCTGACCGCCACCGGCGACACCGTGGCCTTCATCGGCACCGGCATTGACCGGATGTATCCGGCCGCCAACCATTCGCTGGCTCGGGAAATTGCCTTGCGTGGCGCCATCGTCTCCGAATTTCCATTGGGCACGCCCCCGGCCGCCGCCAATTTTCCAAGGCGAAATCGCCTGATTTCAGGTCTTTCCCGTGGCGTACTGGTTGTCGAGGCGACAGTCGAGAGCGGATCCCTGATTTCAGCCCGGCTTGCCGCCGAGCAGGGACGGGAGGTATTCGCCATTCCTGGCTCGATACATTCGCCGCAGTCGCGCGGGTGCCACAAGCTGATCAAACAAGGCGCGAAACTGGTGGAAACGGTGGAAGATGTGCTCGATGAACTGAGCTGGACCGTGGCGCCGCCCGGACCGGAAAGCGCGGCGGACCAACCGGAAGAAGCGAACGCCTTGTTGCAAGCGCTGGGTTTCGACCCGTGCAGCCTTGACGAACTGGTCGGTCGCAGCGGCTTGACGACCGATGTCGTTTCCGTGATGCTCCTGCACCTGGAACTGGATGGCCGGGTCGCAACGCTCCCGGGCGGACGCTACCAGCGGATAGTCCTCGCTTGAGAAACCCTGCCGATGATCGATATTCTTGTCTATTTGTTTGAAAACTACGCGACTCTTGGCGCTCGCCCAAAAACCCGAACCCTGCGGCGAAAACTGAGCGCCGTCGGTTTCGAGGACGAAGCGATCGCTGTCGCCCTGCAATGGCTGGATGGCTTGCATGCCGCGCCGGCGATCGATCTTCCCGATGCGAGTCGCGCGTTGCGTATTTACCATCCGGACGAGCAAGACAAACTCGGCCTCGACGGTCTGGCGTTCATCGCCTTTCTCGAAACCAGCAACGTCCTTTCCCCCGCGCTGCGGGAACTGGCCGTCGAACGGGCGATGATTCTTGCCGACGAGCCGATGCCGCTGGCCAAATTCAAGATAATCGTGCTGATGGTGCTGTGGAGCCGCGAACAGTCTCTCGATCCGCTGATCGTCGCCGAACTCCTCGACGACGGCGATGCGCGTCGCCTGCACTGAATCAGAACCCGCCACACGGCATTCTCCGGCCCGTTTGGCGAGGGCTTCGGCATGTTCACGCGGTGGCGGCGACCGAGCGTTCGTCATGAGCGAACAGCCCTCCTTGCTTGCCAAGCTCCGTGAAGTCCTTTTATCATGGCCCGCTTCTTGAGTTCGCACGGCCGCTTTCGCATCGTTCGCGCCCTCTCTTTCGCCAATTTCCCTGGCTGACCAAGACCCCATGAGCAAGAAATTGATCATCACCGAGAAGCCGTCCGTTGCCGCCGACCTTGCGCGCGCGCTGGGGGGCTTCACGCGCTTTGACGACTACTTCGAGAGCGACGATTACGTTCTCTCCTCGGCCGTCGGCCATCTGCTCGAACTGGCGTGTCCCGAAGAGTACGAAGTCAAGCGCGGCAAGTGGTCTTTCGCCCATTTGCCGGTGATTCCGCCGCATTTCGCCCTGCAGCCGATCGCCAAGACCGAAACGCGCCTGAAATTGCTGGTCCGCCTGATCAAGCGCAAGGATGTCGCCAGCCTGGTCAACGCCTGCGACGCCGGCCGCGAAGGGGAACTGATCTTCA
Organism: Pseudomonadota bacterium; assembly: GCA_029776255.1. Classification (GTDB taxonomy): domain Bacteria; phylum Pseudomonadota; class Gammaproteobacteria; order Burkholderiales; family Rhodocyclaceae; genus Accumulibacter. The sequence goes on from JAKOTN010000023.1 coordinate 54,786, forward strand.
ATTACATCGTCCAGCATGCCAAGACCAACAAGGCGGTCGAGCGCCTGTGGCTGCAATCGATGACGCCACAGGCGATACGCGACGGCTTCCTGCGCCTGCGCAAGGGCAGCGACATGCACGGTCTTGGCGATGCCGCCGTTTGTCGTTCCGAATCCGATTGGCTGGTGGGCATCAACGGTACGCGGGCAATGACCGCCTTCAATTCCAAGACCGGCGGTTTCCATTTGACCACCGTTGGGCGGGTGCAGACGCCGACGCTGGCGTTGATCGTCGACCGCGAAGACCGCATCCGCGAATTCAAGCCGCGCGCCTACTGGGAACTCGAAGGCGTTTTCAATTGCGCCGCCGGCGACTACCGCGGCAAGTGGTTCGACGAAAAATTCAAGGGCAAGGACGAGGACGAACACGCTCGCGCCGACCGCCTGTGGGACCAGGCGCGGGCAGACGTCCTGCGGCGGAAATGCCTCGGCAAGGCGGGCGAGGTCAGCGAAGAATCGAAAGCCTCGACCCAACTATCGCCCTTGCTGTACGACCTCACCAGCTTGCAACGTGAAGCCAATAGTCGTTTCGGCTTCTCGGCCAAGGCGACGCTGGGATTGGCGCAAGCGCTTTACGAAAAACACAAGGTGCTGACCTACCCGCGTACCGATTCGCGGGCGCTGCCGGAGGACTATCTGCCGACGGTGAGCAGCACGCTGCTCATGCTGACCGGCGAGGGCGCCGGCAAAGGCCACGACGAGGCCACATTGGCGCGATACGCCCCGTTTGCCCAGCGAATTCTCGACCAGCACTGGGTGACGCCGAACAAACGCATCTTCAACGACGCCAAGGTTTCCGACCACTTCGCGATCATCCCTACCCTACAGCCGCCCAAGCAGTTGTCGGAATCCGAAGCCAAGCTCTACGACCTGGTCGTCAAGCGTTTCCTGGCCGTATTTTTCCCGGCGGCGGAATATCTGATCACCACGCGCATCACTCGCGTCGAGAACGAGCCCTTCAAGACCGAAGGCAAAGTGCTGGTCAATCCGGGTTGGTTGGCCGTTTACGGCCGCGAAGGGCAGGAGGGCGAGGAAGGTAATCTGGTCGCCGTCCAATCGGGGGAAATGGTTCATACGGAAGATGTCGTCCTCGGTGCGCACCAGACACGTCCGCCCGCCCGCTACTCGGAAGCCAGTTTGCTGACCGCCATGGAAGGCGCCGGCAAAACCATGGACGACGAGGAATTGCGCTCGGCAATGGCCGGGCGCGGCCTCGGTACGCCGGCGACACGCGCGCAAATCATCGAGAACCTGCTCGCCGAACAATATCTATTTCGCGAGGGCCGTGAGCTGCAGCCCACCGCCAAGGCGTTTTCCTTGATGACCCTGCTCAACGGGCTCGGCATTCCGGAATTGACCGCTCCCGAATTGACCGGCGAATGGGAGTGGAAGCTTGCGCGCATGGAGCGCGGCGAGATGTCGCGCAGCGAGTTCATGACCGAGATCGCGGCCATGACCCAGCGCATCGTCGAGCGCGCCAAAAGCTACGACAGCGACACCATTCCCGGCGATTTCGGCGAATTGGCGACGCCGTGCCCGAAATGCGCGGGCCTGATCAAGGAAACCTACAAAAAATTCCAATGCCAGGCCTGCGACTTCGCGTTGTGGAAGATCGTTGCCGGCCGGCAGTTCGAAGCCAAGGAAATCGAGGCGTTGCTGACCGAGCGCAAGGTCGGGCCGCTGAGCGGTTTCCGCAACAAAATGGGGCGACCATTCACCGCCATGATCAAGCTGAACGCCGACAATGCGCCGGAGTTCGATTTCGGACAAGGCGCCGTTGGCGACGACGGCGTGCCGGAAGAAGTGGACTTTTCGCGGAGCCAGGCGCTTGGCGATTGCCCCAAATGCGGCGCGCGCGTCTTCGAGCACGGGTTGGCTTATGTTTGCGAGAAATCGCAGGGTGCCGGCAAGCGTTGCGACTTCCGGTCGGGAAAGATGATTCTGCAACAGGCGATCGAGCCCGAGCAGATGCAAAAGTTGCTCAGCACCGGCCGTACCGACTTGCTACGCAATTTCGTTTCAGCGCGCACCCGCCGCAAGTTTTCGGCGTTCCTGGTGCGCGGTACCGACGGCAAGGTCGGCTTCGAATTCGAGAAGCGCGAACCCAAGGCGCCAACGCCAAAAACCAAAACCGCGCCCACCGAAGCAGCGGCCGCATCGCCAGCCGGGGCTCCGTCAGCGCCGGCAGGCGCTTCCGGTCCGCCGAGATCCCGCAAAAAAGCCGCTAGCTAAACGGCGCTCCCGAGACTCGACGCACACGTCGGCGATAAAAGGCTGCCTGAAAGGCAGCCTTTTTGTTTCACGTGAAACAGAGACTCTCTGGCGAGGCTTTGAGAGCCGGCCGGGTCGCATGCGACTAACGCGTCGTGACACCGGGCGGCGGCGCATCGAGAATCGCCGCGCGCAACACATCGATGGCCTGCGGGCGTGGAAATGTGGCTCGCCAGGCAATCACCACCTCGCGCATGGGCGATGGGTCGCTGAAACGGCGAAACTGCAACAGCGGCTCGTTTCGCGGCCACGACGCGGCAGCCGAGGCCGGCACCACCGAAATGCCCGCGCCGCTCGCCACCATGTAGCGCACCGTTTCCAACGAACTGCCCTCGAGCGCGCCTTCGGTGCCGCCCGGCGCCGCCAATTGCGGGCAGGCTTGCACCACCTGATCGCGAAAACAGTTGCCATTGCCCAGCAACAACAGATTTTCGGCGGCCACTTGCGCCGGCTCGACGACGGTTTTCATCGCCAGCGGGTGCCCCTCCGGCATCGCCACGCAAAAAGGCTCTTCGTAAACCACCCGTGAGACGACTCCCGGTTCGGCGAACGGCAGGGCGACCACGATCACGTCCAGCTCGCCGCGCCTGAGTTGCAACGCGAGATTGACGGTGAAGTTTTCCTGAAGGTAAAGCGGCATCTTCGGCGCGCGCGCGTTCAGGGCCGGAATCAGGCGCGGCAGTAGATACGGGGCGATGGTGTAGATCACGCCAAGGCGCAGCGGCCCGAGCAGTGGGTCCTTGCCCTGGGCGGCGATTTCCTTCAGCTTGCCGGCCTCCTCCAGCACCCGTTCCGCCTGTTGGGCGATCTGTTCGCCAATTGTCGTCAGACGTACTTCCGCCGACGAGCGCTCGAACAAGGTGACGCCGTAGCGTTGTTCCACCTTTTTCAAAGCCACCGACAATGTTGGCTGACTGACATTGCATTTGGCGGCCGCGTGACCGAAATGCCGCTCGCGCGCCAGACTAACGATGTAGCGCAACTCGGTCAGTGTCACCGGCCTGCCTCTCGAATCAGAAGGTAATGACCTGGTCGGCGTGCGAGGTCCACGCCGCGAGGTCGGCTAGCGTGGCGATTTCGACGCCGTCGATCAAGGGCAGATCGGCCACCCCGCGCGCCAGAGCGCAAGTGCGGCAGAGGCGAATCGCCGCGCCGGACTCGACCAGCTGTTCGATCATCGCCTGCAAACTGCCGCTTCCCTCGGCAACGGCTTGATTCGGCAAGCCCACCGTCACCGCGTCCGACATCATGAACACGGCCAATTCGATCCGCTCCTCGCGCGCCAGCAGCGCGGTGGCCAAACGCAAGGCGCTCAACATCCGCTCGCTGCCGTAAGCCGGTGCGTGCACGATCATCAGTATTTTTTTCATTGCCATCCTTCGAGAAAAATTTCAAGAATCGACTGGCCGTTCGCCGTTTTTCAACGACGCCACGCCAATTGCGCCAGGTCGGCGGCCTCCAGCCACCTCCATTGTCCCACCGCCAAATCGGTCGGCAAGGCGAAATCGCCGATCGCCGAACGGTGCAGGCCTTCCACCCGGTTGCCGGCGGCGGCGACCATGCGTTTCACCAGGTGATATTTGCCGAGCGTCACCGTCAGACGCATCTGTCGTTCGCCGAGCCGCACGCACGCCGCCGCCCGAATCGGCCGCGGCTCGTCGTGCAGGTCGACGCCCGACAACAGGGCGGCGACTTGCGCTTCGTCGACCGGGTGACGGGTCGTCACCTCATACATCTTGGCGACTTGTTTCTTCGGCGAGGTATAGGTGTGGATGAAGCGGCCGTCGTCGGTCAACAACAGCAAGCCGGTGGTATCGACGTCCAGGCGACCGACCGCCTGCACGTTTCGCGTCCGCAGCGGTTGCGGCAGCAGGGTGTAAATCGCCGGGTAATGCGACGGCCGTTGCGAACACTCGTAGCCCGCCGGCTTGTGCAGTGCCAGATAAACGAAATCGCGATAAGACCACGCAGCGTTGTCCACCGTGAAACGCAGGCCGGCCGGATCGATGTCGGCGAAGGGGTCGTCGCACACCTGGCCGCCGATGGCGACACGGCCCTGGGCCACCAGCGAACGGCATTCCGCCTTGCTGCCGAAACCTTGCGACCTGAGCAAACGTTCAAGTTCCATCGCCACCAACCCCTTTTATCCATCCCTCTTATATGGCGCTTGCCCGCCGGGAGCGCGCCGACGCGGAAAAATTTTCGCTACCCTTGGCGCAGGTGCAACAATAGGCATCATCGCCAACGACTTCAAGGACACCGTCCATGCTGGTCAAATTCATTTCGAGCACCTCTGGTCAAATCATGATGTTTTCGCCGGTCGCACGCCAACTGCTGGAAATTCTCGGCAAGGATTGCGACGCGCGCGGCGTCTTTACCACTGAGCAATTGCCGGACGCCATTCGTCGGTTGCGGCAGGCCAGCGCCACGCCCGACAATCAGGCGCAGGCCAGCCCGCCGGCCGGGAGCGAAGCGGAGGGCGGCGATTCCGGCGAACCGCCTGTCGGACTCGGCCAGCGCGCTTTCCCGATGATCGAACTATTCGAGCGAACGCTGGCCGACGAAGGCTACGTGCTTTGGGAAGCTCCCGGTTCTTTCGGTGAGCGCTGAGGCGCACGGGCGGTTCGCCGGTTGGCGGCCAGCGTTCCGCGTGCTCGCGTCTTGGTCGGCCATCGCGTCGCTCGGGGCTTTCCGCCCTGCCGGCGCGACCGAAGTGGCCGTCGATGTCGGCCACACCCTGACCGACCGCGGTGCCGTCAGCGCGCGCGGCAAGTACGAGTACGATTTCAACGCCGTGCTGGCGCGTCGTCTGGCCAGCGAATTGCAGGCACGCGGACTCGCCGTCCGGCCGATCAATTTCGACGGCCGGATCGAAAGCCTGGTTGCCCGCCCGCAACAGGCCATCGGCAGCGATTTCTTCATTGCCGTGCATCACGACTCCGTGCAGCCGCATCTCCTGCAAAAATGGGAGTGGCAAGGCGTGCCGCGGACCTACAGCGACGACCACGCCGGTTTTGCCCTCTTCGTCTCGCACGAAAACCCCGATCCGGCCACCAGCCTGCGGTGCGCATCGGCGATAGGTGCGCATTTGCGGCGAAACGGCTTCGTCCCGGCCACCCATCATTCCGACCCCTCGTCGATAAAACCCCGCCAGCCCGCCGACGCCGAGAACGCTGTCTACTACTACGACAAACTGGTCGTCCTCTACAAAACGACCCTGCCGGCGGTGTTGTTCGAGGCTGGCGTGATCAAGAATCGCGACGAGGAATTGTTGCTCGACAACCCCGGCTACCAGGCGCGAATGGCCGACGCCATCGCCACCGGCCTCGCCGCCTGCCTGTACGTCCGTTGAGCGACGGCAAGGTATCATTGCGGCCTTGTCGCGCCTGAGGCCGCCTTGATGAATCCTTTCTCCCCCAAACCTGCCGTCGGACGAAAAGCGCGTATCGCGGGACTGGCGTTGACGGTGGCGGTCTTGACGGCTTTGGCGGTTGCCGCCCTCGTGTTCAGCCGCGCGCCGGCGCCATCGCCGGAGAGTGAAAAAACCGCCGGCAAGCCGGCGCTGACCGTCACGCTGATTACCCCGCGAACGCTGGACTGGCCGCGGATCCTGCCGGCCAACGGGAACGTCGTCGCCTGGCAAGAGGCGATCATCGGGCCGGAAATCGGCAATTTCCGATTGACCGAGGTCGACGTCCAGGTCGGCGACCGCGTGCGCAAGGGCCAGATCCTCGCCCGGATCGACAGCGAGAGCGTCGCCAGCGAACTGGCGGAAGCAATCGCCTCTGTGAACGAATTGCAGGCCAGTGCCGCCGAAGCGACGAGCAACGCCGACCGCGCCCGCGAATTGCGGGCGCAAGGTTTCTACAGCTCGCAGCTCAACACTCAGTACCAGACCGCCGCGCACACCGCCAACGCCCGCCTGGCGGCGGCGGAGGCGCGCCGCCGCGGCGTCGAATTGAAGTTGAGCAAGACCAGCGTGCGCGCGCCGGATGACGGGGTGATCTCCGCGCGCAGCGCCACCGTCGGTTCGCTCACCCAGCCGGGACAAGAGCTGTTCCGGCTGATTCGCGGCGGACGTCTCGAATGGCGGGCCGAAATCGCCTCCGCCGATCTCGCCGTCGTCCAGCCCGGTTTCGTTGCCGTCCTCGCCGCGCCCGACGGACAGACGGTCAGGGGCCGGGTGCGCGCCGTCGCGCCGAGTGTCGACCCGCAAACGCGAAACGGCCTGGTCTACGTCGATCTGCCGGCCGGCGCGCCGATAAACGCCGGCATGTTCGCCCGCGGCGAATTCGAGCTGGGCCGGCGACCGGCGCTCACCCTGCCGCAATCCGCCGTCGTTTCGCGCGAAGGTTTTGCCAGTGTCTTCCGCCTCGCGCCGGGCGACCGCGTGACTCAAACCAAGGTGACGCTGGGCCGGCGTCAGGGCGAACGCATCGAGATCGTCGCCGGCCTGCCGGCGGACGCGCGCGTCGTCGAAACCGGCGCGGCATTCCTGGCCGACGGCGACACGGTGAAGGTCGTCGAGCGCGGCGCCACGCCATGATCAACGTCTCCTCCTGGTCGATCCGCAATCCGACCCCGGCCATCCTGTTGTTCGTCCTGCTGAGCCTGCTCGGCGCGCTCGCTTTCCGGGCGATGAAAATCCAGCAGTTCATGGATATCGAACTGCCGACGGTGACGGTGACCGCCTCGCTGCCGGGCGCCGCGCCGGCGCAGATGGAAACCGATGTGGCGCGCAAGATTGAAAATTCGGTGGCCACCGTGCAAGGCATCAAGCACATCTACAGCAAGGTGCAGGACGGCACGGCCATCGTCACCGTCGAATTCCGTCTGGAAAAACCCGTCCAGGAAGCCGTGGACGACGTTCGCGACGCCGTGGCGCGCATCCGCTCCGACCTGCCCGGCGATCTCAAGGACCCGGTGATCGGCCGCATCACGCTCTCCGGCGCGCCGATCCTCACCTACACCATCGCTTCCGGCCGCATGGACGACGAGGCGCTATCGTGGTTCGTCGACAACACCGTCGCCAAGACCCTGCTGGCCGTTCGCGGTGTCGGCGCCGTGGCGCGGGTCGGCGGCGTCAGCCGCGAAGTGCGTGTCGAACTCGATCCGGCCCGGCTGTTGGCCTTGCAAGCCACCGCCGCCGACATTTCACGGCAATTGCGCCAAGTGCAACAAGAAGCCGCCGGCGGCCGCGCCGACATCGGCGGTGTCGAGCAGTCGGTGCGGACCATCGCCACCGTCCGGAGCGCCGCCGAACTGGCGGCCATGGACATCGTGCTCGGCGACGGTCGCCGGATTCGCCTGGATCGGGTGGCGACGGTCAGCGATAACGTCGCCGAGCAGCGCTCGGCCGCATTGCTCAACGGCAAGCCGGTGGTCGGTTTCGAAATCACCCGCAGCCGTGGCGCCGGCGAGGTCGAAGTGGCGACGCTGGTACGCGAGGCGCTCGCCAGGCTGCAAAGCGAGCATCCGGACATCGCGATCACCGAAGCCTTCAATTTCGTCGACCCCGTCGAGGAAAATTTCGTCGGCTCGATGTCGCTGCTGATCGAAGGCGCGATTCTGGCGGTCATCGTCGTCTGGCTCTTTCTACGCGACTGGCGGGCAACCCTCGTCTCGGCCACCGCCCTGCCGCTGTCGATCGTCCCCGCCTTCGCCGCGATGCACCTGATGGGTTTCACCCTCAACGTGGTGACGCTGTTGTCGCTGTCGCTGGTGGTCGGCATTCTGGTCGACGACGCCATCGTCGAAATCGAAAACATCATCCGCCACCTGCGCATGGGCAAGACGCCCTATCAGGCGGCGATGGAAGCCGCCGACGAAATCGGTCTGGCGGTGATCGCCACCACCTTCACCCTGATCGCCGTTTTTCTGCCCACCGCCTTCATGAGCGGCGTGCCCGGAAAATTCTTCGTCCAGTTCGGCTGGACCGCCGCCATCGCCGTTTTTTTCTCACTGGTCGTCGCCCGCATGCTGACGCCGATGATGGCCGCGTATCTCCTGAAGCCGCCCAAGGTCGAAACGTCCACGCCGCGTTGGCTGACCCTCTACACCGTCGCGGTGAGCGCTTGCCTGCGCCATCGCGCCGTGACCCTGTTGGCCGCCGGCGCCTTTTTCGTCGGCTCCTTCGCGCTGGTGCCTCTGCTGGCCAAGGGATTTCTGCCGCCCGACGACGTGTCGCAGACCCAAGTCTATCTGGCGCTGGCGCCCGGCAGCACCTTCGACGACACCCGGGCCGTCGCCGAGCGCGCGCGCGCCATCGTCGAAAAGAATCCGCGGGTGACGATGGTCTATACGGCGATCGGCGGCGGCGCCGCCGGCAGCGACCCTTTCGCCCCGCGCGACGCCTCCGAAGTGCGCAAGGCGACGCTGACGCTCACCCTGACGCCGCGCGGCCAACGGCGCGGCCAGACCAAGGCGGCCATCGAACGGGAACTGCGCGCCGCCCTGGGGGACTTGCCCGGCGTGCAGGTCAAGGTCGGCCTCGGCGGCTCGAACGAAAAATACATCCTCGTCCTCGCTGGCGAGGACGGTGAGGTGCTGGCCTCGCACGCGCGCCAGGTGGAGCGCGAACTGCGTGGCATTCCCGGCATCGGAGGTGTCGTCAGCAGCGCCAGTCTGGTTCGTCCGGAACTGGTGGTGCGGCCCGATTTCGCGCGCATGGCCGATCTGGGCGTCACGTCGGCGCAAATCGCCGAAACCCTGCGCATCGCCACCGCCGGCGATTACGATCAGGGTCTGGCCAAGCTGAATCTCGCCCAGCGGCAGGTGCCGATCGTGGTGATGCTGCCCGCCGCCGCCCGCCGGGACCTGGGTCTGCTCGAACGCTTGAGCGTTCCCGGCAAGCGAGGCCCGGTGCCGATCACCAATGTCGCCGCCTTGAGCTTCGCCGGTGGCCCGACGGAAATCGATCGTTACGACCGTTTGCGCAACATCAATTTCGAAATCGAGCTTAACCAGCAACCCCTGGGCGAAGTCGAAAGGCAGGCGCTGCAACTGCCGAGCCTGCGCGATCTGCCGCCCGGCGTTTTACAGACCACCATCGGCGACGCCGAGGCAATGGCCGAACTGTTCCAGAGCTTCAGCCTGGCGATGGCCACCGGCGTGCTGTGCATCTACATCGTCCTGGTGTTGCTGTTCAAGGACTTCGTTCAGCCGCTCACCATCCTGGCCGCGCTGGTGCTGTCGATTCCCGGCGCCTTTCTGGCCCTGTTCCTCACTGGAACGGCTCTGTCGATGCCGTCGATGATCGGCCTGATCATGCTCATGGGCATCGCGACCAAGAATTCGATCCTGCTCATCGACTACGTCATTCTCGCCCGCCGCGAACACGGTCTCGACCGCTGGCACGCCCTGCTCGACGCCTGCCGCAAGCGCGCCCGTCCGATCGTGATGACCACCGTGGCCATGGGGGCCGGCATGTTGCCGATCGCCATCGGGCTGGGCACCGATCCCAGTTTCCGCGCGCCGATGGCCATCGTCGTCATCGGTGGCCTGATCACCTCGACCTTCCTCAGCCTGCTGGTCGTTCCGGTGGTGTTTACCCATGTCGACGATCTGATCGGCCGCTTCCGGAAAGCCGCGTCAACGCCCTGAGCGCGGCGCCTCGCCATCGTCGAGCACCGCCGCCGCATCCACCCACGCCGCTTCGTCGGAAATGCCTTGCAAGCGCCGCAGATTGCGCGCCCGGAGGCTTTTGCGCAACGGCCGGGAGCCGATTCTGGCCTCGGAAATATCGATCAGGCCGAAGCGGCCTTCCGGTGTATGGACCACATTGCCGAGATGCAGCGAACGGAAATAAACGCCGCGGTCGTGCAAATACCGGACAAACATCGTAAACGCCGCTTTCAGTTCCCGCTCCGTGTCTACCGGCAAGCCCGCGCGACACATTTCGCGCAGCGTTTTGCCCGCCAGGGGCCGATAGAGAACGGCGTCCCGCTTGATCGCCGGAATGCGGAAAACCGCCAGCACCGCCGGCACGGGAACATCCCGCCGCCGTAGCGCCTCGGCGTTGTCGGCGAAGCGCTGCGCGTAGGGATACCAGGCGGCGGATGTCAACAGCCGCTTGCGCCGGAAGAGCTTGAGAATGTTGCCGTCGGCCAGCAGCAGCACCTTGTCGCCGAAGCTGTCCGCCTCCAGCACCCGCGCGCCGTCGCGCATGGCGAGATACTCGTCGCGCCCGATTTTCTTCAACGAAAGCCCCCGAGCGAAAAAACGGCAAGTTTATTCCCTTTTACGCCCATGATTCCCTCGGTTCTCTTTTCGCCCAGGGCAACCGCACGAATGCCACTGTCGTAGACCTGTGAAATAGTCGTTGACGATCAAGCCGTTGCACGGAGGCTGTTCACCGGGGGTTGATTTGTGTAGTTTTCTCTTTTTTCGCCATCGAACGATGCCTGCGCCAGGCGCGGGCGGAGGCACTTGGCGAAATATGTGGGCGATGCGGCTGGCGCGCCTCTACGAAGTCTTGCCGCTCGCCTGCCCGAAGTAGGGCGGCACGCTGCGGATCATCGCTTTCATCGACGACCCGACCGAGGTGAAGAAGAGTCTGGCACAGCTGGGCGAGCCGACCGCGGCACCCCTATTGGCCCCGGCGCGGGGCCCGCCGCGGTGGGAGGCGGCAAGCGGCGCCGACCCGTTGGCGCAACCGATGCCGGCGTTCGAATTCGATCAGCGCCTCGGGTGGTCGCGGAGACTTTCCAGCACTCCGGCGGGGACGCCTGTACCCGAGGTCCGCAAGACGTCAGGCAGCCGGCGTCTTGCGGGCCTCGGGCTGGAAAGGATGGCGGGTTTGGCGCATCGCCGGAGGAAGACGCGCCGAAATTGTGGGTTGACGATGGGCCGTCAGCGTGGAGATACTCGCGGTATGGCGTTTGAATTTCCTATCCGTCTATCCGTTTAAGCCGATTCGCCAGGCAGCCCGGCGAAGTTCAATCGAGGGAGAATAACCGTGTCGGACTTACTTGATTTTGTCTGGAAGGCACTGGCCGCGGGCAGTATTGGCAATGCCGGTTACGATGCCCTTAAAACGGTGCTTGGCAATAAACTGGAGCGGCTTCTCGGCTGGCGTAAAGCCAACGAGCGGGCGCGTTTTGACGATGCTTTGGCGCTGCTGCTCGACGACAATGCCCAACTGCAGGCGCAACTGAAAACACTGGCGGGCGGTGGCGGCACTTTTGCCGGCAACACCAACACCGGCACCATCACCGCTGGCGGCAATGTCCAGATCGGCAACAACATCACGCATTTCGGCGCGGCGGGCGAAGCCGCTCTCCACGCTGCCGAAGCCGCGATTCCGCAACAGGCGCAAGAGGCCATCCGCATGGCCGTTGCCGCTGCCCAGGGTTTGCCGCGGGTTGAAGCGCAAGGCGCCAATCTGGTCGAAGTGAGCGCCGACGGCGCGGTGCGTATCGTCAAAGCACTCGCCCCCGACATCCCCGTGCCCGCCGCCGCCAGAAAGCGCGACCTTGGCTGAAAACAAGTCACCCATCGCGCCGCCGCGCCTGCGCCTCTTCGCTGGCCCCAACGGCTCCGGCAAAAGCAGCATGAAAACCCTGCTGGCGGCTGATCTGTTGGGCGTCTATCTCAACGCCGACGACGTTGAGGCCGCCTTGCGCCGTGATCGTGCGCTGGATTTCGCCCAATTTGGCCTGCTTGCCGGGCGTGATTTTGCGGCTGAGACCTTGTTCGGACATCTCAACGCATCGCCCCTGCTGCAACGTGCCGGGCTGACAAAAGACCTTGCCGAGTGGCGCATCGTGGACAACCGGCTGGAAATCGGCAGCACGCCGATCAACGCCTACCACGCCGCCGCGCTGGTTGATGGCCTGCGCCACATCCTGCTACGGGCTGGCACCCGCTTTAGCTGCGAAACGGTGATGTCTTCCGCCGACAAGGTTGAGCTGCTGGCCAAGGCGCAAGCGCAGGGGTTTCGCACCTATCTCTATTACGTTGCCACCGTCGACCCGGCGATCAACCTTGCTCGCGTCGCCAACCGCGTCCGGCGCGGCGGGCACGACGTGCCAGCGGACAAAATCGTCAGCCGCTACCACCGCTCGCTGGCGCTGCTGCGCACCGCCGTGCGCCATACCGACCGCGCCTACATTTTCGACAACTCCGGCAGCGAACTCGTCTGGCTGGCCGAAATCACCGCTGGCCGACAACTGGAAATCAAAACCGCCACCGTGCCGCCGTGGTTTGCACAGGTTTTTCAGGACGGCTGACATGAAAATGGGGGGAGCCGTTGAACGCAACTAATACCGGATCGGTCGCTGCTGGCGGCAACGTTCATGTCGGCGCCACAACCACCAACACAACGATTATCAATAACAATTTCCCCGCCGCTGCATCTCCCCCCGCCGCCCCGCCGCCCGGCCTCCTGCGCGACGCCACCGATCCGCGCCTGCAAATGCGGGCGGACGCGCAAGGTGTCGGCCTTACCGAACCGTTGGGCCGCGCAGACGAAATTAACCAGGTTCTGGCTTTTTTGCGCGGCGAAGCCAAGACGCAACTGCTCACCGCCGTCGTCCAGGGCGTCGGCGGCATCGGCAAGACCGAAGTCTGCAAGGCGGCGCTCAAGACCTGGCTGCCGGCGGCAAGTACCCCGGTTTATTTTGTTGAAACGCCTGACGGCGCCGGCATGGCCCGGTTTGTCGGTGCGCTGGCGCTGGCCACCGGCGGTGACGCCAGTACCGATGCCGATGCCCTGCTGACGCGCTTGCCCGAGGGGCTGTACTACCTCGACAACCTTGAAGAAGTGATTGACGATGCCGAGGGGCAGGCATTGCTGACCAAAGTCTGCCAGCGCCCCGGCCTGCGCGTGCTGGCTTCGTCCCGTTCGCCCCTGAAACGGGTCTTCGGCAAGGCGCTGATCGTCGGCAGGCTGGCAGGCGAACCGGCGCTAAAACTCTTTCGTGCCCACTGGCCTGCCGAAAACCCCTTGCCCGCCGATGACACCCTGGCCGCTTTCGTCGACGACTCGCTGGCCGGGCATCCGCTGAGTATCGAACTCGCCGCCCGTCTGGGGCAGTATTACCGCTACGACGAACTCCTGAAGCGCTGGCAAGAAGACGGCGCCACTGCCCTTCGCGACAGCCAGGACCGCTCGCGCCACGGCAGCCTGCCCACCTGCCTGCGTCTTTCTGCGGCTGCGCTGGCCCGCCGGGATGCCGGCGCACTCGGCTTATGGACATTCGCCGCCCTGTTCGCCGAGAACTTACCCAATGAACTCCTGGCCGACTTTGAAAAACAGGCCAACAGCCGCCGTGACCCGCTCGTCGCGCTGGGCATCATCACCCGCGTCGGCGAAGGCTGGCAGTGCCTGTCACCCCTCGCCCGTTATGCCCTCGATGCCGCCCTGAAGGAACAGGAAGGCTTTTCCTGGCCCGCCCTCCGCCCTCTGGCACAAGCCGCCTTGCTGGCCAAGGCCATGGCCGCCGACAGCATCGCCAGTACCGACACCGCCCTGGTGGCGCGTGCCTGGGTGCTGCGGCATTTCGCCGCTTATGACCGGGCCATGCGTCTGGAAATGCAGCGGCCAGATACCGACCAGGCATGGCTCGCCACGGTGCACCAATGTTTGCTGAACCAATATCCGTTCCGCGCCGCCGAGTCGCGTGCGCTACTGACCGCACTCGGAAACATCCTCGATCAGGCCGGTAGCGTCCGGCAGCGTCTGGGCGATCTGGAACGTCGGCTCGGCGAAGTCGGCAAGGCGCGGGAGCATTTCGCCGCCGCGCTCGCCTTGTTCGAAAAAGAGCAGGCCGGTTTGGGGCGTGCGAACACGCTTAAAAGTCTGGGCGATCTGGAAAGTCGGCTCGGCGAAGTCGGCAAGGCGCGGGAGCATTACGCCGCCGCGCTCGCCTTGTACCGTAGTGAGCAGAATCCGGTCGGGCTGGCGTATACCCTGGCCGAAATTGCCCGCTGCGCCCAGGCCGGGCAGCGTGGCGAGGAACGCGACCAGGCCATGCGCGAGGCGCTGATGTGGGCCGAGCGCAGCCAACTGCCGCCGGTGCTGGAATATGTGACCCAGGTGCTTTTTGCAATCGGCGGCGATGACGCCGGGGGGCTTGCGTGATGAATCGCCCCGGGAATCGCGGAGGCCATTTGGTTTGAGTCAGGCGGTAACGGCCTGCGCGGTTTGACAGCGGTGGTAGTTTGCCTCGGCTTCGGCCGGAGGAATATACCCGATGGGCTCAAGCAATCGATGATGATTGAACCACGAGACCCATTCGAGTGTTGCCAGCTCGACGGCCTCCTTGGACTTCCATGGGCCGCGCCGGTGAATGACCTCCGCTTTGTAGAGGCCGTCGATCGTCTCAGCGAGGGCGTTGTCATCGCTGTCGCCCTTGCTGCCGACGGAGGGCTCGATACCGGCTTCCCCGAGACGCGCCGAGTAACGAATCGAGACGTACCGGCCCCCCCGGTCGCTATGTCGCTATGGTCGATCAGCGTATTGCGATCCGGCTGGCGGGCGTACAGGGCCTGCTCCAGGGCATCCAGAATTCCCAAAGAAGGGAGCCTCCTCAAAACCCGGGGCGATTCACTTGACCATGAACCTGATTCGCCTCGACCCCGTCCCACGTAAAGGCGGCATCAAGGTCCGGCGCCTGATCGCCGCAACGTCCGACGATTACCGCGCCCACCTCTTCGGGCTCGGGTGATTCGTGCGATTACCCTGTCTTTTCGCGCTCCCGGTGCCGGCGGAGGCGCATTGCCCGTAAAATGGCGCCTTCTTGCCCTTTGCTCCTTCAACCGCCCCGCCGCTTGAGCACCTGCCGCCAAATGAACTTCATCCATGCCCTCCGCGCCGCCTGGCAAGACCGTGACAGCCTGCTGTGCGTCGGTCTCGACCCCGACCCGGCACGCTTTCCCCGCCACCTGCACGGCCGACCCGACGCGATTCTCGAATTCTGCCGCGGCGTCGTCGACGCCACCGCCGATCTCGTCTGCTGTTTCAAACCCCAAATCGCCTACTTTGCCGCCCATCGCGCCGAAGACCAGCTCGAAGCCCTGATCGCCCATATTCACGCCAAACACCCCGCGGTGCCGGTGATCCTCGACGCCAAACGCGGCGACATCGGCAGCACCGCCGAACAGTACGCCATCGAAGCCTTCGAGCGCTTCCGGGCCGACGCGGTCACCGTCAACCCCTACATGGGCCGCGATTCGGTCGAACCGTATCTGGCGCATGCCGGCAAGGGCGTGATCCTGCTCTGCCGAACGTCCAACCCCGGCGGCAGCGATCTGCAATTTCTCGATGTCGGCGGCGAAAAACTCTACGAGCGTCTGGCCCGTCTGGTCAGCAGCGAATGGAACGGCGGCGGCCAATGCGCGCTGGTCGTCGGCGCCACTTTCCCCGCCGAAATCGCCCGCGTCCGCCAACTGACCGGCGACATGCCGCTGCTCGTTCCCGGAATCGGCGCCCAGGGCGGCGATGTCGACGCCACCGTCCGCGCCGGCTGCACCGCCGACGGCGGCGGCTTGATCGTTAATTCCTCGCGCGCCATCCTCTACGCCGGCAAGGGCGAGGACTATGCCGACGCCGCCCGCCGGGCCGCGCAATCGACCCGGCGGGCCATCAACGCCCGCCGCCCGCGCGCCTGATCGAAAAAAACGGGTTCAAGGTTGTTTCGCGGCGGCGGGCGGCAGGAGGACCCACATCGATCCGGGTTGCTTCATGCGTCCGGCCTGATTGCCGGCCGCGTCGCCAAAACCGTAGAACAGATCGGCGCGCACGGCGCCGCGAATGGCGCTGCCCGTATCCTGCGCGAGGACCAGACGCCGGAGCGGGGCGGAGGATTCCGGGTGCCGGGTGGCGAGAAAGACCGGCGCGCCAAGCGGCACGTGGCGCGGGTCCACGGCGATGCTGCGTTCGGCGCTCAAGGGCACGCCGAGCGCGCCGTTCGGTCCGTCGCTGTCGTTGCCCCTGGCGCTCTGTTCGCGGAAGAACACATAGCTGGGATTGGCGTTCAGCAACTCGGTGACGCGGCTCGGGTGGCTGCGCGCCCAGTGCTTGATTCCCGGCATCGTCGCCTGTTCGAGCGTCAACTCGCCGCGATCGACCAGCCGCCTGCCAATCGATTGGTAAACATGGCCGTTCTGGTCGGCGTAGGCTAGGCGCGCGGTGCTGCCGTCGGTGAGTTTGACCCGCCCAGAGCCTTGCACTTGCAGGAAGAACAGCTCGACCGGGTCATCGACCCACAGCAAGGTGCGGTCGGCATACTCCTTTTCGCGGGCGGCGATTTCGGCGCGCGAGTAATAGGGAACCACTTTGTTGCCCTGCAAGCGGCCGCGCAAACGCAGGCTCTTCACGTCCGGTTGCGCCGCGCCGAGATCGACGGTCAGCAAATCGGCGGGAACACCCAGCACCGGGTGCAGGTAAGGCTTGCCGCGCGTCCGCGAGCCGTGCAACAACGGCTCGTAGTAGCCGGTGACCAGACCGCTGCCGCTGCCGTCGCCATTGACTACCTGCCAAGGCTGAAGGCGCGATTCGAAAAAGCGGCGCGCGCCGGCGGCGGACGGTGCCGCCATCGCCTTCGCCTCGTCGCAGACCGCTTTCCACCGCGGCCATTGCGGCCGGCTGGCCAACCCGCGGCACGAGTGCAGGAACGCCGGCCAGGCGGCGGCCAGATCGTCCTCGGCCCATCCCGGCAGATCGCTCCAGCGCGCGGCCTGCATGGGTTTTGTCGCCGCCGACGTCGTGGTGTCAGGCGAGGCGGCGGTCGACCCGGTCGCCACCGCGTTGGTCGCCTTGCCGCAGGGCGCGCAGGCACGGGAGGCGTCGTCGGTGGGGGCTTCCATGGTCGTCGAACAGGCGGCGAGCAGCAGGGCGATCAACGGAGCGGCGTGGCGGGCGGGCGGCAATTGGCGTTTGGGCATGATCTTGGCTAGAGTGTCGGGTTCGTCAACTCGCCGAGTATAGTCCGATGACCGATCCTTTCCGGCAACTTGTCCTCTTTCTGGCGCGCGCCGAACAACTGATCGAGCGCCTCGAGCCGTTGCTGCCGCCGGCGTCGGCGGCGCCGGACTGGCAGGCCAGCCGCGCGTTCCGCTGGCGCACCGGGCGCGGGGCCGGCTATCTGCAGCCGATCGCCCGTCTGCCGGCCATCCGCCTCGCCGACTTGTGCGACATCGACGACCAGAAGGCCCGCGTCGACGCCAATACCCGCCATTTCGTCGCCGGCCGGCCGGCCAACAATGTCCTGCTCACCGGCGCGCGCGGCTCGGGAAAGTCATCGCTGGTCAAGGCGCTGCTCAACGAATACGCGCCCGACGGTCTGCGGGTGATCGAAGTCGAGAAAGGCGATCTGACCGATCTGCCCGACATCGTCGATCTGATCGCCGACCGTCCCGAACGCTTCATCGTCTTCTGCGACGACCTCTCCTTCGACGCCGGCGACGCCCGCTACAAGGCGCTGAAAGTCGTGCTCGACGGATCGATCGCCGCGCCGCCGGAAAACGTGCTGATCTACGCCACCTCCAACCGCCGTCACCTGATGCCCGAGTATTTCGCTGAAAACCTTGAAAACCAGCGGTTCGGCGAGGAAATCCATCCAGGCGAGGCGATAGAGGAAAAGATTTCGCTCTCCGAGCGTTTCGGCCTCTGGGTATCGTTTTATCCCTTCGACCAGGACGCCTATCTGCACATCGTCGCGCATTGGCTGCGTGCTTTCGGTTGCGACGCCGCGACGATCGCCGCCGCCGAGCGCGACGCCCTGAACTGGGCGCTGGAACGCGGTTCGCGCAGCGGCCGCGTCGCCTGGCAGTTCGCTCGCGACTGGGCGGGACAAGCTCGCCAGGCGTCGCCGGCGCGCAAAAGGGCACGCGCCAGGAGCGCGGAAAAATGACGGCGATCACGGAAATCACCGACGTCGCGGCGGCGGTGCTGTTGCGCGGCGAGCCGGCAGCGCCGGAGTTCTTGTTGGCCCAACGACCGCCGGGCAAGGTCTATGCGGGTTACTGGGAGTTTCCCGGCGGCAAGGTCGAGGCCGGCGAGGACGCCCGGCAAGCCCTGTGCCGCGAACTTCGCGAAGAACTCGGCATCGACGTGCGGCAGGCCTGGCCGTGGATCTGCCGCCAGTTCGTCTATCCGCACGCCACCGTTCGCCTCAAATTCTTCCGCGTCACCGCCTGGGACGGCGAAATCGCGCCGATCGAGCACAGCGGATTCACCTGGGCGCCGGTGGGCGAGGCGGCGAAAGTGGCGCCAATCCTGCCGGCCAACGACCCGATCCTGCGCGCCATCGCCCTGCCGGCGTGCTACGCGCTGACCCATGCCGAAGCCAACGGCCCGGAAAACGAACTGGCGCGTCTGCGGCGGGCGCTTGCCGACGGAGCGCGGCTGATTCAGGTACGCGACAAATCGCTGCCGCCAGCGCGGCGGCGGGATTTCGCCGCGGCAACGATGGCGCTGGCCCGCGAGTACCCATCCACCCGCGTGCTGATCAACGACGACCCGGAACTGGCGCGCGCGCTTGGCGCTTCGGGCGTGCACCTGTCGTCGCGCCAACTGTGGCGGGTCGAGCGGCGGCCGGATTTCGACTGCGTGGCCGCCTCGTGCCACACGGCCGCCGATCTGGCGCGCGCGGCGGAACTGGCGCTCGACTTCGCGGTGCTCGGTCCCGTTCTGCCGACCGCCAGCCATCCGGGCCTGCCCGGCATCGGCTGGTCGCGTTTCGCCCAATTGGTGGACCGCTCGCCGCTGCCGGTTTACGCGCTTGGCGGCATGGACGCGGCCGTGCTCGACCAGGCGCGCGCCAGCGGCGCGCACGGCATCGCGCAATTGCGCGGCTGGCATTGAACGCCACCCGTGGCGAATCGCCACGTTTTCCCACACCGGCTTGACGTTGCGTATCGCCGAATCAATCGCTCGCCGGTTCGGTCACGAAACCGATTCTGACCATGCCGGCCTGAGCCGCTCGCGCCATGACCTTGGCGACCGTTTCATATTGCACATGGCGGTCGGCGTGGATGTGCAACTCCGACGGCGGTTCCTTGCGAGCCTCGGCGGCAAAACGTCGCGGTAACTCGTCCAGGCGTACCGCTTCGCCATTCCAGAACAATTCGCCGTTTTCCCGAATGCCAAACGCCACGTGTTCCGGCTTGGTGATATTGACCTTGCTCGACGCCTTGGGCAGGTCGATTTTCACCGAATGCGTCAGCAACGGCGCGGTAACGATGAAAATCACCAGCAGCACCAGCATCACATCGACCAATGGCACGACGTTCATCTCGCTCACCGGCGGCTTGCCGCGATAGCGCGTGAAATTTTCCCGGATCATGGTTAACCCCGGCGCGCGGTGGAAGGCGCCACCGGTCTGCCGTCGCCGCTCTTCACTGTCAGTAGAACGTACAAGTCGTGGGCGAAGGACTCCAGACGAGAAAGCCACAAGCGGTTGCGCCGGTTGAAGGCGTTGTAGGCCAGTACCGCCGGAATCGCCACCGCCAGCCCCAGCGCGGTCATGATCAAGGCTTCGCCCACCGGGCCGGCGACCTTGTCCAGCGTTCCCTGGCCGGATAGGCCGATCCGCACCAGCGCGTGATAGATTCCCCACACCGTGCCGAACAGGCCGACGTAGGGCGCGGCGGAACCGGCCGAGGCCAGAATCGTCAAGCCATGCTCCGACCGTGCCGCCTCGACATCGATCGCATTGGCCAGTGTGCGGGTCAAATACTCCGTCAGGCCACCAGCCGCGGCCAGATGGTCCGGGCCGTCGTCCACCTGGGTCCGCAGCGATTTCTCGACCAGCGCCGCAAACGCGTTGTCGGCCGGCTGCGACTGCAAGGCGGCGTCGACCTCTGACAGGGAAGAGGCTTTCCAGAAGCGTTCGAGGAAGGTGTCGGCCCGACGCCGAGCCAGCATGTTGGCCAGGGCGCGAGTGACGATCAGATACCAACTGGCGACCGACAACAACAGCAACGTCGCGAGGACGAGTTTGCCGACGCTGTCGGTTTGGGTCAAAAAATGGGCAAAACCCAGACTATCCACCGTCGCTTGTTCCATGGATCAGTTTCCGTTCAGAATGAAGTTAAAGGGTTGTAGGGCGACGGCGCGTACCGGGTGGCCGTTGCGCATGGGCGGCGTACAGCGCCAGGCGCGCACGGTGCTCAACGCCGCCTCGTCGAGACGCGGGTGTCCGCTGCTTCGTTCGATCCGCGCCAGGGCCACATGGCCGCTCTCGTTCAATTCGACACGCAATACGACCGCGCCGGTTTCGCCCAGGCGTCTGGATTGAACCGGATAAGCGGGTGCCGGGCGTTCTGGACAGGCCACCGCGAGTTCCGAGGAAAGCGACACCGGCCCGGGCGGCAAGGGCATCGGCGCGGGCGCCGGCGGGGGCGGTTGACCGATGGCCTCCGGCGCGGGTACTGGTGCTGCTGGCGGTGCGACGTAATCGGCTGTGGTCACCGGCCGCGTTTCGGCGGTCGTCGTTCGGGGAGGCGATTTCGCGACCGGCCTGGGCATTATTGGTGTCGACGCGGGCGGTCGCCGGGGCTTGTCGTCTTTTTTCTCCGGCGCCGGTGGGGCGACGAAACGCGCAAACAAGGTTGTCGCCGTTGCCGGCGCGGGAAGTAAACGATGCCGCCACAAACCATGCAGAGCCGCTGCATGCAGCGCGAGAACCACCGCAAAACCAGCCACGCGCCGCAGCGGGAAATGTCTCGGCATTTCAGACATCCACCCGCGCATCGGCGCGATCGACGCCGCTTTGGCGCCGATCGCGGCGCTTGCCCGACAGCAGGCGGGCCCGGCGTTTTTTCCACCAGATATAGACGCCGGTGACCGAAAGCAGCGCCACCAGCACGCCGAGAGCGCTGACAAAAATCTGGTAGGGACGGCCGAAGACGCGCGCCATGTGCAAGGCGTAAAGCCAGCTTTCGATCGAATTTCCCAGGCGTTCCCCGGTTGGCCGATGCAGGCGGATCAAGGCGCCGGTGTCTCCGTCGAAGACAACGACGGTGCTGCCGCCCTTGTGAGCACGCTCGAACAGATCCTGACTGCCGCGAACCTGATAGCTGTAGGCACCGGTTCTTTCGTTGTAGACCAATCCCAGCGGCTGACGAACCGTGAAGCGGTAGTGTGCCGCCAGTTCGGCGATCAATTTTTCACCGGTTGCCTGCGCTGCCCGCCAATCGAGACGCGGCAACGCATTCGCTCGCTTGGGCATCGCGGCGACGGCGACCCGCGGCGATTCGTAATCGAACAGGCGGTTCATCACCCAGTCGTATACCGGAAAGCGGATATTCATCATCACGCTGGACCAGGCGAAAACGAGCAGTGGCGGCCATAGCCAGAGTCCACCGGCGCGGTGCAGGTCGAAGTGGAATCGGTAGGTGCCGGCGCCAGGCTTGATCCGCCAGGCGAGTCGCCAGCGGCGCCAGAAACGGGGCGTGGAATTGGGAAAGGTCAGATATACCGCCACGAAGCAGTCGACCGTCCAGGCCAGCGCGACCAGGCCGAGGATCAACTGCCCGCTCTCGCCAAGAGTCATGTTGAAATGCAACAGATAAATGAAGGGCATCAAGTTGACAACGCCCTCGGAAAGATCGCCCCGGGTGCGTCGCCCCAGTTCGCGGCCGGTCCACGGATCGAGATAAAACTGCGTGAATCCCAAAGTGGCGGGAATCCCCGTCGCCGGGTCCTTCAATGGGCGGAATGCCGCAGAAACCTGATCGGCTTCGGTAAACGCCACGCCGCCTAGGCGGGCATTGGGCACCAGCCTCTGGGCGTTCTCCGCCAGCGTGGCGAGATCCAGCGCTGCCGCGCCGACGGGAGCCTTGGCGAACAGGCGCGGTGCGAAAATGCGCTCCAGTTCGCTGTTAAAGGCAAGCATGCCGCCGGTGGCACCAACGAGCACCAGGAAAACGGCGGTCACCAAGCCGGTGTACCGGTGCAGCAGAACCCAAAAATCGCGCTGCCTGAAACCACCGGTTTTGCCGCCCCATCCGTTTTCAAATGCCATCCGTCATACCATTGGCAGGGCTTTCCGGCGACGCCGGCGGATCTCGCTAGCGTGCGCCTTCGCCGGGCGGTCAGAATTCAAGCTTGATCGACCCCATGAAATTGCGCGGCGCGCCATACGTGGCGTAACTGCCACCGCCGTAATCGAAGTAGGTCTTGTCGAGCAGATTCTGTCCGTTCAACTGCAAGGACACCCGCTGCTTGCCGATCGTGGTGCGATAGCCGATGACGCCGTCCAGACGGCCATAACCGGGAAGCTGAACGGTATTGGTGTTGTTCGCCTGACGCTCGCCGTTGAGATAAACACCGGCACCGAAGAAATAGCCTTCGGCGGAACCCGGTGCCGAATCGTATTTGGCCCACAGGCTGAGATTGTGCAACGGCACGCCGGCCCAGGTCTTGCCGACGGTGTTGGCGGTACCCGGCGTTTTGTCCTCGGTGATCTCGGCCTTATCGTAGGTGTAGCTGCCGATCAGACTGACGTGCTCGCTCACCTGCCCGGCAATATCGAATTCCACGCCGCGACTGCGGACCTCGCCCACGGCCACGCTGAAGCCCGGATGCGCCAGATCGGGCGTCAAACGGTTCTTCAGCCGCAGATCGAACAGCGTCAGCGAAGTGGACGCCCGTCCGCCAAACAGGCTGGCTTTCGCCCCGAACTCATATTGCACGCCTCGTTCCGGATCGAATTTCGATTTATCGAACGACGACAAGGTCGAATTGCTGTTACCGAAAGACTCCGAATAGCTACCGTAGAACGAAACACTGTCGCTGAGCTTGTAGAGCACGCCAGCGCGCGGAGAGAATTGTTTTTCGGTGGGCGCCGTCGGGTCGAAAGCGCCGTCGCAATGCGGGTAGCAGGCCGTATTGGTCGCCCCATAGATTTTTGAGCTTTCGTTTTTGGCGATGTCGTAGCGCCCGCCAAGCAGCACCTCCCAATTTTTCCCCAGCGCGATCTGGTCCTGAACGTAAAAACCGGTGTTTCTCAACCTGCTCCGGGAAAGAACGTTCCCGGACGCTTGATCGAAATAGCGCTGCATGGTCTGAACGTTGATGTTGCCGTAGACCGGCGCGAAGATATTGAGCGCCGGCACGCGGTTCAATGTCGAACCGGATTCGTTGTAGCCAGTGAATTTCGTATCGTTGGCGAACCAATCCACGCCCAGCAGCAGTCGATGCTTAATCGCCCCGGTGCTGAATTGACCCGTCAAATCGAGGTTGGTCGAGTACTGCTCACGGTCAACGGGATTGTTGGAAATCCGGCGGTTCATTAAATTCGATTTGGAATTAAATCCTTGATACAGAAGATATGTCTGAACCTCGTCCGCCGTATGGTAGTTGAACCGGTGAGTGATTTTCCAAGCGTCGTTGAAGGCATGACTCCAGTCGAACGCCAGTGTTGTCCGCTTGACCGTACTGGGCCACTCGGTCCACATCACCTCGTCGTTTTGCGTCCAGTGACGTGGCACAGCCGCTGGCCGATTGCCGATGTAGGGAATCTGTTGAGCCGAATACGCCGGACTGACCATTTTCTGGTCGTAATGCTCCAGTTGAAGGTTGGCGTCGAATTGCGCCGAAGGGCGCCAGTTCAGGTACGCGGCGACGGCTGTATTTCGGTGATGTTGAAAGTCGACGAAGCCATCGCCCTTGTCGTAGACTCCCATCAGCCGGTAACTCAGCGTTTTGTCTTCGTTGACCGGGCCGGTGACATCGCCCACCGTCCGCAGCGTTCCCCAACTGCCGAATTGCTGCTGGACGCTCGCCGAAAAGTCGTTCCGCGGTTTTTTGGTGACGATGTTTACCAGACCGCCGGGTTGGATACGGCCGTACAACACCGAACTTGGCCCTTTGACCACCTCGACGCGATCGACAAAAGCCATATCCTCGGTGCCGATGACCCCGTTGAGTTTCAAACCGTTGCGGAAGGTGTCCGAGCCGGTCTGGAATCCGCGAATCGCAAACACATCGTAATAAACACTGGTCGGCGTTTGCACACCGCTGACGTTCTTGACTGCCTCCTGAATGGAGACGATCTGCCGATCCTCGAGAACATCGCCCGGAATCACCTGAACCGCCACCGGTGTTTCCAGCGCGGCGGCGTCTGTTTTGGTCCCTGCGCGGCTCTTTTTCACGGCATAGGCGTTTTCGGCCGCATCCCGGATTTCGATTGTGCTCAGCGTTGTCGCGTCCTCAGCCCATGCCGCGTTAAAACACCCGGCGACCAACATTGAAACGAGTGTCCGGCGGAGTCCGGTGCGGTCCGCCTGAAAACGGCGACGGTGTTCTTTCATGATTCCCCCCTGAGTTCATTGACACGATGAGCGGGAAACCGTGACTCCCCCGTCCACAAAACGCGAAAGGTAACAATTTCAATCGTTATTGCCCATGTGACACAGGGTCGCACCGGGAGGCCGCCTGCCTGCGCCCGGTCGCGCTCTGGTGCTCAGTCGCGATGGAATTGCTGAATTCAAACAGAATGTTCGGTCGAGTGTCTCCCAATGACGTGTAAGGACCACCGTGGGCTTGTCTGTATTATCAAAAACCGATAACTCGGTTGGACGGAATCAGGCGAACCCCCTGCCGTCAAGCGACGCGATAAGCGACCATTTCGAACCGTTCATCGGCACCCGGCTCGCCTTCGGCCGTTACGCCAGTGCCAGCGAGCTCATGCGCGAGCGGCAGCGTCTCCTGGAAGAACCGGAAACATTTTGCCCAATCGAGCTTGTGGGGCTCCGCCTCGCGTTCAGAGCCCTGGTCGCCCGGCGGAGGTCGTTTGCCCGCGAAGCGAACGCGACATCTGGGACATCGGCGACTGCGTCGCACGGGACAGCCCGTCGCGGGTAGGCGCACTCAAACGCCTGTCGTCACGGGCGCCGTCGCTTTTGCGCATGCGCGCCGCTTAGAGACCGAAAGTCGTCGGACTCATCGCGTCGCCGCCTTCGGCGACGATATCCTCGAAACGTCGCAGGTAAGGGGCGCACTCCGCCGGTTCGTCGATCAGCAGGCGCGCGCGCGGCTGGGAGCGTTCGAAACGCACCAGCACGTGCCGGTCATCGGCGATCAGCAACGAGTCGGTGAGCGACGCCAGATGATCGGGCGCCTGGACGATACGCAGATCTGGCGCGTGAATGCATAGGAGATCAATCAGTTGCGGATCGTGCCGCCGGACGGACTCGCTGTTCTGAACGACAATCGTCAGCCGGCTGTCGCGCCGCGGGGTGCGCTCCCGCGCGGCGAGCAGGCGGCGCAGCGTCGCCAGGCGCGCCGGATCTTCAAGTTTGAGCAAGGCCAGGTCCTCGTCGAAGATCCGCAGCGTGGTTGGCGCCAGCGCCAGCATCTCACGGATTGCTTCGTCGTATTCACGCCAAGTGGTAAGCAGTTTGCGGGTCATCGCGGCGACTCCCGTGCGGTTTCGGCGACGATAGCAAATCCGGACGGCTTGCGCCAAGCCGCCGCCGGCGCGATGATGGCGCGCCGTCGCCGGGACGACTCGCGGCAGCGATTCCGGGAAAAATCGCCCGAAAACGGCCCGGAGCAACCGCCATTCGTCCCACGAAAGAAAGCCGAGAAATCATGACCGACATGACGCAGGAAACGATTTGGAGCACGCGCTACCGCGACGCCGGAGAAACGTATCTTTTCGGTACCGAACCCAACCGCTTTCTCACCGGTCGGGCGACGGTGCTGCGCGTCGGCGAGACGGCATTGTGCATTGCCGACGGCGAAGGCCGAAACTCGGTCTGGCTGGCTGAACGGGGGCTGACGACGACCGCGGTCGACATCTCGGCCGTCGCGGTGGACAAGGCGCGGCGTCTGGCCACCGACCGCGGGGTCGACGTGCGTTTCCTGGTCGCCGACATGCTGGCGCCGGACTGGCCGCCGGCCGACTTGCAGGAAACCTTCGATTGGGTGATCGGCATCTTCATCCAGTTCGTCGGTTCCAAGGAGCGGGAGCGCCAGTTCGCCGTGATCAAGCAACTCGTCCGGCCCGGCGGGCGCCTATTGCTACAGGGCTACACCCCAAAACAACTCGATTACCGGACGGGTGGCCCATCGGCCGTCGACAATCTCTATACCGTCGCCGACCTGCGCGCGGCATTCGACGACTGGCGCATCGAGGAACTGATCGACTACGAAGACGACATCGCCGAGGGCGATGGCCATCGGGGGCGTTCGGCGTTGATCGGACTCGTCGCGAGGAAACCATAGCGTAGGTCTTGGATACATCAAGCCTTGCCAGCAGCGAAGTCACGGCGAACTATTTCGGCGATTAGCACTCTTAGGTGACGAGTGCTAAAATGTAACCCAGGATATGTCAGGAGGACCCATCGACATGACGACGCAAGCCGTGGCTTTACCGACTGTTTCCGCTGTTGGCAGTATTGACGCCTACATCCAGGCGGCAAGGCGGTTGCCGCTGTTGACCGAAGAGGAAGAGTTCAGCCTCGCCAGCCGCTTTCGCGAGGAAAACGATCTTGAGGCGGCGCGGCAACTGGTTTTATCCCATCTCCGTCTGGTGATTTCGATTGCGCGCGGCTATTTGGGGTATGGCCTGCCGCATGCCGATCTGATTCAGGAGGGCAATATCGGTCTGATGAAGGCGGTCAAGCGATTCGATCCGGCGCGCGGCGTCCGCCTGGTGTCTTTCGCCATCCACTGGATCAAGGCCGAAATTCATGAATACGTGCTGCGGAACTGGCGGATGGTGAAGGTTGCCACCACCAAGGCGCAGCGGAAGCTGTTTTTCAATCTCCGCGGCATGAAGTCGAACACCGACACGCTGACTTCCGGCCAGATCGGCGACATCGCCCATCGCCTGAGCGTCAAGCCGGACGACGTGCGGGAGATGGACTCGCGCCTGTCCGGCCATGACGTGGCTTTGGACGGCGATTCCGGCGATGGCGAGGCTTTCGCGCCGATTGCCTATCTGGCGGACAATTCCACCGAACCGGTGCATGTGCTCGAAGCGCGCGCCAGGGACCGGTTGCAAAACGATGGTTTGCAGTGTGCGCTCGCCAGTCTCGATCCGCGCAGTCGCCGCATCGTCGAGGCTCGCTGGCTGAACGAGGAAAATCCCGCGACGCTCCACGATCTGGCCGCCGAATTTGCCGTTTCTGCCGAGCGCATCCGCCAGATCGAAATGAAGGCGTTACAGAAAATGCGCGCCAACCTGATCGGCCAGACGCCGGGAATCTGATCCCGAATGTGATCCCGACTATCGGGCGGCGATCGCGCCGCCCGGCTCAGGCGAGCGTTACCGGTTCCGCCGCTTGCAGCGAGACCAACCGTGACAGCGCGGCCATCAATTCTTCATCGTGACGGCCATCCTGCCAGCATTCACCGTTCCAACGGTAGTGGAATCCCCCCGATTTGGCGGCAACCCAGATTTCCTGGGCGGCATCGTGACGGTTGACGATGATTTTGCTGCCGTCGGCGAAGACGATTTCCAATACCTTGTCGCTGATCATGGCGAAGTCGAGATCCGCATCGCAACGCTCCAGCGCGGCTTCTATCCGCCTCAGAGCGGCATCGGCATGGGTGTCGAATTCAGTTTCGTTCATCCTGTGCTACCATTTTTCATTTATTGACCGGCCGACTCATGCGACACCATTTATTGCTGGCCCTGCTGGCATCCATCGCTATCGGCGGCTGCGGCACCAAAGGGGGGCTGGTCTTGCCGCCGAAGCCGCCAGTGACCGTCAAACCCGCTTCGCCACCTGCCAGTGGCGCCGACGCCGCCACGGCTCCCGCAAAAACAAGTACAAGCGCGGAGAATTCTAGCACGAGCACTGGAGGCGCCCGATGAGTGCTTTCGAACGTCACGCTGGCGTGTTGCATGTCGAATCCGTGTCGTTGTCCGATCTGGCCAACGAATTCGGTACCCCGTGCTGGGTGTATTCCCGTCAGGCCATCGAAACCGCGCTGGACGAATTTCAGCAGGAGCTGCTGGGTCATGACGCGCTGGTCTGCTACGCGGTCAAGGCCAATTCCAATCTGGCGGTGCTGGATGTGCTGGCGCGACGCGGCGCCGGCTTCGACATCGTTTCCGAAGGCGAATTGCGGCGCGTGCTGGCCGCTGGCGCCGATCCGCGGCGAATCGTTTTCTCGGGTGTCGGCAAGTCCGTGTCGGCGATGGAATTGGCGCTGCGGACCGGCATTCTGTGCTTTAACGTCGAGTCGGCCGCCGAACTTGAACGCTTGAACGCGGTGGCCGCGCAACAAGGCACGACGGCGCCAGTGAGCCTACGCGTCAATCCCGACGTGGATGCGCGCACGCATCCCTATATTTCGACCGGCTTGAAGGAAAACAAATTCGGTGTCGCTTACGACGAGGCGCGCACGCTTTATCGACGCGCCGCCGAATTGTCCCATCTGAGGCTTTGCGGTATCGATTGCCACATCGGTTCGCAATTGCTCGACGCGGCGCCTTTTTCCGAGGCGCTGGACAAATTGTTGCACTTGATCGATCAGCTGGCGGAAGACGGCATCGCCCTGGAGCATATCGATCTCGGCGGTGGCCTGGGTATCCGTTATCGCGATGAAGAGGCGCCGACGATCAAGGCCTACCTGCACCCCTTGCTCGACAAGCTCAAGGACCGCCGTTTGCGCATCCTGCTCGAACCCGGTCGCCGTCTGGTTGGCAACGCCGGCTTGTTACTGACCCGGGTCGATTATCTGAAGCCCGGCGAAATCAAGAATTTCGCGATCGTGGACGCGGCGATGAACGATCTCGCGCGGCCCGCGCTGTACGGGTCGTGGCACACCATCGTGCCGGTGGTCGAGCGTCAGGGGACGGCCGACACCTGGGAAATCGTCGGTCCGATCTGCGAGTCGGGCGATTTTCTCGGTCGCGACCGGCCCCTGGTGCTCGCCACCGGCGATTTGTTGGCGATTTTGTCGGCCGGTGCCTACGGCATGGCGATGAGCTCGAACTACAACACCCGTCCCCGGGCGGCCGAAGTGATGGTCGACGGCCGGCAGTCGTATCTGGTTCGCCGCCGCGAGTCCTTCGACGAGCTTTTCAACCTCGAGCGGCGCCTTCCCTGACCGGGGAACGAGCACCCGCGTTCCGACACCGCCGCCTTAATTCGCAACGCGCCGTCGCAAATGCCGGCGCGGGAAAGCCAGCATGCCGCAACTGGTATTACTACCGGGCAAGGATCGAACGCTTGCCCGTCGCCATCCGTGGATTTTCGCCGGATCGGTCGACAAACTCACTGGCCGCGCCCGACCGGGCGATACCGTCGATGTCGTCGCCGCCAACGGGCGGCCGCTGGCCAAGGCCGCGTGGAGCCCGCAATCGAAGATTCGCGCCCGGGTGTGGAGTTTCGATCCGGAAGAGATCATCGACGATGCCTTCTTCAAGCGCCGCATCCAGGCCGCCGTCGAGCGGCGACGGACGATGCCCGGCTTGTTCGATCAGGACGGCCTGCGCCTGATACACGGCGAATCCGACGATTTGCCGGGCGTGATCGCCGACCGCTACGGCGACTCGGTCGTGGTGCAACTGACCGCGGCTGGACCGGAAAAATGGCGGCAGGCGATCGTCGCCGCACTACAGCGAACGACCGGCTGCGCACGACTGTATGAACGCTCGGATTCCGACGTCCGCCGCCTCGAAGGCCTCGAACCCGTGGCGGGCTGGCGGCTCGGCGAGGCGCCGCCGGAGCCGCTGACGATTGTCGAAAACGGCGTGACGATGAAAGTCGATATCGTTTCCGGCCACAAAACCGGCTTTTATCTCGATCAACGCGACAACCGCCTGCTGACGCGCGACTTGGCGGCTGGTCGCTCGGTGCTCAATTGTTTTTGCTATACCGGTGGTTTCTCGCTTCAGGCGCTGGCTGGCGGTGCCAGTTGTGTATTGTCGATCGACTCCTCGGCGCCGGCCCTGGCGACCGCGAAGGATAATCTGGCGCTCAACCCGTGGCTCGACGCCCAGCGGGCGGAATGGCGCGACGCCGACGTTTTCAGTGAACTGCGAGCGCTGAAAAACGCGGACCGTCGTTTCGACTTGATCGTTCTCGATCCACCGAAGTTCGCGCCCTCGGCGGCGCACGCCGAGCAGGCGGCGCGCGCATATCGCGATATCAATGTCTTCGGTTTTCGCTTGCTCAACCCGGGTGGCTTGCTGATGAGCTATTCGTGCTCGGGCGGCATCGACGCCGATTTTTTTCAACGGATTGTCGCCGAAGCCGCCGTCGCCGCCGGCCGCGACGCGCGTATTCTTCGCCGCCTTGCCGCGCCGGCGGATCACCCGGTGGCGCTACGGTTCAGCGAAGGCGACTACCTGAAAGGCCTGCTCTGTCAGGCGGACTGACGCTCGTGCCTCCGCCTCAGCCACGCAGGGCGGGAAGTTTTTCGTTTCGTGGCACGAATTGCAGTGCCACGCCATTGTTGCAATAGCGCTTGCCGGTCGGAGGCGGGCCGTCATTGAAGATGTGGCCTTGGTGTCCACCGCAGCGCGAGCAGTGGTATTCGGTGCGCGGATAAAACAGCTTGAAATCGGTTCTGGTGGCGATTGCGTCCGGCAGGGGTTGCCAGAAACTCGGCCAACCGGTTCCGCTTTCGTATTTCGCCGAGCTGTCGAACAGCGGCAACTGGCATGCGGCGCAGATGAACGTACCGTCGCGTTTTTCCTGATTCAAGGGGCTGCTGCCGGCACGTTCGGTATCGTCCTCGAAAAGGACCCGATACGCCGGGGCCGGCAGCAGGGTGCTCCATTCCGCCTTGGTTTTTTGCAATTTGCCGCTGTCGGCCGCCCGGCTGGGATTGTGGGCGATTATCGGCAGGATGAAAGCGGACAAGCCGCTTAGCCATTTCAACGATTGACGGCGATCCATGATTTTTCTCCTTGGCACGGTAAAGAAACGGGCGCTAACGTCGAGGTGTCGCTTCTGTCGTCGCTCTCGTCTGGTCGATGGGTAAAGTTTCGTCGCTGGACGGACCGCCACCTTACGCTTTTTGACAAGTCGACGGACGATTCGATTCGCCGCACGGTTGGGCATGGGCCGATGCCTTGCCGGCAAGTTTCCTCCGTGTCCAAGCTATGCTTAAATTCCGCGTCAACATGACGAGCAGCATTCAATTCACCGAGAACCCGTCGGACGCCGAAAACGTGGCCCTGCTGATACGCCGGACGGGCGCGCGCGCCACGCCGACGCGGGTGCGCGTTTTGAGCTTGTTGCGCACGGCGCCGGCGGCGCTGACCCATCACGAAATCGAGCGGGCGCTTGGCGAATCGGTGCCCGACCGCGTGACGCTCTATCGCGTGTTGGAGTGGATGGTCGCGTGCGGGTTGGCACATCGAAATACCGATGCGCGGCGCGTTTTCCGTTTTTCGGCGGCACCTGCCGGCGCGCACGGTGCGCACAGTCATTTCCGTTGCCACGATTGTGGGCGTGTGTTTTGTCTCGATACGGCGCCGCCAGAAGCGCCGCGTCTGCCTGCCGGTTTTTCGCTTTCGCGCATCGAACTCGATCTGCGTGGCCGCTGCGCCGATTGTGCCGATTGCGCCAGTCGCGCGGAACGCTTTTAAGGATTTATCGGGGATTTCGAGTGGCGGGTGCCGGCAAGTGTCGCCGGTTTGCCGTTCGCTCTGTCTTCAGTCGCCCAGATCGCCAAGCTTGATCGGTTTCGACCGTGGGCCGATGTGACGTGGCAGCAGCAGCGACAGCAGGCCAGCGACGAGGACGAAAGCCGTCGATGCCCACAGGCAGGCAATCAAACCGTCGGCCGGCCCGCTTTGCAGACCCCATTGATACAGCGCGCCCGACAGCACCGTTCCCGCGAGGCGTCCCATGGCGTTGGCCATGTAGTAGAAACCGACGCTCATCGCCACCTTGTCGCTGTCGGTGTAGGCGAGGATCAGATAGGAATGCACCGCCGAATTCAACGCGAACACCGCGCCGAAGACGATCAGGCCGGCGACGACGACGGTTCCCGGCGCGAGGCCGGCGCCGAGTGCCACGGCAATACCGGCCGGCAAGGCGGCGAGCACGAATGCGAGCATCGTTGCCGTTCGCCCGTCGGGTTCGTGCTGGCCATCGACACGGCTGCGCAGTAGGCCAGGCGTCGCGGCCTGGACGATGCCGTAGCCGATCACCCACACCGCCAGGAAACCGCCGGACTGCCAGAAGGTCCAGCCGAGAACGCTCGACAGGAAAACCGGCAGACCGACGACGAACCACACGTCACGCGCGCCGAAGAGGAAAATGCGCGCGGCGGCGAGCTTGTTGACCGCGCCGTTTCGCGAGAACATCTGGCCGAATTTCGCTTTTTTGTTGGCCTCGCCGAGGCCGCCGCGCATCAGCAGCGCGGCAAAAACCAGCGTTCCGCCGACCAGCGCCACCAGCAGTTTGAGCGCCGTCTGGAAGTCGAACACGCTGAGCAGCAGGCCGCCAAGGAAAAACCCGATCCCCTTCAGCGCGTTCTTCGATCCGGTCAGGATCGCCACCCAACGGTACAGCGTCGCCGAGGCCTCTTCCGGAACGATCAGTTTGACGGCGCTCTTCGAACTCATCTTGGTCATGTCCTTGGCAATCCCGCTCAAGGCCTGAGACACCATCACCCAGGCGACGACGAGCCAGGTCCGTGGCGCGAAAGCGAGCATCGACAGCGCGACGAGCTGCGTGCCGAGACCGATGAACAGTGTCGTCTTGAGCCCGAAGCGGGCGCCGATGTAGCCGCCGAAGAGATTGGTCAGGATGCCGAACACTTCATAGAAAATGAACAGTGAAGCGACGGCGAGCGGGCTGTAGCCGAGGTTGTGAAAATAGAACAACACCAGCATGCGCGTGGCGCCATCGGTCACCGTGTCCGACCAGTACGCGGCGGTGACCAGCATGTAGTTGCGCAGACCGGCGCGGGCGGCCTCGCTTCGGGTGACGGATGGATCGCTCACGGTGTTCTCCAGGAAACGGTCAGAGAGACGTCGCCAGTTTGCGCGCCAGTTCGACGTAACGGTTCGCGTAGCCCCACTCGTTGTCGTACCAGGCGTAGATTTTGACCAGCGTTTCGTTGATCACCAGGGTGTGCGCGGCGTCGATGATCGAGGAGCGCGGATCGCCACGGTAATCCATCGACACCAGCGGCCGCTCTTCGTAACCCAGAATGCCTTTCAAGGGGCCGGCAGCCGCCAATTTGAGGAGTCCGTTGACTTCGTCGACCGATGTCGGGCGCTGCATCTCGAAAACGCAGTCGGTCAGCGAGGCGTTCAGCAACGGCACGCGCACCGCGTGACCGTCGAGCTTGCCTTTCAATTCGGGAAAAATCAGCGCGATGGCGGTCGCCGAACCGGTGGTCGTCGGCACCAACGACAGGCTGGAGGCGCGCGCGCGCCGCAGATCCTTGTGCATCTGATCGTGCACGCTCTGCGTGTTGGTCGAGCTGTGAATGGTGGTGATCATGCCGTGCGAAATGCCGATCGCCTCATGCACGACCTTTACCACCGGCGCCAGGCAGTTGGTGGTGCACGACGCGGCGGTGACGATGTGGTTGAGCGCCGGATCGTAAAGGTGGTCATTGACCCCCATGACGATGTTCAAGGTGTCGCCGCCCTTCACCGGCGCGGCGACGATCACTTTTTTCACGCCAGCCGCCAGGTAGGGCGACAACTCGTCGACCGTGCGCCATTTGCCGCTGGCTTCGAGGACGATGTCGACGCCGGCGTCACGCCAGGCACCGCCGGCCACGTCCTTGGCGTTACCGTAGCCGATCGACTTGCCGTCGACCACCATCCGCCCGTTGCCGACGCCGATTTCATGCGGCCACCGGCCGTGTACCGAATCGAATTCGAGCAGGTGGGCGGCGGATTCCACCGGTCCGTTCGCCTCGTTGATATGCACGAACTCCAGTTCGGGGTAATTCCACGCGGCGCGCAAAGCGAGTCTGCCGATACGGCCGAAACCGTTGATGCCAACCCTGATCGTCATTTTCGTAGTCCTCCAGATGTTGAGTGGCGCCCCGCCGAACCTTCGGCGAGCGTGAGAAACGCACGTTACGGGCGATGCCGCCTTGCGATTTATTTTTATAATGCTAGAATTATAAAAGTTTGTAAACACTTTCCCGCGCGAACGGCGCCAAAGCGCCGGAACCAGCGATGCGCAAGATCGGACGCGCGCAATAGAGAAAAGGACTGACGAATGAGCGTTGTTACCGGCAAATTGTCTTTCCTCGATCGCTACCTCACGGTCTGGATCTTTGCCGCGATGGCGCTCGGCGTCGGCCTGGGTTATCACGTTCCGGGCATTGAAGCGTGGATCGATTCCTTCCGGATCGGCACGACCAACGTGCCGATCGCGTTGGGCTTGATCGTGATGATGTACCCACCTTTCGCCAAGGTGCGTTACGAAGAACTGCCCGACGTCTTCATCGACCGGAAGGTTCTCGGCCTGTCGCTGCTCCAGAACTGGGTCGTCGGGCCGCTCCTGATGTTCGCCCTGGCGGTGGTTTTTTTGCCCGACAAGCCCGAGTACATGGTCGGATTGATCATGATCGGTCTCGCGCGCTGCATCGCCATGGTCATCGTCTGGAACGAGATCGCCAAGGGATCTACCGAGTACGCCGCCGGCCTGGTGGCCTTCAATTCGATTTTCCAGGTACTGTTCTACAGCGTTTACGCTTGGCTTTTCGTCACCGTGTTGCCGCCGCTTTTCGGTCTGGCCGGCGCGGCGGTCGAGGTGTCGATTGGTCAGATTGCCGAAAGTGTTTTTATTTACCTCGGAATTCCCTGCCTGGCCGGCGTGATGACCCGGGTGGTCCTGCTGCGTTTCGTCTCCAAGCAGTGGTATCACCAGAAATTCGTGCCCAGGATCGGCCCGCTCACGCTCATCGCCCTGTTGTTCACCATCGTCGTGATGTTCAGCCTCAAAGGGCGGCTGATCGTCACCATTCCGATGGACGTGCTGCGGATTGCGATTCCGCTGCTGATCTACTTCGTGCTGATGTTTCTGATTTCTTTCTTTTCTGGCAAAAAAGTGGGCGCCGGCTACGGAAAATGCGCCACCTTGTCGTTCACCGCCGCCAGCAACAATTTCGAATTGGCGATTGCTGTCGCCGTGGCGGTCTACGGCATCGACTCCGGTGCCGCTTTCGCCGCGGTCATCGGCCCGCTGGTCGAAGTGCCGGCGATGATCGGTCTGGTGAGCGTGTCGCTGTGGCTGGAAAAACGCTATTTCGCCGCCGCCGGGGGCGAGAATCACATTCCCGCGCGGGAGAAATGAAAACTACCCGGAGTCGTGGCGGGTGAACGCCTGAAAAACCGCCAGGGTAAAAGAAAGCATCCCCGCCACGGCGAACCAGATGCCGTTGTCAAATCCAAAAAGCCACAAAACGCCGCCGCCAAGGAACAACAGCGAGCGGCCGGTGCCGTGGCTACCTAGAACGACGTGCATGCGATCGCGGGCCGGAACACGCTTTCCGGGATAACGCCAGACGGGAAGTAATTGCGCCAGCGCGCCGGTCAGCAACGGCAGAAGAAAAATCGCGACGAAGGCAATGGGCGCATCGCGGCCTTCGACCATGGCTTGCGCGTGCGCCACGCCACCCAGCAATAGCAGGACGTATCCCAACAACGCGGCCACCAGCGGCGCGGCCGGCGCGGTAATGGCCCGCCACCGGTAGCGCCTCTGCCAGGCGAGACCGAGTTTCAGTGCCGGAACGATCGCCAGCACCGCGCCGCCCAAGGCAAGTGGTCGCCAGAAGACGGCGCCAAAGGCGATGGTCAGCACCGCCACCACCGCTATCGGCAGGTCGCGCCGCAGCCGGCCGGCGGCGGTTGGATCGGGCATGTTCAAGGCCGTCGGCAACAAGACCGGCAGGGTTCCCAAGGCCGCGAAACCCAGAAAGCCGAGCGTGTTGAGGTGGAGATGCAGCACCCGCAGCGCCTGTCGCGATTCGGGCCAAAAGCGCATCGCCGGAATGGCCAACAAAGCCAGCGCCAGGAAAAGCACCGCCGCCAGATACCAACGCCAGCCAGGGTGCGGTTTCCCCACTGTTCGCCTGGCGCGCGCCATCATCCAGCCGGCGAAGGCGAAGGCAACCGCGGCTCCGCTAACCGCAGCGATGTCGAGGGTATCGCGACCGGATTCGCCAGCAAGATACAGCACCACCGCCACACCGATGGCTTGCAGAAACGGCGGCGCCAGCCAAACGGCGCGGTGAGCATCGCCACCGCGTGTTAGAACGGGAACGAAATAAATCATCGCGCCAAAAACCAGGGGCATGACGCCGGCGGCGAAAACGACATGCTCGGCGGCTGGCGCGCTCGACAAGCCGGCGCCGAGCAGCAGGGCGGCGACAAAAGCCACCAGCGTGGCGACAGCCAAATAGATCGGCATACCTTACATTCCTCGTGGGAAATCCGCTTCGGTGCCGCGGTCCGGCCGTATCAACGCCAACGCGGAGCGCCTATGCGCGCCGAGTGGTGTAAGAGAGCGAGAGAAGCCGCCTTTTGCCCGCCGATGGGACCTCACGGCTTTTGCGACGCGTTGAGCGCCAAAAGAAGATACTCGTCGACATGCTTTTCCGCGATGTCCTGCGCGGACGATAGCTTGATGTGGCGGCGTGACTTGCCTTCGCCCTCAAGCACCTTGAATTTGTCCGGGAGAGACGCTCCCGCGCCAAATTCCAGCGAAACGTGCTTTGTATAAGAGAAAATGCCGCAAAAGGGCTTTTCGGCGGAGAATAAAATGCCGCCGTACTTCACTTCCTCGGAAATAGTGGGGTTCAAGTCGAGGATGATTGTCCTCAGTGCCCGCACAAGCTCGGCGCGCGCGGGGTCGAGAAGGCGTATGTCTTCGATTGGTTTTGAGAGGCGGTCGGCGGGCATGGTATCAAGCCTTGTAGTATTGCTTGAATTCGGGATTGGGTTCGCGCTCGGAATAGATGTAAAGCGTGATGCCGTTGGGGTCTTCAACGGCAAAGCCGCGATCGCCCCAAAGGTGATCTTCGAGTGGCATGACGGCAATCAAACCGGAAGCTGTAAGTAATTGAAACTCCGCGTCGACGTCGGGAACGCTGAAGTTGTAAGTCAAACCAGCAGGATTGCAGACCGGTTGGCCGGGATGAGGCGCCATGAACTGAAGAGACGCGTTCTTTCCGAATTCGAGGTTGACGTACCAGCCGCAGTCGAAGGTGATTCTCGCACCAAGGTGCTTGACGTAGAAATCACGGGATTCTTCGACCTTGGTTGTGATGATGCAGGGTGACAGTGAATCGGCGCGCATGGAGATTCCTTATTGTGAGACCAAACGGAGAGCGTTGATTAGCCACACCGAAGGGTCTGGCTTTATTGCGGTTGCATCCAACTTAATTCGGGCTTGGTTCTTTGTTAGGCCTTCTTTCTTTATTGGGCGTCACTGCACTCCTGGAGGAGAGTCCCGGCGCTCTACGGACTCCAGACCTTTTATCTGCGACGCAAATTCGGGTTTTGGTTTTGCGCGTGAGCGGTTAACCCTTTCTTCGCCGGACATTTTAAGGAAAAGACTATTGACTATTCGGGAATGGACCAACACTGAACGCGATGGGGTTGGAGTCAATGAACCAATACTCAAACGTCACTCTGTTACCCTTGTAACGTGCTCTAGTTGAGGTATTGGTGCGATCCCTAGCATTTTATTAGTCCCTGATTCTCGGAAATGCGGCCCAAGGACTTGACGATTCCATCCCGTATCGAATGCGAAGTTGGATCAGGTTATCACATGATGATCCTGTCGAGTTTGAAAGACCGACGTCGCCATCGTTCGAATTGGACGAGTTGAATCGAAGGCCAGATGAGTGCCACAAGGCTAATCACAAAGGGTCAAGTGGTCAGTGCAAGACGTGGATTGCGTAGCATGAAAGCGCGACCGAAAAATTCAACGATTTAATTCGAGACCGGCATCTTTGGAGCAAGCGCTTTTGCATTCACTGACCTTTTATAGCGTTTGAATGTAAAGATCAATGGTTTTTTGTAAAAATAAAATTATCGATTTTTCCGTTTCTACATGTGCCCATTCGGCATGGCACCGCGAATTACGCCATAAGAGTAACTTGAGCGCCGATCGACAGTGTTTGGCGGTGTCTTCGTGAATGACGCCAGCTATTTTTAGTTGCCCGAATGCACAAGCAATGGCGGCACGACAAACAGCAAATAAATGGCGCTCGTGTATTTTTTTTTGAGAAAGCCAATGTTCAATTTCTTCATGTGAGCGACTAAAAATATCTTCCGGTACGCCTAAATCCCAGTCGGCCAGTAATTTTTCAAGAAAGTCCAGAGTGTTATGCGAGCCTTCGTCCCGATACCAGTTTTCTAACGCACGCAAGGTGTCGTTACCGTCATCGTTGCCGAAGGGTGAAAACTCATTGGAGCCGTCATAAAAGCAAGGCTCTGTTGCGATCTCGATAAATTTAGGGTGGCTTGTCGCAGGCGACAATCCCAGTTCGATATCATCGAAATACAATTCGTTTGGATTTGGCCATGCTTCTTGTTCGCGTAAAATATATTCGGATGGAATTGGCAAGGATTGAAAAAATGCGGAAAATAAAATAATCGCGTCTTCAATGGTTAAAACTTCATTCGCGTGCACACAAACAACACCATTGCTCATCGGTATATGGGTTTCCGAAATATCTTCGGCGCGGTAGCCGATCGTAAATCGAGCATGGGTATGATTCTTGGTTGGCGTTCTGATTTCTATTGTGCAGCGTTTTTGACTGCCGCCACATTGAATGTACTCTTTTGAATTGCGCTCCAAGATAAAATACGAGTTTTTTTCGGCATCAAGAAAAATAAAGGATTTAGAGAAGGATTGTTTTGGTGGCAAGGCGATCCTTTTGTTTTTTTCGCTGTGGAATAAGTACATTTTGAATTTCTTTCCATAAATACTTCGCCATTCCTGATCGAAAACAATTGGCGGATCTTGCTGTTAACTCGGTAAATCAGGATCGTGACGCACGAGTGGCATGGTTTCTGTCGTATCATCGTGCGAAAAAAGGATTGTTTCATATTTTCATTGGTCGAGGACCCCGGGGCCGGTGAACACCAGCGATCGATTCAATTAAGGCTCATAACGATCTTCCGTGCCAAAGCCTCTGGCCCTGCTGCGGATGCTTCCGCGGCAGAGAAACCTTTTTGGACTGAGTCACCGCAAAAAAGCGCCTGCGGGAATTTTAGGGCGGGTCCGGTCGGAGTCAATCGTTTGGCATGGCGCTGGGAAAAAGGTTGGTGCGGGGCGGGGGCCGCGCAAGAGGGGAATACCGGAAGGTCGCACGATGGCCGTGTGTCGCGACTACCCGTAGCCGAGCGATTTCGTCGTGCAGGATACGCCTGTAGTTGAGGCGCCTCACCCGCTTCAGGAGCGCTTTGACGGATTCGATCGCCGCCGGTGTCGGCGGCTCCATGTCGAGCGTTGCCCGCCTCGTTTCAAACGAAAATAAAGCCTCGCTCAAGCCTTCTTGGTGAAGTCAATGACGATCGCGCCGGCTTCGCGTTGGCGATAGGTGATCTCCAGGCCGTCGCCGTGGCGGGTTTGCAACTGTGCCAACAGGGGCAAGGGGTCGTGGTCGTTGCAAAAACGCATCGTTTCGCCGGGCAACAGCACGTCGAGCGCCCCGAAAATCGCCGCGTGGCGAAAACGTTTGGCGACGCCGCGGGCGTCGAAGGGATAAATGGCTGCCAAAGTGGGTTGATCGCAGGCGTGCACGAAGTTCTCCTTGAGTAAATGATGGTGGCGGTGAGAATTTTCCGTGGACAAGCGGTGCGTGTCTTTGATGTGGCGCGGCAATGCCCCCGCGGTGAAAGGGCTTATCGGCACGGCTCCGACATGGGATTGTCTTCTCGCCGCCAGGTGTGAGTTTCGGGCGCGGGCGCCATCGCGTATCCTTGCGGGATGACTACTCGTGGAATTATTGCGGCCTCGGAGTCGCACTCAGCCGCCGCCGGCGCGCGCCTGCTGCGCCTAGGCGGCAATGCGATCGATGCCATTGTCGCCGCCAAATTCGCCGCCACCGTCACCGAATGGCCGCTGACCTCGCTGGGCGGCGGCGGTGTTTGCCTCTGGGGGAGTGCCCGGGAGGGTTATCGGGTGCTTGATTTTTTTGGTGAGGCGCCAGGACGCGGTCTCGACAAACAGCCGGCGCTCGACTTCGCGCCGGTGACCGTCGATTTTGGCCAGACCACGCAAGTCTTCCACGTTGGTAAAGCGGCGACGGCGATTCCCGGCGAACTGGTCGGCTTGATCGAACTGCACCGTCTGGCCGGTCGTTTGCCGTTGCGCGACGTTGTCGCGCCGGCGGCAGGCTGGGCGCGTGACGGGTTTTTGGTCAGTCGGCAGATCGCGATGATGGCCGCGCTGATCGCGCCGATTCTTGCCTGGTCGCCGTCGGTGTCGCGGCTATTCGTTGCTGGCGAGCGGCTGACCAATCCCGCGCTGGGCGATTTCCTGCACGCACTGGGCGGTGTCCACCCGGAACGACAGGTGGCGCGATATTGGGCGTCGCTGGCCGACCAATTCGGGCCAACGCATGGCGGTTTGATCACCGTGCAGGATTGCGCCGCCTATGCGCCGGTTCTGCGTGAGCCGCTGCGCGTCCCTTTCGGAGCGTACTCCGTGCTGACCAATCCGCCTCCTTCCGCCGGCGGCGGGCTGATTGGCATCGGCTTGCGTGTCGCCGAGAATCTGGCGTTTGGCCGGGACGCATTTCAATCGCCGGCACACCAGATGGCGGTGGCGACGATTCTGGCCACGGTGTCGGACTTCCGCCAGGCGGGGTACGACGAGCGCTTGCACGGCGATCCCGAATCGATTCGTGCCTTGGTCGCCGGTACCGACCGGCCGGGATTTCTCGCGCCGGGAAAAGCGCCGCGAGAGGAGAATGCGCTCGGGTCGACGACGCACATTTCGGTGATCGACGCCGAGGGCATGGCGGCATCGATGACCACTAGCAACGGCGAAGGTTGCGGCCATGCCCTGCCGGATCTCGGCATTCATCTCAACAACTTCCTCGGCGAGGACGACATCAACCCGGCGGGTTTTCACCGGCTGTCGCCAGGCACGCGGATGAGCACCATGATGTCGCCGACGCTCGTTCTCGACGGCGACCGCCCGTGCCTTGCGCTCGGTAGCGGCGGTTCGAATCGGATACGCAGCGCCATCCTGCAGGCACTGCTGAATTTGCTGAGCTACCACCGCCCACTCGACGAAGCCATCAACGCGCCGCGCTTGCACGTCGAGGGTCGCAAGCTGTGGTTCGAAAGCGATGGACTTGGTCCCGGAACAGCCGACCGTTTGCAGCAGGCGTGGCCGGACGCTACCCGTTTTGACGTCAACAG
This sequence comes from Pseudomonadota bacterium, assembly GCA_029776255.1. Lineage (GTDB taxonomy): Bacteria > Pseudomonadota > Gammaproteobacteria > Burkholderiales > Rhodocyclaceae > Accumulibacter. The sequence goes on from JAKOTN010000023.1 coordinate 96,376, forward strand.
CATGTTCTTCGGCGGTGTCAACGCGGTGGCCCATTTCGAGGGCGGCTATCGGGGTGCTGGCGACCGTCGGCGTGGTGGCGTGGTGGTGGTCGCCGATTAGCGCTTACCGCACCCGACGAGTCGATGGACGAATTCGCCTTGTTCTTGATTTCCATCGTTCGTGCCGTGGTCGAAGTGGCGTTGCTGTCGCTGCTTGGACAAGGCGCGCTGGCCATGCTGACCGGCTCCAGGCGCGCCGAAAATCCGATTTATCGCTTGTTCGAAATCGTGGCCCGGCCGGCAACCGCTCTGGCGCGGCGCTTGCTGCCGCTCGGGCTTGCCGAACGACGCCTGTCGGCTTGGGCATTTTTCCTGATGTTGACGTTATGGTTGTCGCTCGCTTATTTCAAACACCGGCTCGCCGGCTGAGCGGGCACGAAACGCTGCCGGCTAAACGGTCGCGTGGCTAAAATGATCGACTGTTCACTCACAAAGGATCGAAACCGACAATGACCCAGGATGAACTGAAACAGGCCGTCGGCCGCGCCGCCATTTCCTATGTTGTCGACGGTGAAATCGTCGGCGTTGGCACCGGTTCGACGGCGAATTGCTTCATCGACGCGCTGGCGGCGATCAAGGAGCGCATTCCTGGCGCGGTAGCCAGTTCGGAAGCGACGCGCCAGCGTCTGGAAAGCCATGGGATCACGGTTTTCGATCTCAACGAGGTCGAAACCTTGTCGGTATATGTCGATGGCGCCGACGAGATCAACGCCGCGATGCAGATGATCAAGGGCGGCGGCGGAGCGCTGACGCGTGAAAAAATCGTCGCGGCGGTTGCCCGCCAATTCGTCTGTATCGCCGATGCGTCGAAGCTGGTGCCGGTTCTCGGTCACTTTCCGTTGCCGGTCGAAGTGATTCCGATGGCGCTCGGACACGTGACGCGGGAGTTGACCGCGCTTGGTGGCCAGCCGGTTTTGCGCACCGGCTTCGTTACCGACAACGGCAACCGCATTCTCGATGTGCGCAATCTGCGGATTGCCGACGCCGCCGCGTTGGAAACCCGGATCAACCAGATCGTCGGCGTTGTCACCAATGGTCTGTTCGCCCGCCGAGCGGCCGACATCTGCCTGCTGGGTACGGCGGATGGCGTGCGGACCTTGACCGCGAGTTGAAACGCGCGAACCGCGCCGGCGGAAAGGGGACGAGAGGTCTCTGGGGGCGGCTCAGGCCGGCGGCGTGTAGCCTTGTACCCGGTCGGCGCCGCCGCCGAAGAAATGCCGTTCCATTTGTTCGGCGAGATACTTGCGGTGTGTGGCGTCGGCAAGGTTCAGACGATTCTCGTTGATGATCATGGTCTGGGTGCGGACCCATTGCTGCCAGGCTTCCTTGGAAACGCTCTCGTAAATCCGCTTTCCCAGTTCACCCGGATAAGGCGGTAAATCCAGTCCTTCCGCTTCGCGGCCGAGTTTGACGCAATTGACAATTCGTGACATTCAATCGACTCCTAAATGATATCGCGGCGTCTTCGCCTTCAATGAACGGAAAAACTTCCGGTCATTGCAAATCCTTGATCAGCACGCTGGATCGCCGTTGCAGGTTGTAGAGCAAACGCTTTTCGGCGGGTAGTTCATCGACATCGCGAACGGTGAAGCCACGCTCCTTGAACCACTGCGAGGTCACCGTCGTCAGCACGAACAACCGTTTTATTCCGGCATCGCGCGCTTGCGCTTCAATGCGCTTCATCAGCAACGCGCCGCATCCCCAGCGGCGATAATGTGGATGGACGGCCAGGCACGCCAACTCGGCCTGCCCGTCGCCATAAGGATACAACGCCGCGCAGCCGACAATCACGCCGTCGTGTTCGACCACCGAGAAGCGCGTGATTTCACGTTCCAGCAACTCGCGCGAGCGACGCACCAGCGTACCGTCTTCTTCGAGCGGCTCGATCAGCGCCACCAAACCGCCGATGTCGTCCGGGCCGGCATCGCGCAACTGCTCCAACGACTCCCGGGTGATGACCGTTCCCACGCCATCGCGGGTGAACAACTCGCGCAATAAGGTACCGTCTTCGTCGTAGCCGATCAAATGGACTCGGCCAACGCCCGCGCGACTGGCGCGCGTCGCGCAGGGCAGGTAGCGTTTCAGATCGGCGGACAGCCACTCGCCGAGAGCGATCAGCCGATCGGCGGCTTCGACGGTCAGTTCCGCCAGCAGCGAGCCATCGATGTCGGTCGCGCCTTGGCTGTCGGTCAGAAAAATCAGCTTGTCGGCCTGCAAGGCCGTGGCCACCGATTCGGCCACTTCTTCCATGGCCAGATTGAAAATCTCACCGGTTGGGCTTGAGCCGATGCATGACAACAAAACGATATTCCCGAGCCCGAGTTGGGCGCGGATGCCTTCCGCATCGATTTTTCGCACCTGGCCGGAGTACTGCAGATCGACGCCGTCGACGACGCCGACCGGTTTTGCGGTGATGAAGTTGCCGCCAACGACCCGGATCGTGCTGTTGGCCATCGGCGTGTCGGCGAGACCCTGCGACAGCAGCGCCTCGATTTCGACGTAGATGCTGCCGACGGCGTCGATCACACAGTTTATAGCCCGGGCATCGGTCACCCGATAGTTGCCGTGATACACCGACGGCAGGCCGCGCTCCCGCAATAACTTCTCGATTTGCGGACGCGCGCCATGCACCAGCACCAGCCGCACGCCAAGCGCCGCGAGCAAATTGACGTCATACGCCAGCGTGCGCGCCAGTTGCCCGGCGATCGCCTTGCCACCGAAAGCGATCAGGAAAGTCTTGCCGCGGAATAGATTGACGTACGGCGCGACCGACCGGAACCAGGCAACGAAGTTGGCGGAGCTGAAATCGTCGGACATTACTCGTTGTGCTTGGATTTTTCGCTGATTTTCTCGAGGGCCTTTTCGCTGGCCTTCTCGCTCTTCGCTTCCTTGGCCTTGTCGGCTTTTGCTTCGCGCGCCTCCTCGGCCTTGGCGTCCTTCGTCGCTTCCGCCTTGGCGGCTTTCGCCGACAGCAAGCGCGGATCCTTCATCGCTTCGAGCTTGAGTTCCTTCTCAAGGCGTTCGCAGATCGTGCGCAGCACTTTCACTCGCGCAAAATACTTGTCATTGGCCTCGACGATGGTCCATGGCGCCGAGCCTGAACTGGTGCGATCGATCATGTCGCAGACGGCCTCGTGATACGCGTCGGCTTTTTCGCGATTGCGCCAGTCTTCCTCGGTGATCTTGAAACGCTTGTGTTCGATCTTGCCGCGTTCCTCGAAACGCCGAAGCTGTTCGTCGTCGCTGATTTGCAGCCAGAATTTGATGACGATTCCACCGGCGTGATGAATGTCGTGCTCGAAATCGTTGATTTCGGCGTAGGCGCGCAACCAGTCCGCATCGCTACAGAAATGCTCGACGCGTTCGACCAGTACACGACCGTACCAGGTCCGGTCGAAGATCGTCACGCGACCGAGGCGTGGCATATGCCGCCAAAAACGCCAGAGGTAAGGCTGCGCTCGTTCTTCTTGAGTCGGCGCCGCCACCGGAATGATCTGGTATTGGCGGGCGTCCATGGCCGAGCTGATGCGACGGATGGCGCCGCCCTTGCCGGCCGCATCGGAACCCTCGAAAGCAAGAATCAGCGCCCGCTTGGTGAACTCGGGATGGCGCATCAGTTCGGCCAGACGCCCTTGCCACGCGGCAAGCTCGATCTCGTAGTTCTTTTTCGGCAAACTTTGCGTCAGGTCGAGCGCGCGCAAAAGATCAAGACGGTCAATGCGTGGTGAAAACGGCGGCGCCACCGGCGAATTCTGGTCGCGGTTGTCGGCCAGACGGCGCTGCAAGGATTCAAGAATGGTTTTTCCAACGGTCAACGAACGGTACCGGTCGTCGGTGCCTTCGACGATAATCCACGGCGCCCATGGCGTGTTGGTCGTGCGCATCAGATGCCCGGCCACATCCTGCAATTTGTCGTAAGTTTTCAGGCGGTCCCAAGTCGCTTTGGTCACCCGCCATTTGGTCAGCGGATTCGCCTCGATCGATTTCAAGCGTTCGCGCTGGGCGTCCTTCGAGAGGTGAATCCAGAATTTGAGCACCAGCGCGCCTTCATTGACCAGCATCGCTTCGAAGCGATTGAGTTGATCCATGCGCTGATCGAACTCGGAACGCGAAATCTGGTTCTCGATCCGTTCGGCAATCGGCTGCGAGTACCACGAACCGGAGAAAATGCCGACCTTGCCTTTCGGAGGCAAGGCTCGCCAGTAGCGCCACATCGACGGCCGCGCGCGCTCTTCGGGAGTCGGCGCATAGAAAGCGTGCGTAGACAAGTAACGCGGATCCATCCACTCGTAAAGCGTGTTGATGGTTTCCCCTTTGCCGGAACCGTCAACGCCGCTGATCAGAACGACTACTGGGAAAGTGCCGTTTTCGCGCAAATTGAATTGCGCTTCGAGCAAGGCTGCGCGCAGCTTGGGTTCTTCCGCGCGGAAGGTTTCCTTATCGATTTTATGTCCAAGTTCAGCCGATTCAAACATCAGTAGTCTCCTCCTTCAAATCACCCCAAAAAAACTGGATTGCCGCGAGGGCAGCCAGTCCTGCCGTCTCGGTTCGCAAAATTCGCGGGCCGAGACGCACCGGCCGAAAACCGGCCAGAGCCGCCTTGCCGATTTCTTCGGGCGCCAAACCACCCTCGGCGCCGATCAGCAATTCAATGCGTCCTTCCGGAGGCGGTCCGGAAAGGCTCGCCAACGAGTGGTTGGCTGCCGGCGCCAGCATCAGGCGGAGAACGCCGGAATTCGTTGGCCGCGAAAGCCAGCGTTCCAGGCCTTCCGGAGGGGCAATTTCCGGCAAACGGTTACGACCGCATTGTTCACAGGCGGCGGCGGCAACGCCGCGCCAATGTTCCGTTCGTCTTAGGGCGCGCTCGTCCGCGAGGCGCACGACGCCACGCCGCGAAATGACCGGAACAATACGCGTCACACCCAGTTCGACGGCCTTCTGTACCGTCAAATCCATTTTCTCGCCGGCTTGCAATGCTTGTACCAGCGTGATGGCAAGTGGCGACTCACGTTCCACGGCGGACCACGCCAGAACATCGACATTGACGGTCGCTCGCTCGACCGCCACTATCCGGGCACTGAATTCCCCGCCTTCGCCATTGAAAAGTAACAGCATGCTACCGTTGCGCAAGCGCAAAACCTTGCTTGCGTGATGCGCGACTCGCTCGGGCAAGGCGATGCGCGCACCGACTGCCAGCGGCATCGGGCAATGGAAGCGGGGGGCAGTCACCGTGCTATTATAAGATCTTTGTTGTTCGGTGGTCGTTTTTGGAGGTGGGCTGTCGATGGCTCTCAATACACCGGTTTGTGATTTTGGCTGGTCGGCCGTCGATTTCGATCTGGCCGATACGAACGGCGTGCGTCATACGCTGGCCTCGTTGCGCGGTCCGCAAGGGCTGCTGTTGATGTTCATCTGCAATCACTGTCCATATGTCAAGGCGATTCTTGACCGGATTTGTCGTGACGCGCGCGAACTGCAGGCGATCGGCGTCGGCGTCGCGGCGATCATGAGCAACGATCCTGCCGAGTATCCGGAGGATTCTCCAGCGAACATGCGTCGCTTGGCCGAAGAGCGTGGTTTTTCGTTTCCCTACCTCTTCGACGATACACAAGATGTCGCGCGCCGTTACGGCGCGGTATGCACACCGGATTTTTATGGTTTCAACAATAAACTTGAATTGCAATATCGCGGGCGCCTCGACGCTAGCGGGCGATTGCCGGCGGCGCCGGATGCGAAACGTGAACTGGTCGAGGCCATGCGGTTGGTGGCCGAAACCGGGGAGGGACCGCGCGAGCAAAGCGCCAGCATCGGTTGTTCGATCAAGTGGCGCTCCTGACACGTGAGACGCTACGACGAGAACGCCGACGCGCCGGTGATCGGGGCGGGCGAGCTAAAGCAAATGCTCGACGCCAGCGTCGCATTGGTTCGCGAGGTCGCCCAGCGTGAGGTCATGCCCCGTTTCCTGCGCGTCAATCACGATCGGCGCAAGGATGACGGATCGTTGTGTTCGGAGGCCGATCTCGCCGCGCAACAATTCTTGCTGAGTCGGCTATCGGCCATTCGCGATTGCCCGATCATTGGCGAGGAAATGACGGTCGCCGCACAGCGGGCCGGCTGGGAGGAAGCCTGTCTGGACGAGCGCGGCGTGTGGTGTATCGACCCGATCGACGGCACCACCAATTTCATCAACGGTCTTCCCTATTTCGCGGTGTCCATCGCTTGGTTATGTGCGCGGCGAACACGGCTGGCGGTGACCTACAACCCGTTCACGGATGAGATGTTTTACGCCCGCGAGGGAAATGGCGCCTACCTCAACGGTCGTCGTTTGCCGCTGCGGCAGGTAACGAACACACTCGGGCGTGCGGTTGGCGGCGTCGATTTCAAGCGGATTCCGAAACAACTGGCCGACCAGATCGCCGTTTCGCCACCGTTTTATTCGCAGCGCAACTTTGGCAGTTCGACTCTGGAGTGGTGCAATCTCGCCGCCGGCCGTCTGGATGTTTATCTGCATGGCGGGCAAATGCTTTGGGACTACGCCGCCGGCAGCCTGATTCTGCGCGAGGCCGGCGGTCAAATGTGCACGCTGGCCAACGACGATTACGACGCGGAGGACGTCTGGCGCCGTTCGGTGATTGCCGCGCTGCATCCGCAGGTCTTCACGCAATGGCGCGACTGGATTCGCGAAAACTGCCCGTCGATGTAGCGGTGGCTCGCCCTGGCCGGCTCGCCGGCTACGCGACGAACAATCGACGAACTCAGTTCCCGTCCCCTCCCCCTCCCTTGTCGGGTCCTTGCTCGATCAATTCACGCATGATGCGCGCCGCCGACCACCACATCAGGCCCGCCCCGGTGGCGACAGCCAGCAGTGCGTTCGTCGGGCTGTCCGGGAATCCGGCGATCAACAGTGGTTGTCTTTTGACCAGCCACATCGCGCCGCTGGCGAAAACCAGCATGCCGAGAGCGTCCAGCAACGCGTAAGCCATCAACAGCGGTGTTGCGCGCGGAGGCGTTTTCATCCGCGGGCTACTTGACCCGCATGCCAGGTTGCGCGCCATCGTCCGGCGCGAGCAGGAAAATGCCGGGCGCTTTACCGGCCGGATCGGAGGCCGCGAGCACCATGCCTTCGGATAGACCGAATCTCATTTTGCGTGGCGCCAGATTGGCCACCATCACCGTCAGTCGACCGACCAGCGTCGCTGGATCGTAAGTGGCCTTGATGCCGGCGAAAACCTGTCGTGTGCCGAGCGGGCCGAGATCGAGAGCCAGGCGCACCAGTTTGTCGGCGCCGTCGACAGGGGTCGCGTCGGTAATGCGCGCAATCCGCAGGTCTACGCGCATGAAATCGTCGATGCCGAGGGTTGGTTCGGCGCGGCCGCTGTCGACGGTTGACGTGTCGCCAGCGGTGGCAGGCGGTTTTTGCGCGGCGCTCTTCGGCGGTGGCGCGCTGTCGGGCGTGGCGAGCAGCGACTCGCGGTTTGCTTCCAGCAGCGCATCGATCTGTTTCTTGTCCACGCGTGTCATCAGGTGTCGGTAATTCTCGATGAGGTGCCCGGCGGCGAGCAGTGTGCCGCCATCGTCCCAGTTCAAGGGTGGGATTTTGAGGAAGGCTTCCGCCTTCTTGCAAAGCGCCGGCAGGACGGGCTTGAGCAGCACGGCGAACAGCCTGAACAAATTCAGCGCGTTGCTACAGGCGATCTGTAGTTCGTGTTCGCGGCCGGATTGACGGGCGAGTTCCCACGGCTTGACGCTATCGACGTATTGATTGGCCAGATCGGTGAGCGCCATGATTTCGCGGAGGGCCTTGCTGAATTCGCGGGCGTCGTAGTATTCGGCGATCAGTGCCCGACGTTCGCGAATGGCCTGAATCGCCGGCAGCGATTCGTCGCACGCCGCCAGACGGCCACCGAATTGCTTGCCGATGAAACCCGCGGAGCGACTGGCGATGTTGACGAACTTGCCGATCAGGTCCGAATTGACCCGGGCGACGAAATCGTCGAGATTGAGGTCGATATCCTCCATCGATGCCGACAACTTCGCGGCGTAGTAATAGCGCAGCCATTCCGGGTCCAGCCCTTGTTGGAGATAGCTCTCGGCGGTGATGAAAGTGCCGCGCGATTTCGACATCTTCGCGCCATCGACGGTCAGAAAACCGTGTGCGAAGACCTTGCTTGGCGTGCGGTAGCCGGCATGCTCGAGTTCGGCCGGCCAGAACAGCGCGTGAAAATAAAGAATGTCCTTGCCGATGAAGTGATACAGCTCGGCGGAGGAATCCGGTCGCCAGTAGGCGTCGAAATCCAGACCTTCCCGGGCGCAGAGATTCTTGAACGCTCCCATGTAGCCGATCGGCGCGTCCAGCCAGACGTAAAAATACTTGCCCGGCGCGCCTGGGATTTCGAAGCCAAAGTAAGGCGCATCGCGGGAAATGTCCCAATCGGTGAGACGGTTGTCGACGTCGTCGCCGAGCCATTCCCGTAGTTTGTTGGCGGCTTCGTGTTGCAGACGCCCTTCGCCTTGTGTCCAGCGGCGCAGGAAGGTTTGGCAACGCGGATCGGAAAGCTTGAAAAAATAATGTTCCGACTGGCGGATTTCCGGTTTGGCTCCGGAAACCACCGAGTAGGGATTTTTCAGTTCGTTGGCGGTGTAGGCGGCACCGCAGTTTTCGCAATTGTCGCCATACTGATCGCGGGCGCCACATTTGGGACATTCGCCCTTGATGAAGCGGTCGGGCAGAAACATCTGCTTGAGCGGGTCGTAGTACTGCGCGATGATCCGCGTCTCGATCAGCCCGGCCGCGCCAAGACGGGCGTAAATTTCGTTGGCGCAAGCGCGTGTTTCTTCGGAATGCGTGGTGTGGTAGTTGTCGAAACCGACGTGAAAGCCGGCGAAGTCGCGGGCATGTTCGGCATGGACGCGCGCGATCAGCGCCTCCGGTGTCAGTCCTTCCTTCTCGGCGCGCAGCATCACCGGCGTGCCGTGGGTGTCGTCGGCGCAGACGTACCAGCATTCGTGGCCGCGCATCTTCTGGAAACGCACCCAGATGTCGGTCTGAATATATTCGACCAGATGACCGAGGTGGATGGCGCCGTTCGCATACGGCAGGGCGGAGGTGACCAGAATCTGGCGTGTCATTGGTGTCAGCGCAATCCGAACAAAGAGAAGATTCTACCAAAGCACCGTCGTGAGGCGGGAATGACCCGCCGTGGCGCGTGCGGACCGGCGGATGCTAAATTTCAAATACCGGCACGCGATGGCACCAGCGATCCTTGTATTCGCGGTCTGCACGGCCGAAGGAATAGCGCAAGGGCTTGCCGATGGCGCGGGCGGCCGACCAGGCCGCCTGGGTGTTGACGAAGCTCAGGACACTTCCCGGACTCAGTGGCTGGTGTTGCGGGTCCACGCCGCCGTTGACATATTCGAGCGACACCCAGCCGGGCGCTTCGGCGCGATAAAGCAGTTGCATGGCGACTGGCTGTCCGTGACGGAGCAAGAGAGAGCCGGTCACGAACTCGCGCAACAGCGTCAGCACTTCGCACAAATGCGCCTTGCCGCGCGCCGGGAAACCCCAGCGGCGGGCGAACAAATCGCAGTAGATCGCCGCCTGCTCCGACGGCTGGAACTCGGACAGGGGATGGATGCTCCCGCCCGCCTCCTCGAACAAGCGCAACTCGCGCCGCTGGTTGTAGCGGAATTTGGGGCTGTAGTTCTCCGGCGCCCGTGCCATGGCGAGGCTTTCGGCCTGTTGCCTCGCGCCATCGATCTCTTGGACGTTGATCGCCGAGAGATAGCGCATCCGCACGCGTACCGGCACACGGAACCCGGTGGCGATTGGCAAGATCACTTCGGCGTTGCCCAGATCGAACAAGCCATGGCGACGGCGCTGTTTCAGCACCGTTTTCGCCAGTGCCAGATGGCCGTCCCAGCAGGGAATCGCCGCTTGTACGTGGCCACCGTCAAGCCAGCCAAGATAGCGAACCGGAATTTCCGCCAGCCCGCTCAGGCGCTCGACCACCCGCGGGTGGGTGACGAAACTGCCGCCAAAGCGCTGCCATGCGGCCGCGTAGCTCGTTGCGTCGATCTCGGTCCAGCCGCGTTCGCGCCAGTAACGAAAGAGGTTCAGCATGCGGGAGTCGCGGTTGCCGCCAGCACGCGACGTCAGTCTTCGAGGCGGTACTCGGCGGAACGGGCGTGCGCCGGCAGCCCTTCCCCCTTGGCCAGAATGGCGGCAACGCGTCCCAGCGTGTTGGCCCCGGCTGGCGAGACGCGAATCAGGCTGCTGCGCTTCTGGAAGTCGTACACTCCGAGCGGCGACGAGAAACGGGCGCTTCCCGAGGTCGGCAGCACGTGGTTGGGTCCCGCACAGTAGTCGCCAAGCGATTCCGAGGAATAGCGGCCGATGAAAATCGCGCCGGCGTGGCGGATTCGCGTCACCCAGGCGTCGGCGTCGGCCACGGACAATTCGAGGTGCTCGGGCGCGATGCGGTTGGCGATTGCGCAGGCGTCGTCGAGATCGCGCACCTGAATCAGCGCGCCGCGGTTTTCCAACGCGGCGCTTATCACCGCCCGACGCGGCATTTCCGGCAGCAGGGTGTCGATGGCCTGGGCCACGCGGTCGAGATAGGCGGCGTCCGGGCAGAGCAGGATCGACTGCGCCAGTTCGTCGTGCTCGGCTTGCGAGAATAGATCCATCGCCACCCAGTCGGGATTGGTCTGGCCATCGCAGATGATCAGGATCTCGGACGGGCCGGCGACCATGTCGATGCCGACAATGCCATAAACGCGGCGTTTGGCGGCGGCAACATAGGCGTTGCCGGGTCCGACGATCTTGTCCACCTTCGGTACCGTTTGTGTTCCATAGGCCAGCGCACCGATCGCCTGTGCGCCGCCGAGGGTGAACACGCGGTCGACGCCGGCCAGCGCCGCTGCCGCCAGCACCAGCGGATTCCGTTCGCCGTTCGGCGTGGGCACGACCATGATCAGTTCCCGGACGCCGGCAACCCGCGCCGGAATCGCGTTCATCAATACCGAGGAAGGGTACGAGGCCTTGCCGCCGGGAACGTAGAGGCCGACACGGTCCAGAGGCGTGACTTTCTGGCCCAGCATCGTGCCACGCATATCGGCGGCATCGTCCTCGTATTGCCAACTGGACTGACGTTGCCGCTGGTGATAATCGCGGACCCGCGCGGCCGCGGTTTCGAGTGCCACGCGCTGTGGCGGCGGCAGGTCGGCCAAGGCTTGCCGCAAGACCCGTGGCGGTATTTCCAGCGCCGTCATGGCCTCGACCGTCAGACGATCGAAGCGCCGGGTGTAGTCGACCAGCGCCTCGTCGCCGCGCGCCCTGACGTCGGCCAGAATGGCGGCGACCGTTTTGTCGACGGTGTCATCCTGGGTGGCTTCGAAGGCGAGCAACGCATCGAGGCGGGCGTTGAAATCGGCGTCGCCGCTGTTCATGCGCGTGATGGCGATCATTTTTCTATCACTCCGGCAATGGCGTCGAGAATCGGGGCCAGCGTTTCGCGCTTGAGTTTGAGAGCGGCTTGATTGACGATCAGTCGCGAGGAGATGTCCATGATGTGCTCGCAAGCCACCAGATTGTTGGCTTTCAAGGTGCTGCCGGTGGACACCAGATCGACGATGGCGTCCGCCAGACCCGCCAGCGGCGCCAATTCCATCGAGCCGTAAAGCTTGATCAGGTCGACATGCACGCCCTTGGCGGCAAAGTGTTCGCGGGCAATGTTGACGTATTTGGTGGCGACCTTCAGGCGAGCGCCCTGGCGCACGGCATACGCATAGTCGAAGCCGGCGGGCACGGCGACCATCATTCGACATTTGGCGATTTGCAAGTCGATCGGCTGATAGAGACCGTCGCTACCGTGTTCGAGCAGCACGTCCTTGCCGGCGACGCCGAGATCGGCGGCGCCGTATCGCACATACGTCGGCGCATCGGTGGCACGGACGATGACCACCCGCACATCGTCGCGGCTGGTGGGAATGATCAGTCGACGCGAGGTTTCGGGGTCCTCGGTCGGCACAATGCCGGCGGCGGCCAGCAAGGGCATGGTTTCGTCGAAAATTCGGCCTTTGGACAAGGCGATGGTAATGCCGTTCACGTAGGGCTTCCTGCGCGGGAAAGGGCGGATATTCTACCGCAGCATGGCAGCGAGACGTTCGCGGGCGCGGGGCGCGTGCCCGCAAGGCGAGCGGAGCCGGCGGCTTTCGCCGCCGGTCCGGCGTTCTTCCGCGTGTTACGGAATCATCTGCGGCAACAGATAAGCCTGGATCGTGGTAATCACGCCGACGATCACGCACAACAACAAGCTATGTTTGACGGTGAACCGGAACAGATCCGACTCGCGTCCGACCAGCCCCACCGCCGCGCAGGCGACGGCGATCGACTGCGGCGAGATCATCTTGCCGGTGACACCGCCGGTGGTGTTGGCCGCCACCATCAGGGTGTCGGAAACACCGATTTGCTGGGCGGTCGTGGCCTGCAAATTGCAGAACAAGGCGTTGGACGAGGTATCCGATCCTGTCAGGAAGACGCCAAGCCAGCCGAGGAACGGCGAGAAGAAGGGGAAGGCGACGCCCGTTCCCGCCAGCAACAGCGCCAATGTCGCCGACAGCCCGGAATAGTTGGCGATGAAAGCGAATGCCAACACCATGCCGATCGAAAATATCGGTTTCAACAACTCGGCGAAGGTCCCGACAAAAGTCTTGATCGCCTCGCCGGGTTTCATGCGCAGCATCACGACGGTAACGATCGAGGCAAACAGAATGGCGGTGCCGGTGGCCGCCAGCCAGTTGAACGAATACGACGCCGCATAGGGGGTGGCGACCTTGACGATCGGCGGCATCTTGATCGTCAATTTGTCGAGCATCGGCACTGGCGTGGTGATCACCGTCCAGGCCAGATCGCCGCCCTTGGCGAACAGCGCCTTGAAGGGTTTCAGCGACCAGATGGTGACGAAGACGGTCAGAATGGCGAAGGGTGACCATGCCTTAAGCACCTTGCCGAGCGAATGATTCTCTGTCTTGAGCGTCACCTCTTGGCCGGGAAAGCGGAAAATGCGCTTCGGTTTCCAGAACTTGAGGAAAATGGACAGCGAAATCAGGCTGACCAGGGCCGAGGTGATGTCCGGCAGTTCCGGGCCGATGAAGTTGGCGGTCAGGAACTGCGTCACGGCGAAGCTGACGCCGGTGACCAGGATCGCCGGCCAGGTCTCGCGCACCCCGCGCCAGCCGTCCATGATCAGGATGACCCACAGTGGAACGAGGACCGAAAGCAAGGGCAATTGGCGCCCGGCCATCTGGCCGATCTTCATCGCCTCGATGCCGGTGACCTGCCCGGCGACGATGATGGGAATGCCCATGGCCCCGAAAGCCACTGGCGCGGTGTTGGTGATCAGACACAAGCCGGCGGCGTAGAGCGGATTGAAGCCCAGTCCGACCAGCAAGGCGGCGGTAATCGCCACCGGTGCGCCGAATCCGGCGGCACCTTCGAGGAAGGCGCCGAAGGCAAATCCCACCAACAGCATTTGCAGGCGCTGGTCTTCGGTCAGCGAGACCACCGAGGCACGAATGATGTCGAACTGCCCGGTCTTGACGGTGATTTTGTAGAGAAATACCGCCGTGACAATGATCCAGGCAATGGGCCATAAACCGTACAGAAAGCCGTAACCCACGGACGCCAGGGCCATGTCGACCGGCATGCCGTAAAAGAAAATCGCCACCAGCAGAGCCAGCGCAACGGTGATGGTTCCGGCGACGTGCCCTTTCAAACGTAGAACAGCGAGTGCCACAAAGAAAAATATGATCGGAATTGCGGCGATCAGCGATGACAACCAAAGGTTGCCCAGTGGGTCGTAGAGATGCTGCCAAGTCTGCATGGTGGGTCTCCTTTGTTTTACGACTGAAAGCGGATGTGCTCCTTTGGTAATGGTCGTTCGTGGTTCAACACGCGCCAGCTTCTTCGCCGCGACTGCATTCCTCCAGCAGATAGGCGAGCGAACGATAGGTGCGGCCGGTTTCGGCGGTCAGGCCGATCTCACAGGTCCGGTTGCTGGAAATTCCACAAGTACAGCTTGCGGGAAGCTCGTCGTGAATCTTGCGCAGGGCATGCCGGTTCAATTCCGGCACCACAAAACCGCGGTCGCCGGAAAAACCGCAGCAGTTCACGCCGGCCGGAATCAACACCTGTTCGACACAGGCGCGCACCACCTTTTGCAGTTTGGCGTCGGACCCTCTTTTGCGGACGCTGCAGTTGATGTGCAACGCGATCGGGCCGGCCTGTTTGACCAATCGCAGCCGGGGTAGCAAGGCATCGTGAGCGAACTCGTGAAAATCGAATAGCGGCAAGCGTCCAGCCAGGAATTCCTGCATGCGTGCGCTACAGGTGCTGGCATCCATGATGATCGGGTAGCGACCGTTTTCGCTGGCTTCACGAAGCGCGGCCTCGAGACGCGCGGCGCCGGCGTCGGCGTCTTCGGCCATGCCCTTGCTGGCGAGCATTTGGCCGCAACAGAGAGTGTCGAAGTCTTTCGGCAAGCGTGGCGCGTAGCCGGCACGGATCAGCAGCCGTTGCACGACCTCGCCGAGCTGCGCTTCTCCGGCGCTGCTCGGACCGAAGATCCGACCGCCGCAGGCCGGGAAATAGACCACCGGATCGCCGCTACCCGCTTGCCTGCCGACAGCCTTGCCGGCGCGCGGCATGGCGGTTTTCCAGGCGCCGCCGGACAGCGTGCCCAATACGCGGTCGCCAACGACGGCATTCGCCAGATGGCCGAGTTGCAAGCCCAGGCGGGCGGTGCTGGCGACGGTGCCGAAATGTTCGCCGGTCCAGCGGCCGATGCGGCGCGCAAAGTCACTCTGGGCACGGCCTCGCAGACGACGGGTCAGGTCGCCGGTGTTGATTCCCACTGGACAGGCGGTCGAACACAATCCGCAGGCGGCGCAGGTGTCGAGGCCGAAATAAGGATAGGCGTCGCCTATTGCGCCGGGAGACTCGCCGGCGGCGGCGCGACGGGAGAGTTCCCGCCAACTGACGATACGCTGTCGCGGCGACAGGGTCAGTTGGTGCGAGGGACACAGAGGTTCGCAAAAGCCGCACTCGATACAGCGGTCGACGAGGTCCTCGGCGGCCGGCATGGGCTTGAGATGTTTCAGGTGCGCGGCCGGATCGTCGTTCAGAATCACGCCGGGATTGAGGCGATTGTCGGGATCGAACAGCGCCTTGATGCGATGCATCAGATCGGTGGCCTGCGCTCCCCATTCCATCCGGACAAAAGGCGCCATGTTGCGTCCGGTACCGTGCTCGGCCTTCAACGAGCCGTCGTACTTGTTGACCACCAGATCGCACACATCGTCCATGAAGTCGGCGTAGCGTCGCACTTCCGCCGCTTCCCCGAAATCCTGGGTGAACACGAAATGCAGATTGCCTTCCAGCGCGTGACCGAAAATGATCGCCTCGTGATAGCCGTGGCGTTTGAATAGCGCTTGCAGGTCGAGGGTCGCCGCCGCCAGCGATTCGATCGGGAAAGCCACGTCCTCGATGATCACCGTGGTGCCGGTGCGGCGCATGGCGCCGACCGAAGGAAAGGTGCCCTTGCGGACTTTCCAGTACATCTCGCAGGTGGCCGGATCGGTGGAAAACACCATCGGCTCGACTGTCGCGATGCCGGTCATGGTCGTCAGAACGCTGTCGATGTGCGCGTGCAAGCTGGCGGCATCGCCCGCGCGCACCTCGATCAGCAGCGCGGCAACCGTCTCTCCGAGCGCGCGAATGATCGCCGGCAAACCCGGCTTGTCTTCAACCGAGCGTAACGCCGCGCGGTCCAGAAGCTCGACGGCGGCAACCGGTTGTGGCTTCAGACGCACCACGGCCTGGCAGGCGGTTTCGATATCCGGGAAGAAAACCAGCGCGCTGGCCTTGTACGGATCGTCCACCACCGTGCGATAGGTGATGCGGGACATGAAACCCAGCGTGCCCTCGGAGCCAATCATCAAATGCGCCAGAATGTCGACCGGGTCGCTGTAATCGACCAGCGCGTTGAGGCTATAGCCAGTGGTGTTCTTGATTTTGAATTTGTGTTTGATCCGGCTGGCCAAGGAATCGTCGGCCCGGGTTTCCTCGCCGAGCCGCTGCAACGCATCGAGAAGGTCGCCATGACTCTGGCGAAATGCGCTGACGCTGTCCGGCTGCTCGGTATCGAGCACACTGCCGTCGGCCAGAATGACCCGCAACCCGATGAGCGTCCGGTAACTGTTCTGCGCCGTGCCGCAGCACATCCCGGACGCGTTGTTGGCCGCGATGCCGCCGATCTTGCAGGTGGCGATCGACGCCGGATCCGGACCGATCTTGCGCCCGACGTCCGCGAGACGACGATTGGCCTCGCCGCCGATCATTCCAGCTCCCAGCCGAACGCTCAGCGCGTCGACCCCAAGGTCGAACGTGGCGAAGCCTTCGCCGATCAACAGCAGGATGCCGTCGGTCACCGCCTGTCCCGAAAGACTGGTGCCCGCGGCACGGAATGTCAGATGAACACCGTGCTGCCGCGCCACCGCCAGCACGTGCAGCACATCGGCTTCACTTTCCGCGACGACCACGACTTGCGGCACCAGCCGGTAAAAACTGGCGTCGGTACCCCAAGCCAGCCGGCGCAATTCATCGGTGATGACGCGTTCGGCGGGCAGTTGCGCGCGAAGGGCAGAAATCAACAGACTCATCTTCGTTTCCTCCTCTGATGAACCGACGATGGGGAGGGCCTTGTCGTGTGGAGCCCTTTGAACGGCTTCCGCTATTTGCAATACATTGCACTTATCGAAAGTCGATGCCGCGTAGCGTAATCGGAGATAAAATCGCCTGGAAATTGGTAGTGCCAATTATTTTGGTTTGACCCGCCCTGAGAACCGCTTCCGAAGGATGGTCATGATGGTGCGTAGCGTTGCAGAGCAAACACGGCTAGCGCTTGAAATGCGTCTGCTGGATGGGTCCTGGCCCGTGGGAACGCGTCTGCCGTCGGAAAGAATTCTGGCCGAAAAGCTGGGTGTTTCCCGAAATTCGGTGCGTGAGGCGATTTTTTCCCTGAAGGACCGAGGGCTGCTGTTCAGCAAGCCCGGAAGCGGCGTATTCGTCAGTGATCGGCTTCAGGCGACAATTTCGTCGCCGTGGCGACAACTGGTTGTCGCACACCCGGATCTGCGATGGGATACCCTGGAATTTCGCCGCGAGCTGGAAGGCGCCACGGCGTATTATGCCGCCTTACGTTCCAACCCCGACGATCTGGAGAGGATCGGAAAAATCATCGCTCGCCTGACCGACGCTTACGAAACAGGCGAGAAAAACGAGGAATACGGCGCCGATGCCGATTTTCACCAGGCAATCGCTGAAGCGTCTCACAACAGCATGTTTCTTTACTTGCACTCGAGCATCATCCATATGCTGCGGGAGCACATCTTCCTCAATCTGATGGCCCTGGAGGATCCGTCCGGCGTGATCACCGCGCGCTTGCGGGAACAGCATCTCGGCGTTTGGGAATGTATCCGATCACATCAGCCGGACGCGGCGAGGAAAGCCATGCTGGCGCACATCGATTTCACGTGGTCGGAACTGGCGCGCCGGGAATAGAGGTGTTCGAAACGCCTCAGGGCAGATTGATGAATGTCGCCGGATCGGTAATCACGGGATGCGCCGGCGCCTGAAAACTGGCGAAAAGTCTTTTCCAGCCACGCCAGTTTCTTGACGCGGTGTTGCCCGAGGCGCGTTTGTTCCCATGCGTTGTCCGGCGATCGTCGTGAATGGGTTGTTGGCGGGCGTACATGATTCGATCTCCTGTGGTTCGAATGGTCGTTGCGATGTGAGGTGCTTCCTCAGGGTAGGCACCCGTCGCCAAGGCGACAAACGATCTATTTTCATGCGATGGCCAACAAAAACTCATCCGTGTGGTGTGCGCGGCACTGGGGTGAAATGCCGGGTTCTCGGCCACCGCCCAACGGCGCGCGCCACAAGTAACGTATCATCCCGCAGGCTTCTTGGACTTGTGGCCAATAACGGGGAGGCGTTCGTGATGGATGGCATGAATCTGTATTTCAACTTGATTCTGATTCTTTTTTTCATTGCTGGTAATGCGTTTTTCGTCGGTTCCGAAATCGCCATTTCGTCGGCGCGTCGTAGCCGTATCAGGCAGCTGGCTGAAGACGGTGACAGGAGCGCGGCGCGGGTCGAAATGTTGCACAACGAACCCGAGCGCTTCTATTCGGTGACGCAGGTCGGCATCACGCTGGTTTCGCTCGGCCTCGGCGCCGTCGGCATGGAAACGATCAGCACCTTGACCGATGGCACATTTGTCTCTTTCTTCGCCGTCTTCGGCGGCGGCGAGGCGCTGACCAAGGCAGCGCATACCGTGTCTTACGCTTTTGCTTTCGTCGTCATCTCTTTTCTACATGTGGTGGCCGGCGAACTGGCACCGAAAGTTCTCGCCTTCCACAAAGCCGAACAGATGAGCATGGCCGTTGGTGGCCTGATCAATTTTTTGTATCTGATGTTCAAGCCTCTGATCTACATCATGAAGCTTTCGTCGGACGCGCTGCTGCGGATTTTCGGGCAAGGTAATCTGGAAGGACATGGCGAGAGCCACTTCACGATGTCGGTCGAGGAGATTCGAATGATTCTTTCGGCCAGTGAAAAGGAGGGCACGCTGGCGCCGGAAGAAACGGAAATGATTCGTGGCGTGTTCAAGCTCGATGAACATACCGTGCGCGAAGCGATGATTCCTCGCACCCAGATTCGCGCCCTGGCGCAACAGGAAACCGTGTCCGACGCCCTGCGTGTTTTTCGCGACGTGCCGCACGCGCGCTTCCCCGTGTACGACAAAAGTCTGGACCGGATCACCGGCGTGGTGGCGATCAAGGAATTGCTGCTGGTCATGGCCGAAAGCAGCGGGCAGACACTGGAAGAGGTGAGCCGGACGCCGGTCAGCGAATTCGCGCAAGCGCCGTATATCGTTCCCAACAGCAAGTTGCTCAGCGATCTACTCAAGGATTTCAAGCGCACGCGGCAGCAGATGGCCGTGGTGATCGACGAGTACGGTGGCACGGAAGGAATCATCACCTTCGAGGACATTCTGGAGGAAATTGTCGGCGACTACGAAGACGAATTCACGCGTCAAGCGAGAAGGCGGGTCAAAAAACTCGTCGGGAGCCAGTACGAAATCGATGCGTCGATGCGTATTTCCGATCTGGAGGCGTTGCTCTCTTTTCCGTTTCCGGCTGACGACGACTACGTCACACTCGCCGGCCTGTTCTACAAACAGTTTGGTAGCGTGCCGACGGTTGGCGACACCGTCGAACTTCTCGGTGGACGGCTCAGCGTGCTGGAGATGGATAACCATCGCATCACGCTCTTGAAATTCGAGGATACGGCGATCGGCGACGACGGCGTGGTCCGTCTGCTTGAAAATTCGTCGGCGGCCGACGCAGGGCCGACGCTTTCCGATACCGCCACGCCGTAAACCCCTGTCGCCCGCGTGGCGGCGTACCACGATGTTTCGACCTTTTTAGCGAACGCAATCCACCGAATAAATCGCCTTGCCATCCACCACGGCCTTGACCAGACCGTGAACGTCGGTCTCGAAGCCCGGAAATTGCTCGTTGAAATCGCGTGCGAACTGTAAATAACGGACGATCATGGCATTGAAGCGCTCACCGGGAATGAGCAGCGGGATACCGGGTGGATAAGGTGTCAGCAAGGTGCTGGTGATCCGGCCTTCCAGGCCGTCGATCGGCACGCGGTCGATCTCGCGATGAGCCATCTTGGCGAAAGCATCGGTTGGCTTCATTGCCGGTTCCATGTCCGATAGGTACATCTGGGTGGTGAGGTGCGCCACATCGTTGGCCGCATAGATGCCGTGAATCCGCTTGCACAAATCCTTCAGTCCATAGCGCTCATATCGCGGGTTCTTGCCAAGAAATTCCGGCATCACCTTCCATAGCGGCAGATTCTGGTCGTAGCCGTCCTTGAACTGCTGCAACTCGGTGACCATGGTGTTCCAGCGGCCTTTGGTGATGCCGATGGTGAACATGATGAAAAACGAGTACAGGCCGCATTTTTCGACAATGATCCCGTGCTCGGCCAGATATTTGGTAACGATGGCCGCGGGTATCCCCCAGTCGGCGAACTCGCCGTCGACGTCCAGCCCCGGCGTGATGATCGTCGCCTTGATCGGGTCGAGCATGTTGAAACCCTCGGCGAGCATGCCGAAGCCATGCCAGCGTTCGCCGGGTTTGAGGATCCACGCCGATTTTTCCTCGATTTTCGCGCCGGCGATTTCGTCCGGTCCCCAAACCTTGAACCACCAGTCGGCTCCCCACTCGCTGGCCACCTTGCGCATCGTGCTGCGAAAATTGAGGGCCTCGGCGATCGATTCATCGACCAGAGCGCTGCCGCCGGGCGCTTCCATCATTGCCGCCGCCACATCGCAAGAGGCAATGATCGAGTACTGTGGCGATGTCGAGGTGTGCATCAGGTACGCTTCGTTGAACACATCGCGGTCGAGTTTTCTGTCCTCGGAATCCTGCACCAGAATTTGCGAAGCTTGCGACAAGCCGGCCAGCAGTTTGTGCGTGGACTGAGTGGAAAAAATCATTGCCTTCTTGCACCGCTGCCGACCGGCGCCGATGGCGTGGTAATCGCCGTAAAAATCGTGGAATGCGGCATGTGGCAACCACGCTTCGTCGAAATGCAGGGTGTCGATCTCGCCGTCGAGCATTTCCTTGATTTCCTCGACGTTATACAGAATTCCGTCGTAAGTGCTTTGGGTAATGGTCAACACGCGTGGCTTGGCGTTAACTCGGGATGCGAAAGGATGCGCCTCGATTTTTTTCCTGATGTTTTCCCAGCGGAACTCCTCTTTTGGGATCGGCCCGATGATGCCGTAGTGGTTTCGGGTCGGCATCAGGAACACCGGCACGGCGCCGGTCATGATGATCGAGTGCAGAATCGACTTGTGACAGTTGCGGTCGACGACAACGATGTCACCGGGCGCGACTGTCGAATGCCAGACGATCTTGTTGGAAGTCGACGTGCCGTTGGTGACGAAAAAAAGGTGGTCGGCGTTGAAGATGCGCGCCGCGTTGCGCTCGGAGGCGGCAACCGGTCCCGTGTGATCGAGCAACTGCCCCAATTCCTCGACGGCGTTGCAGACATCGGCGCGCAGCATGTTCTCGCCAAAAAACTGGTGGAACATCCGGCCGACCGGACTTTTCAGGAAAGCGACACCGCCCGAGTGACCGGGGCAATGCCAGGAATACGAGCCGTCCTCGGCATAATGCGTCAGCGCCCGGAAGAACGGCGGCGACAGGCTTTCCAGATAAGCGCGCGCCTCGCGCACCACATAGCGGCCGATGAATTCGGCGGTGTCCTCGAACATGTGGATGAAGCCGTGCAATTCGCGCAGCACGTCGTTTGGGATGTGTCGCGATGTGCGGGTTTCGCCATACAGGAAAATCGGGATGTCTTCGTTGCGGCAGCGGATTTCCTTGACGAAGGCGCGCAGGCTGGCCACCGTCTGTTCCGCGTTGCCATTCCTGAACTCTTCGTCGTCGATCGTCAGGATGAACGCCGAGGCGCGGCTTTGCTGTTGAGCGAAAGAGGTCAGGTCACAGTAACTGGTGACGCCGAATACTTCGAACCCTTTTTTTTCAATTGCCTTGGCCAGTGCCCGAATACCCAGGCCACCGGTATTCTCGGAACGAAAATCCTCATCGATGATGATGACCGGGAAATTGAAATGCATGGTCGATCCAGTACCAAATCAGGGGAGGGAAGGACTCTTCAAGGGGTGGCGACTTTAGTTTCTGGCGTTTGCGCGTCGCGTCCGTTGTATCGCACGGTCAAATCTTCGGCAAGGTGACGCCCATTTGCCCCTGGTATTTGCCGCCTCGATCCTTGTACGACGTTTCGCACTCTTCGTCGGACTCGAAGAACAATACCTGCGCGATGCCCTCGTGAGCATATATCTTGGCGGGCAGCGGGGTGGTATTCGAGAATTCCAGGGTCACGTGCCCTTCCCATTCCGGCTCGAATGGCGTCACGTTGACGATGATGCCGCAGCGGGCATACGTGCTTTTGCCGAGACAGACCGTCAGCACGCTGCGTGGGATGCGGAAATATTCGACCGTGCGTGCCAAGGCGAATGAATTCGGCGGGATGATGCAGAAATCGTTTTTTACCTCGACGAACGAATTCGGATCGAAGTTCTTTGGATCGACGATCGTCGAGTTCAGATTGGTGA
The DNA here is from genome assembly GCA_029776255.1 of Pseudomonadota bacterium. Taxonomy (GTDB): domain Bacteria; phylum Pseudomonadota; class Gammaproteobacteria; order Burkholderiales; family Rhodocyclaceae; genus Accumulibacter. Next base: position 118,698 of record JAKOTN010000023.1, read on the forward strand.
ACAGCTTGAATTCGTCGGAGCAGCGAATGTCGTAACCGTAGCTCGAGGTCCCGTAGGAAACGATTCGCCGCCCATCGATTTCGCGGACCTGATTCGGCTCGAACGGTTCGATCATGCCGTGCTGCTCCGCCATGCGGCGGATCCATTTATCCGATTTTATGGACATCGCGGGTCACCCGAACACCGATCTTGCAAGAAAGGCCCTCATTCTACGGCGTCCGGGCAGCGGACGGAAACGAATCTCCGCGCCGGGGCGCCGCGAGGCATGCGCTTAAGTGTTTTGCACGACGATGTTTGGGAATTTACTGCTCATGTCTCGAGTCCGTTCGGCCACCTTGACGGCAACGCGGCGAGCGATCGTCCGGTAGATTTCCGCCGCGCGCGAGTCCGGCGCGCCGATCACGGTCGGTTTGCCAGAATCGGTCAATTCGCGGATCGACAGTTCCAGCGGCAACGACCCAAGCAACTCGATATCGTAGTCCCCGGACATCAGCAAGCCGCCGCCCTGGCCAAAAATGGCTTCTTCGTGGCCGCATTTCGAGCACACGTGCGTACTCATGTTCTCCACCAGACCGAGAATGGGAATGCCGACCTTCTCGAACATCTTCAAGCCCTTGCGAGCGTCGATCAAAGCGATGTCCTGCGGGGTGGTGACAATGATCGCGCCGGTTACCGGTACTTTTTGCGCCAGCGTCAGTTGTGTGTCGCCGGTTCCCGGCGGCATGTCGACGATCAGGTAATCGACGTCGCGCCAAGTGGTTTGCTTGAGCAGCTGTTCGAGCGCTTGGGTCACCATCGGTCCTCGCCAGACCATCGGCGAATCGACGTCGATCATGAATCCAATCGACATCGTCTGCAAACCGTAAGCCTCCAGGGGATCCATCGAGACGCCGTCGGACGATTCCGGGCGCCGGCCGGCCAACCCCAACATTTGTGGTTGCGATGGGCCATAGATGTCGGCGTCGAGCAGGCCGACCGTCGCGCCCTCCCGCGCCAGTGCCAGAGCCAGATTCGCCGCCGTCGTGCTCTTGCCGACACCTCCCTTGCCGGACGCGACGGCAATGATGTTCTTGACTCCCGGCAACGGTTTCAGACCGCGTTGAACGGTGTGCGCGACAATGTTTGTCGACACAGTGACGCTAACGTTGCCGATGCCCGGAATCGCCCTGATCGCGGCGATCACCGCGCGACGAATGTCATCGTGTTGTGTTTTCGCCGGGTACCCAAGTTCGATGTCCAACGAAACGTCCGCGCCTTCGATCTTGACACTCGTCGCCGAGCGCGAGGAAACATAATCCTTTTGCGTGTTTGGATCGACCAGATTTTGCAATACGGCTTTTACCGCTTCAATCGTCACAGCCATGTGCCAAAACTCCCTTCCGATGGATACTTGAGCGTTTTAGTAAAGTTTAACTGAAAAAGCGCCGCTGCACACGTTTGAGCCTGCGGTCGCCACCGGTGCAACGCTGAAAAGACCACGTGCTTGCCTTGCGGAAAACGGCAAGACCGTCAATTCGGCAAACCGTTTCATCGATGCCGGGTTGAAGCTTGAATTGCCGCTTGATCGGCATGTGTTGCCGGCCTGCCCTGTCGATGCCAGTCCTCGGTGTCGCCATCCCCGGTTTTGTGTCGATGGCGTGTATCTTGCTTCACATACCGGTACCGTCCTTGAGGAGCGAGCAATGAAAATCGAACACTCGGCGATTACCATGAACGCCAGCCATGTCTTCGTCCAGGACAGCGAAACAACGTATGAACCGAACGGCGGCTTTCGCACGATTCTCGACGGGGTCGCGCAAGCCGAGCCTGTCGCGACGCGCGACGAGCGACAACTGAACGCCAGGCTGTCCTTGATGATCGCATCGCTATTGGCGCGCATTCTCGATCAGATCACTGGCACGAAAAGATCGACGGCCACGGACATGCGCGAAGCGATGGGCGCCGAGGGCCCGAGCCTGTTGGATGGCGACCGGCGGCGGGAACTCCCGGCGCGCGTCTTGCAAGTCGCTCGGCAAGCCGAAATCGCCACCACCTTCCATGAGCACGAAGACATGGTTTTCTCGTCGAACGGGCAAATCCACACCGCCGACGGCCGTTCGCTCGATTTCTCTTTCGATCTCGCGATGTGCCGCGACTTTTCCTGCCAGAGAACGGCCTCCGTGCTCGAAAAAGTGGTGCTGCGCGATCCCTTGTTGATCAACTTCGACGGACAGGCCGCTGAACTTTCAGGGGCTCGTTTTGCGTTTGATCTCGACACCGACGGGCACCCCGAAGCGATGGCCGCACTTGCCAGCCACAGTGGCTATCTGGCCATCGACAAGAATGGCGACGGGCGCATCAACGATGGCAGCGAGCTATTCGGCAGCCTCTCCGGCGACGGCTTCGCCGATCTCGCCAAATTTGATCAGGACGGTAACCGATGGTTGGACCAGGCCGATGCCATATTCGATTCCCTGCGTGTCTGGCAACATGGCGAAGATGGCAAGGGCACTCTCGCCACTCTGCGCGAAAAGGGCGTCGGCGCACTCTACCTCGGCGCCGCCATCTCGCCTTTTTCGTTGACCGACAGCAACGACCGCGTGCTCGGTCAAATTCGCGCCAGCGGAATTTACCTCCGTGAGGACGGCAGCGCTGGCTCGCTGCAACAGATCGACCTGGCGATCTGAGACGACTCCCATACTTATTGGGTTTGACCCGGGGTATCGGTGGAAATCGCTGGCGCGGATGTTTTTCCGGGCCGATTTCCCGTTCAATCGATCCCGACGACAGAACACGGGGCGTCCCTGCCGACAGATCAGATCGACGGTGTACGTGTGGACTCTTCGCCCCAAACCAGTTAATCTCTCCACCCCGCACGCGCCCGTAGCTCAGTTGGATAGAGTACTGCCCTCCGAAGGCAGTCGTCACCGGCAGAGGCAGTGGTAAGATGACGAGTGCCCTAAGTCATGCAATGTGACACGATGCGCCTGTAGCTCAGCTGGATAGAGTACTGCCCTCCGAAGGCAGGGGTCGGACGTTCGAATCGTCTCAGGCGCGCCAAACAAAATAAAAACAATAACTTAAGATAGTGTCTCATTGGGTTTTCGTGCCACTTTGGCACGATCCCTATTTGCGGCATTCGTCTTTCTACGCAGACACCCTGATAAAAGTGCTTTGAAGGGCAATCGTCACCGCTAGAGCACACAAATTCGCTGTGCCCATTCCGTGCCCAACTTGTGCCAAATCCGTGCCAAATCCGTGCCATGCCGCTCTTCTGATGGATGGAATTTTGGGAGAAATCGACCACTGCCCTTTGCGCCCTTGCAGGAACTGGCGAGCAAGAACGAACATCGACAGAAACTCGGCCATTCCGGCTGTTGAGGGGAGCTCGTACGTAAGGCCGATTTTGCGAAGTTTGCGGCCGTTGGCGAGTTGGATCACCCGCATGGTTTTCGACACCAGCAGTCTGGGAGAGCGATCGACCAAGAAGTAGAAACATTTTGATCAAAAATCAATCTTCAAGCCTTGGCGAGTAATCGGTTTTTGTCGAGTACATGATCCACGCTCAAGAAAGCAAATTACAAATGGCCGAACGCTGCTTATCCAATGTCATTTAGGTGGATAATAATCTTCATTCTCACAGGTCTTGGCCGATAAATGGGCACCAACCCGATCGAAGAGGTATTCCGCGTCGCCACCCGAAAAGATCTTGCAGAATCCGGCGGTGGTCACAATCAGAAGGGCGTCGACTTTCAACGGGCTTGGGCCATCGAGCGCATGTTCGAACTCGAGAAGTCAGGAGCCAGCGACTTTCTTTTTCTGTTTGAGTCGATCCAAGATGTCGCCGAGCTCGACTCGCCGACGGCCGTCTCCTCCATTCGGATCTATCAGATCAAGAAAAGAGACCGCGAGGAATGGAGCTGGGCCGATCTGACGCATCTGGTGAAGCCCGGCAAAAAGCGGAAAGCTTCGAAGAACCCTCCTCCAAACATCAAAGATAGCCCGATCGGAAAACTGTATTCCTCGGCATTGGCCTTCAAGGAAATCAAATGTTCCGGGAGATTCATCTCGAACAACGGCTGCGATTTGCCTCTGAATGGCGGCGGCAACGCCGCGACCTCCCTGCCTTGCGATCTTTCGAAACTTGCCGCAGACCATTTGGATGCGTTGACCCTGGGGCTTGAAACCCTGCACGAGGCTGGAACGCTGCCCGCCAACCCCGCCTTGATTCATGTCGAAAAGATCCCCATGCATCCGGATCAGCCGACCAAACAACTCATCGGGACGGTCGTGTTGTTCCTCAACGACCGCAGCCCAAGGCACGCAGGGCAAGCCCAAGCCTTGGTCGAGGCGTTGCTGGCCAAGGTCGGCCCATTGGGAGCGAAGACCGACACTTGCGCGAGCTTCGAGGAGCTCAAAAAAGAACGCGGCTACTCCAAGGCGGAGTTTTCCGCGGCGCTGAGCAATCTCGAAGATGTTCCCGACTTGCTGGCGCTGCTGGAAGACTGGCTCGACAAGCTCGACTTGGAAGGCGGCATCGGATTCATGGAGAAGTCGGCGATACGAGTCGCGGCCTCGAAGATCTTCCGTCTCCAAGTGATGGGCGGAGAAGACCCAATCGTCGCGCCGCTCCTGCTGGACATCGATGCTTGGCTGGATACTCACGCGCCGGGAGCCTCGCTCAAAGCGTTCTTCAATCAAGCCAAAGCTGACCTGGCCAGCGCCCATTCTTCAATCCGCCCTGCGGATTTTACCGCGCAGTTCCTACTTCGAGCCCTGAAAAAATGCGTGGCCCCAACCTAAGAAAACTGGTCAGAAGCCTTCGGACAAAATCATATGAAAAACTTTCTATTCGAAAGTATTTGGATGCTCTCCCGGCGCGACCGGCGAGCCCGGCGAGTGGAGTTCCACGAGAACAAGAACCTAATCTGGGGACGGAACCACACCGGGAAGTCGAGCCTGGTCAAGACCATGTTCTTGACCTTGGGGGCCAAGCCGCAGGGAAACCTAGCTCAGTGGGATGAAGACACTGTCTCGCTGGTCGGCTTCCGGGTCGACAACCGCAGGTTTCAGGCTCTTCACAGCTCTGGAATCCGGGCCCTATTCGAAAACGACGTCCTCGTCGTGGCGACTTCGGATCATTCGGAATGGAGCGTGGCTTTCGCGTCGGCGACAGGCTTTAATCTCGTCCTATTGGACAAGAGGGGGCAAAGTGTCCCGGCCGACACCAAGTGTTTTTTTCTACCCTTCTACATAAACCAGGACGGAAGTTGGCAGGCCAGTTGGAGCACCTTCACCGGGTTGCAGCAGTTCAGCAAGCCGATGGGCTCGATTCTCGAATATTTCTCGGGCATCAAGCCCCCGGAGTACTACGAGGCCAAGGTCAAGAGGGATGCCGAGCAGCACCTGCTCGACGACTTAAAGAAAGAGCGAGGCTTCCTCGACAAGGCTCGGGAGCGGTTCGGCAAGAAGTTGCCTCTCTCCGGCCCCAAAATCGATCCGGAGAACTTCAAGCGAGAAATCGAGCAGTTGACGCTCGAAATGACCGCGCTCAACAAGGACCAGGAAAAGCTTCGATCCCAATCGGTCTCCGAGCGCGATCTGTTATCAAGCATCTACCTGCAAATTAATCTGGCAAACGAAGCAATTCGCGCCTATGACGGCGACGCCCAATACCTGCGCAACGAGCCGCGAGAGGCTTTAGTCTGCCCGGTCTGCAACGCCGAGCACTCCGAATCGTTCATGGATCTGCTCACCTATGCGGACGACGCCCGCTCTTTGAGGGAAATCGCCGCGCGGCTTGAAAAGGATGGCCGAGAGGTCTCCGCCAAGCTTCAACAAACAGTCGCACAGATCGGAGCCCTCGAAGGCCAATACCGCCGCATTTCTCATTTGCTAGACATGCGTCGCGGAGACCTGCAATTTCGACAGGTCGTCGAAAGCCTTGGCGCCGAGCAAGCCTTCCACGCCTTCGAGGAGGAGCGCTCAATCTTGGACGCGGAGAT
>JAKOTN010000027.1 GCA_029776255.1 Pseudomonadota bacterium
GAGGACCTGAGCAAGTATCCGGTCAAGGTTCGCGAACTGATCGGCGCCGGCGAGCCGCTGAACCCCGAAGTCATCGATCAGGTCAAGGAGGCGTGGGGCATTACCCTGCGCGACGGCTTCGGCCAGACCGAAACGACCGCACAGGTCGGCAACTCGCCCGGACAGGCGGTCAAGCTCGGCTCGATGGGACGGCCGATGCCCGGCTACCAGGTGCGCCTGGTCGATATGGACGGGCATGTGAGTGACGAAGGTGAAATCTGTCTGACCTTGTCGCCGCGTCCGCTCGGACTGATGATCTCCTACGACGATGACCCCGAGAAAACGGCCGAGGTGATGCGTGATGGTTTCTATCACACCGGCGACACGGCCGCGATCGATGCCGACGGTTACATCACTTACGTCGGCCGTGCCGACGACGTGTTCAAGGCGTCTGACTACCGCATCAGCCCGTTCGAACTGGAAAGCGTCCTGATCGAGCACGAGGCGGTCGCCGAAGCGGCCGTGGTGCCGAGTCCCGATGCCTTGCGTCTGGCGGTACCGAAAGCCTTCCTGACCTTGCGCACAGGCTATGAACCGAGTCGGGAACTGGCGCGCGAGATCTTCGTCTTTCTGCGCAGCCGTCTGTCACCTTACAAGCGCGTGCGTCGGATCGAATTCGGCGAACTGCCGAAGACCATTTCCGGCAAGATCCGCCGCGTCGAGTTGCGCAAGGGCGAGCAGGACAAGGTCGCCGGACCGCGTGGTGCCATGGAGTTCTACGAGGAGGATTTCCAGTTCTGAAAATCGCCGTTTAATCTGCTCGCCATTCGCACACACCCCATGCCAACGCCCTTGGCATGGGGTTTTTCATTTCCGGGACGGCATCGCCCGCCGTGGTACGTCTGCCTCACCGCTGCCTACGGCGCGACCTGCAGAACCGTCGGGGCAAAGTTCACCCGTCGCGTCTCGACGATCCGCGTCTCGTCGACCTTCCCCTCGACGATCTCGTAACCCATCAGCGCGAAGACCCTGCCGCGGACAAAGAGCGGCCGCGAGTTGCCGTACCAATCGACGCACGAAGCGCGACACGCATCGTTGCGGTCGCTGGCGGAGGGGCGAGCCTTGAGCGTTCCCAGTTCACTCAGCAACAAACCGCGATTGCGCAGAAAAAGCAGGGCCGCCGACTCGGTGCCGAGTTGGCGGACGCCCGACTCGCTACCTCCGACGATCGGCAGGCCGAGCAGACCGTCCAGTTCGCTTTCCGCCTTGTAGAAAAAGCCGTGGCTGCGCGTTTCACCCTGCGCGGCATCCCGGCGCGTGTACTGGCCGACGGTCATCGGTAGTGATCCGAGGCGCACGCTGGTGAGATGCAGATCCTTGCCGTCGCTGCCGACAACCAGCGCATTGCCGCCGAGCGCCTCCAGACGGTCAACGGCGTGCGGCAAAGGCAATTCATAAATCTCACCCTGCGCAAAGCGCACCGCGTAGACCTGCGAACGGTTCGTCGCCTGCGGCGCATGCCAGCCGGTCCCGCCACCATAGAGCAGAAACGGGCCCACGTAGCGACTCTGGATAGCGTAACCCGCTGCTTTCGGCAAGTGGCGATACGCCGCCATCGGAGCGCTCTCACGGCCATCGGAGAAACTCGCCAGCGATACCCGCAGCAACGCCAGGTCGCCGGCGTTGACCTCGGCAGCCCACATACCGTCGCCGCGGCCATTGGAACGTAGCAGTACGTTCAGCATGCCGTCGCCTTCCAGAAACGAGAACTGGTCGATCGGACTGCCTATGGCCTTCAGCGCACTCGGAGCGGAACCGTCGAGCGGGATGCGGAACACCGCCGATGTCGCGACGGCGGCCTGCGGCGCACCTCGCCACGCCGTTGTCCAGACGAACACCGCAGTCGGCGAGACGTAGAAGACGCGTCCCGGCGGCCCCAGCACAGCCGTGCTCTGGCAGTCGATTTCGGGCTTGGCCAGATCGCAGACCGTGACACTGTGCAGCGCGGCACCGGCAAAGGGGTCGAGCGGCTCGTCGCTGCGGTAAATCCGTGTCGCCGGGGCAATCCGCCTGAAGTCGCTCGCCTGCGCGCCCTCCCGCCAGCGGCGCATGGCCGGGAATGCCGCGTAGGGATCACCCCATGGACTGAGGATATGTGGCGAATAGACGATCAGCTTGCTGCCGATCAGCCGGCTCGCGTAGTTGCGCGACGAATAGTAGTCGTTGGAACGTAGGTGATAGGTCGCCCGATAGGCCAGTTGCCCCGTGCGCGAAATGTCGAACACGCCGACTTCGGTGCCGCCACGCGCGTAGCTGTAACCAATGACGACGATGGTGTTCTCGGAAATCAGCATCTCGTCGTACCACGCACCACCGGGGTCAACGTCGCGCCCGTATGCTTCAATCGCCGCAACCGGTCGCAGTTGGTTGTCTCCGATGCGGATGGTGAATAAACGTCCGCGACGCAGGATCACCAGATGCTCCCCGTGCACCTTGACGATGCCGCCTTCGTCGACGCCAGCGTGTTGCACGTTGGTCACCGACTCGTTCTTGGCACCCGCCGCTTCCTTGGCCACCGCCGCGGGCGCGGCCGCTGCCGGAGCCGGCACGGGAAGCGCCTGGCTAGCCGCAAATTCCGAAGACTTGTCGCGGCGAGCGCGTTGCTCGTCGCGGCGACGCTGTGCCTCGTCAGTCCAGCGCTTGAACAGGCCCGCGAGTTCCTGTTCGTTGGCAAAGGCGCTGAGCGTCTTGCGAGGCGCGGCAGGGTCTCCAGGCATTGCGGTCCTTGCCGGTGAGGAAACGAACGCGCTCAGCGCGGCGACAACGAAGCAATTGACGAGCATGCGAGTCATGGCAGTCCTTTCAGCGAGGGTTCGCAGCGGTAAACTCCGGCCAATGCGCAACGGGGTTAAATCTCGTCGAAGAAAAATGTCGGCCCCACCGGCAGCGCGTTCGGGCGAATCGCCGGGGGCTGCCGAGCGGGAGCATTGTCGTTGCGTTGCACTATGCCCTCGGCAATCAGCGGTTGTCCAGGCGGTTGTAGTCGAGCAGACCCGCCGTGATCGGTGCCCGGCTCCGGTGCGCCTGCTGCAGGTGGTCACCGTACTCCCAGAAGCGTGGATTGCTGCGGCGAACGACATAGCGGTCCGCCAAGGCATGGTAGTCGATTATGGAAGATACTGTGGATCTTATAGTGGATTCGTTCTTCTCACTTAGGGAACGGACTGCTGCCTCACAACCATCGGCCAACATAAGTATGGACGCTTCCTTACTTTTAGGTAATGGCCCCGGGTATCTAAATTCTGATTCAGACACTTCAGCACCATTGGTCTTTGCCTTGTGATAAAAGAAACTAGCGACACTGGTGCCATGATGAGTAGCAATGAATTCTCTAACACTGTATGGCAGTTTATACTGCTCAGCTAAAGCAAGTCCCTCCTTAACATGAGACAAAAGTATGAGCATGCTCAAACTGGGACTCATCTTCTCATGCAAGTCGTTGGCTTCAGGATTATTCTCGATGAAATACTGTGGCTGTTTAGTTTTACCAATATCGTGGTACATGGCTCCCAAACGAGCCAAAATGCGGTTAGCGCCAATAGCTGATGCAGCCTCTTCACACATCTGCGCTAAAACCATGGAATGGTGATAACTACCAGGAGATTCAATGGCAAGCCTTTGCAGAAGCGGATGTCTGAGGTTGCTCAGCTTTACTATGGTGAGCGGAGTAAGGTATCCTTTTCTTTCCTCCCACCAGAATGCTCCAACAAGTAGCAAACCTACCGCTAAACAACCCATCACCGTATAAGTCAGACCATTCCACACCAAACTCAGATTTCGTACCCCACTACCAAAACACCACAGAATTTCCAAACCGATTAGTGCTAGTACAGATAATCCAGCAGCCGTGAGTACAGTTTCGTATTGGAAGAATTTGTTGCCCAAGCCATAAATCAGCAAGCCCACCAGTATCAAAGAAACCCAGTTGTAAGCAGCCATGGGCACAGCTAAAAATGAAAGGACGCTCATGGGAATTAGCATGGACCAAAGACCTTTCTCTGCCATCTTTAGTGAAAGCACCAAGAAACCAAACAGGAACAATGGCAAACCGAGTAATAAGCTGGAGAAACGATAGACATAGAAAAACATTAATGCCCCCAGCACACCATAGAAGAAGTAAAAGATAGGCGAATAAGATTTATAAACCTGGCTCCTCCAAGTTACTATGAGCCACACTGCTGGGACGAGGAAGATAAAAACCCAGTACGCAACAGGGTAGAATGCTTCTCCAGGTATCCACAACCCCATCAAACTTAGTGCTCTTACCTGCTCTTCTACCACTTCGTCTCCATCACGCGCCACCAATGTACCAGCTGGAATAACCACGCTTTCGGCTGTTGTAATGGCAGTGATTACATCTAAAGGCCGTTCCACCCATGTGGGCTTGACTACAATACCTGATACCAACGTTGCCAGCTTCTTGGAAGTTTCAGCACTCAAATTCAGCGTATTCTGAACCCAACCTGCACTAATGGGTATCTCTGTCTCGTAAATTCCTTTTTCCTTTACGTACTGACTTAGTAAAGCCAAAGCCTGTCTCAGCTCAGGATCAGCATTCTGTTCACCTAATCTGGATAACGTGTTTACGTACGACTTAACCGTCATTTCATCGCTAACCAAAAGTGTCCCTTGAATTTGATCTCCAAATCTTATGCTCAAATTTCTGTCCGTCACCACAGAACGAGTGAATCTACCGTCTTTAATGGGTGCACGTAAGGGCAAAAGCCCCACAAATAATATGGCGGCACCCAAGATGAACAGTATTAAAACCAAATTACTCTTGATTTTGTTCTTCATAGTCCTTATAAGCCTTCACAATTTTCTGCACCAGACGATGCCTCACAATGTCACTTTCTTTGAGGTAAACAATGGCAATCTCCTCAAAACCTTTTAGGATCTCCAGAGCCCTTATCAATCCAGATTCTTTGGGCTTTGGCAAATCTATTTGCGTTATGTCCCCAGTAACTACCATCTTTGAACCCAAGCCCATGCGTGTTAACAGCATTTTCATCTGTTCGTTACCCGTGTTCTGGGCCTCATCCAAGATGATGAAAGCATTGTCAAAAGTACGCCCACGCATGTAAGCTAAGGGAGCTACCTCAATAATGCCTCTTTCTATGTAACGCTGAGTTTTCTCTGGCCCCAACAGATCAAATAAAGCATCGTACAATGGTCGGAAAAATGGATCAACCTTTTGATAGATGTCTCCGGGCAGGAAGCCAATTTTCTCACCAGCCTCCAATATGGGACGCGAGATCACTAATCGTTGGACACTCTTCTCCTTTAGAAGTGCTACACCGTATGCTACTGCCAAGAATGTCTTACCCGTTCCAGCGGGACCCACCGCGAACACTAAATCCTTCTGTCTCATTGCCTGGATGAAAATTTCCTGACCCCTGGTTTTAGGTCTTACTGGTTTGCCCTGAGCATTTAGGGTTATAACATCTCCTAAAA
>JAKOTN010000039.1 GCA_029776255.1 Pseudomonadota bacterium
AGCACGTCTGGAAAGGCGTCTCGCAACGCCCAGGCTCGCGCTCGCATTTGCAGCATGCGGGCCGGATATGTCTTCCACGTTTCGCGATTGGCTAAGCCGGCGCGTCGCGCGTCAGCCATGGTGAACGTCCGCTTGATGGGCTTGCAGCCTCGTCGTTGAACCACGCAGTGCGCTGCGAGTGGATTGCCAGCGTCGTCATAATCCATGGACTCCTCGAATGCCTCATGGACCCAGTGAGAGGACGCCATACACATGGCCAACGCGGCGTCGCCCCAAATCGAAGGCCTGCCATTGATCACGGCGATATTCTGGAGCGCCGCCAACGGATTCAGGCCAAGCTCTAGGCCGAATTCAATGGCAACCGCGACTTTTTCGGGTTTGCCAATGTAGTCCTTCGGACACAGCTCAGACTTGGCCACAATCTGCGAGAACCGCCACAGGTCCTCGGTACTGCGAATCTGAATGCCACGCGATCCAATCGTGGCTGGAACGTGATCACTGCTCATCGCAACCTCCTTCTTTGACTTTAAGAACACGAAACGTCGAAACTCGCTCTAATGCAGCCGCAATATCTGGATAGCGCTTTCGCAGCTCGATCGTGTCAACGCTGCGTCGCGTCTGCTCGCGATAAGTGATCTCGCGCCCGTCGAGGAGACGCCCGACGGTGGCGTCACCCAGCGCGTCGATCAGTCGCCGTTGGCGGAGTTCAATGGCCTCCTCGATCTCCTTCCGCCGGCGCAGAAGCTCAGAATACTCGCTGAGGATTGGAGCCAAGTCGTCTGGCAAGACGACGATCTTGTCCTCTCGCTTGCGCGCTCGAAGAATCTCCAGTGGCGGCGGTTCCGTGGAAGGTGGAATCCGCGGCTCGACGTGTTCCTTCCAGAAATGGTTGCAGCGTTCGCGGATCGCCTGGATCAGCTTCTCATGGCGTGGAACGCGGTAGAGCCGCCATTCGAGCCGCGTGGTGGCCACCGCAGCCGCAACGATCACCTCTTTCAGTTCGCCGACGAAGGCCTGATGCTGACATTGAACCATCACATGATCCGGCACCTCGTCCGTGAATGGCCGGCCCCAGTGCTGTGCCCCAGCCGCTGAGACATACTTGCACTCGACGGCGACGCCATCACCCAGGGCATCGAACGTAGCTGAGAGGAGCGGTTCATCTTTGGAGACACGAAACTGATTGCGCCTGAGTCCCGCTAGATTGAATTCTTCACATGCGAACTCGATCAGCGGTTTTTCGAGCCGATGACCCGTCATCATGGCCTCGTTCGGCTCGTCATCGGCAATATCGCTAACTTTTCGCCAATAGATGTCGGCGGCAGTCTGCCAAGGCGAAACGCCGCAGATCGCCGGGGATTCCGACGCTCCAATGTGCAGCTTCCTAAGCTCCCGCTGCCGTGCGGTCAGCATCGTGCACGTCCTACTAGCTCCTTGCATGGAGGCCAGCCGGGGAGGTCGAGGCGGCCGCCTCCATGCGATCCGTCATCTCCTCTCCCCGGGCGACGCGCCCGCCTCTACTCCAACGAAGGAAGAATCACCGATCTTCCCGCCAACGATGGATCGATATAGTGTCATGGCGCTGCTCCATCGCGAAGGCCAGACAAGGTTCTGCGGACCTCGATCTCCGTGATAATCCGGCGGATCAGATCGGTCTTTGTTCGCGCGCCGCGGAGCGTTGCGCCCATTTTCGCGAGCAAGTCTTTCAGCTCGCGGACTGACCTGTTCGTCAGCTTGGCCACGTCAATCGCTCTCGTCATGGCCAGACCTCCTGTATTAGAGGCTGCGACGGCGCGCTCACACCGCGTGAGCAGGATCGGTCCCAGTGGGAATGGCGCAACCATACTGTACTGCCTGATCGCCGTCGCAGATTCCTCTCGTCATTGCGGGCTAGACGCCCGATCATTGGGCACCCGCTCAGTCGCCACAGAGGCGGCTAAGAAGGTGCCACGTGATTTCACACACACGCCATTATATGGTGAAACATAAAATTGTCAACAGGAAAAAGCGCGAGTCGTATCCCATGATCAATTAGAGATTTGCGGTAATTTTGACCGCGGCCGCCCAACCTTCGAATCGCGAGCCAAGAATTTTTCGGCCTCCGAACGCGGAATAAGCCAAGCACGCCGGTTTATTTTGATCCCGTGCATCCGGCCGTCCCAGAGCAATTGGTACACTCTCCCCTCAGTCACGCCGATGAGATCGGCGGCCTCACGAACTGTTAGTAAATGCTCTCTCGTCGACTCTAGCACGATCATGCCTCCATTATATGCTCGGCCATAAATTTGTGACAACAGAGAGGCAGGTGGTGTGAGGCTCACGTGGCACGGAAGCCCCCCGGACGTCGCGGAACCGGGCACCTGCCAGTTCGCTGCTAGGAGTCCCCTGGACTATAAGTCCAGGTGACTGCCTCCCTCGGATGGGTTATAAATCGCCATCAATCCGTAGCATCCGAATAGTGGACAGGGGCGGGGTCGAACCGCCGAC
>JAKOTN010000048.1 GCA_029776255.1 Pseudomonadota bacterium
CAAGTAGATGATGCAATATCAAAATTACTACTGACAGGATGTTGCACGTAATATCCACCATATGTTCTATATGGTATTGAACCAGCCTTCAATGATTCTATGTGCCAGCTAGCTATCCATTCATCATCTAATCCACTTTCACTATAATATTGCAAACTCATTGTAGTTACACCAGTACAACTTAGACAAGAACAATTAGTCCCCACTCGTATAGTAGTTGGTATATTACAAGTAGATCTATTATCTTTTAAAGCATCATAATAATATATATTTTGATTCATCTCTTGATTATAGTTTATACTGTCTATGTTTTTACTTTCATTCATATCTTCATCTAAGATATGTTGTATTTTTTTGTTTTCTATTATACCTTCTCCTCTTTGCAAATGTATTATTAGTTTTATTTTATCAGGTACTATTAGTAAATCTTTTATTTTTTCTGTTTTATAATCATTTTTACTGAAAGTGATATTATTTCGCACCACCTCATCATCAGGATCTGAAATAATAGAGAATTTTTTAGGCATAATACTAAAAAATCCTTTTTCATCTGTGTAAACAATGTTATTTTCGTCTTCTATAGTTACTTTAACATCACTTAAAGGCATACCTGTTTCACTATCCACTACATATCCTTCTATTATTGGATATTCATATTTTTGGTATTCTACAAATGTTTTATTCTGTTTTTCTAGTATTATTTTTATATCTAAACATATACCTTTTTCTATATAAAAATATGTTTGCAATGGGTTGTAATCTGCAGCATAAATAGTAATATCATATTTCCCTTCTCTACCATTAAACATGAGATGTCCACCATTATCAGTTTTTAGATTGAAAGTATCTTTATCATTAGTTAATATGATAACTGATGGTACACCATAACCATTTTCACTGTCATATACAAAAAATGATAATGTGCCACAATTATCATTAGCAGTATCACAATAGGAATAAACATTTTGACAAGTTGAATTATGATTAAGCAATAAGAATGTTAAAATTAAACATTTTATTAAAGCAAAATAACTTATTTTATATTTCATAATATTATTTTTTTATTAATGGCAATACTTTAATATTATCTTCAGTTTTTATCATAATTTGATAAACTCCATTAGCTAATTGGCCAATATTGATAATGCCAGTGTCAGAATAATGAGCTACTATCTGACCTAAATTATTAATAATCATAACTTCATTGATAGGATTAGGAGATTGTATATATATAATATCTTGAGCTGGATTAGGATATATTAATATTTCATCATTAGTATAATCATTTATACCTACATTATTAATAGTTATTTGATTAGATGGCAGAGAGGAACAACCATCAATGGTAACTATGGTAAAGTAATTTCCATTTTCGTTAACTATATATGTTTGTTCAGTAGCACCAGATATAGGATTATCATTTAGATACCATTGATTACCTATGTCAGAAGTAGACATTAGAGTAAAAGGTGAATTATTAGTTATAATGATTATTGGCTTTGGAGGTATAGGTTTAACTATAATGGCAACGCTAACAGAAGAGCTACAACCATCATTACTATAACCTGTAACAATATATGAGGTAGAATTATTGGGAGAAACGCTAATGATGTCATTATTAGCATTAGAGCTCCAATAATAATTATGAGCCCCAGTAGCTGTAATAATAGCAGTATCACCCTGGCAAATAGTTGATGGTTGTGCATTAATGCTAATATTAGGTGGTTGATTCACAATGATAGATATGCTATCTACATTAGAGCAATTGAAGGAATTAGTAGCAGTAGCGAAATAGGTTGTAGATATCTCTGGCATAATAGTTACCATAGGTTGCGAACCTAGATTATGAGACCATAAATATGAATCTCCGCCAGTAGCAAAAATGATAATAGTATCACCTTTGCATATGGAGTCTCTAGTCGAATAAATAGATATATTAGGTTTTGGATTTACAGTAATATAATTTGTTTTAGTCATTGTATTGGACCCGCCTGGCCCCGTAGCAATAAGAGTTACACTATAATTACCTGGATTTGTATATATAACAACTGGATTAGCATTAGTACTAGATGAAGGATTTCCACCTGTAAATGTCCAATTATAACTTGTTGCATTTGTACTTAAATTAGTAAATTGAACTGAATTCCCTGCACATATTGATGTCGGATTTGCTTCAAAATTAGCTACAGGAGCGGCAGTTGATAATTCCCATTTCATTGCATCAAAAGCAATAACTTGGGATTGAATCCCAGTGCCATCACCTAATCTAACGTATCCGCTGCTTCCTTGAGCAAAGGGGAAGGTTCCAAGAGAAACCCATTGTCCTAAATGAGCTGCTTGATTGATCACAACAGTAGTACTACCGCCATTATAATAAATTTTATATCTTGCAGATGTTGCAGTAGGTCCTGTTGATGGGATATAAGCATAAACATTATAATTACCACTTGAAGGAAGTGTAGGTGTCCACTTTACATAGCAAGTATCTATTGTAGTAGAAGAGGTTGTATATGTCCACCAATAATGAGAAAAAGCACCATAACCACCAGTTTCACTATCACGATAATATCTCATAAGTGATATACCCTGATTATGAATATAAAATCCATGATTATAATTTACATCATCAATTATAGTGTTATTATATGTTAGTTGGTTAGCTCGCGCAGTTACAGTCCATGCTATATAATTCAAATTTTGAAAACCATTATTATATCCAGGCCAATCATAATAAACATTTTTCCCATAATAATTCATATAACCATTGTTTTTATTACCATAGGGATCATTAAAAATTAATGTATGTTGTCCGTTAACATATCCAACTGCTAAAGTCAAATGACCAGCAGAAGTAAGCATACTACAAATAGGAAATGGATAACTATTGTTAATTTCAGTTTGTACATTTGTAAAAGAAGTAGATGTAGAACGTACTGATGTTATATTATGCATGCTAATATATGATGCCATTCTACTATAAGGGCTATAATTTTCTGTCCACATATATCCATATCCTCCCCAGGCTGTATTCCCTCCAGCATCACCAGCAGTATAATTATAGTATGTGCTATTATATGTATATCTATCAGCCACGTAAGCACCATAATGACTCGTGTGTGAAGATGGAGAACTGCATGTTATATCCCAATAAGGCAAACGGTTATAGTATGCTATAGCCATAATAGCGGTCGTAGGAGCACATGAAGAGTGTCCGTTATGCCAGTTTGGTGTGTCATATACTTGATGAACATATGGCACATCACCAGATACCATTACATTCCCTCTTGTGTTCCTTATTTGTTCTGCATTATTAAAACTATCATTCATATATATATATTGCGTAGTATTACTATACAATATATGTTTATTAGATAAACGAAAATTTTTTAAGTTAATATATTGAGAGATAATTTTTCCCTTTTCATCAATTGTACTATATATAATTGTATTATTTAATCCAAACGAAGGACTAATTTCATTATGTTCGCTAGTGTTAGTTAGATTCATTATAATACTTCCATCAAATTTAGCAATATATATATCCGAACCTATTAATTGAAAATTATCAACAATTGTCCGGTTAAAAATTATATACTGCGAATTATCTGACCACGATATATTTTCACCTGCTCCAATTATATAAGTATTAGCATTGCTTTTGTCAAATATCATTATGGTACCAGATAAAGTTGAATATGCAACTTTACTACCATCAGGAGACCATTGCGGATATGCATATACATTACTGTTAGTAGTGATTTGTTCAACATTACCATTTACAAGATTCATCATAAACAACTGGTCATCATCATTATTGTAAACTACAAAATTACCATCAGGAGAAATAGGAGTAATATTTGAATATGTATTTAGATTATATATTTGAGTAATATCATTTTGGATAACATATAATTCATTATCAATGGTATAAGCTATTTTCCCGTCATTACTAAAACTGACTTGCCC
Organism: Pseudomonadota bacterium; assembly: GCA_029776255.1. Classification (GTDB taxonomy): domain Bacteria; phylum Pseudomonadota; class Gammaproteobacteria; order Burkholderiales; family Rhodocyclaceae; genus Accumulibacter. The sequence continues at coordinate 3,967 of JAKOTN010000048.1, forward strand.
ACACAAATTTACTGGTGATGATAATTCCTTGATTTTCATAGAATTTAAATCAAAAATAGCTGGAGTCTGCGAACCATCTGAATTAATTATTTTAAAACCAATTTTAGATTTATCTGGTGAAACTGAATAATACCTTCCACAACCTGGTGAATTAATTAATTCATAAATTTTTTTATTCTGAATTAGATAAATCTTTGAAGCAAAATTGTCTGTTACCACAATACCTCTTGTAGTTATTCTAGGACAAATAAAATAACCTTTTTTTTCAATATCATATGCATCATATACTTTTTGTGAAAAAACAAAGCTTGATAGCATAAATAATGCACTGATAATTATTATCCTTTTTAAAATAAAATTATATCTCATTATAATAAATTAATTTATACAAAATTATGAAATTTTTTAAATAAATCAATACAACAAATTATAATTTTAAATAATTAATAAAATAATACTAAATATCAAATAAAATAGAGATTTTATAAATAAAAATCCAATTTTAATTAAATAAATTCCTATTAAATCATTTTAAATAAAATTTGCTAAATGTCTAACAAAATAAATTGTATTATTTATTTGATTTTTATTAATGGCAATACTTTAATATTATTTTCAGTTTTTATCATAATTTGATAAACTCCATTAGCTAATTGGTCTATATTGATAATGCCAGTGTCAGAATATGTAGCTACTATCTGACCTAAATTATTAATAATCATAACCTCATTGATAGGTTTAGAAGATTGTATATATATAATATCTTGGGCTGGATTAGGATATATTAATATTTCATCATTAGTATAATCATTTATACCTACATTATTAATAGTTATTAGATTAGATGGCAGAGAGGAACAACCATCAATGGTAACTATGGTAAAGTAATTTCCATCTTCGTTAACTATATATGTTTGATCAGTAGCACCAGATATAGGATTATCATTTAGATACCATTGATTACCTATGTCAGAAGTAGACATTAGAGTAAAAGGTGAATCATTAGTTATAATGATTATTGGCTTTGGAGGTATAGGTTTAACTATAATGGCAACGCTAACAGAAGAGCTACAACCATCATCACTATAACCTGTAACAATATATGATGTAGAATTATTGGGAGAAACGTTAATGATGTCATTATTAGCATTAGAGCTCCAATAATAATTATGAGCCCCAGTAGCTGTAATAATAGCTGTATCACCCTGGCAAATAGTTGATGGTTGTGCATTAATGCTAATGTTAGGTGGTTGATTCACAATGATAGATATGCTATCTACATTAGAGCAATTGAAAGAATTAGTAGCAGTAGCGAAATAGGTTGTAGATATTTCTGGCATAATAGTTACCATAGGTTGCGAACCTAGATT
>JAKOTN010000060.1 GCA_029776255.1 Pseudomonadota bacterium
ATCGCGCCCAGAATCCCATCGACCACCACCCGCAGCTTCCTCAGCGGATGACTTGCCGGAATCCGCTCTTCCAGCGTCCGGTAGCTGAACATCGCAGGCTGCGTCGTGTCGGGCCTTCTCATCTTTTTTCCATCTCGTTCAGGCAAGGTTCGAATTATCTCATCGGCGTAGCTGGGGCGGGGGTTTTGAGCAGCCTGTTAAAGGCACACATCATGGAACTCGTTCTGATCGGCCTTGCGGCCCTGCTGACATCCGGGCTGACCTTGTTCTCAGGATTCGGTCTGGGAACGATCCTGATGCCGGTGTTCGCGCTGTTCTTCCCGTTGCCGCTCGCCATCGCGGCGACTGCCGTGGTGCATTTCGCCAACAACCTCTTCAGGTTCGGACTGATGGCCCGGCAAGCCGATTGGTCAATCGTGGCAACGTTCAGCATGCCTGCGGCTATCACGGCGATTCTTGGTGCGGCATCCCTGACGTTGTTCGACCGACTGCCGGCCTTGTGGCAGTACAGCTTCGCCGACTCGGCTTTCGAGATCACACCGGTGAAGGCGGTTACCGGAATATTGGTGACGCCGGTCACATCAACGTCGACTCGGGTTACGGCCCATGGCCGGAAGGCCTGGCCTTCTTCGGCGCTGCGCCAGAAAGTACAGGCGCGCGAGGCGCGAACGCCGTGGGAACGGCAACGCGCGCTGGGTGATTCACGCGGGTGATTTCTTTTCCATGACGGTCCGCGGCGTGAAACCATCGGCGACGGGCGCATCACCCTGATCTTCAAGCCCGTCGCAGCATTTTCGTCCACGCGACGCAGGGCGGCGGGTTCCTCGGGGAATGGTTCGGGAACGATGCGGATGCCGGTGGCCACCGTCAGATCCAAGCCGGTAGCGGCCAGAATTTCCTCGACGCTCGACGGCGTCGAGCATGATGGCGTTGTCTTCCGGATCGGCGAGGGGCAGGTGGATCGCCGCCAGGTCGGGACTGGCGGCGAGAAGGCACTGATCGCCGGCCCTGAACATGGATCGGTCACCGACGGCATCTTGCTTGGATTGGGGTAAATGTCGGGTTCGAACGCGCGCCGGTGCTGCAAGTCGGGGCCGATGTTGATGTCGCCGGAGCAACGGGCCAGTTCAGCGCGCCGCGCGGGACCGCATCTCCCGAAACCATGCGCACCGTGGCGATTTACTTGCCTTGGAGATCGCCGACGCTGGCAATTTTCGCGGCGCTCGCCGGTGTGGCGATCAGAGCGGCGTCACCGTCGATGATGCCGCCGATGATCTTGATCTTCGCGCCGTTGGCAATGTGCGCTACCGGCGCGGTGGTGCCGAAGACGCCGATGTCGAGCTTGCCGGCAACAATGGCGTTCAGGCCGTCGGCGGAATTTTGGAATTCGGTCAGATCGACGTCCAGTCCCTCCTTGGCGAACAGACCCTATTCCTTGGCGACAAAGAATTTGGCGTGGCCGGTGACCGGCAAATAGCCGACCTTGAGCGTTTCAGCGACGGAACGGCCCACGACAGCGGTCAAGGCCGAGACGGGCAACAGACGGCGCAGGGGTTGCAACGGTCGCCTTGGTTTCTCCTGGGAAGACGCGGCTCGGGAATGAAATGTAACGCTCGCTGCCGGTGAGACGAACGTTTTCCTTCGTTGGCCATCTTCGTTTGTTATACCAATCCCGTCTTTCGCGGCGCCGACAGAACGCTCGCCAACGCGTTCGCTTTTTGCTTCACGACGATCGCCAGGAAAGCAAATGCGGCGGGCTCTCAACCGGAAAACGCCGCAAAGAGCCTTCGCTCAAACCCGAGGCACAGACTGGCCCGGGTTTGGCGAAGGCGACCGGAAAACCGCTCTCACACCAGATAATAGCTGGCGCCTCGTGGCGGGAGCGAACTTCCCGACGCGTCCTGCGCGGCTCGCAAGGCAAGCGCTCGGCGAATGGCCTTCAGGGTCGCCGAGAAATCCTCGTCCTCTTCGGGAAAAATCTGTTCGGGCGGCAGCTCGCGGCCAATGCCGACACGCCCGATCGCCGCCGCCAGCTCACCGCGCACGCCCGCCAGCAACACCGTCAAACCATCGGCCCGTGCCTTGGCCAGAAATTTTTCCAATACTTCGAGAGCGACCACATCGGGGTTCCGTACCCGTTTGACACGTAGCACGAGGTGACGGATGCCCTGTCGGTTCGCCTGACTGGCCGCTTTTTCCAAATGCGCCTCCAGATCGGGAGCCGCACCGAAAAACAGTTCACCTTCGAGATCGACGATCAACACCTCGCGGCTTGGCGGGTCGGCAGGCAGGCGCTCGCGCACCACGCCCTCGGGGGTCACGATCAACTCGTTGGCCTTGAGCCTGGCGGCGCGCGGCACGTACCAGATCACCGACAGGGCAACGCCGATCAGGATCGCGAATTCAATATTGATGAACACGGCGGCGAAGGCCGTGGCGATCAGCAATACCGCGTCGTAGCGCGAGCCGCGAATGATGTAACGCAGGCGATCCAGGTCGATCAGCCGCGCCGCGGCGACGATCAGCAAGCCGGCCAGGGCGGCTTTCGGTACGTAGGCGGTGAGCGGTCCGAGAGTCAGCACCACCAGAGCCACCACCGCCGCCGTGAAGACGCCGGAAAAACGCGTCAGCGCCCCCGCCTGGAAGTTGATCGCTGTGCGGGACAGCGAGCCGGCGCCGGGCATGGCCCTGAAGAAGCCGGCGACCAGGTTGCCAACGCCTTCGGCGAGAATCTGGCGGTTGTAGTCGAGTTGCTGGCCCGACTTGTGGGCAATGGCCTTGGCGATGGCCAGGGCCTCCAGCAGGCCGAGCACGGCAATGGCAAAGGCGCTGCCGGAGAGATCGACAAACCAGTGCCACTTGATCTCGGGGATGTGCGGCGCGGGCAGCGAGGCAGGCACCGCCTCGATCAGCGAGACCGCAGGCTTGACGCCAGCGCCATGTTCGGACCAGCCGGCCAGCCAGGCCGCGCCGGAAACCACGACCAGCACGAAGAACATGTCGAGTTGCGGCAGACGATAACGGCGGACCAGGCGACGCGACAGCACGGCAAGAACGATGCCACCGAGACTGATTGCCAGGGCCTTGGGGTTCGCCGAAGCCTCCTGGGTCAAGGTCAGCCAGAGACGGTAAAGCACATGCTGATGACCCGTTCCCATGGCCTTGACGCCGAGGGCGTTGGCGATCTGGCCGATGATGGTCAGCATGGCGGCACCGACGATGAAACCGGTGACCACCGATTCGGAAATGTAGCGCGTCAGGTCGCCAAGCCTGAGGACGGCAATCGCGATCTGGATGATTCCGATCAGAATGGCGAGCAGGAAGAGCGCTTCATAGGCATCCAGCCGTGCTTCGGGATCGATGAAGGCGAGAGCGCTGAACACCACCAGCGACACCGCGCCGGTGGGCCCGTTGACCAGGTGGCGCGAGGAGCCGAGGATACCGGCGACGGCGGTAAACACGATCGCCGCGTAAAGACCGAAGCGCGGATCGACACCGGCGATCAACGCGTAGGCAATGCTCTGCGGCAACGAGATCGCCGCCACGGTGAGACCGGCGAGAAAGTCGGCGCGAGCGGTCAGCCACGAGTAGCGCCAGTTGATCGGGATACCGAGTCGCCCGGCGTGGGAAATGGTTGCTTCTGTCATGTCGGTTCCTGTTTGGTGTCGATGGTTCAAGGAGTGCTGGGAATTAACGCGGTTTTGGCCGATAGACGGTGTCGATGATGCCGTTGTCGGCGAAAAATCGTGTCTGCGCATCGTTCCAGTCGCGGGCGATGGCCGTTATCGCAAACAATTTCAATTCCGGCAGCCTTTCAGCGTGCGCCCGTGGAATGCGCGGATTAAAAGGGCGATAACCGTTGCGGGCGACGATGTTCTGCGCCTCGTCGGAGAACAGGTACTCCAGGTAGGCGCGCGCCAGCGGAGCATGACCATTCCTTTCGACATTGGCGTCCACCCAGGCCACCGTCGGTTCAGCCAGAATGCTGACCGGCGGGTAAACGATCTGCAATTCGCCGCCCGACTCCGCCACCTCGCGCAGGGCTTCGTTCTCCCAGGCCAGATGGACATCGCCGATCTTTTCGACGGCGAAGGCCACACCCGCCGCCCGGGCGGCTTGCACCAGGAACGGCGCGTGATCGTAAAGAGCCTTCAGATACTCGATGGCGGCCGACTCGCTGCCTCCACGGGTCACGATGGCTCCCCAAGCGGCCAGCGCGGTGAGCTTGCCGTTGCCCGAGCTCTTCGGATCGGGCGTGATCACCTCGATGCCGGGCTTGATCAGATCCGGCCAATCCTCGATGTGCCGGGGATTTCCCTTGCGCACCACGAACACGATCGTCGAATAATAGGGCCGCGACTGATTGGGCAAGCGTGCCGCCCAGCCAGCGGCGATCTGCCCGCGTTTGTGCAGCACCTCGACATCGGAGGGCAAGCCCAAGGTGACGACATCGGGCGCGATCTCGCCGGTGGCCGCCAGCCGGGCTTGCCGCGAGGAGCCGCCGTGGGACTGTTTGATCTCGACGTGTCGTCCGTGGTCTTTTTCGTAACGCGCCGTGAACGCGGTATTGATGTCGCGGTAGAGTTCGCGAGTGGGGTCGTAGGAGACGTTTAGCAATGCCGTTTGCGGCTTGGCGTCAAGATTCTTCACCGCGATCAGCGCGATCGCGACAACGGCGGCGGCGATCGACGCCAGGGTGATCCACGAGAATTTTTTGGTTGCCATCAATGCGGTTCCGGTCGGACAGAAAGCGGCAGTGTCGGTGGCCGCGCATTGATCGACAACGACTTCTTTCATCTAATCATATGGCTGCGTGGTAAATATGAGCATTGGCGTTGCCGCCGGCAAACCTGGCTGGCGGCCGCGACGATGCGGCGACCGACGGGAATGGAACGGGATGGTCAGGCGTACTTAAACTGGTGTGCCGACGCGCCGGCATGTGGTTGGTCGGCTAGACGCGGCAGCGACGCTGCGAAACAGCGCCGCGTAGTCGCCCCCGAGGTCCCCGAGACCTTCGTCGGTGCGACGCGTGCCTCCGTCGCGCTCGGGCCGCCGCCGGGAAAGACGTGCGGATACCCTGCTGCAATGCCACGAAGGCTTGACCGGTGGTTTCGAAGGTCACCACTGCGGCCGTCGGCACCGCCTTGAGCAAGAAAGTGGTCGGTGAAAAATCGACCTTGGCTTCACGTTCCTTGTTGTGGGTTAAAGAGGCGACAAGCAGATCGACGCGAGTTGCTTGAGCGTGAGCTTTACGCCAAGCTTTTTGGCAATCGCCTTGGCAAGATCGACGTCGTAACCGACGACTTCCCGGGTGTTCGGATTGACGAAACTGTTCGGCTCGTCGGTGCCGAGAAGGCCGACGACGATCTCTCCTTTTTTCGTGATATTGGTCAGTTGATCGGCACGGGCGGCACCGCCGAAAAGCACCGTTAGCGCCAGCAGACCGACCAACAATTGATTACGCCGGTGCATGCTCGTTCTCGGTAGTCAAATCGGGTACCGCCTTGCCGCGTCGGAAGCCGAGAGCAAGCCGCACGGCGCGACGGCGGGTCGTGGGTACGCAACCGACGAAGACTTGGGCGGGCGCGATGGCGGGCAGACTAGCGGGCCGTTCACGCCGTTGGAACGATGCATTTTTTCTAGCGGTATGCGATACACACGCCAAGAAATAGGCACGGTGTTAACCGCCGCCATCCGGCCCGCCGGCGCTCAAGCCCGAAGGCCCGCCATGGCCTCGCCCAGTTGCCCCACGCCGCTACCGCTGAATACAACGGGCACGCGCATCTCGTTGGCGGTGCGCCGCGTCTTCTTCGCCAGACCGTGATTGACCTGGTCAATGAGGATGACGACCAGGCTGGTATCCACCGGGAACGCGCGGTGGCATTCGCTGTTTCGACGACCGTTCCAGTGCCGTATCGTGGTGTAGCCAAGGCGTTGCAGATAGTTCGAGTAGACCGCGACGCGGTCACCTCCGATGATCAAGGCGTCCATGGTATTCGAGCCCCAAAAACACAAGCCGCCAATGTAGTGAACCTCCGGCGCGAGCGGAACGATGTTGTTGGCAGATGCATATCAACGCCGATCCGCTATCGATCTGCCCAAAAATACAGTTGATCGGCGGCAAAAAGCGCCCTCCTGGATTTGACGATGTGTGGCCCCAGGTAACGTTCCGTCAGTTTGAAGCACCGACGCCCATGGCCAAACCGACGAGGATGCCGCCGAACAGTGCCAGCCGGGATAGTCGATTGCGTTCCGGCGCTGGCGAACGAAATTTTCCGTCTTTTCCCATGAACATCCGTCCGCTAAGCAAAGAGGAAGCGAATCGTTTTCGGCACGGGACTGCCGGCCTACAGTCGAGGTCCGGATGTTCCATTGTTAGTCACCAGGTGCATGCCATATATCTTTCGTCCAACTCTCCGGTGTCCGATAGCGAGTCCTTTTGTCAAGTCGCTTCCTGGAGTCGAGCGCATGCCTCTGATCGATATCGTTAACCGTCTAAACAGCTTGATCGAACTCGCCGTGGTCCGCGCGCGGCAACCGGCTATCGTCAAGCTTGATCGTCAGTTGCCGGTGTCGAATCGACCTCTCGAGGCGATTGTCGACCGAATTCACGATGTGGCTGCCAAGGTGGCGATCGAAGGCCCGAACGACGCACAGTGGCAGCCTTTTGTCGGCAAAACACGCGCCGATCTTTTCCAGCCGCTGCAACCGCTCAAGCCGTTTTTGGCATGACCACCGGGGCTCCCTGCCGACGCGCGTGTCGTTCCTTTCAGGGAAGAATTCCATTCCTGCCACTAGCCAGTCGTCGCCAACCGGCGTGCCTGCCAGCCGGGCGCGTAAAAAGGAGGCCGCTGGGGCCTCCTTGGATTTTTGGTCCGGCGACTTTTTCCGCGCCGCCGGTGTTGCAAGACCTTACTTGCTTGCCGCCGGAGTGGCGGGAGTCGCTGCCGGAGCGGCGTCGACTTTCTTGGTCATCGGCGCGCGTTTGACGGTTCTTTTCTTGGTGTGCTTTTTAACCATCGGCTTGGCCGGGGTTGCCGATGCCGGCGCCTCCGGTTTGGCCGCTGGCGCCGCGGCGGAAGCGGCGGCCGGCGTGGGCGCCGGTGCGCTGACGGCGGGCTTGCTGACTTCCTTGGCTGGCGCGGCGGGCGCTTGGGCGAAAGCGGCGGTACCGAAGGTGGCGGCGATGGCGATGGCGATGAGGTTCTTGAACATGGAAATCTCCTTGGCTTGATTAGGGGCTATCTCGACCGTTTTCGCTGTATCGCGGTATTTTGTTTCGGTCTTGCAGCACATAACGCCAGCCGTCGCGGAAGGGATGTCAGCGGCTTGGTGACGCGCTGTAACACGCTGTAACCCGCTCATTTTTTCTCGCCGAGCATCGCCCTGAGCGCCGCGAGGCGTCCGCTGGCGGTGGCCTTGTCGGGCGTGCTGTCGCTCTTGCCGCCGGAGAAACGCAAGTCTTCGCGGCCCATTTCGGCAATGAAGCGCGACGGTTCGGAGGGAATCAGTTCCCGCCCGTGCTGGCGTCGTTCGGCGTAGCTGAGGTGCAGGGAACGTTGGGCGCGGGTGATGCCGACGTACATCAGACGGCGCTCTTCCTCGATGCGACCGTCGGCCTGTGCTTCGCGGTGCGGCAGCACGCCTTCCTCAAGGCCGATCAGGAAGACGTGCTTGAACTCCAGACCCTTGGCGGCGTGCAGGGTCGACAGTCGCACCGCATCGATCTCGGCGTCGTTCTTGTCGAGCATGGCGACCAGGGCGATGCCTTGCGTCAGCTCGATCAGCGTTTTCTCTTCCTCTTCGCCTTTTTGGCCCAGCCAGTCGCAGAAATCCTGCACGTTGCGCCAACGGGCCTGCGCGGTGCGCCGCTCGTCCTGTTCGTGCAGCCATGCTTCATAGTCGATGGCGGCGAGTAGTTCGGCGAGCACCGCCGCGGCCGGCTGGCGTAGCGCGTTCGCTTGCAGGCGGCGGATGAAGTCGCAGAAGGCGAGCAGCGGTTCGAGTTGACGCGCTTGCACCCGGGCGGCGAATCCCTGCTCCGTGGCCACGGCGTACAAGGCGCGGCGACGTTCGCCGGCATAGCCGCCGAGCGCTTGCAATGTGCCGCCGCCGATGCCGCGTTTCGGCGCGCCGACGGCGCGAAGAAAGGCCGGATCGTCGTCGGGATTGGCCAGCAGCCGCAGGTAGGCGGTCAGATCCTTGATTTCTGCCTTATCGAAGAATGACTGCCCGCCGGAGAGCAGATAAGGGATGCGTTGATTGCGCAAGAACTGTTCGACGGCACGGGCCTGGAAATTGCCGCGATACAGGATCGCGTAGTCGCGAAACCGGGTGCGATGTTCGAAACGGTGCGCCTGGAGTTTCATCACCACCGATTCGGCCTCCTTCTCGCTGGTCTTGCAGGCGCTGACCGTGATCGGCTCGCCGTGCCCAAGATCGGACCACAGTTTCTTGTCGAAGAGTTTTTCGTTGTGCGCGATCAGGGTGTTCGCCGCGCGCAGAATGCGCACCGTCGAACGATAATTCTGTTCGAGCTTGATCAGTTTGAGTCGCGGGTAATCGCGTGGCAGGCCGCGCAGATTCTCGACATCGGCGCCGCGCCAGCCGTAGATCGCCTGGTCGTCGTCGCCGACGGCGGTGAACGCCGCCCGTGGCCCGGCCAGCAGTTTCAGCAGGGCGTACTGGCTGGCGTTGGTGTCCTGATATTCGTCGATCAACACGTAGCGCAGCCGGTTTTGCCACTTGTCGCGCAATTCCGTGTGACGTTCGAATAGCGCCACCGGCATGGCGATCAGATCGTCGAAATCGACCGCTTGGTAAGCTCGCAATGTGGCCACATAAGCGTCGTAGGCGTTCGCCGCCAGTAATTCGCTGTCGCTTCGCGCGGCGGCGCGCGCTTGGTCCGGCGAGATCAAGGCGCTTTTCCAGTTCGAAATCGACGACTGCAAGCGGCGGATGCCGGCCTTGTCGGCACCGCCAGCCAACTCGGCGAGGATGCCGAAGCAGTCGGTGGCGTCGAGAATCGAGAACGCCGGTTTGTAGCCAAGCGCGGCGGCTTCCTCGCGCAGAATGCGCACGCCGAGCGCGTGGAAGGTGCAAATCGTCACCCCCTTCGACGGCTTGCCGGCCAGCAGTTTGCCCACCCGCTCCTGCATTTCCCGCGCCGCCTTGTTGGTGAAGGTGATGGCCGCGATGGTGTGCGGACGGAAGCCGCAGGATTCAATCAGATAGGCGATTTTCTCGGTGATCACCCGCGTCTTGCCGGAGCCGGCGCCGGCCAGCACCAGCAACGGGCCGTCGAGATAGCGGATGGCTTCGCGTTGCGGAGGGTTGAGGAAGGCGACCATCGGCGGACGAGGGAAAAGCGGGGCGCGATTCTAGCACGCGCGCACCGCGGCCACCGTCTGTCGATTTCCTGCGTTGTTCTCTTGTTGCTTGCCGGTGGCGGCTGGTGGCTGTCCCGGCCGAAACCGGTGGCGGTGGTGCTCAAGGAAATCGAACGCGGCCTGGTCGAATCGACGATCGCCAATACCCGTGCCGGCACCGTCGAAGCCTGTCAGCGCACCCGCTTGTCCACCATCAGCGGCGGCGACGCGGCCAAGGCCGATGTCGCGCAGGCGGAAACGGCGCTCCGAGATTTCCTCCGTTCCAGCCAGAATGAGGCCGTCGTGACCGGATCCAATTCACTCGACCTCTTTTCGTTGCAATCCCTAAAACCTGAGGTCTGCGAATTTCTTGCCGATGGGCGTCGCTGGCAACCATGGCGGGAGAGTTACTCCTGGTCGGTTTGCGCGCTTTCAAATGTCAGCCCACGCTGCCCGTCTTCCCGAAATGCACACGTATCGAAGCCATCAGCAAGTTTGATGGCTCGGGTCTGGGTCGATCCGGCCTGTTTCAGCCGCTCACAGTATTTGTACAGAGTCGAGGCGTCCTCGGTCAGGATGATCAGGAAACTCGTGTCCAGCAAAACGGCTGCCGTCGTTGGGCGCTACCCCGCAAATTTTCCAGCCATTCCGTCGCATTCGGCACATCGGCCCAAGCGGCTGTTCCACGGCTGACCATTTGTTGAAATTCTTTTTCGTCGTAAGCCGGTTGATGCGCCTCGAACGCCAGCAAGCGAGGATTACGTAGTACCCCGGTCAGCAGACTTTCCTCGGCGGAGATGTGCAGCAAGGCCGGGTGATAGACTCGGTTCTGCTCTTCTTGAGCGATCAGTTCCTGGGTAGCGGCAACCACGAGAACCGTGCCGTCTTCCGTTTCAAGATGGACATTGGCTCTGGTCTTGCCCCCCCAATCGACGATCCGCCCGGGCAGATATTTTTCGACCTGAACCCATACCTCTTCGACCTTGCGAAAATCCGATGATGAATCGACGGCGATGCGCACTTTTGTCGCGGCATCGGCAACTTCGTATTTCCGATGAGGATTCTGGCGCGCTGCTGTCTGCCAACGTTCGATCACGGCGGCGCGCTTTGTGTCGATCAGACTCAGCGAGTCGGGAGATCGCAGGCGTTCAAGATCAACCCACAGCGTCTTCGCTGCAAGCAAACCTGTTGCTACCAGCGCCAAGGAGCCTTTCTCGACGGCAATCAGTACCTTCGACGGATCGACATCCCGGTCCGAGCCTTTGAGGAAGTCGCTGACCTCCTTTTGGAAATCACCGAGGAGGCTCAACGGGACGTGCGTTGGCCCGACGTCAACATCGTCGATGCGGTCGCTCACGGCAAAACGAAGTTCGTTGATCAGTTCCATGAGGCGAATTGTAGGCCGATGGCAGGACGTCGTCAGCCAGAAAACATGCCGGCCGGCAGGGTATCAAAGGTGGATTGGTTGGCCCGAATTCGACGAACCAAAAGTGTCAGAAACATTCGCCGATTTTTTTGCTTTCCAATCTTTCCAATTCAAGTGACCAGCTTTGACGGATAGAAAATTCAACACTCCCAAGGCAGGTATCGCCGCGCTTTTCGCCCTTTGTCAAACGAGTATTTCGCCGGGAAGGCTCACTCGCTCCAACAGAACCATTGTCCCGCGACAAGCCGCCACGCTTCTCTTAACGGCGCACGACGTTGACCGTCATGCGATTGCCCCGACAACAGTTGCCAGCCCACCCGTTTCCGCCGACCATTGGCGTTTCCGTCGTCGCCGAGATCCGCCATGTCGCCGCTCCTGCTCCGCCGTCTGTCGATTGTCTGCCTTGTTCTCTTGTTGCTTGCCGGCGGCGGCTGGTGGCTGTCCCGGCCGAAACCGGTGGCGGTGGTGCTCAAGGAAATCGAGCGCGGCCTGGTCGAGTCGACGATCGCCAATACCCGCGCCGGCACCGTCGAAGCCTGTCAGCGCACCCGCCTGTCGACCATCAGCGGCGGCCGCATCGAAATTCTGGCGGTCAAGGAAGGCGATCGCGTGCGCAAGGGGCAATTGTTGATGAAGTTGTGGAACGACGACCAGCAGGCGCAGAGCGCGCTGGCGCTGACCCAAGTGACCACGGCGCGCCAGCGTGTTCGTGAGACCTGCGCGGTGGCGGCCAACGCCGAACGCGAGGCCGACCGCCAATCGTCCCTGCGCGCGCAAGGCTTTGTCTCCACGTCCAAGGAGGAGAGCGCGCGTAGCGAGGCGCAGGCCCGGCGCGCCGGCTGCGACGCGGCAAAGGCCGACGTGACGCAGGCGGAGGCGAAGGTCAACGCCACCCGCGTCGAGCAGGGGCGAACGGTTCTCTTCGCGCCCTTCGCCGGCACTGTCGCCAAGATCGTCGGTGAAATCGGCGAATACTCGACACCGTCGCCGCCCGGGGTGCCGACGCCGCCGGCGATCGACCTGATCGACGATTCCTGCTTGTACGTGAAAGCGCCGATGGACGAGGTGGACGCGCCAAAGATCGCCGCCGGCAACGCGGTGCGCATCAGTCTCGATGCCTTGCCGCGCCAGTCGTTCGCCGGCAAGGTCCGCCGCGTCGCGCCCTATGTCTCGGCGGTCGAAAAACAGGCGCGCACGGTCGACATCGAGGCCACTTTCGACGATCCGGCCGCGCCGGGCAAGCTGCTGGTCGGTTACAGCGCCGACATCGAAGTGATTCTGGCGGTGCGCGAGAAGGTGGTGCGCGTGCCGACGTCGGCACTGCTCGAAGGCGGGCGGGTGCTGGTCGCCGGCGACGACGGTTTGCTGGAGGAGCGGCGGATCAAGGCCGGCCTGGCCAACTGGGAATACACCGAAGTGCTGGAAGGGCTGCGTCCCGGCGAGCGCGTCGTCACCTCGCTCGAACGCGCCGGCGTCAAGGCCGGCGCGCCTTACGCGGTCGACGCCAAGCCTGCGGGCAGCGGGGCGTCCTGATGGCCGCGCCGTTGATCGAACTCGCCGGCATCGAGCGCGTTTTCCAGCTTGGCGACAGCGAGGTGCATGCCCTGCACCGCCTTGACGTGCGCATCGACGCCGGCGAATACGTGGCGGTGATGGGCCCCTCCGGTTCGGGGAAATCGACCTTGCTCAACCTGCTTGGCCTGCTCGACCGCCCGAACGCCGGCACCTACCGCCTCGAAGGCCGCGATGTCACCACCCTGTCGGCGGTGGAACAGGCGCGCGTGCGCAGCGAGCGCATCGGTTTCGTCTTCCAGAGCTTTCATCTGGTGCCGCGCCTGACCGCCGCCGAGAACATCGCCCTGCCGATGATTCTCGCCGGCCTGCCGCCGACGCGGCGCGCCGAACGCGTGGCGCGGGCGCTGCGCGACTACGGGCTGGAAAACCGGGCCGACCATCGCCCGGATCAACTCTCCGGCGGACAGCGGCAACGGGTGGCGATCGCCCGCGCGACGATCATGCAACCGGCGCTGCTTCTCGCCGACGAGCCGACCGGCAACCTCGACCGCGCCACCGGCGACGAGGTGGTTCGCCTGCTAGAGGCGCTCAACGACCAGGGCATGACGCTGATCGTCGTCACGCACGACGGCGGACTCGGCGCGCGCGCGCGCCGCCAGCTATTGATGGAAGACGGCTGTCCGCGCCACGACCGACGCCGTGACGAGACCGACGGATCGCCCGCGACATGCGCGCTCCCGACCTGATCCGCTTCGCCCGCGACGCGGCGACCGGCAACCCGCTGCGCACCGGCCTGCTGGTGCTGGCGATGGCCATCGGCGTCGCCGCGGTGGTGGTGCTCACCGCGCTTGGCGACGGCGCCCGGCGTTACGTGCTCAACCAGTTCTCGGCGATCGGCAGCAATCTGGTGATCGTTCTGCCCGGCCGCTCGCAGACCGGCGGCTTCAATCCCGGCAACGCCATCACCAATACGCCGCGCGACCTGACCGTCGACGACGCGCAAGCGCTGCAACGCGCCAGCGCCGTGCATCGCGTCGCGCCGCTGGCCATCGGCACCTCCGAAATCAGCGTCGGCGGCAAGTTGCGCGAAGTGATGGTCGCCGGCACCACCGCCGAATTCATCGACGTCCGCCGCCTGCAACTGGCGCAAGGGCGCTTCCTGCCGGCCGGCGACTGGCGGCGCGGCGCCTCGGAGGCGGTGATCGGCGCCAAGATCCGCGACGAAATGTTCGGGCGCGCCGAGGCGCTCGGGCAACTGGTGCGCGTCGGCGACCGGCGGGTGCGCATCGTCGGCGTGCTGGCGACCACCGGTCAAGGGCTGGGAATGAACACCGACGAATTGGTGATCGTGCCCGTGTCGCTGGCGCAGGCGATGTTCAACAGCAACACCCTGTTCCGCATCCTGGTCGAAGCCAACGGCCGCGAAGCGATCGAGCCGGCCAAGGCGCAGGTCACCGACATTCTCCGTCTGCGCCACGAAGGCGAACTCGACGTGACGATCATCACCCAGGACGCGGTGCTGGCGACCTTCGACCGCCTGCTCGGCGCGCTGACGCTCGGCGTCGCCGGCATCGCCGCGATCAGCCTGGCCGTCGCCGGCATCCTGGTGATGAACGTGATGCTGGTTTCGGTGGCGCAGCGCACCGCCGAGATCGGCCTGCTGAAAGCGCTCGGCGCCACCGCGGCGACGATCCGCAACGCCTTTCTCGCCGAGTCGGCGATGCTGTCGCTGGCCGGCGCGGTACTCGGTTTCGTTCTCGGACAGGCCGGCGCGGCGATCATCCGCCAACTTTACCCGGTTTTTCCGGCATTTCCCCCCGACTGGGCGGTGCTCGCCGCGCTCGGCACGGCGCTGGGCACCGGTGTCCTCTTCGGCGTGCTGCCGGCCCGGCGGGCGGCGCGGCTGGAGCCGGTGCGGGCGCTGGCCAAGCGATGATCCGCTTCGCCGACGCCCTGCAACTGGCGCTGCGCGCCATCGCCGCCCATCGGCTGCGCAGCTTCCTGACGCTGCTCGGCATCGGCGTCGGCGTCGCGGCGGTGATTCTGCTGACCTCGATCGGCGAGGGCGTTCATCGCTTCGTGCTCGCCGAGTTCACCCAGTTCGGCACCAACGTGATCAGCATCGCGCCCGGGCGCGTCAAAACCGCCGGACCGGCGCCGACCGGCATCCCCACCTCGGTGCGGCCGCTGACGCTGGACGACGCGCGCGCCCTGGAGCGTCTGCCGCACATCACCGGCATGACCGCCACCGTCTGGGGCAACACCGAAGTGGGCGCCAACGGACGCCTGCGGCGGACCACCGTCAATGGCGTCAGCGCGGCGATGCTCAAGGTGTTCAGCATCAAGGTGCGCAGCGGCCAGTTCCTGCCGTCCGACGACGGCGACAACGCGCGCGCCTTCGTCGTCCTCGGCGCCAAGCTCAAGGAAGAACTGTTCGGCGCCGCCAACCCGCTCGGCGCGCGCCTGCGCGTTGGCAGCCTTCAATTCCGGGTGATCGGCGTGCTGGAGGCGAAAGGGCAGTTCCTCGGCATCGATCTCGACGACGCCGCGTACATTCCGACCGCGCGCGCGCTCGAACTCTACAATCGCGACGGGATCATGAAGATCGACATGTCCTACGAGGAAGGGGTCGCCGCCGCCGATGTCGCGGCGCGGATCGGCGCCACGCTGAAAGCGCGGCACGGCCGTGAGGATTTCACCATCACCACCCAGGAAGACATGCTGCGCACGCTGTCGAACATCCTCGATGTGCTGACCATGGCCGTCGGCGCGCTCGGCAGCATCTCGCTCCTGGTCGGCGGCGTCGGCATCGTCACCATCATGACCATCGCCGTCAGTGAGCGCACCGCTGAAATCGGCCTGCTGGTGGCGCTCGGCGCGCCACGGCGGACGATTCTCGGCCTGTTCCTCGGCGAAGCCATCGCCCTGTCGGCGCTCGGCGGCCTGTTCGGCCTGCTGTTCGGCGTCGGTCTGGCGCGCCTGTTGCAGTTGCTGCTGCCGGCCTTGCCGGTGCACACCCCTTTCAGCTTCGCACTGCTCGCCGAAGGCGTCGCCATCGCCATCGGACTCGTCGCCGGCGTCCTGCCGGCGCGGCGGGCGGCACGGCTGGATGCGGTGGACGCGCTACGCGTGGAATAAGTCGCGGCGAGAAAGCACACGCGACCGGACAGCGGCCCGTTGCGTGAGGGCACGCGACAAGAACGTACCCCGAACCACGTTCGGCTAAACCTTCCGATACACCTCGGCGCCCGTTCGGACGAACTCTATCGCCTTTTCGGCCATTCCCTTGCGCAAGGCCTCGTTTTCGCTGACGCCTTGCGCATCGGCGAATTCCCGGACTTCCTGGGTGATTTTCATCGAACAGAAATGCGGTCCGCACATTGAGCAGAAGTGCGCGACCTTGGCCGATTCCTTGGGCAGCGTCTCATCGTGGAATTCGCGCGCCTTGTCGGGGTCGAGACCGAGATTGAACTGATCTTCCCACCGGAATTCGAAGCGCGCCTTCGACAACGCATTGTCGCGAATCTGCGCGCCGGGATGACCTTTGGCGAGATCGGCCGCGTGCGCCGCCAGCTTGTAGGTGATGATTCCGGTTTTAACGTCGTCCTTGTCGGGCAGACCAAGGTGTTCCTTGGGGGTCACATAGCAAAGCATGGCGGTGCCGAACCAGCCGATCATGGCGGCGCCGATGCCGCTGGTGATGTGGTCGTAACCGGGCGCGATGTCCGTGGTCAGGGGACCGAGCGTGTAGAACGGCGCTTCGTCGCAGAATTGGAGTTGCAGATCCATGTTTTCCTTGATCATGTGCATCGGCACATGTCCCGGTCCCTCGATCATGACCTGCACGTCGTGTTTCCAGGCGATTTCGGTCAGTTCCCCGAGGGTTTTCAGTTCGCCGAGTTGCGCATCGTCGTTGGCATCGTAAATCGACCCCGGGCGCAGACCGTCACCGAGACTGAAAGCCACATCGTAGGCTTTCATGATTTCGCAGATTTCTTCGAAGTGGGTATACAGGAAACTTTCCCGATGATGCGCCAGGCACCACTTGGCCATGATCGAGCCTCCGCGCGAGACGATGCC
This sequence comes from Pseudomonadota bacterium, assembly GCA_029776255.1. Taxonomy (GTDB): domain Bacteria; phylum Pseudomonadota; class Gammaproteobacteria; order Burkholderiales; family Rhodocyclaceae; genus Accumulibacter. The sequence goes on from JAKOTN010000060.1 coordinate 16,390, forward strand.
CGTCAAGCGCTTGGCGGTCAGCGGAATGTAGCGCAGCAGCACGCCGGCGTGAATCGTGAAATAATCAACGCCTTGCTCGGCCTGCTCAATCAGCGTGTCGCGGAAGATCTCCCAGTTCAGATCCTCGGCTTTTCCATTGACTTTTTCCAGGGCCTGATAGATCGGCACGGTCCCGATCGGTACCGGACTGTTGCGGATGATCCATTCGCGCGTTTCGTGGATGTTCTTGCCGGTCGACAAATCCATCACCGTGTCGCCACCCCAGCGAATCGCCCAGGTCATCTTTTCCACTTCTTCCTGAATGCTTGATCCAAGAGCGGAATTGCCGATGTTGGCGTTGATCTTGGTCAGGAAATTACGGCCGATGATCATCGGTTCGCTTTCCGGGTGATTAATGTTGCAAGGGATGATCGCGCGTCCGCGCGCCACTTCCGAGCGCACGAACTCCGGCGTGATTTCCTTGGGAATGCTGGCGCCGCAACTGTTGCCCGGATGCTGCCGGCACAGCAATTCGGCCAGACGTTCGCCCTGCGGTCCAGAGGCTTGCAATTGCGCGATGTACGCCGCGCGATTGTTGTTTTCGCGGATGGCGACATACTCCATCTCCGGCGTGACAATGCCGCGTCGCGCGTAGTGCATCTGGCTGACATTGTGGCCGGATTTGGCGCGAAGCGGACGACGCTGCAAGCCGGGAAAGCGCAGCTCGTCAAGCCCGGCGTCACCGGCACGGCGACGCCCGAATTCGGAACTCAAGCCGTCGAGATGATCCGTGTCGCCGCGTTCGGCAATCCACTGCCCACGCAACGCCGGCAACCCACGTCGAATATCGATCGTCGCGGAAGGATCTGTATACGGCCCCGAACAATCGTAAACATGGATCGGCGGGTTCGCTTCTCCGCCGAAAGCGGTGTCGGTGGCCGCTTGAGAAATTTCGCGCATTGGAACACGAATGTCCGGACGACTGCCCACGACATGGATCTTGCGGGAATTGGGCAGCGGCTTGATCGCCGCTTCGTCCACGTGAGCATCGGCAGCGATGAATTTTTCATTGGCGTTCATGGTGTTTCCTTGCGAAAAGCGGTAACGAACAGCGTTTCGGGAAGAGAGGGCTTGCGCAGCCGGGCAATGGCGGAAATCGGTGACGCGCAAGCGTCAGGCCAGCGGCCATCGCCCCGCATCGACCCGACACGAACAGGCCGACGACTCTGTGCCGCAACCCGTCCGGCCCTTGGCGTGGCCGTCCAAATTACTGGAATCGCCGCCAATAAGCAAGAATGGCTGGCGTCCCGAGCAAGACGCCGCAGGGTAACGTTCATTACCAATCGGGAACGCTTTAAACTTTTTGTGCGCCGCAACAAAAAATTATTGACAGCAGGAGCGGGCTAGATATAATGCCGCTCATGGTGCAGTGCAACAAAAGATTTCAGCCCCAAGTGGCGCGAAGATCGGTCAGTCATACATTGCACATGTTGTGTTGTGCCCTTCACATTTTCGAGGAGATTGAACATGTTTAAAACACCCGAGCAATTCGCCGCCGCCAACAAGGCTTCCGTCGATGCGATGCTGACGCTGGCCAACACCGCGCTGGCCAGCGCCGAGCGCATTGCCGCGCTCAATTTGAACACGGCGCGTTCAATGCTCGAAGACGGTGTTGCCAATGCCAAGGCCATGCTGGGCGCCAAGGACGCACAAGAGTTTTTCTCGGTGCAAGCGTCGCTTGCCCAACCCAGCCTCGAAAAAGCGGTTGCTTACACCCGCAGCGTTTATGAGATCACCGCTCAGTCTAAGGAAGAAATTTCCAAACTGCTTGAAACGCAGTTTGCCGACTTCCAGAAGCAGGCGCTCGGTTTGCTCGATCAGGCCGGCAAGAACGCCCCTGCCGGTTCCGAAGTCGCCGTGAATGCCGTCCGGTCGGCCATCGACGCCGCGACCAACGCCTTCGAAACCATCAACAAGGCCGCCAAACAGGTTGCCGACATCGCGGAAGCCAATGTCGCCGCCGCCACCAATGCGACCGTCAAGGCTGTCGGCGCCACGGCGGCGGGTGGGAAAAAGTAAGCCGCCTCCGGTTTGCTTCGATTAGCCGATTAAAAAAACCTGTGCGAAGCCTTGATGAACATCGGGGCTTCCACGACTGAATATGCATACCTGAAACCGGAACAGAGCTCGCAGGCTGAGCGAAAAGCACGGCCAGCCCTCGCGAGTACCCGGTCTACAGTTAACTTTTGTCCATTACGGAGATGTTCATGAGCATGATCGACCTTGAAAAGCTGGCCCAAAGCCAAAAAGCGAACGCCCAAGTGATGATGACGCTGGTTCGCACCGCCTTCCACGGCCTGGAGCAGCTTTCCGCCCTCAACCTCGCCGCCAGCCGCGAATTGTTCAACAATGGCGCCAACGGCGCACAGCAATTGATGGGCGTCAAGGATCCCAAGGAACTTGGCAACGTCGCGTCCTCGCTGGCCAAGCCGAACGTTGAAAAACTGATGGAATATTCGCGCAGCCTTTACGATCTCTCGGCCAACATGCAGCGCGAGATTGCCGCGGTGATGGAAAATCAATACAACACCTTGCGGCACGACGCCGCGGGCCTGATCGCCAAGACCGGCGCCGTCTCGCCGATTTCCAGTGACGTGTTCGGCTCGGCGATGAAGCAGATGATGACCGCCTCGACCACCGCTTTCGAGAATATTTCGCAAATGGCCAAGCAGATGACCGACATTGTCGACAGCAACGTCAAGGCCGCTTCCAATGCCACGGCGCAAGCCGCCGCCGCGCTGACGTCGAAGAAATAATCCGACGACTCGGCTCCAAAAAAACCCCGCCACGCCGGGGTTTTTTTGCGTTTACTCTTGCATTTACCGCTACGCGCTCAGGTTCGCCATCGCCAGGCGATGTTCCGGCGCTCGACCTCCTGACGAATCGCCGTCATCGCCCGATCGACTTGAACCGGGTCCCCTTCGACGCCAAGTTCCAGATGTATCCGTCGGCCGTCGTTACCAACCGACGGCAGGCTGAAGAGCCGTAACGCCGGAAAATCCGCGACAATGCGCTCCATCAAGTCCAGCAAGGCGCTTTCGTAACAATTCTCTCCGGTCAGCAGAAAGGCTTTTTCCACCGTCGCGTACGGGTGAAAAAGAGGGGCATAAAAGGTATCGAGCGCCCATTCCGCCATCGGATGCGCCATCTGCGGGAAACCCGGCAGAAAATAATGATCGCGAACGCTGAAACCGGGGATGCGGTTGAAGGGATTGGGCACGATATCGACACCGCGCGGGAAGGTGCCCAGCAACAGGCGGACGTCGTTCGTTTCATCGCCGAAGCGGGCGCGAATTTCACGTTCCGCCTCGGGATGCAGCACCAGATCGACATCCAGAGCCTCGGCGACGGCCTGCCGGGTGTGGTCGTCGGGGGTGTTGCCGATACCGCCGAAACAAAACACCGCGTCGCCGGCGACCATGCTGCGCCGTACCGTCGCGGCGATGTGCGAACGGTGGTCGCCCAGATAGGTGACCCACGCCAAACGCAAACCGCGCGCCGCCAGCAGTTCGGCAATCCTGGCGAAGTGCCGGTCGACTCGTTTTCCCGACAGAATTTCATCGCCGACGATGATTGCGCCAAAATTCATCCTTGTTCCTCCAATAACTTCGCGTCGCCGACAAGCTCGCCGGACGTGGTCTGCCGCGACTGCCGCAACGCTTCCAGACCAAAGTGGATAAAGGCCAGCGCCGCCATCGTCGGCGTCAGCAGGCCGAGTAGCGGAATGTGCGCGAACAGCGCCAATGTCAGTCCGAGCAGCAACAGCGGCAAGCGATAACGCTGGCGCAGCCGCTGCCATTCCTCTTCGCTGGCGTGCTCGACCAGGGCGTCGTAGGCGAATGTACGCCGTGTCAACCACGCCATCCAGAACAGCGGCAGGATGAACGCCAATCCGGGAATCAGCCACAGGGGCACGGTGACGAGCCAGCCAGCGGCGTACAACACGATTGCCGATAAACTGTTCCATAACGCGCCGCTGAAGCTCTCCTTGCCTTGCCGTGTCAGATCGGGATAGTCGGTACCGGCGACATGCCGAAGCAACAGCGGCATCACGAAATTCGCCGTCAGCAGCATCGTCACGACGAAAGCGGCGCTGAGAATCACCAACCAGCCGCCAATAGCCGCGGCCACCTTGGCCAACCACAGCGCTCCCCATCCCGCCAGCCAGACAAACGGGGTCTGCGCGGCCAGTTCGCCGATCAATTGCTCCAGAAAGAATAGTGCCAGTCCGATGCAGACCAGCACACCCACCACCGCCGGCCAGGCGATGAGCAGCCATATCCGTCCGCGCGCCAGCGTTTTCACGCTACGCAGCAGTGCCACGCCAACAGCGGTCATCGTGTCATGGTCCTTCCCACATTTTTTGCAGTCGTTTGCTGGATACCGGGACCGGCGTGCGCAGTTCCTGGGCGAATAATTGCACCCGCAACTCCTCCAGCAACCAACGATACTGGTCGAGTCGCGGATCGTGAACGCCCTGCTTGGCAAGCGCGGCGGCACGGCGCTCGTAATTGGTCCACAGCGGCGTCCATTCGGCGAGCAGCCGCGCGTCGCGGGCTTCGCCCTGGTTCCCCGCCGCTTTCACCTTTTCCAGTCGCAGTGCGATCGCTTTCAGGTAACGCGGGTAGTGCTGCAAACGTTCGAATGGCGTATCGACAACAAACCGTTTGCCAATCAGCCGCGCCAGTTGCGTCTCCACGTCGCGTGCGATGTCAGGATGCCCCTTGAACGCCGGCAATTTTTTTTGCAACGCCTGCCAATCGGTGAGAATCTGCCCGACCAGGCGGCAGATTTCCTGCGCCAGCAAACCCAGTCGCGGTTTTGCCTCCCGGCAGCGCGCCTGGAAAGCGGCGGCATCGGTCGGCCATGGCGGCGTCAGACAGGCGCGTTCGATGGTCAGTGCGATCACCTGGCGCCGCAAGTCGTCGAGCGTGCCCAGGGCGATGAATTGCATCGCCATCTGAGTCAGCCCGGGGAGATTTTTCTCGAAGTATTTCAGTTGGTCGCGAAATTGCAGCATGAACAGGCGCGACAGCCCGGCCGCATGCCCTTTCGCCGCCTCGGTCGGCGAGTCGAAAACACGCAACGATACGCTCTCGCCATCGTCGGTCAGTCCCGGGTAGCCGAGAACCGTTTGTCCGCCGTCGAGACTGACCTCCATCAACGCCGGCAATTCGCCAAACGACCAGTCGGTCATGCCGCTGTAGTCGCTCGGCGTCTCGTGCAGATCGGCGAACTCTTGTTTCGCCTCGCGCGCCCATTCACCGCGCAGCTCGCTCAGCTGGCGACTCATTCCCAGTTGCCGGCCGTTGTCGTCGATCAGGCGAAAATTGAGAAACAGGTGTGGCGGCAAAATGTCGGGGCGAAAGGCATCCGGCGTGATTTCCCAACCACGCGCGTTCAGTCCTCGCGTCCGCAGTGCGTAAGCAATCAAGGTGTCGATCAAGGGTTTGTCCAGCGGCGGCGTTGCCGCGACGAATTCGGCGGCGAATTCCGGCACCGGCACCAGCCTGGCGCGGAGACGCCGGGGCAGCGTTTTGATCAATTGCGCGACTTTTTCCTTCAGCAATCCGGGTACCAGCCACTCGCAGCGCGCGGCGGGGAGTTGATTCAACCGCGCCAACGGAACGGTCAGCGTGACCCCGTCGCGCGGGCTGCCAGGCTCGAAGTGGTACGCGAGTTCGAAATCCATGCCGCCCAGGCGTATCGCGTGCGGAAACGCCTCGCTGGTGATGCCCGCGGCCTCGTGTCGCATCAAATCCTCGCGCCGCAGACACAAACAGCGCGGTGCGGCACGTTCCGCCTCGCGCCGCCAAGCGTCGAAGGCGGCGCCGTTGTGGATCTCGGCCGGGATCAGGCGGTCGTAAAACGCGAAAATCAAGGTATCGTCAACCAACACATCCGGTCGCCTAGACTTGTGTTCGAGGGTTTCGATGTCGAGTATCAGTTGCTGATTATGGGTAAAAAACGTCCAGCGGCGAGCGAATTCCTCGCTGACCTCGCCGTCGACCAAGGCGTGCCGGATGAAGATCTCGCGGGCCTCGCGCGGGTTGATCGGCCCGAAGTTCACACGCCGGCGCGGATCGACGACGATGCCGTACAACGTGATGCGCTCGAACGCGACGGCCTGCATGGCCTTCTTTTCCCAATGCGGGTCAAACCAGCTTCGCTTCAGGAGGTGCGCGCCGACGCGCTCCAGCCACGCGGGTTCGATGCGCGCGACGCAACGGGCGAACAGACGGGTCGTTTCGCCAAGCTCGCCGGCGACGACCCATTTTCCGGCTTTTTTGTGCAGCGGCGAGCCGGGGTGGATCAGGAACTTGATGCCGCGCGCGCCGAGATAATGCGCCGATTCCTCCGATTTGCAGCCGATGTTGCCCAGCAGCCCCGCCAGCAGCGCGCAATGAATGGCGTCGTGGGTCGCCGGCAACTGGTTTTCCCGCCATTGCCGTTCGGCGACGAAGGCATGCAATTGACGATGAATGTCATGCCACTCGCGCATGCGCGGCGCGGACAGGAAATTTTCGCGGCAAGCCTCGATGAGCTTGCGTTGCGATTTGCGATGCGTCAGTTCTTCCTGGTACCACTGCCAGAGCTTGAACCACGACAGGAATTCCGATTTTTCATCGGCGAAACGGCGATGGGCGGCATCGGCCGATCCTTGCCGCTCTTGCGGGCGCTCACGTGGATCCTGCACCGACAAGGCCGCGGCGATGACCAGCATCTCGCGCAGACAGCCCGAGTCGCGCGCGGCGACGATCATCCGCCCAAGCCGCGGGTCGAGCGGCATTTGCGCCAATTCCTGTCCGGTCGGTGTCAACGCACGCTCGGCGTTGACCGCGCCGAGTTCGAGCAGCAGCTGGTAGCCGTCGCTGATCGCCTTGCGCGGCGGCGCTTCCAGAAAGGGAAAATCCTCGATGTCGCCAAGCCGCAGCGCTTTCATTCGCAAGATCACCCCGGCCAACGACGAGCGCAGAATTTCCGGATCGGTGTAGGCGGGCCGTAAGTCGAAATCCCGTTCCTCGTAAAGACGAATGCAGACACCCGCCGCCACCCGCCCGCAACGGCCGGCGCGCTGATTGGCCGACGCCTGCGAAATCTTCTCGATCCGTAGTTGCTCGACCTTGTTGCGGTAGGAATAACGTTTCACCCGCGCCAGCCCGGAATCGACCACGTAGCGAATGCCCGGCACGGTCAGCGAGGTTTCGGCGACATTGGTCGCCAGCACGATGCGTCGACCAAGATGTGGCCTGAAGATCCGCGCCTGTTCTTCGGCCGACAGGCGGGCAAACAAGGGCAGGATCTCGGTATGCGGCGGGTGGTGCTTGCGCAATGACTCGGCGGCTTCGCGAATTTCGCGCTCGCCCGGCAAAAAAACCAGGACGTCTCCCGGCCCCAGCCGGTGCAATTCGTCGCAGGCATCGACCACCGCGGCGTAGAGATCGCGCTCATCGTCGCCAACGACGCGTTGCCCCCCTTCGCCGCCTTCTTCGTTTTGCAGCGGCCGGTAGCGCAACTCCACCGGATACAGCCGCCCCGAGACCTCGATCACCGGCGCGTTGTCGAAGTGTCGCGCGAAGCGTTCCGCGTCGATGGTTGCCGAGGTGACGATCACTTTCAAATCCGGCCGCTTTGGCAGCAACTGCTTGAGGTAGCCAAGCAGAAAATCGATGTTCAGGCTGCGTTCGTGCGCCTCGTCGATAATCAATGTGTCGTACTGCTCGAGCCATGGATCGCCCTGCGTCTCGGCCAGCAGAATGCCATCGGTCATCACCTTGACGAAGGCGTCGGGCGACGTGTGGTCGCCAAAGCGGATTTTGTAGCCCACCAGTCGATTGCCGTCGTCGTGCCCGTCGCTGTGCAATTCCTGCGCGACGCGTAGCGCTGTCGACCGGGCGGCGATTCGGCGCGGCTGAGTGTGGCCGATCAAACCGTTAATGCCGCGTCCAAGGTCAAGGCAAATTTTTGGAATCTGTGTTGTCTTGCCGGAACCGGTTTCGCCGCAGACGATCGTGACTTGGTGGCGGGCGATCAAACCCGCGATTTCCTCACGCCGACCGTTGACCGGCAGATCGTCGGCGAATTCCGGCTGCGGCCGCCTTGCCAGACGCGCGGCAACGGCGGCTCGCGATTTTTCGAGCAAATGATCGCGCTCCGCCTGCAATGCCTCGCGTTTCGCACCGAACACGCGCCGCAAATCGCGAGCGAGCGCGCGCAGGCGACGACGATCGCTCGCCAAACAATCGGCAAATGCGGTGGAGGCGTGGGTGGTGGCGCCGGGGGCGGAAGTGGTGGCGGTCATCGGTCGGAAAAGGAGCCTTTCCGGGCTTGGCAAGGCGGGCGGCTCGCCGCCACGGAACAACAGTGGCGATACCCGTTACCGAGCACCGAGCGCAGGGGCTACCGGACCAGGCGGGAATGGCGAAGAGCCATCAACCCCGGACGGGCAGACGGTGGTGGCTGCATGTCACCGCCTGCCGATTGCCGAAAGAACTCGCTGGCCCGCCACTGCGGCCACTAATCTCGCCGAATCACGGCGTTTAATACTTTTAGCTATTGCCGTTGTCCAGGAAACTGCGCAGTTTGTCCGAACGTGAAGGATGACGAAGCTTTCGTAACGCTTTGGCTTCGATTTGCCGGATACGCTCCCGGGTGACATCGAACTGCTTGCCGACTTCCTCGAGAGTGTGATCGGTGTTCATTTCGATCCCGAAGCGCATCCGCAAAACCTTGGCTTCGCGTGGCGTCAGGGTATCGAGGACATCCTTGGTAATGAAACGCAGACTGGAATAGAGCGCGGCTTCGGTGGGCGCGAGCGTCGCCTGATCCTCGATGAAATCGCCGAGATGTGAGTCGTCGTCGTCGCCGATCGGCGTCTCCATCGAGATCGGCTCCTTGCTGATCTTGAGGATTTTCCGAATCTTTTCCTCCGGCATCTCCATTTTTTTCGCCAACGTCGCCGGATCGGCCTCAAGGCCGGTTTCCTGCAAGATTTGCCGGGAAATCCGGTTCATCTTGTTGATCGTTTCGATCATGTGCACTGGAATGCGGATGGTGCGCGCCTGATCGGCGATGGAGCGCGTGATCGCCTGGCGAATCCACCAGGTGGCGTAGGTCGAGAATTTATAGCCACGGCGATATTCGAACTTGTCCACCGCTTTCATCAGACCGATGTTGCCCTCTTGTATGAGGTCGAGGAACTGCAAGCCGCGATTGGTGTATTTCTTGGCGATCGAGATCACCAGACGCAAGTTGGCTTCGGTCATTTCACGCTTCGCACGGCGGGCCTTGGCTTCGCCGGTCGACATTTGTTTGTTGATGTCTTTCAGCTCGCGCAGCGGAATACCGATGCGATCCTGCAAGGCAAGCAGTTTCTTCTGTTCCTCCTTGATATTCGGCGCGTTGCGCGAGAGGATCGCGCCATAGGTCTTGCCGGCGGCGGCAATCTCGGCGTCAACCCACGCGATATTCAACTCATTGCCGGGGAAAACCTTGATGAAATGAGGGCGGGGCATGCGCACCGTATCGACACAGATTCGCTGGATCTTGCGCTCGCAAGCGCGCGCCTCCTCCACCATCGCCCGTACCGAATCGCACAGGCGCTCGATGGTTTTCGATGTGAAGCGTATGCCCATCATCACTTCCGAAATTTCGTGTTGCAATCGGAGGTAAACCTTATCTTGTGAACCTTTGCGGAGCAGCAAGGGATGCGCTTGGGCGTAGTGCGCCCGAATCAGATCGAGGCGTTCAAGCCCTTCGGTTTTCAGTTTGAGCAATGTCGCCGCCGCTGCCGCTCCTTCGACATTTTCAGGGCTTTCTTCTTCCTCTTCCTCGTCCGTTTCATCCAGATCGTCGGCCAGTTCCTCGAGCGCACCGTCCGATTCGGGGTCGATCAGACCATCGATCAATTCATCGATACGCATTTCGTCGTTGGCGATCTTGTCGGCACAACTGACGATCTCGGCAATCGTCGTCGGACAGGCGGAAATCGCCTGGATCATGTGCTTGAGTCCGTCTTCGATCCGCTTCGCGATCTCGATTTCCCCCTCGCGGGTCAGTAACTCGACCGAGCCCATTTCGCGCATGTACATGCGCACCGGGTCGGTGGTTCTGCCGAATTCGGAATCCACGGTAGACAACGCTTGCTCGGCCTGCTCCTCGACATCGGCATCGTCCGCGCCAGCCGCCGGCGCGGCGTCGGACATCAGCAAGGTCTCGGCATCCGGCGCCTCATCGTAGACCTGTATCCCCATGTCGTTGAAGGTGCTGATGATGCTTTCGATCTGTTCCGCATCGACGACATCGTCGGGAAGATGGTCGTTGATTTCGGCGTACGTGAGAAAGCCGCGTTCCTTGCCGAGTTTGATCAGCGTCTTGAGACGCATCTTGCGTGTCTCGTCGTCGACCGGCGCGGGTTGTGTACCAACCTGGGCCAGGAGATCTGCTGCCGCCTTGGCTTTCGCCACTTTCGCCGTTACCACCTTTTCCCTTGCCATGACCATTTCCCGGATAGCGTTGTACTGGAAAAACCGCTTATCTTATCACACCTTAGAACGGCTTACACCGCGCGGTCAGCGCCCCCACGCGCGCTGATCGCCGACAGGTACTGCTGCTTTTCTTCATTCGACAACCCGCCGACGCCCACCCGTTGCGCTTTTTCCTGCAAACGCTCAAGAACGCGCTTGGACTCACTTTCGCGCAACTGCCTGACCGCGCCATCGAACTCGGCGTCAATCTCGTCTTCGGCAAAGGGTTGTTGCATTAGTTCAGCCGCTGCCGCACGCAAAATCCTTTCGCATTCGTCGCCCCGCAGCTTTTCCAACAATGCCGGATAAGCGACGGCGCGGTCGTCAGCGGCAACGATCGCTTCGGACAGTCGCCGCAAGGCCTGCCCCTCCAGTGAGTCGACTGGCAGTAGCTCAAGCGGCAGGCTGGATGCCAGTTGAGGCTTCTGTAGCAACAAGGGCAACAAGCGCCGCGGAATGGAGAGTGGCGCCGGCCTCGGCGCGCGAGCCGGCGCCGGTCCCACTAGCGGCCGCAGTTTGCAGAGCTTCTCCACCTCCCCTTGAGAAAAACCGGTCACCTGAGCCAGCCGTTTGATCATCTGCAGCCTCAGCGAGATGGACTGCAAACGACCGAGCAGCGGCCTGGCGTCCGCAATCAATTTAGCCCGTCCTTCCGCGGCGGTCAGGTCACAATTTCGGACAAGTTCGCGGAGTAAAAAGTCTGACAGCGGCGTGGCGTCGGCGATCATCCGCAGAAAGGCGTCCCGCCCCTGTCGCCGCACGAAGCTGTCGGGGTCGTCCTTTTCAGGGAGGAAAACAAAGCCGGCCGTTTTTTGTTCCGGGAGCACGTCGAGGCAGTTTTCCAAGGCGCGCCATGCCGCCTTGCGGCCAGCGACATCGCCGTCAAAACAAAAAACCAGTCGTTCGGCCTGTCGTAGCAGTTTTTGCACGTGCGTCGCGGTGGTCGCCGTCCCTAGCGTGGCGACGACATTGCCAATGCCGTGTTGCGCCAGAGCGACAACATCCATGTAACCTTCGACAACGATGACCGTATCGCTCTGCCGGATCGCTGTCCGGGCTTGCGGCAGACCGAAAACTTCTCGCCCCTTTTCAAACAGCGGCGTCTCCGGCGAATTGAGGTACTTTGGCTCTCCCGGCCCAATGACGCGGCCACCAAAGGCAATCGTTTCGCCCTTTTGATTGATGATCGGGAACATGATCCGATCGCGAAATCGGTCATACAGGCGACCACTATCGCTTTTGATGACCAACCCGGCCAGTTGTAAATCCTGACTAACATAGTCGGAAAAGACATTCGCCAGGCTCTGCGAGCCCTCCGGCGCGTAACCGATGCCAAACCGGCGCGCGATTTCGCCGCTGAGACCGCGGTCCTTGAGGTAGGCCACCGCTTTCTCGGAACACCTGAGCCGCTGGTAATAAAACTTCGCCGTCCGTGCCATGATTTCCGTCAGTACGGGCACGCGCGGCGCATGCGGCGCCAGGTTCGCCTGTTCGTCGGGAACCGCCAAGCCGGCACGGGCAGCCAATTCCTTGACGGCGTCAACGAAGCCGATGCCGGCATATTCCATCAAAAAACCAATGGCCGTGCCATGAGCGCCGCAACCGAAACAGTGATAAAACTGCTTGCTCGGGCTGACGGTAAACGACGGCGATTTCTCGCTATGAAAAGGGCAACAGGCAGCGAAATTGGCGCCGGCTTTCTTCAACGGCACGTAAGCGTCGATCAAGTCAACGACATCGACGCGATGCAACAACTCCTGAATGAAAGCATCCGGAATCATTCAGGTCATTCTTGGCAACCGGCGACCGGTGGTGACAAGACCGGAATTCAAACAGCGGTCAGGCGACTTTTGACCAGCCGGGAAACTTCGCTCATATCGGCACGCCCGGCCAGCATGGGTCGGAGATGGTTCATCACCTTGCCCATGTCCGCCGGTCCAACAGCGCAAGCCGTTGCAATGGCCTGCGTGATGGCATTTGCGATTTCGTTGTCGGAAAGCGCGGCCGGCAGATACGCGCGAAGCACCTCGATCTCGAATGTTTCGTTGTCCACCAGGTCGTTCCGTCCAGCAACGGCGAATTGCGCAATCGAATCACGACGCTGCTTGAGCATCTTGTTGATGACGACAACAATGTCGTCGTCGCCAAGTTCGATGCGCTCATCCACCTCTTTTTGCTTGATCGCCGCCATCAACAAACGGACCGCGCCGAGTCGGCGGGCATCACGAGCGCGCATCGCCGCCTTGACATCTTCGTTGATACGCTCTTTCAGGGTCATCACGAAGCTCCTTATCCATCCACGGTTTTACTGCACGACACCGGCAGTTACACGCCGCCAACAAGTGTTAGCCCCCAAACAAAGAAAGCCGCCTGACTAACGACAGGCGGCCATGCGCTAAACGCTCTGATTGATATCAGTATAATTTTGGCGGCAAGGTCTGGCTGCGCATCCGCTTGTGGTGGCGCTTCACAGCAGCGGCCAGCTTGCGCTTACGCTCGGCCGTCGGCTTTTCATAAAACTCACGGGCGCGCAACTCGGTCAACAAACCGGTTTTTTCGACAGTGCGCTTGAAACGACGAATCGCAACTTCAAACGGCTCATTTTCCTTCACGCGAATGGCTGGCATCGACTCATCCCAAATTCAAAAACAGAAAACCACAAAAAAAGCGCGGCGAACCTGGAAGCCCCATTCGCATTTACGCTGAAATCGCACCAGCGCAAGCGCCCAAACCGGACCCAAGGCAATTGCAAGACTTTATCGTGAGCACTAGAGCGCCTCGATAGCGAACTGGCGTTCTTTATTTCCAGTAAACCGAGCATGGCCTGAAGACGACACGCGGCGAAACCCAGTCAAAACATGGTGGGTCGGGCGAGACTCGAACTCGCGACCAATGGATTAAAAGTCCACTGCTCTACCGACTGAGCTACCAACCCCCAAAAGCCGCAGGATTCTATAGATACATCTAAATCCTGTCAACACTGCCCAGCAACGCCGTTTGCAAGAGAGTTGTCGCTTCGGGCTGGATAACAAGGAGATAACCGCTGTTGGCAATTTTTCATGAAGTGGCACGAGTGGCTGAATAGTCGACGCACGAACTCGCGCCAGCGGAGGGGTTGTCGACTGACCCCCTGGAAGGCCCCTTCGCGGGTACGCAATGGGACGGCAATCAGGGGAAACACTCCGCTTGCGCCAAACAATGGCCGGATGCGTCCTTGGCCGCAAGGATTGGCGGGGTGTCGATGGGCCAGCGTATTCCTAGCGCCGGATCGTTCCATAGCACGCTGCGCTCGTGTTGCGGCGCATAGTAATCAGTGGCTTTGTACAGGAATTCCGCTGTTTCGCTGAGCGTGAGAAAGCCGTGAGCAAAACCTTCAGGGATCCACAACTCTTTTTTGTTCTCCGCGCTCAAGCGCACGCCAACCCAGTGCCCGAAAGTCGGAGAACTTCTTCGTAGGTCTACCGCAACATCAAAAACCTCGCCCTGAACCACTCGAACCAGCTTGCCTTGCGGATTGCATATCTGGTAGTGCAGTCCGCGGAGGACATTTTTCACGCTCGCGGAATGGTTATCCTGGACAAAATTTCTCTTCACGCCGGTCACCTGCTCAAAAACACGAGCATTGAACGATTCGAAGAAAAACCCGCGTTGGTCACCGAACACCTTCGGCTCAAGCACCAAGACCTCCGGAATCGCTGTTGGGACCGCGCGCATCAGAGCACCCTCTCATTCAGTAGACGGAGGAGGTACTGTCCGTACCCGCTTTTGGCCAACGGTTGCGCCAGAGTTTGCAATTGGTTGGCGTCGATCCAGCCCTGTCTAAAAGCCAGTTCTTCCGGACACGCAATCTTGAGTCCCTGGCGGTGCTCGACGGTGGCGATGAACTGCCCTGCCTCCAACAGACTTTCGTGGGTACCCGTATCGAGCCAGGCATAACCACGTCCCATGATTTCAACGTTCAATTTGTCCCGTTCGAGATAAAGGCGATTGAGGTCGGTGATTTCCAGTTCGCCACGCGCTGAGGGCTTGAGTGATTTCGCCAGTTCGACGACCTCGCCATCGTAGAAATACAAACCGGTGACCGCGTAGTTCGATTTCGACCGCCTTGGTTTTTCCTCAAGGCTCAGAACCTTGCCGGAAATGTCGAATTCAGCAACGCCGTACCGCTCCGGATCCTGAACATGGTAGGCAAACACGGTGGCACCTTGCGAGCGGGAATCCGCGCTGCGAAGTAGTTTGTGCAACTCATGTCCGTAATAAATGTTGTCGCCAAGCACCAGCGCGGAAGGGCTGTCGCCAATAAACCCGTCGCCGAGAATAAACGCCTGCGCCAGGCCATCCGGACTCGGTTGGACGACATAGCGGAAGCTCAGGCCCCACTGAGAACCGTCGCCGAAAAGTTGCTCGAAGCGCGGCGTATCTTGCGGGGTCGAAATGATCAGGATATCGCGGATTCCCGCCAGCATCAGGGTGCTGAGCGGATAGTAGATCATCGGTTTGTCGAACACGGGCAGCAATTGCTTGCTGATTGCCAGAGTGGCGGGATGCAGGCGGGTACCGGAGCCTCCAGCCAGAATAATGCCTTTGCGTTTCACAACGAGCCTTTCAAGCGAAATAGACGGTAAATCACCGTGATTCTTCCTTACTTCTCGAGCAGTCCTAGCGTTTCCTGCGGAAGAGAATTGCTCACCTCCCCATTCTAAGGCGAGACGCGTCGAACCGCGCCGTGTAAGACCCCGTTGCTGAAGCGAGGTTTTTTCTGAATCGCGGAACAACGGCGGTCTGGTCGCCACGCTTAGAGCCGATGGAATGGGACTGAGGCGCGTTTTGTCCAGTTTATCCCGCGACATCGCTTAAAATTCGATCCTCAATGAGGTGACTGCGGCAGCCCCTCGCCAACAAACGCATTGATGAACCCAGCCAGAAGCCATGCATACCACCCGATTTTGCGTCGTCCGGCACGGCGAAACCACTTGGAACGCCGAAAAACGGATTCAGGGACACATCGATGTCGGTCTAAACGCCGTTGGTCTTGCCCAGGCGGACGCGGCGGCGAATTGGCTTTCAGGTCAAACGATAGCGGCGCTTTACAGCAGCGATTTGCAGCGCGCCTTGCAAACGGCGCAACGCATAGCGGCTATGCTCAACAAGGTGGTGACTTCGCGGCCGGAGTTTCGCGAGCGCCGCTACGGCTTGTTTGAAGGGCGCACGTATGAAGAGTCGCGCGCGACCTATCCGCTCGAGTATGGCGCGTTCGAAAGGCGCGAACCGGATTTCATCATTCCCGGCGGCGAGAGCCTTCAACAGTTGCATCACCGGGTCTGCGGCGGATTGCAACGAATCGCGGCCGACCATCCTGGCGAAACCGTTGTTGTCGTGACGCACGGGGGTGTTCTCGACATCATCAATCGCCTGGTTCGCGGCACTCCGCTGGTCAAACCACGTGATTTCTTGATTCCCAATGCCGGGATAAGCTGGATCAGCGTCTGCGATGGCGTCTGGCGTTTGGACGCGTGGGGGCAGACCGCGCATTTGGCAACGGTCGGACTCGACGAATTGCCCTGAGCGCCCCGCATGCGCCGATGCCGACGGTCGCGGAAGATGCGCCTGAGCGCGGGTGCTAAGATTCACCCTTTCCGCCACGCGGACAACATTACCTCAAATGAAGGGAGCACCAAATGAAGCTCGAAACTCTCGCCGTACACGCCGGCTATACCCCGGAACCGACCACCAAATCGGTGGCCGTGCCCATTTATCAGACCGTGTCGTATTCCTTCGACAACACGCAGCACGGAGCCGACCTGTTCGATCTCAAGGTAGCCGGCAATATCTACACCCGGATCATGAATCCGACGCAGGACGTGCTGGAAAAGCGCGTGGCGGCCATGGAGGGCGGCATAGCCGGATTGGCGCTGGCGTCGGGACAAGCGGCGATCACCTACGCGATCCAGACCATTTCAGAAGCCGGCGACAACATCGTCTCGGCGTCCACTCTTTATGGTGGTACCTACAATCTTTTCGCGCACACCCTGCCGCAATACGGTATCGAGGTCCGTTTCGCCAACCATGCCGATCCCGCCAGCTTTGAAAAACTGATCGACGATAAAACCAAAGCCCTGTATTGCGAATCGGTCGGCAATCCGCTCGGCAATATCACCGATTTCGAAAAGCTCGCCGAAATCGCTCATCGGCACGGCGTTCCGCTGATCGTCGACAACACCGTTCCCTCACCGTATCTTTGCCGGCCGTTCGAGCATGGCGCGGATATCGTCGTTCACTCGCTGACCAAATACATCGGCGGGCATGGCAACTCGATCGGCGGCATGATCGTCGATAGCGGCCGTTTTCCCTGGGCCGAACACAAAACCCGCTTCAAGCGCCTGAACGAGCCGGATGTGTCCTACCACGGCGTGGTGTATACCGAAGCACTGGGACCAGCCGCCTACATCGGCCGCGCGCGCGTCGTGCCCTTGCGCAACATGGGCGCCGCCATCTCGCCGCTCAACTGCTTCATGATCCTGCAAGGGCTGGAAACGCTACCGCTACGCATGGAGCGCATCTGCGAAAACACCGAAAAAATCGCGGCCTACCTCAAGGGGCATGCCAAGGTGGCGTGGGTCAACTACGCCGGCCTGGCCGACCATCCGGACAACGCGCTGGTACGTAAATACATGGGAGGGCGCGCATCCGGCATTCTGACCTTTGGCGTCAAGGGTAGCCATTGCAGCGGGGCCGAAGCGGGTGGCCGCTTTCAGGACGCCTTGCAGTTATTTACCCGCCTGGTGAATATTGGCGACAACAAATCCCTGGCCTGCCATCCGGCGTCGACCACCCACCGCCAGTTGTCGCCGGCGGAACTGGTCAAGGCTGGCGTTTCGGAAGAAACGATTCGCCTGTCGGTTGGCATTGAACACATCGACGACTTGCTCGCCGATCTGGAGCAAGCGCTGGCCACCGCGTGATGCCGCCGCTGGCTGCCGCCGCGCAAACACAGCGAAAGCGCGCGGCAGCCGAGGCGACATCGCCGCTCACGACAAGTGCGGCAGACCCAGATACTCGCGTGAGCGCATTTCGGTCAGCCGGCTGGCGGTGCGGAAAAACTCACTGGCCTGCGTCCCTTGCGTGTAAAGCCGTTCCGGGCCGCAATCCGCCGTGGCGATGAGCTTGACCTTGTGATCGTAGAAAATATCGACCAGCCAGGTAAAACGCCGCGCTTCCGAGGACATGCTGGCCGACATCCTTGGAATCGCCGACAGCAGCACCGTGTGATACGCGCGCGCCAGTTCCAGGTAATCGTTTTGCGATCGCGGCCCACCGCACAGCGACTTGAAGTCGAACCAGATCACCCCATGACCGCGCCGTTGGGTGGGGATTTCCCGGCCAAGAATTTCGATGGCGCCGCCAGGTTCGCCCTCGCCACCGGCGATGGCAGTGAAATATTCGGCCATTTTCAATTCGGCCGCGCTATCCGCCGGGTAGTGGAAAATTTCCACCTGCTCCAGCGTCCGCAAGCGGTAATCGACGCCGGCATCGATTTCCAGCACGTCCAGCCGCGACTTGAGCAATGCGATGGTCGGCAGAAAATTTTCGCGTTGCAGACCGTTTGGATACAGGCGGTCCGGCGGGTAATTGGAAGTCATCACAAAGACCACGCCGCGCTCGAACAATGCCTCGAGCAAGCGTCCGAGGATCATCGCGTCGGCGATATCGGAGACGTGAAACTCGTCGAAACAGAGCAATCGGACTTCCGAGGCAATACGCTCCGCCACGCGCAACAACGGATCGCTTTCGCCCTTGAGTTCGTTCAACCGCCGGTGGATTCCGTGCATGAAGGCGTGAAAGTGAATCCGCCGCTTGCGCCGGTAAGGCACCGAATCGAAAAAACAATCCATCAAAAAACTCTTGCCGCGTCCGACGCCACCCCAGAAATAAACACCGCGTGGCACGGGCGGCGGCGAAAAAAACCGCCTCAAGGTGCCGCGACGGCCGACCTTGAACGACAACAAGTCGTAATAAAGACGTTGCAGACGCTCGGCCGCGGCGCGCTGCGCCCCATCGGCGGTGAAATGCCGCTCGGCGAGGACGCGTTCGTAGGCATCGAGCATGCCGCGCTCGGGAACTTTGAGGACTCTGTGAGGCATCAGTTACTTTCCGGTGTTCGGAGGAGATTGATCGTCCCGACAGGCTGGACGATGGGCTGGCCGATCGAAATCGCCGCGAGTGCCGGGTCGTTCTGGGCTGGCCGCGGCAATGTCGAAATTCTAAACCATCGCCGCCGAAACGTCAGAGGCCAAAAGCCGACGCCGGCCCAAGCGCGGGGCGCACCGCGTCGGCCCAGCAGTTCGGCGTTTCGTAGAGTCGCAGGCGCTCCAGGCGCAAGTGGTTGCCATAGGTGTCGCGATAGACGGCGTCCAGAATGGTAAAAGCCGTCTGCGCCAGATTTTCGGCCGTCGGCACGCGCGCCAGCACCACCGTCTTGTGTTCCGGCAGCGATTCGAGGAATTGCCGCACCGACGAGTCGCCGGCGTAAACCAGGAAAGCATGATCCCACGCGTCGACCAAGTGTTGCGAAGCCAGCGCCTTGACGTCGGAGAAGTCCATCACCATCCCGTTGGCTGGGTCGCCATCCTGTTGGATGATATCGCCGGCGAGCGTGATTTCGATCGCGTAACGGTGACCATGGAGGTGGCGACACTGGCTTCGATGGTCGGGAATGCGGTGGCCCGCGTCGAATTCGAGGCGACGGGTAATGAACATCGGAGAGGCTTAAAAAAACAGCGATTGTAACATCGCCATTTTCCGGCATCCGGCCGACTGGAGGGCGGCGATGTTGGCACCAACAAGCGCGGTGTTAGAATCATGGCCTTCTCTCCCGTCGCGAAGGACTGTTGATGAACAGGTATCGCACGCATTTTTCAATTGCCGGCCTGCTGGCGATTGCCCTGTTGTCGCAAACGTCGATGGCGGAAGAAAAGCCGGATGCTCTGGTGGATGGACTTCGCTCGCCGGCCTGGGTGGAACGACAGGGGGAACGGCGGGCGCTGTCGTCCGGATTTCAATTGAACAATCGCGACCGCGTCGTGACCGGTTCGGACGCGCGGGTGCGCATTCGGCTGAAGGATGGCGCCGTTGTCGCACTGGGTGCCGATGCGCGAATGGAGATCAACGCGCTGGGCGTGCGCGGGCCGAATATCTTTACCGCGGCGCTGGACGTTCAGCAAGGCGCGATACGTTATAGCGCCGCCGCGCTGCCCGGCAAGCACCCGCCGCACGCGATCAACCTGCGCGTCGGGGCAATCGTTTCCAGCAGCCGCGGCACCGATCTGTTATGGGGAAGCACCGACCAAACCGGTGATCGCGTGTGCCTGCTGGAAGGGCGGATTGCCGTCCTACATCCGCAGGCTGAACCGCTGCAACTGACCGAGCCGTTGCATTGTTACGTTGCGCGCACCGGCGAGGGCGACGCGCCGCCAGCGCTTGAAGCAGTCACTTCGGAGCAGTTCGCCGTGTTTGTCGCTCAGACCGACATGCGAGTCGAAAACGGTGTCGACGACGCAACGACGATGGCGGCACAGGCAAAAACCCCTGCCCATACCCGGAACGCGACAGGCGACGCCACGACCCAGGCGATGCCACGTTTTCCGTCGCGTCCGGTCGCCCACGGGGGGCGCTGGACGGTCGATCTGGCGACGGTGGAGAGCGAAGCGGAGGCCCTGGCGCTTTACGACCGCGTCCGTGCCGCCGGCTACGCCGGGCGCATCAAGCCGTTGGCCACCGCCGGCGGTTACCGCTATGCGGTGCGGGTCGCCGCCTTGGCGAGCCGGGAAGACGCCGCCGCCGTTGCGGCCAGAATGGCGGAGGTGTTGGAGCGCACTTCGCCGGACAGTCCCCCGGTGGCGATTTCGCGGCGTTAGACATCGTTCGGATCGCCGGCCGGACAGTGCTCGTTAGCCTTGATACACATCAACGCGTCGACCGCCGGCCTGCTCTCTAATAGGAGCCGCCATATTTCGAGGGCCGGGTAATGTTTCGGATTTCTGAATACGTGGAGGCGCTTTTCGAACCCCGGCAACCGGGGCCAAAGCGCTCTCTGCCGGCGCCGGTGGTGATCTGGAACCTGATCCGGCGGTGTAATCTGACTTGCCGACACTGCTACTCGATTTCCGCCGACAAGGATTTCGCGGGCGAACTGCGTACCGACGAAATCCATGCCGTCATGGACGACCTGAAGCGTTTTCGTGTGCCGGTGCTGATTTTGTCGGGCGGGGAACCATTGTTGCGGCCGGACATCTTCGACATCGCCCTGCGCGCCAAGGCCATGGGTTTTTACGTTGGCCTGTCGTCCAATGGCACCTTGATCGATAGCGCCAACATCGACCGGATCGCCGCCTGCGACTTCGATTACGTCGGCGTGTCGCTCGACGGCATCGGCGCGACTCACGATACTTTTCGCCGCCGCCCGGGCGCTTTCGACGCCTCGCTGCGCGGCATACGACTGTGCCGCGACCTCGGCTTGAAAATCGGCGTTCGCTACACCATGACGCAGGATAACGCGCATGACTTGCCGCGACTGCTCGAGCTGGTCGACCGGGAGAACATTGACCGCTTTTACTTCTCGCACCTCAACTACGCCGGCCGCGGCAATACAAACCGTCGGGACGACGCGCGGCACCGGCTAACACGATGGGCGATGACCCTGCTTTTCGACACCTGCTGGGATTACCGGCAGCGTGGCGCGCGCAAGGAATTCACCAGCGGCAACAACGACGCCGATGGCGTGTACTTCCTGCACTGGGTGCGCGAACGTTTCCCCGACCAGACCGCGGCCATCCGCGCCCGTCTGGCACAGTGGGGCGGAAACGCGTCCGGCGTCAATGTGGCCAACATCGACAATCTCGGCAATGTCCATCCGGACACCATGTGGTGGCATTACAGCCTCGGCAATGTGCGAGACAAGCCGTTCTCGGCGATCTGGACGGATCTTTCGGACCCGCTGCTGGCTGGCCTGAGACAGTTTCCGCGCGCGGTCGCCGGGCGCTGCGGCGCTTGTCGGCACCTTGACATCTGCAACGGCAACACCCGGGTACGGGCGCATCGGCTGACCGGCGATGTCTGGGCCGAAGATCCCGGTTGCTATTTGGACGACGAGGAAATCGGCGTCACGACAATGTCGGTGCCGGCACCCGACGAGGCGTGCCTCTCCCAGGAGAACAGGCGATGAAATGGTGGCAGCGTTGGCGGGCGCTAGGCGTCTTAACTGGCTTGCTGGCTTCAGCGGCCATGGCTGGCGCGGCGGATATCGCCGAACGTTACCGGGAGCATTGCGCGGCGTGTCACGGCGACCAGCGCTTCGGCGCCATCGGGCCGGCGCTACTGCCGGAAAATCTCGAACGGCTGCGTCGGAGCGAGGCGCTGACGGTCGTTCGCGACGGGCGAGTGGCAACGCAGATGCCGGCTTTTGGCGACAAACTCTCGAACGATGAATTGCAACAACTGGTGGCCTGGATTTATCGCCCGGTGACTCCCGCGCCACGCTGGGGCGCGGCGGAGATCCGTCAATCGCAGATTGTCGATGCCGCCAAGTTACCGGCGGTGCCGGGTCCTGGTCTGCGCGGCGCCGATCCGCTCAATCTGTTCGTCGTCGTGGAAACCGGCGATCATCAGGTGTCGATCGTCGACGGCGAAAAATTCGAACGGCTGTACCGTTTCCCAAGCCGCTATGCGCTGCACGGCGGGCCAAAATTCTCGCCGGACGGACGGTTCGTCTACTTCGCTTCGCGGGACGGCTGGATCAGCAAATTCGATCTTTACAATCTCGTCGTCGTCGCCGAAATCCGGGCCGGTCTCAACACCCGCAATGCCGCCGTTTCGAGCGACGGCAAATGGGTGATGGTCGCCAATTACTTGCCGCACGACCTAGTGGTGCTCGACGCCGGCGACCTGTCGCTGGTAAAAATCATCCCGACGCGCAACGCCGCCGGTGACAAAAGCTCCCGCGTTTCAGCGGTCTACGACGCCGCCCCGCGCAAGAGTTTCATCGCCGCGCTCAAGGATGTGCCGGAAGCCTGGGAGATCAGTTACGACCCCACGGCCGAGCCGTTTGCCGAGGGCCTGGTACACGATTACGCCTCGCGCGAGGGGAGCTTCCAGCCGGCGATGTTCAATCCGCGCCGGATCATGCTGGACGATGTGCTCGACGATTTTTTCTTCACCCAGCGCTACGACGCGATTCTCGGTTCATCGCGCTCGGCCAGCCGAGGGCAGGTCATCCACCTGGATGTGCGACACAAGATTGCCGACCTGGATCTCCCGGGAATGCCGCATCTCGGTTCGGGAATCACCTGGAAATGGCGCGATCCGGACGGGCGGGAACGCACGGTAATGGCCTCACCGAACTTGAAGGACGGCCTGATAACGGTGATCGATCTCGACGATTTCCAGAATATCAAGCAAATAAAAACGCTCGGACCAGGCTTCTTTTTGCGCAGCCACGAAAACAGCCGCTACGCCTTTGCCGATTCGATGATGAGCGCGGCGCATAAGAACAGCCTGCAGGTGATCGACAAACAGACGCTGACGGTGGTGAAAGAGATCAAGGCCGCGCCCGGACAGACACTGGCGCATGTGGAATTTACCCGCGATGGCCGCTATGCGCTGGCCAGCCTGTGGGAAATGGATGGCGCCCTGCTGGTGATCGACGCCCGAACGCTTGAGGAGGTCAAACGCATCCCGGCCAAGAAACCGGTCGGCAAGTACAACGTCTGGAATAAAATATCGCGTTCCGAAGGGACCAGCCACTGAACCGCCGCCGAAACCAACCATGAAAAAAATGATCGACAGACTGTTGCACGGCTTGATCGCCCTGTGTCTGTGCGCGCCGTGCGCCACCGTCCTGGCCGTGCCCAAGGCCGCGGAACATGAAGACGACGCGGTCACTTTCGCCGACGCCGAGGCGCCGCCGAAACGGATTACGAAAGCGGCGAGCCTGCCGCCAGCCGCCAAGCCCAGTCCGAGCGTCGCCAAGGACGAGCCGACCGGCAAGCCGGGCAAAGCGGCGGCGAGAACCAACCCCAGCGACGAAAAACACGCCAACAAGGTCCGACCGGCAGCGGAAAACCGGCGTCAGCGCGCCTCGCACGAGACGAGAGTCGTCGCACCGAAAAAAACCGGCGCCCTACAAAAAACCGTGTCGCGAAAGAAATAGCCGCGTTTCCCCTCCGCAACGCGCGGACTCGGCGGCATCGACGCGCGGTCGCTTACGCGTGGCGTAATTCCTTCCGGAGTTGTCTATGCACAGATTTCCTGTTTTTCCGATCGCGCTGTGGCTGGTCAGTGGTGCCGTCGAGGCGCAAATGCAAATGCCGCAAATCGAGCTCACAGCCGGTTTCTACCGTATCGTGGCCGAAGTGGCGGCAGACGATCCGAGTCGGGCGCAAGGTTTGATGCAGCGCCGCGCCATGGCGGAAAACCGCGGCATGTTGTTTGTCTTCGACAAAGCGGCACGGCATTGCATGTGGATGCGAAATACCCTGCTACCGCTGTCGGTGGCCTTTCTCGACGAACAGGGCCGCATCCTGAACATCGAAAACATGCAGCCACTGACCGAGGACAACCACTGCGCCGCAAAAGAGGCCAGCTATGCTCTGGAAATGAATCGGGGCTGGTTTGCCGGCAAGGGCATCAAGCCGGGAGGCCGCATTGCCGGCATCGAAAAAATCGGGCGTCGCCAGTAAGCGGGGCGGCGAACATGACCGCTGTCGGCGATCGGCTGTGGCGCACCGGCCTGTTGCGCGCCGGTCGGAAGGAGCCGTGGATCGACTGGTTACGCGATCGAGGTTCCCTGACCGCGCGCCTCCAGGCGCGCGGTCACTTCGCCGTGCGCGTGCTGCGGCAAGAACTGGCCAAGGCAACCCCCGCCGACGACGACGCGCTGAAATTGCGACCCGGCAAGCGCGCCTGGATTCGTGAAGTGGCGTTATATTGCGACGAGCAACCGGTGGTCTTCGCCCACACCGTCCTGCCGTACCGTCCTCGCGGTCCGTTGACCGGCTGGCTGGCGCGTCTCGGCAATCGTTCGTTGGGAGCGATGCTGTTTTCGCATGCCGGTTTCAAGCGCGGCCCGATGAACTTCAAGAGACTCGATCACCGGCATGCCCTTTTCGAATCGGCGTTGCGCGCGCTGCGCTTGGCCGACCCGATGCCGCACTATTTGTGGGCTCGCCGCTCGCACTTCGTCTTTGGCGTGCAAGCGGTACTGGTCAGCGAGGTTTTTTCCCCCACGGTCCTGTTGTTACCGGCCACGAAAAAAAGGGCGGACAGCGGATTCGGACTTTACAGCCAAGACCCGCAACCCTATAATCGGCCCTCTGTCTGGGGGGTATAGCTCAGCTGGGAGAGCGCTTGCATGGCATGCAAGAGGTCCGCGGTTCGATCCCGCGTACCTCCACCAGTAGCTCGAATGTTCAGAAAATCAGTCCGGGTCCCCATCGTCTAGAGGCCTAGGACACTACCCTTTCACGGTAGGTACCGGGGTTCGAATCCCCGTGGGGACGCCAAATTGGCTCGTGGTTTTTCGCACGTCTTTTCTGCTCGCCGCGCCCCCCTTGTTCTGCCACGCGTAGTGCCTCCAAACGGTCAATCGGTTCGTTTGCGTTTCGTCGAACACCTCGCCTTCCGAATCGGTTGGGTCGGCTCGAGCGATGCGCGGTCGCCGTTGTGTGGCACCGGCCTCGTCAAGGCAGCGCCGCTCGCGTGCTAAAATCGACCTCCAATGGAACTGATCGTCAATGGCGAAAGCCGCCTCTTCTCCGCACCGTTGACCGTGGCGGAACTCGTCGGAATCCTGGCCCATACGGGCAAGCGGATCGCTGTCGAATGTAACGGCGAGATCGTGCCGCGCGGCCGTCACGCCGAAACGTTATTGACCGACGGTGACCGGATTGAAATCGTCGTCGCCGTCGGCGGCGGCTGAGTCCTGTGCCGAACTCTTTTTGAAACGAGACACGTATGCCGCCTAGCCCACATCAACTGACCGTCGCCGGCAAAATCTACCGTTCCCGCCTCCTGGTCGGCACCGGCAAGTACAAGGATTTCGCCGAGACGCGGGCGGCCATCGATACGTCCGGCGCCGAGATAGTCACCGTTGCCATTCGCCGGACCAATATCGGTCAAACGACCGGCGAACCCAACCTTCTCGACGTGCTGCCCCCAGCGCAATTCACTATTCTGCCGAACACCGCCGGCTGCTATTCGGCCACAGAGGCGGTGCGGACCTTGCGTCTGGCACGCGAGTTGCTGGATGGTCACCCCTTGTGCAAGCTGGAAGTGCTCGGCGACCCCACGACTCTTTTTCCGAACATGCCGGAAACCCTCAAGGCCGCGAAAACGCTGGTCGATGAGGGTTTCGAGGTGATGGTTTACTGTGCCGACGATCCCATCCAGGCCCGAATGCTCGAAGATATCGGCTGCGTGGCGATCATGCCGCTGGCTTCGCTGATCGGCTCCGGCATGGGCATCGTCAATCCCTGGAATTTGCGCTTGATCATCGACAATGCCAAGGTGCCGGTACTGGTCGACGCCGGCGTCGGCACGGCCTCCGACGCGGCGATCGCCATGGAACTGGGTTGCGACGGGGTGCTGATGAACACGGCCATCGCGCATGCCCGCGATCCCCTGCTGATGGCCAGCGCGATGAAGAAGGCGGTCGAGGCCGGGCGCGAGGCCTTCCTCGCCGGACGCATGCCGCGCAAGTATTATTCAGCCGATCCGTCGTCGCCGACCACCGGCTTGATCGGCTCGTAGGCATGACTGGCGGCGAGGAAAACGCGGCGGCGCGCGATCATCGCCATATTCGCAGCTTCGTCCGTCGCCAAGGCCGTCTATCGACATGCCAGCAACGCTATCGCGCGGAAATGATGGCCCGCATCGGCGTCGCCCATGCAGCGGCGCCGATCGATCTCGACGCGTTGTTCGGGCGAGTGGCGCCGCGAATCGTGGAAATCGGTTTCGGCATGGGAGAGACCTCGGCGGAAATCGCCGCCCGGCACCCGGAAATCGACTACCTGGGCATCGAGGTCCATTCGCCCGGCGTCGGCAACCTGTGCAAACTGATCGCCGAGATGGACCTGTCCAATTTGCGGATCATCCAGCACGACGCGGTCGAGGTCCTGCGCGACATGCTCCCGCCGGCGTCGCTGGCGGGCGTGCACATTTTCTTTCCCGATCCGTGGCCGAAAAATCGCCATCACAAACGCCGCTTGATTCAACCGCCGTTGGTCACCCTGCTCGCCGAACGGCTGCAACCCGGCGCTTACATTCACTGCGCGACGGATTGGGAAGATTACGCGCAACAGATGTTGGCGGTGCTGGCGGCGGAACCGCTCCTGGAAAATACGGCGGCGGATTTCGCGCCCCGACCCGCCCATCGACCGCAAACCAAGTTCGAACAGCGCGGCCTGCGCCTCGGGCACGGGATTTGGGACGTGGTTTTCAAACGACGCCCCGTTTCACTGTAGTCGGAAAACGACCGGCAGGATGAATTCGCGCGACCGCGCTCCGTCGGCCCGACCCATCGCATAGGCTGCCCTGATCGCCGCCTTGTCGAGAACGGGATGACCGCTACTGGCGGCAATACTGACGTCGGCGATGCGGCCGTCGTCTTCCAGTATCAGCAGTAGACGGACTTCGCCTTCAAGGCCAAGCGCCTTGGCTTCGATTGGGTAGAATAAATGTTCCGACAGCTTGCGCTGCGCCGCCGCGACAACACTTTTCGGCGTCGCCTTGGTCACGGAAGACGAAGTCTTGTGGTTGACGACCGCCGGCGGTGTCTTGGTCTCCGGGCGAGCTGGCTCCGGCGCCAAGGTATTCTTCAGCAACGGCTCGTGGTCGGCGACCAGCGGCTTGCGCGGCGGGCGTAGTTCCGCTCGCAGTGGAGGGGACGGAATCGTCGGCGCGGCAAATTCGAGAGCGTCCCACAACGGCACGGCAAGGTGCAGAATGAGCGACAGCGAGAAGGCGAGAATCAGGCGGGGCGGCATGGACGTCGCATTGTGAACCAAAACCGCACCATCGGGCATACGCAAGGTTCCGCCGGTGCATCAAAAGGACGACGAATGAGACAAAGGATGATGGACTGGGCGCTTCATCGGTTGACCGCGTGCCTGTTGCTATTGCTCCTGACTGGCGCCGCCTGGGCCGAATTTCCAGACCCGCTCGTTTTCGGCTACGCCGTCGAAAGGGGAGATATCACCAAGGTCAAGCGCTGGCTCGATGACGGGCTGGACCCGGACTACGAGGCGGCACGAGTTGGCACGGGTCTGATGGTGGCGGCCTGGAACGGCAATATCGACATGATGGCTCTGTTCGTCGAACGGGGCGCCAACGTGCAGCGCAGCAATCGTAATGGCGAGCAAGCGCTGCAACTCGCCGCCTGGGGAGGGCATCTGGAGGCCGTCAAGTGGCTGCTGGCCCACGGCGCGCCGCTCGATCGGCTCGGCAACGAGTGGGGCGCGTTGCATTACGCCGCCTTCAACGGACACGAACCGGTGGCGCGCGAACTGATCACGCGCGGCGCCAACATCAACGCGCGCACGCCGAACCGTTCGACGCCGCTGATGCTGGCCGCGCGCGAGGGGCGCGACAATCTGGCGCGCCTGCTCCTGGAAGCCGGCGCCGACACCAAGGCGCAAAGCGATTGGGGCGACTCCGCGTTGACCATGGCCATGCGCTACGATCATCTCCGCTTGGCGAAGATGATTTCGTCGCCCGAAGAATTCGCGATTGCCGTCAAGACGCCGCCGGAGGCTTTTGGCACCGCCAGCCGCTCGGCGCCGGCCTCGCCCGAGATCGAGGCGATTCTCAACGAGATCCGGGCGGCGGAAGCCGAGGGGCGACCAAGCGAGGAACTGCACAAGAAACTTCTCGCCGCGGTCAACGCCTTGCGCAACAGTGCGGCGAGGAGCGGCACAACTGGCACGATGAAACAACTGCCTCCGCGCGCGCCGCACCCACGCGCGCTGGTGATCACCGCCCGCCGCTGGCAACCCGGCGCCGAACGCGTGCAATTGATCGACGACGGACGGGACCGCGGCTCAAACACCCGCGCATCCGCCAAGAAGAACCGTGGCGACGCCATGGAGAAGAAACCCCAGTAACCGGGAGGCGCGAGTAACGCCGCAAGGCGCTGGCGGCGCTTCAGTCCTCTTTCAATCCCGGTCGACCAGGAATCGTTCCAGCAGACGGTTGAGAAAACGACGGCCGCGGTCGCTTGGGACAATGCGCCCCGTGGGGCGCTCGATCAAGCCATCGTTTTCGGCTTGTCGCAATTCGTCCTCGATGCACAGCAAGGGCAGCGCGGTGCGTTGTTCGAACAAGGCAACGTCGAAACCTTGCCGCAGGCGCAGAGCGTTCATCATGAATTCGAAGGGCAGGTCGGCCGCCGTGACGGCAAATTCGTCTTGCAACGGCGTTCCGGCGGCGACCTTGATCAAATAACGTTCAGGATGTTTCCAGCGCATCTGACGCAAAACCCGGTCGTGCAAGGTCAGCTTGCCATGCGCGCCGGCGCCGATGCCGAGGTAATCGCCAAAATGCCAGTAATTGAGGTTGTGCAGGCATTGCCGGCCGGGCTGCGCGAAAGCCGAGGTTTCATAGTGCCGATAGCCGGCGTCGGCCAGCCGTTCTTCGAGTGCATCCTGCATATCGGCGCAACTGTCCGGCGCCGGCAACGGCGGCGGCCGGGCGGCGAAGGCGGTATTGGCTTCGATGGTCAGTTGGTAGCAGGACAGGTGCGGTGGAGCGAAGGTTCGCGCGATGTCGATGTCCGCCAGAGCGTCCGCCGGCGTCTGCCCGGGCAAGCCGTACATCAGGTCGAGATTGAAGTTCTCGAAATGTCGGGCCGCGATCTCGATTGCCTCGCGCGCCTGACGATCGTCATGGATGCGCCCCAATGCACGCAGATGCCCGGCATTGAAACTTTGAATGCCCAACGACAAGCGGTTAACGCCAGCGGCATGAAACTCGGCGAACCTCGCCGCGTCGACAGTGCCCGGATTGGCCTCCAACGTGATTTCGGCGGTGGGTGAAATCGGTAGAAGGCTGCGCAAAGCCGCCAATAAACGATCAAGCCCCTCGCCCGACAGCAGGCTTGGCGTGCCGCCGCCGAAGAAGAGACTCTCGATCCGTCGCCCCCAGACCAGTGGCAGCGCCGTTTCCAGGTCCGCGATCAGCGCGGCGATGTAATCCGCTTCGGGAATCGCGGCGTGCATCGTCGACAGGGCGTGCGAATTGAAATCGCAGTACGGACATTTTTGGACGCACCACGGAATGTGGACGTACAAGGAGAGTGGCGGCGGGCCGCGAAACGGCTGTTGGCCAGCCGCCACGGACATTGGCTGTCCAGCGGCGAGCAACGGAATAAACTTTCGTCGCCCGCTGGCCGGCTTATCTGTCATGCGCGCTTAAGCGCTCAACCAAACGGGCGAGCGCCTGACCGCGATGCGAGCGTCGATTCTTTTCGGCGGCGTCGAGCTCGGCAGCGCTTCTATCCAGTTCACGGACGTAAAACAGCGGGTCGTAACCGAAACCGTCGTTACCGCGCGCCTCGAACAGAATTTCGCCATGCCATTCGCCTTCGGCGATGATCGGCCGCGGGTCGTCGGCATGTCGGACGAAAACGATCAGCGAGACAAAGCGCGCCGCTCGCTGGGCGCTCTCGCCTAATTCGGCAAGCAGTTTTTGATTATTACGGGCGTCAGACTTGGGTTCGCCCGCGTAACGGGCCGAATATACGCCGGGCGCTCCGGCGAAGGCATCGACACACAAGCCGGAGTCGTCGGCCAACGCCGGCAGGCCGCTAAGCCGCGCGGCATGGCGGGCTTTGGCCAGGGCATTTTCGACGAAAGTGCAATGCGGCTCTTCGACTTCCGGAATGCCCAGTTCGCCTTGCGGCACGAGTTGCCAACCGAGCGGCGAAAGGATGGCGTCGAGTTCGCGGAGTTTCTTGCTGTTATTGGAGGCCAGGACGAGTTTCATTGAGCGAGAGCCATTTTCTGTTGAACAATCAATTCACCGATGCCGGCGGTTGCGAGGTCGAGCAAGCGGGTCATCTGCTCACGCGTAAACGGCTCGCCTTCGGCCGTTCCCTGCACTTCGACGATTCCCCCGCGACCGGTCATTACCACATTCATGTCGGTATCGCAGTTCGAATCCTCGGCATAATCGAGGTCGAGCACTGGCGTACCCTCGTAAATGCCGACCGACACCGCCGCCACGTGGTCGAGCAACGGGTTTGCAACGAGCGTGCCCTGATTCACCAGTTGCTCGCAGGCATCGTTGAGCGCCAGCCAGGCGCCGGTGATCGACGCGCAACGCGTACCACCGTCGGCCTGCAGAACGTCGCAATCGAGAGTGATCTGCCGCTCGCCAAGTGCCTTGAGGTCGATCACCGCACGCAAGGCGCGCCCGATCAGACGCTGGATTTCCAGGGTTCGACCCGTTTGCTTGCCTTTTGCCGCTTCACGGCTGGTGCGAGTGTGCGTGGAACGCGGCAGCATGCCGTATTCCGCAGTCACCCAACCGCGTCCTTGGCCGCGCAAAAACGGCGGCACCGACGATTCGACGCTGGCGGTGCACAATACGCGGGTGCCCCCCATTTCGATAAGCACCGACCCTTCGGCGTGCGCCGTGAAACGGCGTGAAATACGGATGGCGCGTAACTGGGAGGGCTGACGTTGACTGGGGCGCATGGGTTTCCTATTTGGCGTATTTCTGGATGGTGGCACGAATTTCCTCTATTGCGCGTTCGATTTCACTTTCGGTGAGTTCGGTCTTATGGCTTGGATTCCGGCCGAATTCGTCCATGCGGGTGGTCACCGTGTCGCGTTGCATGGTTTTGGTCGAGATCAGGCTGCCGTCGCCACCTTCCGCGTAGCTGTCTTCCCAACGCACGCCGATGATCGACAAATTGTCGGCATGCGTTCCTCCGTTATTTTCCGCCTCATCGAGGATGTGCGGAATCGCCTGCATCACGGCGCTATTTTTCAACGAAGTCGCCAGCGCTTCATCTGAAACGCCGCTCCACACACCGTCGGTACACAATAACAGCACGTCACCGGCTTCCAGCGTCATCTTGCGGGAATAGGCGATCTCCGGAGCCTGTTGGCCACCCAAGCAGCCGTAAATCTTGTTCCGATCGGCATGGCAACTCATCTGTTTTTCGCTGATGACGCCTTGGTCCACCAATAACTGAACTCGCGAATGATCCTTCGAGCGCATCAACATTTTTCCTCGGCGCAGGAAGTAGAGCCTGGAATCGCCGGAGTGCGCACCGTAGGCGACATTGCCCTGGACAATGCACGCCACACAGGTCGTGCGCGGAGAATCGGTCAACTCGTGTTTGCCGGCAAAATCGAGAATCGCCTTGTGCGCGTTGAGCAAGCCCTTTTGCAGGAAAAAGAAAGGGTCGCGAATCCGTGGCTTGGCCTCGCGTTTGAATGTTTCACTGAGGGTTTGCACGGCGATTTGAGCGGCCACTTCACCATAGTAATGACCGCCCATGCCATCGGCAACGACCATCAACAGCGCCTCTCGGGAATAACAATACGCGAGTCGATCTTCGTTATTGTTGCGTCTACCGATACGACTTTCCTGATAGATAGTGAACTTCATGGATTTTTGGATTTCTTGAATTTGCCGACAACCTGATTAAACCAGGTTGTTTTCGGTTGAGAAGTATTTGGGGGAGCCACGACCATTTCGGTAAGCGCTTTCTGCAGCGCAAAAACACTCTGCGGCCGATAGCGGTGGTTCAAACAA
Source organism: Pseudomonadota bacterium (assembly GCA_029776255.1). Lineage (GTDB taxonomy): Bacteria > Pseudomonadota > Gammaproteobacteria > Burkholderiales > Rhodocyclaceae > Accumulibacter. Next base: position 48,768 of record JAKOTN010000060.1, read on the forward strand.
AGGCACCAATCGATCGTTTCGAGCAACTGATCGGAATATTTCCCTTCCCAACGGACCATCGCCGGCTCCAGGCGATCGTTTTCGAGGCGAGCGTCCGCGGACAACGGCGTGGATCCAGAAATGCAGGCATACATCGATGCGCCGACACTATAGATATCGCTCCAGGGACCCAGCAAACTACGTTGATGGTAATGCTCCGGCGACGCGAAACCCGGCGTATACATCGGCTTGAGCATCGGCGTATCGGATGCCAGTGTCTGACGCGCGGCGCCAAAGTCGATCAACACCGGCACGTGATTGTTACGCATGTAAATGTTGGATGGCTTCAGATCGAGATGCAACAAACGATGCGAATGGACCTCGCGCAGCCCGTTCAACATTTTAGTGAACACATTGCGAATGAAATTCTCGGTCACGGTGGTGCTGTTCTTCTGAATCAGTTCCTGCAACGTGCGTCCACGTTCGTATTCCATGACCATATATACCGTATCGTTGGCACGAAAGAAATTCAGCACTCTTATCACATTGGGGTGTGAAAGACTGGCCAAGGAACGGCCTTCTTCAAAAAAACACTTCATGCCATAACGAAAAGCCGGCAAATGGTCTTCGGCAATGACTGGCGCCGTCTTCCCTTCCGTGCGCAAGGCCAATGTGTTTGGCAAATATTCCTTGATGGCGACAGTTTTACCCTCGGGATCGGTGGCAACATAGACGATCGAAAAGCCGCCCATGGACAACTGGCGCTCAATGCGATATTCATCAATTTGAAAGCCTGCGGGTAAGGGATGATTGACTTGTTGCGCCATCGGTCTCGAGGCTATCATTCGGGTATTAAAACATTGTCCGGTTATTGGGGGGGCGCTGTAAAGACAACCTCCCGCCTCTCGCCGCCAACATTTCGGGATTTCAATGATTTACAGCATGACCGGCTATGCCGCGAAAACACGCAACGTCACCGGCGGCGCGCTCCACGTCGAATTGCGAAGCGTCAACTCACGTTACCTCGATTGCCACTTCCGCGTTTGCGACGAACTTCGCGTTGTCGAATCGGCCTTGCGTGAACTGATCGCCGAGCGCATTGGCCGTGGCAAGATCGAATGCCGGGTTAGTTTCGTCGCCGATGTGTGCAACGTCCAACCACGCAGTCTAAACGCGGAATTGCTCGCTCGTCTCAAGAACTTCGACGCTGAAATCCGGAAAGCGATGCCGGATGTGGCACCGCTGACGGTCAACGACGTGCTGCGCTGGCCCGGCATGTTCGGCGATGAAAGCGCCGATGTCGAAATGCTTGTGCCGATCTGTCTCGATCTCGCACGTGAAGCGCTCGACGACTTTAACGCCAGCCGGATGCGCGAGGGCAACAAACTCGCCGCCGTGATCGCCGAACGGGCAGAACGGATGCGCGCCCTGACCAAGGAAACCGAGCCTCGGATACCTGCGGCGCAGGCGGCGTTCAATGAACGGCTGCGTCAACGCCTGCTTGACGCGGCACAATCCGTCGATGACGAAAGAATTCGCCAGGAGGTCGCCGTTTTTGCCGCGAGAATCGATGTCGCCGAAGAACTGGCGCGTTTGTTGACTCATCTTGACGAGGTTGATCGCATTCTGACCACGGGTGGCGCGAGCGGCAAACGACTGGATTTTCTGATGCAGGAACTTAACCGCGAAGCCAACACGCTGGGTTCAAAATCCCTTGTTTCGGAGATTTCACAAATCGCGATCGAGTTCAAGTTGCTGATTGAACAAATGCGCGAACAGATCCAGAATTTAGAGTAAAGAATCAGGTCGTCGCACGACGGCGCAGAAATCCAACAAAACCCCTCTATCCACGGGGCTTTTTTCATTTCATGCCGTTGCATAACGAATCAGGAAAGCGCGGAATTCGTGTGCACCCAAACGTGCACCCAATCTAAAATTAGGCTGGAAATTTGGGTGCACACCAGGGGGCGGCGACCATGGGCAAATTGTCAGACGTGCAAATCCGGGGATGGATCAAGGCGGGCGAGCGTTTCGAGCAACGCGGCGACGGCGGAGGGCTGTATCTGCGCTATCGGAAAGAGGACGCGACTCCCCGCTGGCTGTTTCGCTACCGGCTGGCCGGGCAGGCGCGCATTCTCAGCATGGGCAGCTATGGCACGTTGAGCCTAGCCGATGCCCGCAAGACGGCAGAGGAAATGCGCGCCCGCGTTGCGCTGGGTTTTGATCCGGCGGGCGAGAAGAAGGACCGCAAGCGCGAGGCCATCGCTAAAATTGAGGCGGAAAAGAACGCTTGGACTGTTGCGAAGTTGGCCGACGAGTATTTCGAGCGAGTCATCTTGGGTCGATGGAAACACCCCAACATCGTGCGGTCTAGGATCGAGAACGATATCAAGCCGGTCCTCGGTAAGAAGAAAGCGGAAGATGTACGGCCCCGTGACATTGACGAGATGCTTCAGATCATCATTAAGCGGGGGGCTCCGACCATAGCAAACGATGTTCTCCGGTGGTGCAAACGGATGTTTGACTTCGGGATCAAGCGACATGTCCTTGAGCACAATCCCGCTGCGGCGTTTGACCCATCAGATGCTGGCGGCAAGGAGGTAGCGCGTGACCGTTGGCTGGGCCGTGAGGAGATCGCTGCTCTTTTCCAAGCCATGAGAGAAAAAGCCGGAGGCGCTTTCTCCATTGAGAACCACTATGCGGTGCGTCTTCTCTTGCTGCTTGCGGTACGAAAAGAAGAGTTGATTGCTGCGCCGTGGCGCGAATTTGACCTGGAGAAAGGGGTTTGGCATTTGCCGGAGGAGCGAACAAAAACTAGTGTGGGAATTGATATTCCCTTACCTCCGCTGGCATTGGAAACCTTGCATGAATTGAAGCGGTTGGCCGGTGGCAGTGCTTATGTATTCCCCGCGCGCAAAATGCAAAATCGGATGATTCCGCACATCGACCTGAACACACTTAACGCCGCTCTTTCCAAGCACATCAAACCGAAACTAAAGGATGTGCCGAACTTTACTATCCACGACTTTCGTCGGACTGCACGGACCCATCTTGCTGCATTGGGTGTTGATCCGTTTGTCGCCGAACGTTGTCTTAATCATAAGCTGAAGGGGGTAGAAGGCATCTATAACCGACATGACTATTTTGATGAGCGGAAGAAGGCCTTAGAAATGTGGGCGCGACTCCTGTCGGCTTTAGAGGATGGTCGCGCTGATGACAATGTGTTGCCTTTGAAAAAAGGGATTGCTGCCGCCTGAAACGGGGAAGCTTTTGGCGGCAGGTTTTGAGAAAGGGATGTTGTGGTCCCGGGCTTAATCGTGGTGTCGGCTGCTTCTCAACCCTTTGACTGCTACCCCAACCACCTGAGCCACCCATTCAGCCAACTCCCCATGACTCATGGCTGGCGTCATCATCATGTCCTCCTCGAAATCGAGGCTGGCCGTGAAGTGCGGATCATTGGCCGCTTCCCATCCTTGTTCAGCCAGGGCCTCCTTAAGCCGGTTGAACAGCGGCAACGACAACGTGGTGTCGTGCCGGATCATCGTTTCCAGTTCCAGCCCCTCTGTCCAAATGGACTCACGTATCGTGGCTGTGGTGGTGCCCGGTACAGTTTCCCCGAATAGGGAGCGATCCGGCAGGATGGTTCGGCCCGCTGACTCATACCGCCGCTTGTGCCGGTCATCGAGGATCAACTGCCAGTTGAAATCGCTCATCAGCACTTCCCCGCGCAGCTTCTCCTCCAGCTTGACCTTCAGCAGGTTCCAAGCAATGAGGCGAAGCTCGGGGCAATCCTTGGTCGCCATCGCCATTTTTTCGTAGTACCAGATCGTCGCATCTAACGTACTCAACGACTCCCCGACCAGCGGTGCGATTCGGCCAAACGTATCGACCAGTACCTTTTCTGAAAGGCGTTTACCGACCACGCGCTTGGCGAAGTGGATGACCCAGACGTCCGATTTCAGTGCTTCCGCGCGGCATCGGTTCCGTATGTGGCGCCGTCACACCAGCAGCAGGGGCGGCAAGGGTTTCTTGCCGGCGGATTTGCTTCAGGACCGCTTCCGACGGCGTATAAAGACGCTTCAGACCGCCGCGACCCCGTGATTTTTCTTCGGCATACGGCCAGGATTCACGCTGCACTAAATTTTTCCAGCCTTGCGGTGTCGCCGGCAATCCAGAGAGTTGCAACGTGGCCAGTTCGGCGCAGGAGTAGTGGGTTTTCACAGCTGGCTCCTTGCCAACAGCACCGCTTCAAGCGCTTTTTTACGCGCCGACAGCCGGCGTTCTTCGTGGTGCAGCCGCGCCCACTCCAGGAGCGAGAGATCATCGCGGCGGACCATCTGCCAGCCGCCGAGCTTCTCCGCGAAGAGGCGCAGCAACACCGGTTCCGATAGCGCCGCGTCGAAAGCCATCGCCCGTTTGAGATTGATTTCGCGCCGTCGAGCCGAGCATCGAGCAACGTGTCATCAAAGAAGTGTCGTCGGTCATCGCGCGGCTCAAAAGCACGGAGGCGGCGGACGAGGCGGCGCGCACCCGCCGCGCGCAAAACGCCTTGCGGCAGCTGACCGGCCTGACCGCCCACGCGGCGACAAGCCTGCAAGCGCGAACGGACATCGCCGAAGGCTGGGTTGTTTGGTTCAAGCGTGCGCAGCCGCTGGCGCGCTCGAAGTCGTGGAGTCCTTACGCCAACGCCTACAACCTGCGCGAAATACCTGTTTCCGAGGCGGTTCGTGCCGCCTAACGCTGTACAAACGCGTGATCGGTCTCGGCATCCATCAGGCGCGGATCACGGCCTGCGCAGGGATCGAGGAACCCGACGGCAGCATGCGCATCGAGCAACGTCAATTCGGCGCATTCAAGCGGGATCGCCGTGATCTGGCAATCCGGGTGGCCTCGCCGCGTCCCGATGCGGCCGTGATGGAAAGCACCGGCATCGACTGGAAGAGCCCGTATGCGGCGCTGGAAACGGTGGGCATTCGGGCGAAGGTGGTGAATGCCCGGCACGTCAAGAGTGTGCCTGGGCGCAAGACGGATGTCGGCGACGCCCACTGGCTGGCGACGCTGGCACGCGCGGGACGGCCGCGCGGCTCGTTTGTGCCGCCCGCCAAACCGAGCGAATTGCGGCGGATCGCCCGCCAACGGCAGCAACGGGTCGGCCAACGGGCCTCCGGGACGAACCGGCGGCATAAGGTCTTGACCGACAGCGGCATTCGCCTTGGCGTGGTCGTCAGCGATCTCCACGGCAAGTCTGCCCGCGCCATGGTCAAGGCGAGGATTGCCGGGCCACTGCCCCACGATCAAGCGGCGCGAACATTACCGGGATTCCGCCACCGACCATGAAGCGCTCTCCGTTCAACGCAACGCCCCTCGCTGGATCAAGGC